>NZ_DASWTG010000058.1:0-13707 GCF_036402235.1 Sphingomonas sp. | reverse complement strand
GCTTTGCGCTGCCACCTCCCCTAAAGGGGAGGAATTGAAAATCGCACGATTTCGTTCATAGCCCCCGACCATGCTCAACCTCTCCGCCATCACCGTCCGTCTCGGCGGCCGCGTCATCATCGATCGCGCCAGCGCCGCGCTGCCCCCGCGCGGCCGCATCGGCCTTGTCGGCCGCAACGGTGCGGGCAAATCGACCCTGGTCAAGGTGATCGCCGGGCAGATCGATCCCGACGAGGGCAGCGCCGAGATGCCGCGCGGCGCGCGCATCGGCTATGTCGCGCAGGAAGCGCCGGCCGGAAAGACCACGCCGTTCGAAACCGTGCTCGCCGCCGACACCGAACGCGCCGCGCTGATGGCCGAGGCGGAGGGCCTCGAAGACCCCGACCGCCTCGGCGAGATCCATGAGCGCCTCGCCGCGATCGACGCCTATTCCGCCCCCTCGCGCGCCGCGCGCATCCTCGTCGGTCTCGGCTTCGACGAGGACGCGCAGCACCGCCCGCTCGACAGCTTCTCGGGCGGCTGGCGCATGCGCGTCGCGCTCGCCGCCTTGCTGTTCAGCCAGCCCGACCTGCTGCTGCTCGACGAGCCGTCGAACCACCTCGACCTCGAAGCCGTGCTGTGGCTGGAAGACTTCCTCCAGAGCTACCCCGCGACCATCGTCATCGTCAGCCACGAACGCGACTTCCTCAACAACGTGGTGGATCACATCCTCCACCTCGAGCGCGGCAAGCTCACCCTCTACCCCGGCGGCTACGACTCGTTCGAGCGCCAGCGCGCCGAGCGTCAGGCACAACAGGCCGCCGCGCGCGAGAAGCAGCTCGCCGAGCGCGCCAAGCTGCAGGACTATGTCGCGCGCAACTCGGCCCGCGCCTCCACCGCCAAGCAGGCCCAGTCGCGCGCCAAGGCGCTGGCGAAGATGCAGCCGATCGCCGCGGTGGTCGACGATCCCACGCTCTCCTTCGGCTTCCCCGATCCCGAGCAATTGCGCCCGCCGCTGATCACGCTCGATCACGCCAGCGTCGGCTATGACGGCGTTCCGATCCTCCAGCGGCTCAATCTGCGCATCGACCCGGACGACCGCATCGCGCTGTTGGGGCGCAACGGCAACGGCAAGACCACGCTCGCGCGCCTGCTCGCCGCGCAGATCACTCCGATCGAGGGGCAGAAGGCCGCCTCGGGCAAGATGCGCGTCGGCTATTTCACCCAGTATCAGGTGGAGGAGCTGCACAGCGACGAGACGCCCTACGACCATATGGCCCGCCTGATGGAGGGCCAGAAGCCCGCCGCGGTCCGCGCGCAGCTCGGACGCTTCGGCTTCCCCGGCGACAAGGCGATGACGCAGGTCGGCAAGCTCTCGGGCGGCGAGCGCGCCCGGCTCGCGCTCGCGCTGATCACCCGCGACGCGCCGCACATGCTGATCCTCGACGAGCCGACCAACCACCTCGACGTCGACGCGCGCGAGGCGCTGATCCAGGCGCTCGCGGCCTATACCGGCGCGGTGGTGATCGTCAGCCACGACCGCCACATGATCGAGATGACCGCCGACCGCCTCGTGCTGGTCGACCAGGGCACCGCGCGGCCGTTCGACGGCAATCTCGACGATTACATCGCCTTCGTCCTTGCCCGGGAGCCCAAGGCCGAGGGGGCGGGGAAGGGCGCCAACCGCAAGGACGCCCGCCGCGAGGCCGCCGAGGCGCGCGAGAAGGGCAACGCCCTGCGCAAGTCGGCCAGGGCGGCGGAGGCCGAGATGGCCAGGCTCGGCGAGAAGCTCAGCGCCATCGACCGCGCGATGTTCGACCCCGCCAGCGCCGCCCCCGACCTCGCCAAGCTCACCATGACCGAGCTGATGAAGCAGCGCGACACCGTGGCCAAGGCGATCGACGCCGCCGAAGCGGTGTGGATGGAAGCCAGCGAGGCGCTCGAGGCATTGGCGGCCTAAAATCCTCCCCGGAACGGGGAGGGGGACCGCGCCCGAAGGGCGTGGTGGAGGGGGCCCAAGGCAAGCGGATCGTCCGGCGGAGGGCCCCCTCCGTCAGCGCTATGCGCTGCCACCTCCCCGTGCCGGGGAGGATTATTCCGACACGCCCTCCAACAAGTCGACTCGACCGACCCGGGCCACCGCCACGCCCGCGTCTAAAATCAGGCCATTCCCCGCCCAAACGCGGACTCGCGCAAATCCGGATTCGCCAACATCGGCGTCGACTTGTTCTCCTCGCCCGTCGCCGCCCTCCGCGCGGTACCCCGTCTTCGGCGCCCCTGGTCGCACCACTCAATCCGGAGATCATCTCGAAAACCCCCGGAAATCCGCCAGAAACCCCGCCTCGCTTTCCTACACGCCTCCATCCGGCCTATACTCGAACAAACAAGGACACAGCCGGAGACAAAGTGGAAACAATCGATCTTTCCCGCGCGCCAGGCGTTTTGAAAGAAGCGATTGCAACCACGCCCTGTCATTCTACCTTGGAGTCAACGCCCCGATCCTAGAGGGTGCGGAAAATTGCAGGAAGAGACTGAATGGCCACTGCCGTCCATCAGGTGACCCCGGAAGAGGCTTCCGCCAATCCCCAGCCGGAGGCGGTCGTCGTCCGCTTCGCCGGCGACTCCGGCGACGGCATGCAGCTCACCGGCGGGCAGTTCACGCTCTCGACCGCGCTTGCGGGCAACGACCTCGCCACCTTCCCGGATTTCCCCGCCGAGATTCGCGCGCCGCAGGGCACGTTGTTCGGGGTCTCCGCCTTCCAGATCAACTTCGGCTCGGCCGCGATCGAGACCGCGGGCGACGCGCCCGACGTCCTCGTCGCGATGAACCCGGCGGCGCTCAAGACCAATGTCGGCGACCTCAAGCCCGGCGGCCTGATCATCGCGGACGAGGGCGAGTTCAACAAGCGCAACCTCGACAAGGCGAAGTACGCCGAGAACCCGCTCGAGGACGGCAGCCTCGCCAAATGGCAGCTGCTCAAGCTCAACATCTCGCAGCTCACCCTCGATGCCGTGAAGCCGTTCGGCCTCGGCAACAAGGAGGCGCTGCGCTGCAAGAACATGTGGACGCTCGGCCTTGCGCTGTGGATGTTCGACCGCGACCGTGAGCCCCTGATCGAGTGGCTCAAGACCAAGTTCGCCAAGGCGCCCGAGCTGGCCGAGGCGAACATCGCCGCGCTCAACGCCGGCCATGCCTATGGCGAGACCGCCGAGCTCGGCGCGCAGGGCGTCGGCCAGCTCCACGTACCCGCCGCGCCGGTCGAGCCGGGCCTCTACCGCACCGTCACCGGCGCGGATTCGATCAGTCTCGGCCTCGTCGCGGGCGCGCAGCTCGCCGGGCTCAAGCTCTTCTACGGCGGCTACCCGATCACTCCGGCCTCGGCGATCCTCCACCATCTCGCGCGGCTCAAGGAATTCGGCGTCACCACCTTCCAGGCGGAGGACGAGATCGCCGCGGTCGCCTCGGCGCTCGGCGCTTCCTATGCGGGAAGCCTTGGCGTCACCTGCTCGTCAGGCCCGGGCATCGCGCTCAAGACCGAGGCGATCGGGCTCGCGATTATGACCGAGCTGCCGCTAGTGATCGTCAATGCCCAGCGCGGCGGCCCCTCGACGGGTCTTCCGACCAAGACCGAGCAGTCGGACCTCTATCAGGCGGTCTATGGCCGCAACGGCGACTCGCCGGTCCCGGTGATCGCGACGCGCTCCGCCGCTGACTGCTTCGACTGCGCGATCGAGGCGGTGCGCATCGCCACGCAATATATGACCCCCGTGATGCTGCTCACCGACGGCTACCTCCAGAATGCGGCCGAGCCGTGGAAGGTGCCGGACATGAGCAGCTACGAGCCCTTCCCGGTCGAGTTCCACACCGAGCCCCCGGCCGAGGGTGAGAAGTTCCTGCCCTATGCCCGCGACGAGAAATTGAAGCGCCCCTGGGTCAAGCCGGGCACGCCGGGCCTGCTCCATCGCATCGGCGGGATTGAAAAGGCGCTCGGCACCGGCAATATCGACTATGCTCCCGCCAACCACCAGGCGATGACCGACCTGCGCAAGGCCAAGGTCGACGGCATCGCGGTGCCCGATCAGGAGATCGAGCAGGGCGAGGCGGGCGGCAAGCTGGTCGTGGTCGGCTGGGGCTCGACCTACGGCCCGATCACTCAAGCGGTCCGCCGCGCGCGCCGCAAGGGCCTCGACGTCAGCCATGTCCACATTCGCTACATCTGGCCTATGCCGAAGAATCTCGGTGATCTGCTAAAGGGTTACGAGCATATCCTCGTACCGGAAATGAACACGGGCCAGCTCAAGACCGTGCTGCGCGACCAGTTCCTCGTCGACGCCAGGCCGCTCAACAAGGTCAGCGGCCAACCCTTCCGCATCCATGAGATCGAGGCTGCGATCGAGGAGGCTTTGGCGTGACTCCGGCAAGATCAACTTCGCTGAATGCGGGCGATCCGACTTGGGCGATGTTCGTCTGGTTTCCGTGCGTATTGGCGGCGTTTGCCCTGACCATATGGATCGACAACGTCTGGGGCGCTTTCGCAATCATGTTCGGGATTTGCACGCTTCTCGACTTCACGCCTGTTGGTGTGGCGATCCGCGGGCGCAATGCTGAGAAACTCGTCGCGCAGGGGTATAGCCGGCGCGGCGTTGCTGAACTCGCCGCAATCTACCTGGTGGCTGGCTTGGGACTTCTGGTCCTTTTGGTGCTGGGGCCGGTCAGGCCTGACTATTTCAGCTTCGGAGCCGCTTTCGCCGGTTTCTTCATCGCTCAATCCATTTCGATCTGGCGGCTACGGGCCGAGCTTCGTGAGACGGTTTCATGAACGAGATCACCACCATCAAGCCCTCCAGTCCCAAGGATTGGGAGACCGATCAGGAGGTCCGCTGGTGCCCGGGCTGCGGCGACTATGCGATCCTCAAGGCGGTGCAGCGCACGATGCCGGAGATCGGCGCGACGCCGGAGAACACTGTGTTCATCAGCGGCATCGGCTGCTCGTCGCGCTTCCCCTATTACATGGAGACCTATGGCTTCCACACCATCCACGGCCGCGCGCCGGCGGTGGCGACAGGGGTCAAGCTCGCCAATCCCGATCTCGACGTGTGGATCATCACCGGCGACGGCGACGGGCTGTCGATCGGCGGCAACCACACGATGCACCTGTTGCGCCGCAACCTCAATTGCCAGGTGCTGCTGTTCAACAACGAGATCTACGGCCTGACCAAGGGGCAATATTCGCCGACCAGCCGGGAGGGCACGCGCAGTCCCTCCACCCCGTTCGGATCGGTCGACCATCCGGCCAAGCCCTGCGCCTATGCGCTCGGCAGCGGCGCGCGCTTCATCGCCCGCGGCATCGACGTGCACAAGAACCTGCCCTCGGTGCTCAAGGCGGCGCATTCGCATCAGGGCGCGGCGTTCGTCGAGATCTTCCAGAACTGCATCGTCTACAATGACGACGTCTTCGCGCCCTTCACCGAAAAGGCCAATGCCGGGCACCAGCTCTGGCTGGAGTATGGCCAGCCAATGCTCTTCGCTGGCGGATCAAAGGGTATTTCCCTTGATAGTCAAAGTCTTACACTGAAAACCGTAGATGTCGTGGAAGGTGACTGGCAGGCCGCCGGCGTGATCGTCCACAACGTCACCAACCGCGCGATCGCGCACATGCTGGTCGAGATGCCCTTCGGCCCGTTCCCGATGGCATTGGGCGTGCTCTACGACGATCCGGCGCCCACCTTCGAGAGCGCGGTGGTCGCCCAGAACGCGGCGGCGAGCGAGGGCAAGGTCGCCGATCTCCAGAAGCTGGTCAGCAAGGGCCAGACCTGGATGGTCGACAAGGAGCCTCACGCGATCTGATCGTTACGCAGGCGGCAACTTGCCGCTTGCCCGACTCGGGCCCCACGTGGTTTGTGCGCCACGATGCAGGCGCCGGCACGAAACAGGGGCCGCCGGGATGGCTGGGGCGATGGCGCCAAGGCGCTGGGTGCGGGGGCGCTTGCGACGCTTCTGACCCCGCTGCTGCACAAGCTGCTCGACCGGATCGATGCGGGCCTCGCCGAAGGCACGATCGACGCGACTCTGCCGGGGGGAACCCGGCGGCGGCTCGGCGGCCGCGCGCCGGGACCGGCGGCAGTGGTCGAGATCCGCAGCTGGCGCGCCTTGTGGCGGCTGGCGACGGGTGGTTCGATCGGCTGGTACGAAGCGTGGCAGGCGAAGGAATGGACCAGCCCCGATCCGGTCCCCCTGTTCGACCTGTTCATGCGCAACCGCGCGACGCTGGGCGATACCGGCCGCGCGCATGGCTTCACGCGGCTGGCAAAGCGGGCGTGGCACTGGCTGCAGCGCAACGACCGCGACGGCGCGCGCCGCAACATCGCCTATCACTATGACCTTGGGAACGACTTCTACGCCCCCTGGCTCGATACTAGCATGACCTATTCGAGCGCGTTGTTCGCCGAACCGGGCATGTCGCTCGAGGCCGCGCAGCAGGCCAAGCTCGCCGCCATCCTCGAACGCACCGGCACTGGTCCAGGCGACCGCATCTTAGAGATCGGCTGCGGCTGGGGCTCTTTCGCCGAGGTCGCGGCGCGCGGCGGACGGCAGGTGCACGGCATCACCCTTTCGACCGAGCAGAAGGCGCATGTCGAGGCGCGGATGGCGGCCGCAGGGCTCGACGGTGTCGAGGTATCGCTGACCGATTATCGCGACGTCGCCGGCACCTACGACGCCGTCGCGAGCATCGAGATGGTCGAGGCGGTGGGGCAGGAGTTCTGGCCCGCCTATCTCGGCGCCATCGCCCGCGCGCTGAAGCGGGGCGGGCGTGCTGCTATCCAGTATATCGCGATCGACGACGCGATCTTTGAGGCTTACGCCCGTAACGTCGACTTCATCCAGACCTATGTCTTCCCCGGCGGCATGCTGCTCTCCGAAAGCCGCTTCCGCGCGATCGCGGCGGAGCATGGCCTCAGCTGGCACGATCAGCATGCCTTCGGTCTCGATTATGCCGAGACGCTGAAGGCATGGCGCGAGCGGTTCGACGCGGCAGTCGCGGAGGGACGCATTCCGGCCGAATTCGACCCGCATTTCCTCGATTTGTGGCGCTACTATCTCATGTATTGCGAAGGCGGGTTCCGCGGCGGCGGGATCTGGGTCGCGCAGGTGACGCTGATAAAGGACTGAAGGGAGAGGGTATGCGGACGGCCTGGATCGCGCTTTCGGCGGTGGCGCTATGGGGCTGCACGCCCCGGGCGGAGACGCCCGCACCGGCGCCTGTTGCCTCCATGCAGGACGAGGCCCGGCTGCGCCAGGTCGGCGCCGCGATCCTCTTCTGGTCGCAGGAAGAGCGGCTCAGGAACTTTCCCGCGATGGAGAAGATCTTCCCCGGCAATACGGTGAAGGCGGGCGGCAAGGTGAAGCCGCTGCCCGGTGGCGCACCGTTGCCGATCGCCCCGGCCGAGGTCGATGCCTTCATGAAGGCGCAGAATGTCGCCGGGCTGATCGTGCTCCAGGACGGCAAGATCCGGCTCGAACGCTATGCCCTCGGCTATTCGCGCGAAGGTCGCTGGACCAGCTTCTCCGTCGCCAAGTCGGTGACTTCCACCCTCGTCGGTGCCGCGATCAAGGACGGCTATATCAAGTCGCTGGACGAGCCGGTGACCAAGTACATCCCCGACCTCGCCGGTGCCGGCTATGACGGGGTGACGATCAAGCAGCTGCTGACGATGACCTCGGGCGTCAAGTGGAACGAGGATTACACTGATCCCAACAGCGACGTCGCGCGGATGTTCGCCGAAGCGGTGCCTGCGGGGCAGGATCCCACCGTCGCCTATATGCGCAAGCTGCCGCGCGCCGATCCGCCGGGAGCCAAGTTCGTCTACAAGACCGGCGAGACCAACCTGATCGGCGTGCTGGTGCGGCGCGCTACAGGCAAGAAGCTGTCCGATTTTCTGAGCGAGAAGGTGTGGCGCCGCTACGGCATGGAGCGTGACGCCTTCTGGATGACCGACCAGAGCGGGGCGGAGGTCAGCGGCTGCTGTCTCTCGGTCTCGCTGCGCGACTATGCGCGGATCGGGCAGATGGCGCTGGAAGGCGGGAAGGGGATCGTGCCGGCCGGCTGGTTCGCTGATGCGACCAAGGCGCATGCCACACACCCCGGGGGAGGCTATGGCTATCAATGGTGGACGATCCCGGGCGGCTATTATGCCGCGCAGGGCATTTTCGGGCAGGTGATCCTCGTCGATCCCGCCAGCAAGCTGGTGATGGTCACGAGCGCAGCCTGGCCAAAGGCGAGCGACCGGGCGCTGTACATGGAACGGTTGGCGTTCGGGATGAAGGTGCTGGAGGCTGCGAAGCGCTAGGAGCTCGGATAGACCTCAGCCCGTTCGTGCTGAGCTTGTCGAAGCACCGATCTTCTCCTCGGATGAAGAGGGCAGGCCTTCGACAGGCTCAGGCCGACCGGCGGTTGGATCAGGTCCGCAGCCGCTCGATCGCCTGCGCCAGCGCGACGTAGAGCTTGCCCATGTCGGAGGAGAGCAGGGTGACGCCCAGCGGCGATCCGTCGCGCAGCGCGAGCACCTGGCGCAGCATCGCCTCGAAATCGTGGATGTAGCGATTGACCTGCTCGCGGAAGCTAAGGTCGTCGTCGTAGAGCGAGGCGATCTCGCGCGCGTCGCCGCTGTCGAGCAGGCGGACGGCACGGCGGGTGAAGACGCCGCGGTCGCCCTTGAGATACGCCGACCAGGCGCTGTCCGACACTTCGTGCGCGAACGCCTTGGTGATGTCGATTGCGGCGGAGTTCAGGGCCTCGACCAGCAGCGAGACGCGGCGGGCGAAATTGTCGCGGTCGGCCTCTTCGCGCTCGGCCCGCGCTTCCTCGATCCGGCGCTCGACTGCGGCCGATGCCTCGCCGATGCTCATCATCTGCTGGGTCAGCCGCTCCGACGCGCGGCTGGCGGTGGTGACGGCGGTCTCGGCCGCTTGCCCCAGATCGGCGAGCTGCTGGCGGACGCCGGCATCGATCGCGCGGCGCATCGCGGCGCTGCCGGCTTCCTCGAGCCGGCGCTCGGCTTCGGGGACCAGACCGGAGAGCGTCGCACGCGCCTGCTCGGCCGCGGCGCTGGCGGTTTCGCGGATGCGGAGCAGGGCTTCGACCAGCTGCGGCGCGGCATCGTCGGCGAAGCGGCGCGCATTGGAGATCGCGCGATCGACGATCTCCTCGAGTTGATCGGTCTTCTCGTGGCCCGAATCGAGCGTCTCGATGAGCGCCGCCTGGGTCTTGAGAAGCGTTTCGCGCTGGCGCGACACGACGTCGGCGATCGCCTCGATCGCGTCGTGCGTGCTTTCGGCGGCGGTGACCAGGGCAAGCAGCTCGGGCTTGGCGCCGGCGATGACGGTGCGCGTGACGCCGATCCGGTCGTCGAGCCGGGCGAGCGCCTCGGGCATCGTCTCGTCGATCTCGCGCGCCGAGGAATCGAGCGCGACGAGCAGGTCTTCGGCGGTGGCGATGACTCGGCGGGCGGTCTCGTCGCCGACCCGCAGCGTCTCGGTCATCGCCGCGGCCGAGCTGTCGAGCGCGCTGACCGAGGCGGCGAGCGCCTGGGCGCGCTCCATTCCGGCGGAATGGAGCGCGGCCATCGCGCCGTCGGCCTGGGCGATCCCGCCCGTGACCGAGGCGAGCAGGATATCGATGCGCGTCTGCTCCTCGCCGAGCTTCTCGGCGATGCGCCCGATCGTCTCCTCGACCTCCCCGATCCGCGTGCCCACGGTCTCGATGCTCTCGCGGCCCGCGGCGTCGAGCGACGCCTGGTTGGCGGCGAGCATCGCCAGCATCGCCTCGCCCTGCGCGGCGATGCCCTTGCGGGCCTCGTCCACCGCGGCGGCGGTGCGGTCGAGCATCGCGTCTACGGTGTCCGACATCTGGTCGGCGACGGCTTCGAGCCGGGCGCCGGCGGTCTCGCTGGTCGCTTCCATCTTGGCGATGTGCGCGGCGAGCCGCTGCGCGGCGCCGCCGGCGACATTGTCGGCCTCGCGGCCGCGTTCGGCGAGCGCGGCGAGCTGGGCGTCGAGCGCCGCGGCGTGCTCGCCCGCCTTGAGGCCGGCGGCGTCGAGCGTCGCCGCCATGCCCGTCATCCCCTCATGCGCCTTGGGGAGCGAGGCAAGGACGATCGCGACGCTCTTCTCGGCAGTCGCGGCGCTCTCCATCAGCGTTCTGGCGCTGGCATCGACCGAGCGGGCCTCGACCGCCATGCCGTTGGAGACCGCCTGAAGCCGTTCGGCGGCGTCATCGCCCATCGCCATCAGCGCGGTGGTCTGCGCGGCGAGCGCGGCGCGATTCGCCTCGATCTTGCGCGCCAGCGTGGCGACGACTCGCTCGAGGCTGGCGGCTTCCTCCCGCATCGCGCGGGCCGTCGCGCCGAAGCGGCGGGCCTCGGCGCGGCTGGAGCGGCGGGAGAGCAGCCAAAAGATGCCGATCAGGATCGGCGGCACGCACAGGGCAGCGATGAGCTGGACCAGCTGAACCGGCGGCATCGGCGCAGCGAAGGCAGGCTGAAGCAGCCAGCCCATCGTGGCGAACCAGGCAAGGGTGAGGCCCGCCGCCAGTAGCGGCACCAGCCACTCGCCCGGCGCGCGGTAGACCTCTTCGGGCTCGTCATCCTCGGCCGGGTCATAGGCCGGGTGCGCGGCGCTGGCCGGCACGGATGTGGGTTCCTCGACGAGCAGCAGCTCGTCCTCCTCGTTCGCCGCGATGCCGGCTGCTTTCGTTCCCCCGTTCATCGTCCCAATCTAGCACGGTTCGGGAAGATCGGAATAGCGCAGGGAAACCAGTCGTTAAGCACGGCTTACTAGAGGCACGGTATGGCTTACGATCCCGGTGCAATCGATGCGACGCTGGCGGCGGCGGTGGGCGACGAGCCCGGCCTGATCGCCGAGCTGCGCGAAGCGTTCCTCGACAGCGCGAAGCGGGGGCTGAAGGCGCTCGCTTCGACCAACGACCCCGAAGCATGGCGCAGCGCCGCGTTGCGGCTCAAGGGGCTGGCGGCCAGCTTCGGCGCGGTGCGGCTGATGGCGCTGGCACAGGAGGCGGCGGATTCGCCGGCGGGCGATCCGGGCGTTCTGCGCAAGCTTCAGCGCGCGGTGGAGCGGCTGTAGCCGCGATCTCGGCCGCGGAAAGTCCCAAAAGTCATACTGCCACGCGTGCGCGAGCTTCGAGTAAACGAAGCGCGGGCCGTTGACGTAGTTGACACGCTCGACAGGTTGTCACGCGCGGGTGTCAACCGGCCTATCCCATGATTTCAAAGAGCGGCCTTCAGTCAAGCAGTTGAGATCCAACATTTCAAGACGCCGTTCAGTCCTTGAACGGGTCGCTCGGGTCGGCCTTTGCCTTGGCTTCCGCACATCGCCGCAGCGCCCAGATATGACCGCCGCTGCCATAGGAGATATCGATGTCCGCGACACTGATATCGCCGCGGTTGATCTTGATCCGCGATGAGGTCTCCGCATGCGTCATGAAGTCGCGGCCATTGAGCGAGTCGGTGAAGATGCTGGGGGTGCTTCCGGTCGTGCCGGCGAACGGGACCCCCGAGAATTCGACGGACCTGCCGTCCTTGAGCGTGAGCAGGATGTCGAGCTTGTAGATCTCGCCCTCCTTGAGGCTGCGAAAGGTCGGGTCGCCGACTGCCAGACGGAGGTCGTTGCGGCGCGCATCATATCTGATGCCGATGACGACATCGCGTTCGAACGCCTTCAGGATCATGCACCCATTGTCGGTGGGGACCAGCTTCCAGCCGTTATAGTGGGTGGCGAAGCCGGGAACCTGCTGGCCCGCCAGGACGAGCGCCAATGCCGTGATGAATACCATCTCTTCCCCCCGAAAGCTGGCCTCTGTGCAGGCGAGCCTGCCAGCGATCGGCGAGGCTGTCCATGTCCATGCAGGGGCGCTATCCGGGGATGCGGGTGACCTGAATATGGACGGCACGCCATTCGCCGGCGATGCGGCGGAAGGTGTCGGTGAAGCGGAAGCTGCTCGAGAAGCGCTTGCCCCCCGATGTGCCGCTGAGCACCGCGCTGGCGCTGACCATGAACGCGTCCGCACCCAGGCGAATGACGACGCGATCGCTGAGCTTCACCGGATCATAGCTGTCGCCCGGCGCTGTCCAGCCATCGATGAACGCCTTCTTTCCCGCCCGCTCGCCGCTGGACTGGATGAAGATCAGGCCGTCATCGACCATGCGCTCGAGCATTGCGCGGTCCTGAGCGAGCTGCGCGCGATCGAAGGCGTCGGCGACGGCGAGCAGATCGGCGTGGCGCGGACCTGTGACGACAGTTTCCGCGGCTGCGATGGCCGGCGCCCCGCACGGTGCGAAACTGGCGAGGAGGACCGCGAGGACAGGCGGGCGCAAGTTCATTCCTTCCTCCTCACGTCTTCCGGCTGAGCTCGCGCATCGCGTCGTCGAGCCCGGCCAGCGTCAGCGGATACATGCGATCGCTCATCAGCTCGCGCAGGATGCGGACTGACTGCGAATAGCCCCATTGCTCCTCGGGAAGGGGGTTGAGCCAGACGGCGGCGGGGTAGGTGTTGGTCACCCGCTGCATCCACGCGGCGCCCGCTTCCTCGTTGAAATGCTCGACCGAGCCGCCGGGGTGGCTGATCTCGTAGGGGCTCATCGAGGCGTCGCCGACGAAAATCACCTTATAGTCGTGGCCATATTTGTGGAGCACATCCCAGGTCGGGGTGCGTTCGGTGAAGCGGCGGCGATTGTCCTTCCACACGCCTTCGTAGAGGCAGTTGTGGAAGTAGAAGAATTCGAGATTCTTGAACTCAGAGGTGGCGGCGCTGAACAGCTCCTCGCAGAGCTTGATCCACGGGTCCATCGAACCGCCGACGTCGAGGAACAGCAGGAGCTTGACCGCATTGTGCCGCTCGGGGCGCATGCGGATGTCGAGCCAGCCCTGCCGCGCGGTGCCGTCGATCGTGGCGTCGATGTCGAGCTCGTCCGCCGCGCCTTCGCGCGCGAAGCGGCGCAGGCGGCGCATCGCGACCTTGATGTTCCGGGTGCCGAGCTCTCGAGTGGAGTCGAGATTCTTGAACTCGCGGCCTTCCCAGACCTTGAGCGCGCGCTTGTGCGTGCTTTCGCCCCCGATCCGGACGCCCTCAGGATTGTAACCGGAATTGCCGTAGGGCGAGGTGCCGCCGGTGCCGATCCATTTGTTGCCGCCCTGATGCCGGCCCTGCTGCTCCTCGAGCCGCTGCTTGAGCGTCTCCATGATCTCGTCCCACGAGCCGAGCGACTGGATCGCCGCCATTTCCTCGGGCGTGAGGTATTTTTCGGCGACGGCTTTCAGCCAGTCCTCGGGGATTTCGGCGGTGGTGTTGCCGAAGGTGGTCGAGACGCCGCGAAACACCTTGGCGAAGACCTGGTCGAACCGGTCGAGCAGCCCCTCGTCCTTCACGAAGGTGGCGCGGGCGAGATAGTAGAAGGCCTCGGGCGTGCGGTCGATCACGTCGCGGTCGAGCGCTTCGAGGAGCACGAGATGCTCCTTCATGCTGGCGGGAATGCCCGCGGCGCGGAGCTCGTCGACGAAGCTGAAAAACATCGGGGGAGTTTGGCGGAGGCGAGCTGGCGCGTCCAGCCTTCTCCCGTCATCCCGGCCTTGTGCCGGGATCCACCGGGCGTCGGGCGGCGAAGCTAGATGCTCAAGGACATTGTTCGCCGCGCCGTGGATCCCGGCACAAGGCC
>NZ_DASWTG010000057.1:0-28761 GCF_036402235.1 Sphingomonas sp. | reverse complement strand
CGGTAAGCTCTGCCGCGAGCACCGCCGTCTGCGCGGCGGCCCCTCCGTCAGCGCTGCGCGCTGCCACCTCCCCGTGCCGGGGAGGAATTGATTGTGATCATCGGCATCGGCTCGGACCTGTGCAATATCGAGCGGATCCAGTCGACGCTCGACCGGTTCGGGATGCGCTTCGAGAATCGCGTGTTCACCGATGTCGAGCTGCGCAAGGCAGCGCGGCGCCCGCTCAACTATGCCGCGACCCTGGCCAAGCGCTTCGCCGCCAAGGAGGCCTTCTCCAAGGCGGTGGGCACCGGGTTCAAGGCGGGCGTGTTCATGCGCGACATCGGTGTGGTCAACGCGCCGTCGGGCGCGCCGACGCTGGCGCTGACCGGGGGGGCCAAGGCGCGGCTTGACGCCATGACCCCCGCCGGTCACGTCGCCAAGGTGCATCTGACGCTGACCGACGACCATCCCTGGGCCCAGGCGCTGGTGGTGATCGAAGCGCTACCGGCGGAGTAAGGCGATGGCCGAGGAGTTGGCGTTGACGGCAGAGAATGAGGCTGGGACGGAAGCGAGGGCCGGCCGCACCGACTGGTGGGCAGAGGCCAAGGGCATCTTCTGGCTGGTGATCGCGGTGCTCGGTTTCCACAGCCTGGTCGCCAAGCCCTTCTACATCCCCTCCGAATCGATGATGCCGACGCTGCTGATCGGCGACCGGCTGGTGGTGACCAAATATCCCTATGGCTATAGCTACGTCACCCCGACCTTCCACGTCCTCCCCTTCATCAAGGGCCGGCTGCTGGGCAGCGTGCCGCGGCGCGGCGATATCGTCATCGTCACCCCGCCCGATGCGCGCACCGACTATATCAAGCGCGTGATCGGCCTGCCCGGCGATCTGGTCGAGATGCATGGCGGCCTGCTCTACATCAACGGCCGGCAGGTGAAGCGCGAGAAGCGGGCCGACCGGCTGATCCCGATCGACGCCAACACCCGCTGCGGGCTCGACACGCTGCCCGGCGAGCGCAACCTCTACGAAGGCCGCGTGGTGCGCGACGCTTCGGGGAAGCAGTTCTGCAACGTGCCGATCGTGCGCGAGACGCTGCCCGAGGGCGCAAGCTACGACACGATCGACCTGGCGATGGTCGGCAGCGACAATTTCAGCCCGGTGCGCATCCCCGCCGGCCATGTCTGGCTGATGGGCGACAATCGCGACAACAGCGCCGACAGCCGCATGACGCTCGATCAGGGCGGGCTCGGCGGTGCGGTGCCGGTGGAGAATATCGGCGGGCGCGCCGAGTTCGTGACGTTCAGCCTCGACGGCAGCGCGAGCTGGAACCCGCTCAGCTGGGCGGGGTCGTTCCGCCCGGGCCGCGCGGGCGGCTCGCTTCATCCCGACCGTCCAGCGGAGTAGCCAGCCAATGAGCAAGGATCAGGTCTCGGTCGTCCAGGAGCCCGGCCCCAACGAGATGCGCGATCCGGTGATGCGCGCCGAGCTGCGCCGCGCATCAGTGTGGTTCGGGCTCGCCATCGCGGTGGCGCTGGTGGTGCTGCTGATCCAGCCGCTGCTGCTAATCTTCGCCGGGCTCGTCGTCGCGTCGATGCTCGACGGCGGCGCGCGATTGATCCGCAAGGCGGTGCCGATCCCGCGCGGCTTCGCGCTGCTGATCGTCGTGCTGCTGGTGATCGCCTTCGTCGGCGGCGTCTTCTACCTCACCGGGGTCGAGATCGCGGCACAGGCCGAGCAGCTGCGCCAGACGCTGGAGGCGCAGGCGGTGCGGCTGAGCGGCTGGCTGACCGAGCTCGGCATCATGCCGGGCGCCGCGGATCTCAAGGACTTCGCCCAGCAGGCGCTGGGCAGCGTCGGGCGCGTCACCTCGTTCATCGGCGGCGCGGTGGGTGCGGTCGCCAGCTTCTTCCTCGTGCTCATCATCGGCCTGTTCGTGGCGATGGAGCCGCGCATCTACGAGCGCGGGCTGCAATGGATGGTGCCGATGCAGTCGCGCGACCAGTTCGCGATCACGCTGGCGCGGATGGCGCGGACGATGCGCGTGCTGCTCGCCGGGCGACTTGCCGGCATGGTGTTCGAGGGCGTGCTGACCTGGATCCTGCTGTCGATCGCGGGCGTGCCGATGGCACTGCTGCTCGGCATCATCACCGGCATGCTGGCCTTCATCCCCAATATCGGCGCGTTCATCTCGGGCGTGCTGATGGTCGCGGTCGGCTTCAGCGCGGGGCCGGAGCAGGGCTTGTGGGCGATCATCATCTATTTCGTCGTGCAGAATTTCGACGGCTATGTGCTGCTCCCGCTGATCGCCAAGCACACGGTGGACATGCCGCCCGCGCTCACCGTCTCGTCGCAGATCCTGGCGAGCACGCTGTTCGGCTTTCTCGGCCTTGCGCTCGCCGATCCGATCGTGGCGATGATCAAGGTCGCGCTCGAGCGCAAATCGGAGCAGGCGGCCGAAGCGGGGATCGGCGCGCCGCCCGAAGCCGATCCGCCGCCCAAGACGGTGCGGAGCCGCCGCTCCAAACCCAAGGCGGGCGCGGCATGATCCTCTACGACTATTTCCGCTCGTCCGCAGCCTATCGCGTGCGGATCGCGCTCAACCTCAAGGGCGTGCCGCACGAGCGGCGCGAGGTGCATCTGGTCAAGGGCGAGCAGCGCTCGGCCGAGCATGTCGCGCGCAACCCGCAGGGCTTCGTCCCGGCGCTCGACATCGGCAACGGTCGCGTGCTGACGCAGAGCCTCGCGATCATCGAATGGCTCGATGCCGCCTGGCCCGAGCCGCGGCTGATCCCGGCAGATCCGCTCGACCGCGCCGGCGCGATGGCGCGCGCACTGCTGATCGCGGCGGACATCCACCCGGTGAACAATCTGCGCATCCTGAAGCGCCTCGAATCGCAATTCGGCGCGGACGAGGCGGCCAAGGCCGAATGGTATCGCCACTGGATCGCCGAGGGCTTCGCCGCGCTCGAGGCGCTGGCGGGGGACGGCCCCTTCCTCGGCGGCGATGCGCCCGACGTGAGCGACGTGCTGCTGGTGCCGCAGATGTACAATGCGCGGCGGTTCGATCTGCCGCTCTCCGCCTATCCCAGGCTGGTCGCCGCGGATGCCGCGGCCTCCGCGCTCGAGCCGTTTGCCGCCGCGCATCCTGACCGGGCCAAGCCCGAATGAGGGCCGTCGCGGCCCTGCTTCTCCTCCCGCTGCCCGCTCTTGCCCAGGAGATCGTGGTGACCGGGCAGGGGCTCGACGCCCCGCCGGGCGAGGCCGCCTATGCCGTTGCCGAGATCGACCGCGAGCGGCTGACCGAGAGCGCGAGCGGGCGGTTCGAGGACGTGCTGCGCGATGCCGCGGGCGCCGCGCAGTTCCGCCGCGCCGATTCGCGCTCGGCGCATCCGACCGCCCAGGGCATCACCCTGCGCGGGCTGGGCGGCAATGCGTCGAGCCGCGCGCTGCTGCTGCTTGACGGGGTGCCGCAGGCCGATCCGTTCGGCGGCTGGGTGCCCTTCCCCGCCTATCTGCCCGAGCGGCTGGCGTCGGTGCGGATCACCCGTGGCGGCGGCAGCGGCTATCACGGCGCCGGCGCACTCGCCGGCACGATCGAGCTGACCAGCGCCGGCGCGGACATGCTCGGGCCGCTCGCGCTGACCGGCTTCTACGGCAGTCGCGAGTCGATCGACCTGGTCGCGACCGGCGGCGCGAGGCTCGGCGCGGGATCGCTGACCGTGGCGGGGCAGTTCGCGCGCGGCGACGGGTTCGTGCCGATCGTCGCGGAGGATCGCGGCCCGGCCGATCGCGCGGCGCCCTATCGCCAGGCCAGCCTCGCGCTGCGCTCGGTGTTCCCCGTCGGCGAGACGACCGAGTTGCAGGCGAACCTGTCGGGCTTCAGCGACGAGCGCGATCGCGGCACCGATTTCACGCCGATGACCAGCCAGGGCGCGGACGCCAGCGTGCGGCTGGTCGGCCGCGGCAGCTGGCGCTGGGCGGCGCTCGCCTATCTCCAGCACCGCGATTTCTCGAGCGGATTCGCGAGCATCGGCGCGGGCCGCGCGAGCGCTTCCCCCACGCTCGACCAGCATGTCCCCGCCACCGGCGCGGGGGCGCGGATCGAGATCGAGCCGCCGATCGGCGCCGGGACGACGCTGCGGCTGGGCGGCGACCTGCGCCACACGTCCGGGCGGACGCAGGAGCTGTTCACCTATGTCGCGGGCAATCCGACGCGGTGGCGCAGCGCGGGCGGCGAGACGCTGGCCGGCGGCGCGTTCGCCGACCTGAGCCTTGAGCGCGGCCCGCTGACGCTGAGCGCAAGCGGGCGCATCGATCGCTGGACGATCGCGAACGGATCGCTGTTCGAGGCGCCGCTGGCGGGCGGCGCGCCGCTCACCGATGCGCGCTTCGCCGACCGCAGCGGCTGGGAGGCGAGCGGGCGCGCGGGTGTCGCAGTCAAACTCACGCCAGCCGTCTCGATCCGCAGCGCCGCCTATACCGGCTGGCGGCTGCCGACGCTCAACGAGCTCTACCGCCCGTTCCGCGCGGGCACCGACGCCACCGCAGCCAACCCGCTGCTCGACCCCGAGCGGCTGACGGGGGTGGAGGCGGGCATCGACCTGACGCCGGGGCCGTCGCTCACCCTGAGCGCCACGGGCTATTGGAACCGCATCCGCGGCGCGATCGGCAACGTCACGCTGGGCACCGGCCCGGGGAGCTTCCCCGGCGTCGGCTTCGTCGCGGCGGGCGGGGGCTACCGCCAGCGCCTCAACCTCGACGCGATCGTCGCGAAAGGCGCCGAGATCGATCTGCGCTGGCGGTCCGGGCCGTGGCGCGCGGGCGCATCCTGGGCGTTCACCGATGCGCGGGTCGAAGCCTCGGGCGCGGCAGCCGCGCTCGACGGCATGCGCCCTGCACAGGTTGCTCGGCACCAGGGATCGGCCAATCTCGGCTGGACGCGCGGGCGCCTGCTGCTCTCGGTCACCGGCCGCTACGTCGCGCCGCAATTCGAGGATGATCAGAACGCGCGCGCGCTGGCCGACGCCTTCACGCTCGACGCGCGGATTGCGGTGCCGGTCACCGATGGCCTCTCAATCGAGGCGCGCGGCGAGCACCTCACCGACGCGCGGGTCGAGACCGCCATCACCGGCAACGGCATCGTCGAGCGCGCGACACCGCGCACCGTGTGGATCGGGTTCAGCTACCGGCCGCGTTGAGCCGCCAGACCGTCGAACAGCTCCAGATACGCCTGTACCGGATCGGGTCCGGTCTCAGGCTTCGGCTCGGGGCGCGGGCGGCCGGGCATCAGCCAGTGGTTGAGCGCGCCGACCAGCCGTGCGCGATCCCCCGGCGGCACGATCGTGCCGCGCGCGGGCGAATCGATCAGCTCGTGGATCGCGACGCTCGAATCGGTGGCGATGGCCGGGGTGCCGGCGGCGATCGCCTCGCGGATGACGCCCGGCACGCCCTCGAACTCGCTGGTCAGCACTACCGCGGCGGCGCGCTCGATCGCGGGCAGCGGATCGGGGGCATGGCCGGGCAAGGACACGCGATCCTCCAGCCCGAGCCGCTCGACCAGCCGTTCGAGCGATGCCCGTTCCTCCCCCTCGCCCAGGATCACCAGCCTGACCGCAGGATCGTGGAGGCGCGGCATGGCGGCGATCAGCCGCTCCCACCGCTTCTGCGGGGCGAGCCGGCCGACGCCGAGCAGGAAGCGTCCTTCGGGCAGCGACGGCGGCGGGGCGCCCGGGATCGGCCGCGCCGGCGGGTTGGCGATGACATGGACGTGCGACGGCGACAGCCCCATCGCACCCACCGCTTCCCCGGCCATCGCCGGGGTCATCGCCACCACCGCGTCGAGGAAGCGCGGATGCATGCGCAGCCAGGCGCGATAGCCGGCTCCCGCGCCGCGAGCGAGATCGGGCCGCACCAGTGCGTTGGACACCTTGCCCACGATCGGCGGGCAGGATCTGCCGAGCCGGGCATGCAGCCAGAAGGCAGCGCCGGTATAATGGTTGCCGGGGCAGAAGACGATGTCGGGCGCCAGCTCGCGGACGATGGCATGCAGCCCGAACAGCGCGCGATAGGCGGTGCTGCCCAGCGCGCGAACCGTGACCCCTTGCGGAATCTCGTGCGACAGCGCCCCGCCGGTGTCGCCGATCACCAGCGTCACCCGCCGTCCCGCGCGCACCCAGCCATCCGCCATCCGCAACAACGCGCGCTCGACGCCGCCGCCCTTCAGCGTCTGGGCAAAGCTCAGGATATGCGCTGCGGCGGGACTTTGATCGGGCACGGCGATCCGGGACGGGGTTGAAGGCTGCCCAGCTAAAGCCCAAATCCGCCCCGGAAGAAACCGCATTCTGATGCCAGACGGCACGCCGCGAGACGCAGCGTGTCATCTGGCATTCAGATTCGATGCGGCTAAAGGCGCGCAAAAAACGTTACGCTTCCGGAGAAGGGCACCAGTTTGGCCTATGTTGAACCACCGGGAGCGGAAGCTTCGATGAACACGTCCGTCGCCAATCCCGCTCCGATCGGGGCAACCGCAGGTCTTGCGCCCCCCGATCTGGCCGGGCTGGAGCCGATCGAGAAGATCAAGCGCCGCTGGCCCGCATTGCTGGGCGCGGCGCTTTCGCTGCTGATGATCGCCGGCCTTGCCAACGAGCTGTTCGACAAGGGGCTGGCCGGCCTGTCGCAGATGGCGCCGAGCAGCTGGGTCTTCTACCTCTTCTTCGCGCTCTTCTATCTCGGCCCGCCGACCTTCGACTATGTCATCTTCCGGCGGCTGTGGAAGATCCCGCCATCGGGCATGGTCGCGCTGCACCGCAAGCGCATCGCGAACGAGGTCGTGCTCGGCTATTCGGGCGAAGCCTATTTCTACGCCTGGGCACGCCAGCGCACGCAGATGGTGACCGCGCCGTTCGGCGCGGTGAAGGACGTTTCGATCCTCTCGGCGATCGCCGGCAACGCGATCACGCTGGCGATGCTCGCGCTCGCGCTGCCGCTCGCCACCGAATTGCTGACCCCGACCCAGTTCAACACTGCGCTCGTCTCGATCGCGATCATGGTGGCGATGTCGCTGCCCTTCCTGATCTTTTCCAAGCGGGTCTTCTCGCTTCACCGCGGCACGCTGTGGTGGATCTTCGGCATCCATTCGCTGCGGCTCGTGCTCGGCTCGATCCTGATCGCCTGCGCATGGCATTTCGCGATGCCGGACGTGTCGCTCGGCATGTGGCTGATCCTCGCCGCGGCGCGCATGCTGGTGTCGCGCCTGCCGTTCGTGCCCAACAAGGATCTTCTTTTCGCCAACTTCGCGATCATACTGATCGGGCAGGGTCAAGCCCTGTCCGAGCTGCTCGCCTTCACGGCGGCGCTCACCCTGCTGGTCCATGTCGTGCTGTTCGCCGGCTTTGGGCTATTGGGGCTGATCAGGAAGGATATATGACCCTGCGTTTCGCCGTTCCCCTTCTCTTCGCCGTTGCCACCCTGACCTCTCCCGCTGCCGCGCAGCTGCTGGAGGGCTCGGCGGCGATGTGCAACGGCTCGAGCCCGTCGGTGCGGGTCAACGTCACCGGGCTCAAAGATCGCAGCGGCCGGCTGAAACTGGAGCTCTATCCCGCGAACGAGGATGATTTCCTGAAGGACGACACCAAGCTCAAGAACGAGGGCAAATTCTTCGCCCGGCTGTGGACGCCGACGCCCCAGACCGGCGCGGTCAATTTGTGCATCCGCGCACCGCGCCCGGGCCGCTACGCGCTGCTGTTCACGCATGACCGCGACGGCAAGAACAAGTTCAACTTCTGGAAGGACGGCGCGGGATTCGCCAGCAACCGCAAGCTCGGCCGCAGCCGGCCGCAGCTCAAGGAAGCGGTCATCAATGTCGGGCCGGGCGTGACGACGATCATGGTCCACGCGCAATATCTGCGTGGCCTGTCGGGCTTTGCGCCCTATGATCCGAACGATTAGGGCCTGAGGCGCGTCATGCGGATCGTCGACGTCAACGAATATTACTCCCCGACCGGCGGGGGCGTGCGCACCTATCTCGACCGCAAGATGCGTATCCTGGCCGAGCTCGGCCATGAGCTGATCGTCATCGCGCCGTTCGACGAGGACCGGATCGAGGACCGCCCCGATGGCGGGCGCATCTACTGGGTCAAGGCGCCGCCGCTGATCGTCGACCGCAACTACTGGCTGTTCAAGGATATGGCGCCGGTCGTCCGGCTGCTCGACCAGCTCAAGCCCGACGTGGTCGAGAACAGCTCGCCCTGGCGCCCGGCCTGGGGCGTGGGCGGCTGGCAGGGCGATGCGCTCAAGGTGTTCTTCGCGCACAACGACAATATCGGCGCCTATCCGCAGCGCTGGCTCGCGCCCTTCGCCGGCCCCGACCGGATCGAGCAGATGTTCGGCTGGTACACGCGCTACATGAACAAGTTCCTCGAAGGCTATGATGCCTTCGTCACCAACGGTCCGGCGCTCGCGAAGCGCTATCGCCGGCGCGGCATCCATGTCGACGCGGCGATGCCGCTGGGGATCGACCGCAACCATTTCTCGCCCGCGCTGCGCGACGAGGCGCTGCGCGCGTCGATGCTCGCACAGCTCGATCTGCCCCCCGACGGCCATCTGCTGATCGGGCTTGGCCGCCATCACCGCGAGAAGCGCTGGCCGGTGGTGATCGACGCGGTCGAGCGCGCCGGCGCCAACATGCCGGTCGGCCTGATGCTGCTCGGGGACGGGATGCAGCGCGCGCAGCTCGAGCGCCAGATCGCGGGCAACACGCATATCCGCCTGTTCCGCCCGGTCTATGACCGCGAGCGGTTCAGCCGCATCCTCGCCAGCGCGGACGCGCTGATCCACGGATCGGACCAGGAACCGTTCGGGCTGGTCGCGTCGGAGGCCCTTGCCTCTGGCCTGCCGCTGATCGTGCCCAATGACGGCGGCTGCGCGGAGGTCGCCGACCCGCTGTTCGCCGAGACCTATCAGGGCGGCGATCCCAAATCCGCGGCGGCGGCGATCCGGCGGCTGTTCGCGCGCGACCAGCCGATCCTGCGCGCCGCGGCGCGGCATGCCGCGGGACAGGTGCTGTCCGACCGCGACCACGCGATCGCGCTGGTCGATCTCTATTCGGAGCTGATCGCCGAGCGCGCCGGCGGGGTTCCCCGCCGCCAGAGGGTGTAGCGGTCGTTGCCCAGCGGCAGGACGGCGACCTGCCGGTAGCCGTCGCGCGTCACGCCGGAGAGCATGCGTTCGCGGATCTCCGGACGCTCGCCGCGATAGGGCTTGCGCATCACCACCCATTCGGGCCGCCGGCGCAGGATGCGGTCGATCTCGGCATCCTGATCGACCCCGATCGCCCCGCGCTCGCGCGTGCGGCTCAGATGGCTCGGGAAGATCCAGCGCGTCACCGCGCAGCGCCGCGTCATCGGATAGAGCATGGTCGAGCCCGAATAGACGTGCAGGCAGCCCGGCCCCGGACCGATGACCTGCGCGATCGCCGCGATCTCGCCAGGCGTGCCGCGGGTCGATCGCTTGGCGATCAGCAGCACCTGCCCGCCGGCGAAGGCGAGCAGCAGCATCCACAGGGCGAAGCGGCGATGCACGCCGAGAAACGCTGCGGCGCAGATCGCCAGCGGCGGGATCAGCGGCAGCGCATAATGCTCGAAATAGGAGCCGAACACGAGCAACCCGCCGATCGCCGCCAGCGCCCATGCGAACACGAACGGCGCCACCTCCGATCCACCCCGCTGCCGCCAGCCGAGCGCGGCGGCGGCAAGCAGCGGCGAGAGGATCAGCGTGATCGCGGCGAGGTTGGCGATCTGCGCCAGCGCCGGATCGGGATTGCGGTCGAGGATCGACAGGAAATTGGCATAAAGCCACGCCTCGCCCTGGCCAATCGAGGCATAGGCCGCCCATGCGGCGAGCGTCGGGAGCAGCGCCGCGCCCGCCAGCGGCACCGCCGCCAGCGCGATCCGCGCCAGCCCGCACCCCGCCCGCCATTCACGCCCTAGCAGCCAAAGGCCGAAGAACAGTCCTTCAAACACCGCGGCGTATTTGATCTGCAGCGCGAGCCCGGCCAGCGCCATCGCCGCGAGCCCGCCCGCGAAGCGCTTGCCTGCCGCCGTCTCCCGCTCGCCGCGCACGATCAGCGATGCCGCGGCGATCATCAGCAGATTGTAGAAGACCGGCGCCTGCCCGCCCTGCCCGTCGATCAGATTGGGCCAGAGGATCACCGCGATCCCCGCCGCGAGCGCGCCGCGGCTCCACCCTGCCCGGTCCGCCAGCCGCGCGGCTAGCACCGCGGTGGCGACAAGGCAGGCGAGCGCGAGCGCCTGATATGCCCAGATTCCCGCTGGATAGCCGAGCGCCGCGGCGGGAGCGTAGAGCAGGAACAGCCCGATCGGCTTGCGGTCCCACACATCGACGAACGGCACGGCGCCGTCGAGCATCGCCCGCGCGGTGACGAAATAGAATTCCTCGTCCACGTGCAGGATCGGGTTGCCGAAGGTGATCGCCCGCGCCGCCAGTGCGACGGCGAGCAGGATCAGCCAGCGCGGCGCCGTGGAGATGCTCACACCTTGTTCGGGTAGACGGGCACGATATCGACCGGGATCGCCTTCATCGATGCGATCACGGCGCGGGCATGGTCGTCGAGCACCGCCCATTTGGCCATGAACGCCTTGACGCCCTCATAGTCCCCATTGGCCTGCAGCACGATCATGTCGCGCAGCAGGTCGCGCAGCCCCAGCTCGAACCGGGCATTGTCGATGCGGTAGCGCCCCGCCGCCGCATCCCAGGCGAACGCGCCCTTGGCTTTGAGATAGCCATATTGCATCGCCGCGCCCTGGCCGTGCGCTTCCTCGATCCCAAAGCGCATCGCGCGGAAGGTGCCGGCCAGATAGGTGGCGAAGAGCTGCGGCTTCTCCGCCGCGGGCAGCTCGCCCTTCTGCATCATGAACAGGATGTTCCACGCGCCCATCACATCGGCCTTGGCCTCCTCCAGCCCCGAGGCCTGATCCTTGAGCGCCTCGCTCACCGTGGTCTTCTGCCCGTTCACGACGATCGTGCCCGGCCCCAGGCTGTGCGACAGCTCGTGGAACAGCGTCTCGAGCTGCATGTACTTCTTCGCCACCAGGCGCGCCTGATCGGGCACCAGCACCAGCGGTGCCATCGGGGCGAGGATGCGCTCGTACTTTGCGCCGAGCACGTTGGAGAGGATCACCTTCTTGGCGCCCTTGGCCTCGCGCACGCGCTCGTCATTGGGCAGGTTGAAGGCGATGGTCTGCACGCCCGGGACGTTGTCGCCGCCGCCGCGGACCTGCTCGGCGACCGCGATGGGGCTTTCAAAGCCGCGCTGGAAATTCTTGTACCTGGCCGGGACCGGCAGGTTCGCCTCCATGTCGCGCAGGTAGCGCTTGTACTTGGCGAGCGCGGCGGATTCGGCGGGGTCCTTGAGCGTCACGAAGCTCTCGAACGCGGTCTTCTGGCCGTGGAGCCGGTCGGTATAGACCTCGTACGGTCCGATCGCGACCTCGATCGGCGTGCCTTCGAGGTCCATCCACGCCAGCTCGGACTCGAAATAGTCATCGGTCAGGAACGCCTTGGCGCGCAGCGTCAGGAACTTCTTGAGGCTTGCATTGGTGGTGATCGCCGCGGCCTCGTCGAGCAGCTTCGCCGCCTGCGTCAGCTCGGGCTTGTAGGCGACCGAATAGGGAATCGCCTCGAGCTTGGCGCCGTCGCGGACGACGACCGTATAGGGGCTGGTCAGCGCC
This sequence comes from Sphingomonas sp., assembly GCF_036402235.1. Lineage (GTDB taxonomy): Bacteria > Pseudomonadota > Alphaproteobacteria > Sphingomonadales > Sphingomonadaceae > Sphingomonas. Next base: position 17,028 of record NZ_DASWTG010000057.1, on the reverse strand, counting down.
GCCTTCTCGGCCGGGTTGGCGGCGAGATAGGCATCGAACTCCTCCTTGGTCAGGTCGGCGGGATAGAAGCCCGCGCCCGCCGGCATCTTCGCGTCGCCGAAGAAGGGCCGGTTCTCGGCGAGATCGTCCCACGGCCCGTAATAGCGGTCGTACATCTCGAGCGGCAGCCCGCCGCCGGCCTTCTCGATCGCGGCGCGCGTCTGCTTCCAGTTGGCGTCGCGCTGGGCGCGATAGATCAGCGACATCTGCTCCGACGCCTGGATCAGCAGGTTGACGACCTTGCGCTCCTCATCGGTGAGAAAGCTGGTGTCGGGCTTCATCTCGATCACCGCGAGCTTCGCCTTCTGCGCGGCAAGGTCGTAGCTGTCGGCGGCCGCCATGTCGTTCCCGGCGGGCGGCGCCGAGGTGCAGGCGGCGGTGGCGAGAAGCAGCGCGGCGAGGGCGTAGTTGCGCATCGGTAACTCCGGAAACCAGTCGTTGCGGCAAGCTCTAGACCTGTCAGGATCGGCTGTCACGAACCCGCCATATGCGCGGGCCAGGGACGCCGGGAGGGAGACAGCCATGACCATCCGCATCGACCGCCGTTCGCTGATCCTCACCGGCACGCTGGGCCTCAGCGCCTATGCCATTCCCGGCTTCGCGCAAGTGCCGATGGCGGATGGATTCACGCACAATGTCGCGAGCGGCGAGCCGGGGCCGGATTCGGTGCTGCTCTGGACCCGCTATGCCGGCAAGGGCGACTCGGCCAAGCTCAAGGTCGAGGTGTCCGAAAGCGCCGACTTCGCCAGGGTCGTGGCGGGCGGCGAGGCGATCACCGGGCCGTGGCGCGACTGGACGGCCAAGATCGTCGTGACCGGCCTCAAGCCCGGGACGCGCTACCACTACCGCTTCGTCGCGCCCGACGGCGGCTTCTCCCCCACCGGCCGCACGCGCACGCTGCCGCAGGGCGATGCGGCGCGCTTCGGCATCGCCATCTTCTCTTGCTCGAACCTCGGCTTCGGCTATTTCAACGCCTATGCCCATGCCGCGGCGCGCGACGATATCGACCTTGCGGTGCATCTCGGCGATTACATTTACGAATACCCGCACGGGAACTACCCGTCGCTGGAGCAGACGGTAGCGAACCGCCTGCCGCTGCCTGCGACCGAGATCATCCATCTCGCCGATTATCGTCTGCGCTATGCCAGCTACCGCGCCGATCCCGATCTGCAGGCGCTTCACGCCGCCAAGCCGATGCTGATCCAGTGGGACGATCACGAATCGGCGAACGACAGCTGGGAAGGCGGCGCGCAGAATCATTCACCCGACAAGGAAGGCGACTGGAATTTGCGCCGCGCCGCAGCGATGCAGGCGTGGCGCGAGTGGATGCCGGTCTCCGACGAACCGTGGAAGGCCTATGAGATCGGCACGCTCGCCACGCTGTTTCGCACCGAGACGCGATTGCTCGGGCGGACAAAACCTTACAATTCCGCGCCACTCTTCAAGGAAGCCGATCCGGTCGCGGCCCTGAAGGCGTTCCGCGACGGCGCGTGGCAGGATCCGGCGATGACGATGATGGGCTGGGAGCAGGAGGCGTGGATCGCCGCCGAGCTTGCCCGCTCGGTCAAGGCCGGCACGCGCTGGCAGGTGGCCGGCTTCGGCACGATCATGGGCAGGCAGGTCGCGCCGAAACAGGCGATGGAGTGGCTCAAGCCCGACGCGCCGGAAAGTGCGCAACGCTATGTGAAGGCGGGCGTGACGCTGGCATCGGTGGGGCTGCCTACCAATTTCGACAATTGGGGCGGCTATCCCGCGGCACGCGCACGCTTCCTCAAGGCCGCGCAGGCGGCCGACGCCAACCTCGTGGTGATCGCCGGAGACAGCCACAACGCCTGGGCCTATGAACTCGCGCAGGACGGCAGCCCCGCCGGGGTCGAGTTCGCCGGACAGGCGGTGACCTCGCCGGGCTATGAAAGCTCGACCGCGGCCGACCCCCGGGTCATCGCCCGCGCACTGGTCGAGACCAACCGGGAGCTCAAATGGTGCGACACCTCGCGCCGCGGCTACATGGCGCTGACGCTGACGCCCGATCAGCTGCGCAACGACTGGCTGTTCGTCGACACGGTCAAACAGCGCACCCCTGCTGCGCGCATCGGCCATAGCGCGACGGTGCGCCGCAGCCGCAATGTGATGGCCTGAGTGCAGCAAACCACATCCGTTCGCCCTGAGCTTGTCGAAGCACTTCTTCCTCGAGAAGAAAGTACAGGGCTTCGACAAGCTCAGCCCGAACGGATGTGGTCTTTCAGCCCTCCAGGCTCTTGCTCACCTGCTCGGTCATGTCCTTGCTGAGGCCGGGCACGGCGAGGATCCGCTCGAGTTCGGCGCGCATCATCGCGGCGCGCGTCTCGTCGAAACGCTTCCACCGGCCGAGCGGCGGGACCAGCTTCGCGGCGGTCTGCGGGTTGAGCTTGTCGAGCGCGATCAGTTGATCGGCGAGGAAACGGTAGCCGCGCCCCTCGCCCGAATGGAAGGCCCGCTGGTTGATCGCGAACGCGCCGACCAGCGCGCGCGCGCGGTTGGGGTTGGCGAGGGTGAAGTCGCGATGCTTCGCCAGTTCCTCGACCGCTTCCGCCGTGTCGCTGCGCGTCGCCAGCGCCTGGGTCTGGAACCATTTGTCGAGCACCAGCGCATTGTCGGCATAGCGGTGATAGAAGATGTCGAGCGCCGCCTCGCGCTTGTCGGCATTGGCCTGCGCCTCGCTGTTGACCAGCGTCATCAGCGCGCCCTGCCGGTCGGTCATATTGTCCGCGCCCTCGAACTGGCCGAACGCCAGCGCCCCGCCGTCCGCCGCGCCGCTGGCGTTGATATAGCCGAGCGATACCGTGCGCAGCCGCCGCGCGCCCTTGCCCGCCGGGGAATATTCGAAGCGATTGGCCTTCACCGCGTCATGCGCGTCGCGCCATTGCTGCTCGAGCGCCTTGCCGAGATCGCGGCGCAGCGCCTCGCGCTTCTGGAAGATCAGCTCGGGATCGACGACCGGCAGCTGGTCGCCGATGAAGCTGTCCGAGGGGAGCAGCACTGCTTCGGCGATGAAGGCGCGGTCGAGCGCGGGATCGGCGAGGGTGTTGGCCACCGCCTCGATCACGGGGGCATGATCGGCGCGGCCCTGAGTCACCGCCGCGACCAGCGTGTCGAGCATCAGCTGCTGCATCGCCTCGTACCGTGCGAAAGGATCGTCGTCATGCGCCGAGAGGAAGGCGAGATCGGCGGCGCTGCGGTTGGTGTCGACGATCACCGGCGCGGAGAAGCCGCGGTTGATCGACAGCACCGGGCGCTCGGTCACGCTATCGAACGCGATCTCCGTCTCGGCATCCGACAGCAGCACGAGCTGCTCGGGGGCGACCGGCTTTGCGGTCTCGCCGCCGAACAGCCGCAGCTTGAGCGGGAGCACCATCGGCGCCTTGTCGGGCTGGCCGGGGGTCGGCGGCACGGTCTGGCGGAGCGTCACGCGCGCGCGCCCGTCGCCCGCTTCATGCTCCAGCGTCGCGCTGACCCGCGGCGTGCCAGCCTGCGAATACCACAGGCGGAACTGCGTCAGGTCGATCCCGCTCGCCTCCTCCATGCACGCGACGAAATCCTCGCACGTCGCGGCGGTGCCGTCGAAGCGCTGGAAATAAAGGTCGGTCCCCGCGCGGAACTTCTGGGGACCCAGGATCGTGGCCATCATGCGGATGACCTCGGCGCCCTTGTTGTAGATCGTCGCGGTGTAGAAGTTCGAGATCTCGAGATACTCGTCGGGGCGCACGGGGTGCGCGAGCGGGCCTGAATCCTCGGGGAACTGCGCCGCGCGCAGACCGCGCACATCCTCGATCCGCTTGACCGCGGCCGAGCCCTGATCGGCCGAGAAGCTCTGGTCGCGGAAGACGGTGAAGCCTTCCTTGAGCGAGAGCTGGAACCAGTCGCGGCAGGTGACGCGGTTGCCCGACCAGTTGTGGAAATATTCGTGCGCGACCACCGCGGCGACCGCGTCGTAATCATAGTCGGTGGCGGTATCGGGATCGGCGAGGATGTAGCGGCTGTTGAAGATGTTCAGCCCCTTATTCTCCATCGCGCCGAAGTTGAAGTCGTCGACCGCGACGATGTTGAACACGTCGAGATCATATTCGCGGCCATAGACCTTCTCGTCCCACGCCATGCTGAGCTTGAGGGCATGGAGCGCATGATCGGTCTTGGGCAGATCCCTCTCGCGCACCCAGATGCCGAGCTGCACCTCGCGCCCCGACAGCGTGGTGAAGGTGCCGCGATTGGCGGCGAGGTCGCCCGCGACCAGCGCGAACAGGTAGGAGGGCTTGGGGAAAGGATCGTGCCATTCGGCCCAGTGCTTGCCGTCGGGCGCCTCGCCCGAAGCCACCGGATCGCCGTTCGCCAGCAGCACCGGGAAATGCGCCTTGTCGGCGGTCATCTTCACCCGGTAGCGGCTCAGCACGTCGGGCCGGTCGGGGAAGAAGGTGATGCGGCGGAAGCCCTCCGCCTCACACTGGGTGCAGAGATTGCCGCCTGAGGCGTAGAGGCCCATCAGCTGGGTGTTGCGCTCCGGCGCGATCTCGACCTCGGTCTCGATGCTGTGGCGGTCGCCCGCAAGCATGATCACCAGCGCTGCGCCGTCCATCTCGTAGGCCGCGTCCGCGCCATCGGCCTTGACCGCAAGCGGCGTCAGGCCATCGCCGTCGAGCCGCAGCGGGCGATCGTGCGCGCCGTTGCGCTCCACCGTCAGCACCGCCTTCACCCGCGTGGCGGCGGGATCGAGGTCGAAGTCGAGCGCGATCTCCGGCACCAGCCAGTCGGGTGCGCGATAGTCTTCGCGGCGGGTGACGTTGGGCGTGGCGGCAAGAGCGTCGATCATGGGACAAGCCTATAGGCGGTGGCGCGGGGGCCGCACCACGAAATTTCGTTGCGGTGTATGGCTGTGCTGCTACGCCTCAGCGCATCCTTTGTTCAATTTCGGAAGACCCCTGAATGCTGCGTCCGACGCTCACGCTCGCTCTCATCAGCCTCGCCCTCCCGCTCGCGGCCCAGGAAGCCGCTCCTCAAGCCACGCCCGAAAGGCCCAAGGCGCCGACCGCGGCCGAAACCAACGCCTTCGTCAACGCGCCTCTTCCGGCCGATCAGGCGGCGATGAAGGCGCATGTCATGTTCCTCGCCAGCGATGCGATGCAGGGGCGCGAAGCGGGCACCAACGAATATGAGATCGCCGCGCAATATGTCGCCGCGCAATTCTATGCCGCCGGCCTCAAGCCCGCGGGCGTCGACGGCAGCTACCTGCAGCCCGTCCCGCTGCTGAGCTTCCGGCCCGCGGACAAGGGCACGCTGACCGTCACCCGCAGCGGCGCGGGGCCGGTCAACCTCGTCTTCGGCGAGGATTACATCCCCGGCGGCAATCCGGAGAAGGAAAGCACCGTGATCGACGCGGGCGTGGTGTTCGCGGGCTATGGCATCGTCGCACCGCAGTACAAGCGCGACGACTATCAGGGCGTGGACGTGAAGGGCAGGATCGTCGCGATCTTCTCGGGCGCGCCCGGCGGCTTCGACGGCGAGGAACGCGCGCATTTCGGCAGCAACGCCAACAAGGCGGCGATCGCGGCGAGCAAGGGCGCGGTCGGCGTGATCGTGCTCGAAAGCCCGAGCTCGGCCAAGGTGCGCCCGTTCAGCCGCCTGACCGAGGTGTGGGACGAGTGGCGGATGACCTGGGCCGACGCGCAGGGCAACGGCCATCTGCCGGCCAAGGGCACGCCGACCATCGCCTCGGTCAGCATCAAGGGCGCGGCCAAATTGTTCAGCGGCGACAAGGGCTGGGCCGCCGCGGTCAAGGCGGCCGAGGCCGGCAAGCCTGCGATCGCGCCCTTCGCGAGCAGCGCGAAGCTCGCCGTCGCGCTCAAGACCGAGCGCAAGACGGTGACCAGCAGCAACGTCGCCGGGATCATCCCCGGCAGCGACCCCAGGCTCAAGGACGAGGTGGTCGTGCTCTCCGCGCATCTCGACCATGTCGGCGTCGGCAAGGCCGACGAGCGCGGCGACACGATCCATAACGGGGCGATGGACAATGCGATGGGCATCGCCTCGCTGATCGAGGAAGCGAAGCGCTTCCAGGCGTCGGGCAAGCCGCCGCGCCGCTCGATCCTGTTCCTCGCCGTCACCGCGGAGGAGAAGGGGCTGATCGGCGCCGACTATTTCGCGCACAACCCGACCGTGCCCAAGGCCGATCTGGTGGCCAACGTCAATCTCGACATGCCGGTGATCACCTACAAGTTCGAGGACATGATCGCCTTCGGCGCGGCCCGCTCGACGCTGGGCCCGATCGTCGCGCGCGCGACCGCTGGCGTCGGCGTCGGCGTCGGCAAGGACCCGATGCCCGAGCAGGGCTTCTTCGTGCGTTCGGACCATTACCGCTTCGTCCAGCAGGGCATCCCGTCGGTGTTCCTGTGGCCGGGCATGGCCGGGCCGGGCGGCGAGGCGTTCAACCGCTTCCTCGCCACCCGCTACCACCGCCCGTCGGACGAGATCAGCAACCCCGAGATCAAATGGGACCAGGGCGTGCGCTTCATCGAGGCGAACTACGCCATCGCGCGCGAGATCGCCGACGCCGACGCCCGCCCGGCGTGGAACAAGGGCGACTTCTTCGGCGTGCTGTACGACGGATATGGCGCGAAGTGATCGCCTAGGCCGTATCGGTATCCCGCGGTTGCCGATCAGACTCAATCCTCCCCCGCCAGGGGGAGGTGGCGTCGAAGGCGACGGAGGGGGAGGACTCTCCAACGCGCGTTCTGGCGTCCGCCCCCTCCGTCAGCCCCGGAACAAGTCCGGGGCTGCCACCTCCCCCTGGCGGGGGAGGATTTCGTGCGTCTCCTGATCTTCGGCCTCGGCTATGCCGCGTCGGCAATCGCTGCGCGGCTGCCGGGTGCGCGGGTGGCGGCGACCGGAAGCGCGGGCGGCATCGCGTTCGACGACGCGACGCGCGTGCGGTTCGAGATCGCACAGGCGACGCATATCCTGTCCTCGGTGCCGCCGGGCGAGGGCGATCCGGTGCTCGCTGCCTATGGCGATGCGCTGGCAGCGGCTGGGGCGTGGATCGGCTATCTGTCCTCGACCGGAGTCTATGGCGATACCGGCGGCGCGTGGGTGGATGAATGCGCCCCGACCGGCGCCGGGCGACGCAGCGCGCGGGCGGTGGCGGATGCGGCGTGGCTCAAGCTGGGCGCCCGCGCGTTCCGGCTGCCGGGCATCTACGGCCCCGGACGCTCGCCGCTCGACCGCATCCGCGCGGGCGAGGCGCGACGGATCGACGTGCCGGGGCAGGTGTTCAGCCGGGTGCATGTCGACGACATCGCCAGCGGGGTGATCGCCGGATTCGACGCGCCGCCGGGCGCGTACAACCTCGCCGACGACGAGCCCGCGCCGCAGAGCGATGTGATCGCGTTCGGCTGCCGCTTGCTCGGGCTGCCGGTGCCGCCGCTGGTGCCGCTAGAGGACGCGAACCTCTCGCCTGCCGCGCGCGCCTTCTATTCGGAGAATCGCCGCGTCGCCAACGGCAAGGCGAAGCGCATCCTCGGCTGGAAGCCGCGCTACCGCGACTACCGGTTGGGCCTGCGCGCCCTCAACGCCAGCACTAGTCCGGCGCCCGCGAGCAGCGCCCCGGCAGCGGCGAGCAGCGACCAGCGATAGCCTTCAAAGACCGTCGAGAGCAGCATCGCCAGCACCGGTATGATCACGCTCGTATAGGCCGCCTTGGCCGGACCGATCTTGCGCAGCACGCTGAAATAGAGCGGGAACGACACCGCCGATCCGAAGATGCCGAGATAGAGCACCCCCGCGACGTAGTTCAGACGCGGATCGAACACCGGCGGCCCGGTCGTGATCCAGGCGAAGATCCCGTCCATCGTCGCGCCGAGCAGCATCGCCCAGCCCAGCATCGTCGCCATCGGATAGCGCTTGGCGGTGCTGGTCGCCTGCATGACGTTGGCGGTCGAGGCGGAAAGCACCCCGAGCAGGGTCAGGCCGATGCCGAGATACACCTCCCCGCTCGCGGCCGGATCGCGGCGGATCTCGTGCAGGAAGAGCAGCCCGACGCCCGCCATCGCGATCAGTGATCCGATCACCAGCTGGCGCCCCATCCGCTGGCCGAGGAAGAGGCGCGCGAGCACCGCATTGGGCACCAGCAGCAGCGCGAACACCACCGCGACGAGGCCGGAGGTGACGTGCATCTCCGCTCGATAGACGAAGTTGAAGTTGAGCGCGAACTGGAACGCGCCCATCAGCGTCGCGAAGCCGACGCCGCGTGCGTCGAGCCTGAGCGGCTGCCGCGTCATCGCCGCCCAGATCAGCATCGCGACGCCGGCGATCAGGAAGCGGTAGGTGACCGACCAGGTCGGCGGCACCACGCCCAATTGCCCGGTGATGACGATCCAGGTCGAACCCCAGATCAGCGTCACCGCCGCGAACGGGATCAGCACCGCGAGCCGCGCGGAATTGGGCGTCTGCCTGCCGATCATGCCCGGGCGCCCAGCGCGGCGACCGCGTCGGCCAGCGGCCGGACGGAGGTTTCGTCCTGATCCCACGACACGACCAGCCGCACCACGCCGGGCGCCCAGTCGTAGAATTCAAAGCCCTGCGCCCGCAACGCCGCGGCTTCGGAGGAAGTGACCCTGAGGAACACGGCGTTGGATTCGACCGGATGCGCGAGACGCGCGGCCGCGGCCTGCCCCACCAGCATCGCCCCGGCGTTGGCGGCGCGCGCGTTGCGCAGCCATAGATCGTCCGTCAGCATCGCGAGCAGCTGCGCGGCCAGGAAGCGGCCTTTGGACTGGAGGTGCCCGGCGCGCTTGCGGCGCACGCGCGCGGCATCGGCAAGGTCGCGGCGGAAGAACAGCAACGCCTCCGCACCCATGCCGCCATTCTTGATGAAGCCGAAGCTCAGCGCATCGACCCCCGCGCGCCAGGTGAGATCGGCGGGCGAGCAGCCGAGATGCGCCACCGCATTGGCGAAGCGCGCGCCGTCGACATGGAAGCCGAGGCCGCGCTCCCTGGCCAGTGCGCCGATCGCCGCGGTCTCTTGCGGGGAATAGGCAAGGCCATATTCGGTGACGTTGGTGATCGAAATGGCGTGCGGCTGAACCCAATGGACGCCCGGCTTGATCGGATCGAGCGCCGCGCGGATCGCATCCGCGCCCAGCTTCGCGCCCGCGCCCTCCGCCAGCAGCAGCTTGGCGCCGTGGGTGAAGAATTCGGGCGCGCCCGCCTCGTCCGCCTGGATATGCGCCTCGCGGTGGCAGACCACGCCGCCATAGGGCGGGCAGAGCGACGCGAGCGCGAGGCTGTTGGCGGCAGTGCCGGTGGGCAACCACAGCACCGCGACATCGGTTCCGAACAATTCGGAAAAGCGCGCATCGAGGGACTGGCTCAGCGCGTCGCCGTCATAGGCGGTATCCTGCACATTCGCCACCGCCAGTGCCGCGAGCACCTCGGGACAGGCGGGTGCGGCATTGTCGGAGAAGAAGCGCATGGCGGCGACATGCGCTTGGCGACTCGTGCCGTCAACGGTCGTCCGTCGAACGATCGGGCATTACCCGTTGACGCCGCTATCCGTTGACGATTGTCCCGCCATTGGGATGCAGCACCTGTCCCGACATGTAGCTCGAGTCTTCGCAGGCGAGGAACAGGAAGCTCGGCGCCACCTCGTTGGGCTGGCCGGGCCGGCCCATCGGCGTGTTTTCGCCGAACTTCTCCAGCTTCTCGGGGCTGGCGCCGCCGCACGGGTTGAGCGGGGTCCAGATCGGCCCGGGCGCCACCGCGTTCACGCGAATGCCCTTCTCGATCAGATTCTCCGACAGCGAGCGGGTGAAGGCGGTGATCGCGCCCTTGGTGCTCGAATAGTCGAGCAGCTCCTTCGACCCCTGATAGTTCACCACCGAGGTGCAGTTGACGATCGCCGCGCCTTGGCCAAGGTGCGGCAGCGCGGCTTGCACCAGATAGAACATCCCGAAGATGTTGGTCTGGAAGGTGCGCAGCAACTGCTCTTCGGTGATGTCGCGAATGTCCTTGTCGGGATGCTGCTCGCCGGCATTGTTGATCAGGATGTCGAGCCGCCCGAACGCCTCGATCATTTGCGCGACCGCGCGGTCGCACATCTTCCTCGATCCGATATCCGCCTTGATCGTGATCGCACGGCGCCCCTCGGCCTCGACGATTGCCCTGGTATCTTCCGCGTCCCGGTCCTCGAGCAGGTAGAGGATGCCGACATCCGCGCCCTCGCGCGCGAACAGCGCGGCGACGGCGCGGCCGATGCCGCTGTCGGCGCCGGTGATCAGCGCCGCCTTGCCCTGAAGCCGGCCCGAGCCGGGATAGCGCGGATGCCATTGCGGCTTGGGGTCCAGGCTGTGCTCGTTGCCGGGCAGCGCGTCCTCATGGATCATCTCGGCGGTGTCGGTCATCGGTCTCACTCCGCTGGCCCCCGTGCAAAGAACCGGCGGGCGGGGTGCGGGGTTCCGTCCGATGGAAACCTTGCCCCGCCAGATCGTTTCATCCCCGTCATGGCAGCATCCCGATCCGCTTCCGCCTATCCCGACGGCATCGCGCCTGGCGACGCGGACGGGCACGGCGCGCGGCTCAACTGGATCTCGCTCGCAGTGCTTGGCGCGATCCTGCTGGCGGCGCTGCTCGGCGCATTCGGCGGCGGCAAGGCGCGCGGCGCGATCGTGGACGCCTCTGCCGCGCGGCTGGAGGTCCATACCCCGCGCGTTCTGCGCAACGGCATGTTCTTCGAGACGCGCATCCATGTCACCGCAAAAGCCCCGATCGCCGACGCCGTGATCGTCGTCCCCGCCACGCTGTGGCGCGACATGACGATCAACACGATGATCCCTGCCGCGTCCGAGGAGAAGGCGGAGAAGCGCGCATTCCGCTTCCACTACGGCCCGATGAAGCCTGGCGACGTGCTGGACATCAAGGTGGACGGACAGATCAACCCGCCCCTGTTCGCAGGCAATTCGGGGAGCGTCGGGCTGCATGACGGCGATCGGCCGATTGCGGCGATCCCGGTCGAGATCACGGTGCTGCCCTGATGGATATCGTGCTCCGCGCCACCGTCATGTTCGCGATCCTGTTCGCGCTGCTGCGGCTGATGGGCAAGCGCGAGCTGGGGCAGATGACCCCGTTCGAGCTGGTGTTGCTGGTGGTGGTGGGCGACCTGATCCAGCAGGGGATCACGCACAACGACTTCAGCCTGACCGGCGCGACGTTGGCGATCGCGACCTTCGCCTTCTGGACGGTGGTGCTCGGCTGGGTGGTCTATCTCTCGCCGGGCGCCCAGCGGGTGGTGGAAGGCGCGCCGCGCGTGCTGATCCGCAATGGCGAGCTGGTGAAGGGCAATCTGCGCCGCGACCGGCTGACCCGCGCCGAGATCGAATCGGAGATGCGGCTGGCCGGGATCGCGCATGTGGAGGATGTCGCTTGGGCGATCCTCGAACCCGAGGGGAGGATCAGCTTCATTCAGCGGGGCGGCAATGGCGACTCGTCGCGCGCCGATAACCCTAAGGCAACTTAGGCCCAGGGCCACCTGATTGGCGCCTCGGGCCTGCGGGGCTCAGGCGATGATGCCCGAGCCCTGCACGGCGGTGGTGTGGAGGATCGTCACGGCCGTGAGGCCGAACGAAACCAGGGTGATGAGGATGTGGCGTGCCATTGTCTTGCTCCTGCTGGCTGGTCCGGTCAGGCGACCGGACCCATGCTGACGGTGTTGGCGATCAGGACCGCGGTGAAGGCGGCGGCGCCGAGCAGCGAGAAGGCGTAGCGGCTGAGCGAGTCGAAACGGAGTGCCATGATCTTGTTCCCTTTTGCAGTTCCGCCGGACCGTCCGGCGGATGCTCAGAGGATTGCAGGGTCCGTGCCAGTTTTGGTAAGTATCTGAATTACAAAGAATTGCAATCTCGCCGCTGAAGAAGTCGGCAAATTTCACCAAGATGGCTGGTGAATTTTACCAACTATCAGGCAGCATGGACGCAGTTCCGCCCGTCCTTCTTGGCGGCATAGAGCAGCCGATCGGCGCGGCCGACGCTGGCGCCCAGCGATTCGCCCTCGGCGACCAGAGTCAACCCGGCCGAGAAGGTGATCTCTCCGAGCGGCGCATCGGTCTCGCGCAGGCGATAGCGCTTGGCCGCGACGGTGGCGCGGGCATTGTCGAGCGTCACCCGCGCCGAATCGAGGCTGGTGGCCGCGAACAGGATCGCGAACTCCTCGCCGCCATAGCGCGCGACGAGATGATCCCCGCAGCTTGCCTTAAGCGTCTCGGCGATCGTCTTGAGCACGCGGTCGCCCACGGCATGGCCGAACCGGTCGTTGACGCCCTTGAAGTGATCGACGTCGCAAACCGCGACGCACATGCCGGCGCCGGCCGCCGCCAGCTCGGCATAGGCTTCCTCGAACGCGCGGCGGTTGGGCAGGTCGGTCAACGGGTCGCGGCGGGCATTGTCGCGCGCCTCTTCCAGCTTGTCGCGCAGCTCGATCGCCTCGCGCGTCGCATTCTCGAGCCGCGATTCGGCGCTATGGACCCGCTCGAGCATCGTCGCGGTGACGCGGGAGAGCTCGCCCAGCATCGCGCCCTCGCCGCCCTTGCCGAAGCGGCGGATGGCGTCGGCGCTGCGGGCGAGATCGCGGCCGAAGCCGATGGTCTCGTCATGCATCGCCTGGACCATGTCCTGAAAGCCCTCGACCTGCATCTGCGTCTGCGCGACGAGGCCATCGGCCTTCTCGCGGACGCGCCGCGCGCTCGCGGGCGATTCGACGCCCAGCGATTCGATGTCGCTCCTGGTCAGCCGCACCCCGCCATCGGTCAGCGCCGCCACCGCCTTGGCCAACGGGCCGGCGGAATCATGGAGCAGATGCCAGGCGAACGCGAAGTTCGCCGGATCCGGGTCCAGCCGCTGATCGTGCAGGAATGTGCCGATGCGCTCGTACAGCTGCCAGGCCGGATCGCCGGCACCGTCAACCCGAGCGGCTCTCGCCACCGTCATAGAATCCCATCCCCACGCTCATCGGGGCGCCGACACACGCGCCCGCAAAACGCTCTCGATGGAACGGGTCTAGCCGCTAACTGCTAAAATCCGGTGAAATCGTTACGCGGCTAATAAGCATATTAATCGCCGTCATTTCCGCTGCTTGGCGCGCCATTCCTTCACCGCCGCCAGCGTGTTGCGGATGTGCGGCGCGGGACTCATCTCGCTGTGCGCGTAGATCACCTTGCCGTCGGGCGCGATGACGAAGCTGGTGCGGCTGGTCATCGCGGTCTTGGCGCCATCGCGCTTGAGCGCCACGTCATAGCCGTCGATGATCGCCGGGGTCGCCTGCGCCACTGCGAACTTGCTCGCACAATCCTTGGTCGAGAAGTCCTTGAGCTTGTCGATCGGATCGGCGGCCATGCCGATCACCGTCGCGCCCGCCGCCTTGAACTCGGGGGTCGCCGCGGCGAAGGCCTGCGCCTCGGCGCTGCACCCGGGCGTGAAGGACATGGGATAGAAATAGAGGACGACCGGCCCCTTCCTGAGCTGGCGCCTGAGGTTCAGCGTGAATTCCTTGCCCGCGAGCGCGCCCTGCGTGGTGAAATCGGGCGCGGTCGCGCCGGTTGCAATCTGGGCGTCGGCGCTCACGGCGGCGGTCAAAGCGAGGGTGGCAAGGATCATCATGCGCATCGTGTTTCTCCTCTTTCCGCCGCTTATGCGCGCACCGGACGCCCGCGCCAAGATCAGCGCGTCAGCGCGATGCCCAGCCGCGCATGCGTGTCGCGGCGGCGATACTCGTCGAGTGCCTCGCCGAAGCCGGTGAACCCCTGCCCGAACAGATAGATGCCGAAACCGCCGCCCAGATCGGCGAGCGGATAGGAGGCGAACAGCTCGGCCGCGCCGCGCCCGGTCTCGAAATCGCCGCGCACGTTGAGGCTGAGCTTGACGCTGTCGGGCTTGAGCACGGTGAGGCCGAGCGAGGCATTGCCCCAATAGCGCGCGAGATCGGGCGCCACGCCCTGCTTGCCGACATAGGCCCAGGCCTGCGGCGTCACCTCGGCGCGCCAGCCATCGCCGAGATCGAACGCCTTGGTGAAGCGCGCGAAGATGCGGTTCGAATCGATCGAGGTGGCCGGCCCCTCGCCATTCGAATCATGCCGCCAGCCGACCCCGAACGTCGCGGTCTCGTCGATCGCCTTCTCATAGAAGACCTCGGGGGAATAGGTGGTGTGCGCGAACGGCCCGGAGGGCAGGTCGAGCCGCCAGAACATCGTCTGGCTGTAGGCGAACCTGAAGCCGCTGAGCGCGCTCTCGCCGCCGAATGGCTGGAAGGCGAAGCTGAACTGCAGCTTCGCGCCCGAATCGCCCGGGCCGAACACGCCATAGACGGGCTCGTGCGGGGTGAAGCGGGCGAGAAAGCCGGACGCGGTGCCCGCCGAGCGGCGGACCTCGGTCTCGCCCTCGGCATCCGTCCGGACGGCGGCAGCGGCGGCCGCGCGCGCATCGGCGGGATAGGCGCTGCCCACGCCCGGCGGCAGCTCGCCCGCCGTCGACGGCGCCGGACGCGCGGCATAGGCGACGGGCACGTAGCGCGCCTTGGCGAACCCGCCGGGCGCGATCGTCGCCATAGGCGCCGGCAGCCGCTCGAGCGTCATCCGCGTGCCGTCTGCCGCCGTCACCTCGATCTGGCGCGGGCCTTCGGCGGGCACGGAGGCCGCGCCCTCGTTGAGCAGGATCACCTCGACCCCGCGCAGCGCCTCGCGTTCGGTCGCGGGCTGGGTGGGCACGGCACGCACCTGCGCCAGCGCGGGCGCGACAGTCAGGGTGAGCGGAAAGAGAAGCAACGAGCGCATCGCCGCCCCGGATGCCAGCAAGCGATGACGATTGCGAGTCGCTTGACGCAGGCGGGCTGCGATCCCTGCGACGGATGGCCCGGAGCCAGGCCGGACAACGCAGATGTCGCGCGGCCGGGGCAGGGTGGCGCCCCGGCATCCCGCTACGGTTTGACTACCCGCTGCTCGATCACCTGATCGAGCGTCCAGCGGATCGACGAGCCGTCGGCTGGCGGGTTCTTCACCCTCTCCTCGATGATCCGCAGGCGATATTCGATCCCGGGCTGCGGATCGAAACCGGCGATCCCGCCATAATGGAGCTGCCAGGCGTCGCCCTCCTTCTCGCGCACCTGCAGGCAGGTCATCGGCGCAACGCCCGTGCACGGCCGGGTTTCGGCAGAGACATGGATGAACTTGCGAGGCGCGTCGGCAGGGGGCTTGTGCACGGCGCGATAGGTGAGCGTCGCCCCCTTTGCGGTGCGCAGCACCAGCCGGTCGCCGGCGATCGCATAGCGGGTAACCGCGCCAAGCCGGTCGACATAGGCGCGCTCGGTCGCCATCGCCGGCTCGGGGCAGGCCATCAGCGTGCTCGCGAAACCGCCCTTCTTGCCGCCGAACCGGATCGCGCTGCCCTTGACCGTGAAGGCGCCGCCCGTCCGGTTGCAGCCGGTGGTGCCCGAGAATCGGCCGCTCTTCGCGTCGAAGTCGAGGCGCAGCGGCTTGCCTTCGGGCAGATCGCGCCCGCTCCATTCGACGAGATCCCAATGCTGCGCCGCCAGCGTGGCCGCGCCTCTGGCAGGCGATGCCGGTGCGGCGTTGGCGGCGGTCGCGGGAAGCATGGCTGCCATGGCAATCGAGACGGCGCCGGCATGGCGGGGGAAATTCATTCGTGGCTCCTGTTCAACTGAGCCGCGCGTCTGGGGGCTGTCCGCTGAATTGGGCCTGTCCCGCTTGTTGCCGGAGCGAAAGGTTTTTGCAGGCGCACCGCGGGGGCCGGAGGTCTGTCATATTTTGGAGCGTGCCGGCGCGCTGGGGATCGGGTGGCGGAGACGGAGGGATTCGAACCCTCGGTACGGTTCCCCGTACGACGCTTTAGCAAAGCGTTGGTTTCAGCCACTCACCCACGTCTCCGGTGCCCAGCGGCGGAGCGGGGGCTATAGCGAGCCGCGTGCGGGCGATCAACGGGGCTTTTGCACACGGCTCGTCGCCGGATCGACTCGGGTGGACGCGAAATCGACTCGGGTCATCGCCGGTTCATTGCCGGGACAGCAGGAGCGGATTCAATATGCCATGATGGCGGGAGGAATTACCATGCGGCGCGCGTTGATCTGGCTCACTTTGGCACTGGCGGCGCCGTCGCTCGCGGCGGCGCCCGCGGCTGCGCAGATCCGCCAGGTCGATCCCGACAGCGCGATCGACGCCGACCTCGACCAGCCGCAGACGCCCCCGGCGCAGACCCAGTCCCCGCCGCCGGCCGATCAGCCGATGGACGAGCCGGTCGATCCGGGCGCCGACTATGCCGCCCCGCCCGCCGACGCAACGCCCGCGCAGCAGCCCGCAACGACCGCGGCCCCCGCGGCCACCGGCGCGCACCTCGCCAAGCCCGATGCGCCGACCACTTTCGACCAGGTCCGCATCGTCGCCGCGGCCGAGGGCGTGTTCGGCAAGGGCGCGAGCGGCCTTGCCGCGCTGATCGAGGACATCCTCAAGGATCAGGGCGAGCCCAATGCCTATATCGCGGGCAGCGAGGGTTCGGGCGCGATCGTCGTGGGCTTGCGCTACGGCTCGGGCCAGATGGTCCATGCGGTCGAGGGCGAGCGCAAGGTGTTCTGGACCGGGCCTTCGGTCGGCTTCGACATCGGCGGCGACGCCAACAAGGTGTTCGTGCTGGTCTACAACCTCTACGACAGCCAGGAGCTCTACAAGCGCTTCCCGGCGGGCGAGGGCCGCGTCTATTTCGTCGGCGGCTTCTCCGCCACGTACCTGCGCCGCGGCGACGTGGTGCTGATCCCGGTGCGGCTGGGCGTCGGCTGGCGGGTGGGCGCCAATGTCGGATACATGAAGTTCAGCGAGAAGAGCCGCTGGTTCCCCTTCTGAGCGCTTGATTCGGGAGCGCGCAGAGCGCGCTCCGTCGGCACCGGCCCGCTCCCCCACCCGGCCACCCACAATGT
>NZ_DASWTG010000056.1:0-28083 GCF_036402235.1 Sphingomonas sp. | reverse complement strand
AGCCGCGGTCGAACTGCATGCCGTCCACGGTCTCGAGCGTCGTCTCGAGGCCCTTGGCCTCCGCGACGGTGATGACGCCTTCCTTGCCCACCTTGTCCATCGCGTCGGCGATCGTCTTGCCGATCTCCGGGTCCGCGTTGGCCGAGATCGAGCCCACCTGGGCGATCTCTTTCGAGGTGGTGCAGGGCTTGCTGATCTTCTTCAGCTCCTCGACGGCGGCGTGGACCGCCTTGTCGATGCCGCGCTTCAGGTCCATCGGGTTCATGCCGGCGGCGACGTACTTCATGCCCTCGGCGACGATCGACTGCGCCAGCACGGTCGCGGTGGTGGTGCCGTCACCGGCGACATCGGAAGTCTTGGAGGCGACTTCCTTCACCAGCTGCGCGCCCATGTTCTCGAACTTGTCCTTGAGCTCGATCTCCTTGGCGACGCTGACGCCGTCCTTGGTGATGCGCGGCGCGCCGAAGCTCTTATCGATGACGACGTTGCGGCCCTTCGGCCCCAGCGTGACCTTCACCGCGTCGGCGAGGATGTCCACGCCCTTGAGAATGCGCTCGCGCGCGTCGCGCGAGAATTTGACGTCCTTGGCTGCCATCTGGCTACCCTTTCAAACTGAGAGTTGACACAAGGTTGACACTATCGAGGGGTCGTCAGGCGATCAGCCGATGATCCCGAGAATGTCGCTTTCCTTCATGATCAGCAGGTCTTCGCCGTTGACCTTGACCTCGGTGCCCGACCACTTGCCGAACAGGATGCGGTCGCCCGCCTTGACGTCGAGCGGGGTCACCTTGCCATCCTCGGCCTTGGCGCCCGAGCCGGCGGCGACGACTTCGCCTTCCTGCGGCTTTTCCTGGGCGGTGTCGGGGATGATGATGCCGCCGGCGGTCTTGGCCTCGGCCTCGACGCGGCGAACGAGCACGCGGTCGTGCAGCGGACGAAAGTTCATGGAGCTCTCCTGAACAGTGGTTGAAGTTGTTGGCACTCCCCTGAAGTGAGTGCCAGCGGGCGGCATATGGATGCCGGACCCGGCGTCGTCAACCGCTGCGCGGCGAGTCCGGAAAAGAATCCGGCGGGTCGAGGAACCTTTCGCAGCGGCAGTAGAGAGCAAGTAAGATCGAAATACACCTTTCAGTAACCACGATTTATTCCAAGTCAAAGGAACCTGCTGCCGCGAATAGAATTTTCCGAGATTATCGATACGCCAAAGTATCGATAGGACAGGAGATGTGTCATGACTGGGAGAACGGCCATTTGGCCGGCGCTGGTGCTCGCCTCCACGGCGGCGCTGGCACTGGCGGCGTGCGAGAGTTCCGGAAACTATCGGGTCGGCTGGGTGGGCGACAATCCGCCGCCGTCCAGTTCGAGCAGTGGCGGGTCGAGCAGCTCGTCCGGCGGCTCAGGCAGCTCGTCCGGCGGGTCGAGCAGCTCGTCGGGAGGTAGCTCGTCCGGCGGTAGCTCGTCCGGCGGCAGCTCGGGCGGCGCGACCGGGCTGGTCGGCAATCTGCTCGTCACCGCGGGCAACACCGTGATCGGCGTCGCCGGCAAGCACGACCGGCTCGCGCAGGTGGTGAACGGCAAGCTTCCGGCGACGGGGATCGTCACCGGCACCGTCACGCGCGTGCTCGACGGGACCGGCCAGACGCTGGTCAACCTTGGCGAAGGCAGCGGGACCGGCGGGCTGATCCTGGACGGGGTCGGCGGCAAGCTCGGCGCGCTGGTCGCGATCGACCTGGGCAAGGGGCAGGTGATCGCCGCGCCGGAAGGGTCGAAGCCGCTGATCGGCCTCAACGTGCTGGCGCAGAACCCCAACACCGGATCGCTGGCGACGGTGAGCGCTGCGACGGGCGGCAAGCTGGTCGCGCTCGACGTGAACGGCACGACGACCGGCCTGCTCGGAACGACCAAGGGCGTGGTCACCTCCACCGTCGGCACCGTGGGCAATGTGCTGGGCACGAACGGCCAGAATGGCGGGCTGCTCGGCGGGCTGACGCCCAAGAAGAACAACTGAGTCACTCAAGCCCGCGACGGCCAGTGCCGCGCGGGCGCCCCCTTCCATGGCGAGGAAAGACGCATGATGCTGGCCGCGATGATGGCGCTGGCCGCTGCCGCGGACCCGCAGGACGGCACGCGCCTGATCGACCGTAACCGGATCGACCGGCCGCGGCTCCCGGCGCCGCAGCCTAAGGCCGCGCCCGAAATCCAGCCCGCGAAGATCACGGCCATAGGCACGGGCCGCCCAATCCGCGGCATCCGGTTCCGCGGGGCAGAGGCGCCGCGGCCGGTGGCGCGCGCGGCGGAGGCCTTTCTGGGCCGGCCGATGACCGGGGATACGCTCGCCGAGCTCGCCGGCACCTTGTCGCGCGCCTATGGCCGCAGCGACGTCGCGCTCTACACGATCGCCATCCCCGAGCAGGACTTTGCGGGGGACGTGGTCGACGTGCTGCTGACCGAGGGGCGGATCGCGCGGGTCGAGCTGCGGGCGCCGCAGGGCCGGCACCGGCTGCTCGCGGCGCGCGCGGGGCGGATGACCACCGAGGCCCCGCTGACCCGCCGCACGTTCGAGCGGCAGTTCACGCTGATCCGGTCGATCCCCGGCCTGACCGTGCAGCCCGAGTTCAGCGATCCGCAGAATGACGGCGCGCTCACGCTTGCGCTCACCCCCAGGCAGAAGCGGCGCAAGATCAGCGCGGGCTTCAGCAACCGCGGGGTCGATCTCACCGGCGACGGCCAGTTCGACCTCAACGCGGAATTCTACGGGCTGGCCGGGGACGGCGACCAGCTGACGCTGGGCCTGTCGGCGGCGAGCGACTTCAAGCGCTATCGCTATGCCGCGGCGGGATATCAGGCGCCGTTGACCGCGAGCGGGCTGACCTTCGCCGCGAACGCCGCGTGGCTCGAGACGCGGCCGCGCGGCTTTGCGGGGAAGGGAACCGCCAAGCTCGCCGGCGTCTCGCTCAGCTACCCGCTGGTGCGCAGCTTTCACCGCGCCGCGGACGTGAGCCTGGGCGTGGACGGGATCAACAGCGACAATGCCGTGCTGGGGAACTTGATCGCCACCGAGCGCACGCGCGCGGTGCGCTTCGCCGCGGGGATCAGCGACACGCGCGAGAAACGTTCCTGGGCGGTGAGCGCGGCAGCATCGCAGGGGATCGACATGCTCGGCGCACGGGTGATCGAGCCGTTCGCGGAGAAGGGCTTCCGCAAGGTGAGCGGCGCGGCGAGCGTCGCGCAGGCGCTGGGCAAGCGCGCCGCGGTGCGGATCAACCTGTCGGGCCAGTATAGTGGCGACCGGCTGCCCGCGGCGGAGCGCTTTCCTGTCGGCGGCGAGGCGCTGGGCCGCGCGTTCGACACCGCGTTCCTGACGGCCGACAAGGGCGCGGGCGCGCTGGGCGAGCTGGCGGTGCGGCCGGTGAAGAGCGGCGCGTTCGCCGCGAGCGAGCTCTATGCCTTTGCCGACCGGGCATGGATCGGCATCGCCGCGCGGGGGACGGATCCCCGCATCGACCTGTCGATGGCCTCGGCCGGGATCGGCGGACGGATCAAGTTCAAGGAAAAGGCCGAGATCGGGCTGGAGGCCGCCACCGCGATCGACGATCCCTATCCGGCGTTCGACGAAGACTGGCGGATTTCGGTGATGTGGCGGCTGTCGCTGTAGGTTGAGGCGGGACGCGCCCTTCGTCGCGCGAATGACAGGCCGCAACGCCCTCTGTATTGCCTCATTAACACAGGGCGGTTAGGGGTTGCCCCAAAGCCTTACCTGTGCGTCAAGGGGCGCGGGGCATCCGAGGAGCAGAAGACGTGAAACTGGTGCGCGGCGCATGGAAGCTGCTGGTCGGGATCAAGGACGCATTGGTCCTGCTGTTCATGCTGCTGTTCTTCATCGGCCTGTTCGCGGTGCTTTCGGCACGGCCCAATCCGGCGGCGGTCAAGGACGGCGCGCTGGTGCTCAACCTTGACGGCATGATCGTCGAGCAGCCTTCGGAGACCGATCCGTTCGCGGCGTTCGGCGGCGGCGAGACGATCAAGGAATACCGGATGCGCGACCTGGTCCGCGCGCTCGACGCCGCCAAGGGCGACGCGCGGGTCAAGGCGGTGGTGCTCGATCTCGACCGGTTCATGGGCGGCTATCCCGCCGCGGTGGCCGAGGTCGGGCAGGCGGTCGGCCGGGTGCGCGCGGCGGGCAAGCCGGTGCTGGCCTATGCCACCGCCTATACCGACAGCGGCTATCTGCTCGCCGCCAACGCCAGCGAGGTGTGGGTCAATCCGCTCGGCGGCACGCTGTTCAGCGGGCCGGGCGGGTCGCGCCTCTACTATAAGGGGCTGATCGACAAGCTCGGCGTCACCACGCATGTCTACAAGGTCGGCAAGTTCAAGTCGGCGGTCGAGCCGTACATCCTGACCGGCCAGTCGCCCGAGGCGAAGGCGGCGAACGAGGCGCTGTACGGCGCGATCTTCGGCCAGTGGCAGGAAGCGGTCGCCAAGGCGCGGCCCAAGGCGAAGCTGGCGCAGACCATCGCCCAGCCCGACGCGGTGGTGACGGCGGCGAGCGGCGACATCGCCAAGGCGAACCTCGACGCAGGGCTGGTCGACAAGCTGGGCGACCGGCTGGCGTTCGGCAAGCGCGTGGCGGAGATCGCGGGCGCCGATGCGGGCAAGCCCGCCGGCAGCTACAAGAGCATCAAGCTCGCCAACTGGCTCGAGGCCAATCCGGCATCGACCAGCGGCGACGCGATCGGCGTGATCACGGTCGCGGGCGAGATCGTCGACGGCAAGGCCGGGCCGGGCACCGCGGGCGGCGACACCGTCTCGGCGCTGCTGCTCAAGGGGCTGGCCGAGAAGAAGCTGAAGGCGCTGGTGGTGCGCGTGGACTCGCCGGGCGGATCGGCGCTGGCGTCCGAGCGCATCCGCCAGGCGATCTGGCAAGCCAAGAATCAGGGGCTGCCGGTGGTCGTCTCGATGGGCAGCATGGCGGCATCGGGCGGCTATTGGGTATCGACGCCGGGCGACGTGATCTTCGCCGAGCCGAACACGATCACCGGATCGATCGGCATCTTCGGCATCATCCCGAGCTTCGAGAACACGCTCGCCAAGATCGGCGTGACCAGCGACGGGGTGAAGACCACGCCGCTGACCGGCCAGCCGGACCTCTATGCCGGGATCAACGAGCCGACCGGGCGCATCCTGCAGGCGGGGATCGAGCAGGGCTATCGCCGCTTCATCGGTCTCGTCGCGCAGTCGCGCAAGCTGACCCCGAGCCGTGTGGACGAGATCGGCCAGGGCCGGGTCTGGGACGGCGGCACCGCGCGGCAGCTGGGGCTGGTCGACCGGTTCGGCAATTTGAGCGATGCGGTCGCCGAAGCGGCGAAGCGGGCGAAGCTCGATCCGGCCAAGGTGCATGCCGCGTATCTGGAGAAGGAGCCGGGCTGGTTCGAGCAGCTGTTCGCGAGCTTTGCCGCCGGCGGCGACGAGGAAGAGGAAGCCGCGCCCGAGAGCGGCGGCGACCTCTATGCCCGCATCGCGGCGGACCGGCGCGCGGTGTTCGGGCAGGCGCTCGGCGACGCGAAGCGGCTGGCGATGGGATCGTCGATGCAGGCCCGCTGCCTGGAGTGCGGGGCGTTCGGACCGGCCGCGAGCAACGCGCGCGCGGACGCCCGGCTGATCGACCTGGCCCTGCGGAGGATCGGCCTGTGATCCAGCTTCGCCCCGCCGAGCCGGCCGATGCCGCGGCGATCGCCGCCATCTATGCCCCCTATGTGCTGACCGGCACGGTGAGCTTCGAGTTCGATCCGCCCGACGCGCGGCAGATGCGCGCGCGGATGGAATCCTCCGGTGGCCTGTTCCCGTGGATCGTCGCGACCAATGGCGAGGGCAAGGGCGTGCTCGGCTATGCCTATGCCACGCGCTTCCGCGAGCGCGCGGCGTATCGCTATGTCGTCGAGACCTCGGTCTATGTCGCGGGCGCCGTGCAGGGGCAGGGGATCGGGCGGCTGCTGTACGAGGCGCTGATCGACACGCTGCGCGCCCAGGGCTTCACCCAGGCGATCGGCGTGATCTCGCTGCCCAACGACCATTCGATCCGCACGCACGAGCAGGTCGGCTTCCGCCGCGCCGGGCAGCTGCGCGAGATCGGGTTCAAGGAAGGCCGCTGGGTCGATATCGGCATCTGGCAGTGCGAGCTCAACGACGCGACGACGCCGCCGGTCGAGCCGCGGCCGTTCAGCGAGGTCGGCGTGGTGCGCGACTGACGGCGCGATTCGTCATATTATTGCCGCGTCCGGGAATGACTTGGCGGTAGCGGCGCGTTAGGCTCGGCGCCATGCATGCTCCCCTGACGCACCGGATACTGGTCGATCGCCCGCGCAAGCTGGTGATCGTCGAGGTCCATGCGATCCTGTCGCCGGAGGATTCGGGCTGGGTGGGCGAGGAGCTGCGCGCCGCGATCCGGACCTTTGGGGACGAGATCGGCCAGCATGTGACGCTGTACGATGCGACCGGGGTTCCGGCGGTGCCGACCGCGACGATCGACTTCCTCATGCACAGCTTCGATCATCTGGCGGTGCGCGCGCTATGGGCGCGCAAGGTTGCTTTCGTGGTGACCAACGCGACGGGACGCATGCAGGTCAAGCGGCTCCAGAAGGTGCGGCCTGATTTCGGCATCTTCGCCAGGCGCGATGCCGCGATCGAGTGGCTGATGGAGCCTTAGGACGGATCGACATTTGGGATCGAGCCACTTCTTAGTCCTCCCCCGGAGGGGGAGTTGAACGCCGATCCTTCCCAGGCGATTCGCGCCGCGAGGACCGGCAGAAGAATTGGTTCACGCTAAGACGCGAAGGCGCGAAGAGGTGATTCTGCGCGTCAGCGCCGTCCAGTCTTCAACCGCCACCGCTTGACGCACCCCTGGAAGGGAGATGAGCGCTTCGCGCCAACGCCAAACCTCTTCGCGCCTCCGCGCCTCCGCGTGAACTCTTTATCTTGAATGTCGATCCGCCCTAGCGCCTGCCCCGGTACGCGGGCAGCTTGATCTTCCAGGCGATCGCGGCGGCGCGCAGCGCGAAGCCGGCGATCGCGGCGATCACCGCGGCGACGAGCAGCGGGAGCCCGGAGAGCATCAGCAGCACATAGAGGCCCGAGGCAAGCGCCGCGGCGGTGACGTAGAGCTCGGGCCGCATCAGGATCGACGGCTCGCCCGCCAGCACGTCGCGGATGATGCCGCCGCAACAGGCGGTGAGCACGCCCATCAGCGCGGCGGGCACCGGCGGGATGCCGAAGCTCAGCGACTTGGCCGCGCCGAACACCGCATAGGCGGCGAGACCGAGCGCATCGAGCCAGTCGAGCGCGGCGCCATGCCACCATTTCTGCGGCGTCACCCAGATCAGCAGCGCGACGCCGAGGCATAGCGCGGCGACATAGGGGTGATGCACCCACCACACCGGTGCGCCGATCAGCAGATCACGGATCGTGCCGCCGCCGACGCCCGTGATCAGCGCGAAGAAGGCCGCGGTGACCAGGGTCTGCCCGCGCCCCGCCGCGGCCAGCGCGCCGGTCGCGGCGAACACGGCGATGCCGAACAGGTCGAGCATCGGCAACACGGTGCCGAGCTGGGCCAGGGCGGCGGGCGTGACGGGGGAAGACATCGTATCGCTCTAGCCGAGCGCGCCGGCTGGCAGAAGCCGGTTCGCTTACGGCACGATCCGGAAATTGTAGCTGTAGCTTGCCTGCGGCGCGCTGCGCACGCCGGCGATCGTTACGGTATAGCTCGTATTGGCGATGAGGCCGGTGACGCGCCACTGGATGTTGTTGGCGATGCCGTAGCCGTCATTGTCACGGGTGATGTTGGTGACGGGAAGGGTCCCCGAAGGCCCCTGCACGGTGACGGTTGCCGCCGAGAAGTCGACCGACCGGTCGGCGCCGTTATTGGTCGCGCTGGGCACCACCGAGAAGGAAAGATAGTCGGTCAGCGCGAAGTAGCGCGAGGGATAGTCGCCCTGCGGGAAGCCCACGAACGGCGGCACGATCGAGGGCGCGGGGCCGGCGCTCACGAAGCTGAACACGCGCATCGAGGCGGTGGTGGCGCGGCGGCCGTCGGGCAGCAGTGCCGAGACGCGGCCATAGGAGGTCTTGCGCAGGAACGGATGGAGGATCCAGCGGCGATGGCCGAGCGAGGCGGTGCCGCCCTCGCGCAGCCAGCCGGCGAGCAGGTCGTCCTCGCTGTCGAAGCCGAGGCCCGTGCCCCAGCCGCCGATCAGGTTGCTCGCTCCCGCGCCCGCTGCGCCGCCGCTGGTGTAGCAGCGCCAGCTGGTGGGCGGCGTATGGCTGAGCGCGACATTGGCGGCCATCATCAGCGATGATTCGGCCTGCTGAACGTCCTCGTCGCCCGAATAGACGACCGGGGCGAGGCCGTGGCGCGCGCGGATATCGTTCAGCCGGGCGAGGAACTCGTCCTTTACTGCGGACTTGAGCGTGCCCGCACGGCAGCCGGCGATGTCGGGCTGGACATCATAATAGCCCGCGACGCCCGCCCAGCTCGTCGGCAGGGGCGACGCGGAGGGACTGGGCGAAGGGGCAGGCGTCGCGGTGGACGTGGGCGTCGGTGTGGGCACGACCACCACGCCCCCGCCGCTGCTGCTACCCCCACCACCGCAACCCGCGGCGAACAGGGCGAGGGCGACGGCGGAGAAGGCGGGAAAGGGGCGCAGCATCCGCACAGAACGTCCCGGTTTCAGCCAAGGTCCCGGTTAGCGCACGGCTAACCTCGTTTTCGAGGCGTTTCCGCCACTTGGGGGCAGGGCGGG
Organism: Sphingomonas sp.; assembly: GCF_036402235.1. Taxonomy (GTDB): domain Bacteria; phylum Pseudomonadota; class Alphaproteobacteria; order Sphingomonadales; family Sphingomonadaceae; genus Sphingomonas. Next base: position 19,291 of record NZ_DASWTG010000056.1, on the reverse strand, counting down.
GCGTCACGGCAAGGCCGTGACGCCGGACGGCGCTTGGAGCGCCGCCGGCCGGGGTCGCGCCTAGTGCGCTCGCGATCAGCTGCGCTGATCGCGTCGCCGGCGCGTCAGATATGGATCGGCTTGCCCGTCACCGCCATCGCCGCTTCCTTGATCGCCTCGCTGTGCGTCGGATGGGCGTGGCAGGTATAGGCGATGTCCTCGCTGGTCGCGCCGAACTCCATCGCCTGCGCGGCCTGGGCGATCATCGTGCCCGCGACGCTGGTGATGATCCACACGCCGAGCACGCGGTCGGTCTTGGCGTCGGCGATGACCTTCACGAAGCCGTCGGGCTCGTGGTTGGTCTTGGCGCGGCTGTTGCCGGCCATCGGGAACTTGCCGATCTTGACCTCGCCCTTGGCCTTGGCAGCCTCTTCGGTGAGGCCGACGCCGGCGATCTCGGGCATGGTGTAGACGACCGAGGGGATGACGTCGTGGTTCACGATGCCGGTGAGGCCGGCGATGTTCTCGGCCACCGCGATGCCCTCGTCCTCGGCCTTGTGCGCGAGCATCGGGCCGGGAATGACGTCGCCGATCGCCCAGATGCCGGGGACCGAGGTCTTGAAGCTGTGGTCTGTCTCGATCTGGCCGCGCTGGTTCACGGTGAGGCCGGCGGCTTCGAGGTTGAGGCCATCGGTATTGGGCTTGCGGCCGATCGAGACGAGGACGTTGTCGGCCTCGATCGTCTCGGCGGCGCCGCCCGCGGCGGGCTCGATCGTGATCGTCGCCTTCTTGCCCTTGACCGCGACACCGGTGACCTTGGTGCCGGTCTTGAACTCCATGCCCTGCTTCTTGAACAGGCGCGCGGCTTCCTTGCGCACATCGGCGTCGAAGCCGGGCAGGATCTGGTCGAGATACTCCACGACCGTGACCTTGGCGCCGACGCGGCGCCACACGCTGCCAAGCTCAAGCCCGATCACGCCGCCGCCGATGACGACGAGATGCTCGGGGACCTTGGCCAGCTCGAGCGCGCCGGTCGAGTCGACGACGACCTTCTGGTCGATCTCGACGCCGGGGAGTGGGGTGACCGACGATCCGGTGGCGATGACGATGTTCTTGGCGCGGACCTCGCGGTCGCCAACCTTGACGCTGTCCTTGCCGGTGAAGGCGGCATAGCCCTTGAGCCACTCGACCTTGTTCTTCTTGAACAGGAATTCGATGCCGCCGGTCAGGCCCTTGACCGCGTCGAGGCGCTGGGCGTGCATGGCTTCGAGATCGAGTTCGACCTTGCCGAGCTTGACGCCGAGCTTGGCGAGCGCGCCGCCCGCGGCCTCCTCGTACAGCTCGGAGGCGTGGAGCAGCGCCTTGGACGGGATGCAGCCGACGTTGAGGCAGGTGCCGCCCAGCGTCGCGCGCCCTTCGGCGCACGCGGTCTTGAGGCCCAGCTGCGCCGCGCGGATCGCAGCGACATAGCCGCCGGGTCCGGAACCGATCACGAGGACGTCGAAGTCGTATTCAGCCATTCTTCTGCTCCTGGTGAGGCGCGAGCCTCGGACGCAATGCACGTTTCACTTCCGCGCCAAAGATAAGAACCAACGCGCCCATTGCGACATAGGCAGCGAGGGAGCCGATCACCTCGACCAGCTCGGTCCACCAGATGGTGGAGGCAATAAGCGCCAGAGCCAGAGCGAGGTGAAAGGCTCGGATCATTAAAGATCGATCAGCAGGCGGGTCGGATCCTCGATCGCGTTCTTGAGCGCGACGAGGAAGGTCACCGCCTCACGGCCGTCGATCAGGCGATGGTCGTAGCTCAGCGCGAGATACATCATCGGGCGGATGACGATCTGGCCGTCGCGGACGACCGGGCGGTCCTCGATGCGGTGAAGGCCCAGCACCGCCGACTGCGGCGGGTTGATGATCGGAGTCGACATCAGCGAGCCGAACACGCCGCCGTTGGAGATGGTGAAGGTGCCGCCCTTCATCTCCTCCATCTTGAGCGTGCCGTCCTTGGCGCGCTTGCCGAAGTCGCCGATCGTGCGTTCGACCTGCGCGACCGACATCTTGTCGGCGTCGCGGATCACCGGGACGACCAGTCCCTGCGGCGCGGAGACCGCGACCGAGATGTCGGCATAGTCGTGATAGACGATCTCATCACCGTCGATCTGCGCATTGACCGCGGGGATGTCCTTGAGCGCCATGGTCGCGGCCTTCACGAAGAAGCCCATGAAGCCGAGGCGGACGCCGTGCTTCTTCTCGAACAGGTCCTTGTACTTGGTGCGCGCCTCGATCACCGCCGTCATGTCGACGTCGTTGAAGGTGGTGAGCAACGCCGCGGTGTTCTGCGCTTCCTTGAGGCGGCGGGCGACGGTCTGGCGCAGGCGCGTCATGCGCACGCGCTCCTCGTTGCGGGCGCCGCCCGTTGCGGGCGCCGCGACAGGGGCGGCAGCGGCGGGGGCCGCAGCCGGAGCGGCGGCGGGCTTGGCCGAGGCGGCGGCGACCACATCCTCCTTGGTGATGCGGCCGTCCTTCCCGGTGCCCTGCACGGTCGAGGGATCGACGCCATGCTCGAGGATCGCACGGCGGACCGAGGGCGAGAGCGCGGCGGCCTCGACATCCTGCGCCGGCTCGGCGGGAGCAGCGGCCGGGGTTGCGGGGGCGGCAGCCGGAGTGGTGGCGGGCGCAGCCGCGGCAGGCGCGGCTGCGGCGCCGTTACCGGCTTCGATCGTGCCGATCAGCGCGCCGACATTGACGGTGTCGCCGACCTTGGCGGCGTGCGCACCCATGATGCCGGCGGCAGGCGCGGGCACCTCGACCGAGACCTTGTCGGTCTCGAGCGATGCGACGGGCTCGTCGGCGGCGACGGCGTCGCCGGGCTGCTTGAGCCATTCGCCGATCGTCGCTTCGGTGATCGATTCGCCCAGCACGGGGACGAGGATTTCGGTGGCCATCGTTCAGTCCTTCCTGGGGATCAGTCTTACGCCCCGGCCTTGCCGGCGGTCTTGGTGTCTTCGGTCTTGCGTGCGCGGCGGATTTCCTCGCGCACATTGTGGCCGAGCGCGTCGGCGACAAGCGCGCCCTGCTCAGCCTGGTGGCGCTTCATCAGGCCCGTGGCGGGCGATGCCGCCGGGGTGCGGCCCGCGTAGCGCGGGCGCTGCGGCTTGATACCGGCCTCGACCATGCATGCCTCGATATAGGGTTCGACGAAGAACCAGTAGCCGTTGTTCTTCGGTTCCTCCTGTGCCCACACCACTTCCTCGACATTGGTCATGCGCGCGAGGCGCTTGACCAAAGGCTCGCCGGGGAAGGGGTAGAGCTGCTCGATGCGGATGATCGCGGTGTTCCTGTCGCCCGCCGCGTCGCGCGCCTCGATCAGGTCGTAGGCGACCTTGCCGGTGCACAGCACGACGCGCTTCACATCCTTGTCCGCCGGCGCCGAGGGATCCGAGAGGATGCGCATGAAGTGCGTCTCGCCCAGGAAATCCTCGGTCTTGCTGACCGCCAGCTTGTGGCGGAGCAGCGACTTGGGCGTCATGATGACCAGCGGCTTGCGGAAGTTGCGGTGCATCTGCCGGCGCAGCAGGTGGAAATAATTGGCCGGGGTGGTGACGTTCGCGACCTGCATATTGTCGCCCGCGCAGAGCTGGAGGAAGCGCTCGGGACGTGCCGAGCTGTGCTCGGGGCCCTGGCCCTCATAGCCGTGCGGGAGCAGCATCACCAGGCCGTTGGCGCGCAGCCACTTGGCCTCGCCCGCGGCGATGAATTGGTCGATCATGATCTGAGCGCCGTTGACGAAGTCGCCGAACTGCGCCTCCCACAGCACCAGCGTCTTTGGATCGGCGAGCGCATAGCCGTACTCGAAGCCGAGCACGCCGTACTCGGAGAGTGGGCTGTCGAGCACCTCGAACCGGCCGTGCGGGATCTCGTTCAGCGGCACATATTTGTGCTCGTCGGTCTGGTCGACCCAGACGGCATGACGCTGGCTGAACGTGCCGCGGCCCGAATCCTGGCCCGACAGGCGCACGCCATAGCCTTCCGAGAGCAGCGAGCCGAAGGCCAGCGCCTCGCCGGTCGCCCAGTCGAAATTCTCGCCCGACTTGAACATCGCTGCCTTGGCGTCGAGCACGCGGGTCAACGTCTTGTGCGGGGTGAGGCCGTCGGGAACGCTGGTCAGCGTGCGGCCGAGACTGTCGAAGAGCTTCTTGTCGATGCCGGTCTCGATGTTGCGGCGCGCGGTCTCCGGATCCATCGGCGCGCCGAGGCCCTGCCAGCGGCCGCCGAACCAGTCGGCCTTGTTCGCCTTATAGCTCGCGCCCGCGGTGAACTCGTCCTCGAGATGCGCGGTGAAGGCGGCCGCCTGGGTCTTGGCGAATTCGCCGTCGATGACGCCTTCGCTCTCGAGCCGCTTGGCGTAGAGGTCGCTGACGCCGGGATGGCCCTTGATCTTGGCGTACATCAGCGGCTGGGTGAATGAGGGCTCGTCGCCTTCGTTGTGGCCGAAGCGACGGTAGCACCACATGTCGATGACGATGTCGCGCTTGAAGGTCTGGCGGAACTCGATCGCCATCTTGCAGGCGAAGGTCACCGCCTCGGGATCGTCGCCATTGACGTGGAAGATCGGCGCCTGGACACCCTTGGCGACATCCGACGGATAGGGCGATGAGCGCGCGAATTGCGGGCTGGTCGTGAAGCCGATCTGGTTGTTGATGATGAAGTGGATGCAGCCGCCGGTATTGTAGCCGCGGATGCCCGAGAAGCCGAGGCACTCCCAGACGATGCCCTGGCCCGCGAACGCCGCGTCGCCATGAATCAGCACCGGCAGGACCTGCTCATGCTCCTCGAGATCGTTGCGGTTGGTCTGCTGCGCGCGGACCTTGCCGAGCACCACTGGATCCACTGCTTCGAGGTGCGAGGGGTTGGCGACCAGCGACATATGGACGTTGATGCCGTCGAACTCGCGGTCGGTGCTGGTGCCGAGGTGGTACTTCACATCGCCCGAGCCGCCGATGTCGTCGGGATGGGCCGAGCCGCCGGCGAATTCGTGGAAGATGACGCGATAGGGCTTGGCCATCACCGTGCCGAGCATGTTGAGGCGGCCGCGATGCGCCATGCCGTAGACGATCTCGCGCACGCCCTGCGCGCCGCCATATTTGATGATCGCTTCCATCGCCGGGATCATCGATTCGCCGCCGTCGAGGCCGAAGCGCTTGGTGCCGACGTACTTGCGGCCCAGGAACTTCTCCCATTGCTCGGCTTCGATCACCTTGGACAGGATCGCCTTCTTGCCCTCGGGCGTGAACTCGATCGCCTTGTCCTTGCCCTCCATGCGCTCCTGCAGGAAGCGGCGCTCCTCGACATCGGCGATGTGCATATATTCGAGGCCGACATTGCCGCAGTAATTGCGGCGCAGGATCTCGACGATCTCGCGCACCGTGCCCTTTTCGAGGCCCAGCGTGCCGCCGAGATAGATCGGGCGATCGAGATCGGCGGCGGTGAAGCCGTGATATTCGGGCGTCAGGTCGGCGGGCAGGTTCTGGTGCGACAGGCCGAGCGGATCGAGGTTGGCGGCGAGATGGCCGCGCACGCGATAGGTGCGGATCAGCAGCATCGCGCGGATCGAATCGTTCGCGGCACGCGCGATGTCGGCGGCCGAGGCGGCGGGCGCCGCTGCCGGTGCAGGGGCTGTGCCGCCACGGGCGGGCTTGGGCGCCGGCTCCATCTGCGTCGGGTCGAGCGCGGCGGTGAGCGCGTCGGTGTCGCTGAGCGGCCAGTTGGGACGCTCCCAGCTGGGGCCGTTGACGGTGCCTTCGAGCCCGTCGAACCACTCGCGCCAGCCAGCCTCGACGGACGAAGGGTCCGCCTTCCACTTGGCGTACAGCGTCTCGACGAACGCGGGGCTCACGCCACCGGCGATGTCAGCGAAATCCAGGCTCTCAGCGCCCATGTCTTCATTCCTTCGTCACCCCAGCGAAAGCTGGGGTCTCAAGCCTTTGGCCGCGCGCTTGCGGCACGAGGCCCCAGCTTTCGCTGGGGCGACGGCCCCGTCAGCCCTTCAGCACTTCGACCAGCGTCGAGCCGAGCTCGCTCGGCGATGCCGAAACGCGGATGCCGGCGGCTTCCATCGCCGCGATCTTGCTCTCCGCATCGCCCTTGCCGCCCGACACGATCGCGCCGGCATGGCCCATGCGGCGGCCTGGAGGCGCCGTGCGGCCCGCGATGAAGCCTGCCATCGGCTTCTTGCGGCCGCGCTTCGCCTCGTCGATCAGGAACTGGGCGGCCTGCTCCTCGGCGTCGCCGCCGATCTCGCCGATCATGATGATCGACTTGGTCGCCTCGTCGGCCAGGAACAGCTCGAGCACGTCGATGAAGTTGGTGCCGTTGACGGGATCGCCGCCGATGCCGACCGCGGTGGTCTGGCCAAGGCCCGCATTGGTGGTCTGGAACACGGCTTCATAGGTAAGCGTGCCCGAGCGCGAGACAACGCCCACCGAGCCTTCGGAGAAGATGCTGCCCGGCATGATGCCGATCTTGCACTGGTTCGGGGTCAGCACGCCGGGGCAGTTCGGGCCGATCAGGCGGGTCTTCGAGCCGCTGAGCGCGCGCTTGACCTTGACCATGTCGAGCACCGGAATGCCCTCGGTGATGCACACCACCAGCGGGATCTCCGCGTCGATCGCCTCGAGGATCGAGTCCGCGGCGAAGGGCGGCGGAACATAGATGACCGAGGCGTCGGCGCCGGTCTTGTCCTTGGCTTCGGCGACGGTGTCGAACACGGGCAGGCCGATATGCTCAGTGCCGCCCTTGCCCGGGGTCACGCCGCCGACCATCTGCGTGCCATAGGCCAGCGCCTGCTGGGTGTGGAAGGTGCCGGTGTCGCCGGTCATGCCCTGGGTGATGACCTTGGTGTTACGGTCGATCAGAATCGACATTCAGAAACCTCCGGTTGATTGGCTGACGAAAACCAGCCCTTGGATACCATAGGATGCGCCGAGCGGATGGCCGCGCGGCACGTAGGTGATTTCGAGGCTGACGCCCGGCTGCCACGGCTCCCAGCGCCGCTTGCTGGCGGTGCCGTTGGCCTGAATGGTGGTTGGTGCTGTTCCGACCCATCCGTCGATCGCCTCGCGCGACGGGGCGGCGGGGGCGTCGAGATCATAGGCGCGGCAGCCATTGGCCCAGCCACCCTTGCCGGTCTGGATGCGACTGGTGACCAGCCACACGTCGCGTCCGTCGAAGCGCTGGCGGAACATCTGGCCCGAGACCTTGGCCTCGGGCGCTTCCTTGCGCATCGCCTCGCGGCCTTTGCCGACGATCGCAACGACGCGCGGATCGGCCTGCGCCTCGGCGATCTCGGTCCAGCCCGCGGCGGTCGCCGCGGCGCTGATGCCGTCGAACTTGTCGATGCCGAAGCACGCCGCCTTGAACGCGCCGAACAACGGCGACGGCGCAGGGCTGGCCTGCGCCGTTCCGACCGTCGCTGCGATCAATGCAAAGGCGGCGAGTGCCGGCACCAGATCCTTAGCCCAGCGAGCTGTCGATGCCCTTGCAGGCGACCAGCAGTTCCTTGACCGCGTCGACCGAGACCTGGAGGTTGGCCTTGGCCTCCGCGTCCAGCTCGATCTCGACGACCTGCTCGACGCCGCCGGCGCCGATGATCACTGGAACGCCGACATAGAGGTCATCGACGCCGTACTGGCCAGTCAGGTGCGCGGCGCAGGGCAGCAGGCGCTTCTGGTCGTAGAGATAGGCTTCGGCCATCGCGATGCCGCTGGTGGCGGGGGCGTAGAAGGCCGAGCCGGTCTTGAGCAGGCCGACGATCTCGCCGCCGCCCGAACGGGTGCGCTGCACAATCGCGTCGATGCGCTCCTTGGTCGAGCGGCCCATCTTGATGAGATCGGGGATCGGGATGCCCGCGACGGTCGAATATTCGACCACCGGGACCATCGTGTCGCCATGGCCGCCGAGCACGAAGCTGTTCACTTCCTTGACCGACACCTGGAACTCTTCCGCGAGGAAGTGGCTGAAGCGCGCCGAGTCCAGCACGCCGGCCATGCCGACGACCTTGTTGTGCGGGAGCCCTGAGAACTCGCGCAGCGCCCACACCATCGCGTCGAGCGGGTTGGTGCTGCAGATGACGAACGCGTCGGGGGCGTTGGCGGCGATGCCCTCGCCGACCGCCTTCATGACCTTCAGGTTGATGCCGAGCAGGTCGTCGCGGCTCATGCCCGGCTTGCGGGCGACGCCGGCGGTGACGATGATGACGTCCGCGCCCGCGATGTCGGCATAGTCGTTGCTGCCGGTGATCCTGGCGTCGAAGCCTTCGACCGGGCCGCACTGCGACAGATCGAGCGCCTTGCCCTGCGGAACGCCCTCGACCACGTCGAACAGGACGATGTCGCCGAGGCCCTTGAGCGCTGCGAGATGGGCGAGCGTGCCGCCGATATTGCCGGCGCCGATAAGGGCGATCTTCTTGCGGGCCAAATGAGCCTCCCTAGACAAGGTTGGGCGGCTCCATGACTCTCCGGGCCGCAGGGAACGCCCGCGCCTTAGGCGCTTTGCACCCCTGCGGCAACAGCCGAATCGTGCTTGTCAAGGAAATCTTTGCACTTGCGAATTAATTGCAATAGCCGATGCGCGGCGGCCGCTTTCGGTGCCTTTCTATAGCGAAATTTCGCAGCGTTGGGAATTGCGTGACATGTTGTTACGCAGGCCTGTCAAGCCGGGCCTGCGCCCGACATGTCCTGATAGAACATCAGTGCATTGCCGTCGGGGTCGTAGAAGGTGAGGTAACGGACCATGCCGGGCACGTCGGCGATGGGGCCGTCCTGCCGCACGCCCGCGGCGTCAAGCGATGCCTTGGCTGCCTCGATGTCATGGACGCCGAAGGTGAGCGTGGCGCCCCCGCCCGCCGGCACGCTCTCGACTTGCGACAGGCCGACCGTGACGCGCGCCACGCTGGTCTCGAGCTCGCACCACGCGATCTCGTCCATGCGGTAGAGCAGCTTCATGCCGAGGATGTTCGTGTACCAGTCGATCGAACGATCGAAGCTGGTGACGTTGAGCGCGCAGGTAAGGCCGCCGTCATAGGCGATCGCCGTGGCGGTGGCGGCTTCGGTCGTTGCAGAGCTTGCCATTTCATCCTCCCGAATCTATTGTTCCGTTTGTATAGTAGATTGCGAAATGGTCAAGTCCGTGGATGATCCGGTTCCTTCGCCTGCCGTTCTGCAAATGCTCAGCGCCAGCCGCTGGGCGATCCCGGTGCTGGCGCTGCTGAGCCGCGAGCAGGGATCGCGCTTTGCGGTGATCGAGCGGCGTTTCGGCTTGTCGCGCAACAGCCTGACGCGGACGCTCGCCTATCTGCGCGAGCGAGGATGGGCGATGCCCAATCCCGGCCATGGCCACCCGCTGCGCCCCGAATATGTGCTGAGCGAAGCCGGGCGCGCGATCGGCGCGGCGTGCGAGCGGATCGAGGACGTGCGCGTGCGGCTGGGGCTGGAAGCGCCCGACCTGTCGCGCTGGACCCTGCCGGTCGCGGGCGGGCTGGAGGACGAATGGACGCGGTTCAACGCGCTGCAGGCGCGGCTGTCGCCGGTGACGCCGCGCGCGCTGTCGCTGACGCTGCAGGCGATGATCGGGCGGAAGCTGGTGCGGCGGCGGCTGGAGGACCGGTTCCCGCCGGTGCCGCTCTATGGGCTGACGGGGCGGGGGGAGGTGCTGGCGAAGGCGGTGGTCGGGTAGGATAGATCGGTGCTATCCTCCCCGGCAGGGGGAGGCGGCTGAGGGGGCTCCCATCGCTAGAACGTCGCCGACCTCCCCCTCCATCATGCTTCGCATGCCACCTCCCCCCGGCGGGGGAGGATTTCCGATGCACCGGCGTGGATTTTCTCAATCCGTTCAGGGTTCAGGCTTCGCTCCCATGCCCCTGCGCCAGATACTCCTCGGACTGCATTTCCATCAGGCGGCTGACGGTGCGCTCGAACTCGAACTTGCCGTCGCCTTGCGCGTAGAGGCCCATCGGCGACGCATCCGCCATCGCCAGCAGCTTGACCCTGTGCTCGTAGAGCGCGTCGATCAGCGTGACGAAGCGCGCGGCCACGTTACGGTTCTCGGGGCCGAGGCGCGGGATGCCGACGAGGATCACGGTGTGATAGCGGCGCGCGATGGCGAGATAGTCGGCGGCGCCGCGCGCCTCGCCGCACAGCCGCTTGAACGAGAAGACCGCAACGCCCTTGAGGCTCTTGGGCACATGCAGCGTGCGGCCCTGCACCTCGATATCCTCGGACGGCACGTTGGCGCGGTCCTCGACCGGATAGTCGGTGAGGCGGAAGAAGGCGGCGGAGAGCGTCGCGGTGTTGGCCGGGTTGTTGGGCACCAGCCAGGTGTCCATCCGCCCGAGCCGGTCGCGGCGATAGTCGGTCGGGCCGTTCAAGGGCACGACATCGAGCTTGTCCTTGAGCAGCGCGATGAAGGGCAGGAAGCTGTCGCGCTGAAGCCCGTCCTTGTAGAGGTCGTCGGGCGGGCGGTTGGACGTCGCGACCACCGTCAGCCCCTCGGCCATCATCACGGTGAACAAGCGGCTGAGGATCATCGCGTCGGCGGTGTTGTTGATCACCATCTCGTCGAAGGCGAGCAGGCGGAGATTCTCCGTCAGCGCCTTGGCGACGGGGACGATCGGGTCGCCGGCCTCCTTCTTGCGCTCCTGCGCGATGCGGGCGTGGACCTCGATCATGAACTCGTGGAAATGGACGCGGCGCTTGCGGTCGATCTTCACCGTCTGGAACAAGAGGTCCATCAGCATCGATTTGCCGCGGCCGACGCCGCCCCACAGATAGACGCCCCTGGGCGCCTCGGGCGCGCGGCGGGCGAGGCGCCACAGCACGCTGCCCTTGCGCGGCCCCTGTTCGAGCTCGTGCGCGAGCGTGTCGAGGCGGCGCGCGGCGGCCGCCTGATCGGGATCCTCGCGAAGCTCGCCCGCGGCGACCAGCGCCTGATAGCGTTCGAGAACCTTGGTCATGCTTTTGGCGAGGATTTGCGGACGGTGCCGGAGAAGCTGGCGAGGACGTTGGCGTCCTGCTTCACCAGCCCGCGCATGAACAGCATCCGGCCGGTCTCGCGCAACAGCTCGACCTCGGCGACGATCGGCTCGCCGATCGTGCTGGTGCCGATGAACTGGGCCGACAGGTCGAGCGTCACCGCGCCGCCGGCGTCGATCGTGCCGAAGCTGCGCGCGGCGGCGAACAGCGCGACGTCCATGAAGCCGAGCAGCGCCCCTCCATGGGTGGATTCGCGCAGGTTCGAGTGGCGCCGCTCGGGCACCATCCGCACCAGCGCCTTGCCGTCGACCAGCCTGACCGCGAGCGGGCCGAGAAAGCCGTTGAAGCGGGTCGGGTCGCGCAGCTCCCAGCGCTTCCATCCGGGAAGGTCGGGATCGTCGCCATAGACGAAGGGGCTATCGGTCATCTTGGGCAGTTCTTGTCCAGCTCGCCGCTGCGTATGCGTTCGACGTAATAGGAACCCATAGTGAGCACGCGCAATTGGTCGGCCGGCACCTCGCGGCTGGTCGAGTCGAACATCTGGGTGGTGCAATAGCTCGGCTTGAGCTTCCCGCGCGCGCAATCGAGAAAGCGTGCGAACCGGGATTGCCAGCTTTGGAAGACGAGCCGGCTCATCGGCTTGCCATGTCCCGGGATCAGGGTGACGAACGGCGTCGCGGCAAGGGCATCGAGCGCCCTCAGCCAGCCAGCGGGGCAGGCGGTGTCGAGGAACGGGACGGGATCGGTGACGAGATCACCGGCGACGAGCACCCGGCTCGACGGATCGTAGAGCCAGACGTCGCCCGCCGTGGCGGCATGACGGGCAAGCCTCAGCTCAAGCTTTCGCCCGCCCGCATCGATGGTGACGTCCTTGCGGACCGCATCGTCCGGCCGCAGCTCGCTTCCTCGCGCGTAAGTCGCGAGATCGCCGCGCACCTCGCTCGCCATCGGTTCGGGGATCTTGCCGGCCTCGAGCGCGGGGCGGGCGGAATCGGCGCTGCGCTTCAGGAAACCGGTGAGCGCTTCGTCGATCGCGTCGCTCGCCGAGACGCGCACCCCGGGATGCTTCGCCTTGAGCGTCAGATTGCCGCTGACATGATCGAGATGCCAATGGGTGTTGACGATCCGCACGAGCGGCTTGCCGCGCGCGGCGATCGCCGCCTCGATCTTGTCGGCATGGCTGGCATGGCGGCCGGTATCGACGAGCAGCAGGCCGTGCGGCCCCTCGATCAGAACGGAATTGCCGTCGGGCTGGCGGCCCGGCTCATGGCCGCCCTCGATCAGCCAGATGCCGGGCGCGACCGGCTCGCTTTCCTGCGCCGCGGCGGGAAGCGCCAGCGCGATCAGCAGGGCGAGGGCGGCGCGCGCGATCAAACGATGCGCTCGGCTTCCATCTTCTTGATCTCTGCGATCGCCTTGGCGGGCGACAGGCCCTTGGGGCAGACGTTCGCGCAGTTCATGATCGTGTGGCAGCGATAGAGGCGGAACGGATCCTCGAGCTCGTCGAGCCGGTCGCCGGTCGCCTCGTCGCGGCTGTCGGCGAGCCAGCGATAGGCCTGGAGCAGGATCGCCGGGCCGAGGAAGCGGTCGCTGTTCCACCAGTAGCTCGGGCAGCTGGTCGAGCAGCAGGCGCACAGGATGCACTCGTAGAGGCCGTCGAGCTTGTTGCGGTCCTCCGGCGACTGGAGCCGCTCCTTGCCCGAGGGAGCGGGCGACACGGTCTTCAGCCAGGGCTGAATCGAGGCATATTGCGCGTAGAAGTGGGTGAAATCGGGGACGAGGTCCTTGATCACGTCCATCGCGGGCAGCGGGGTGATGCGGATATCGCCCTTGATGTCCTCGATCGCGGTGGTGCAGGCGAGGCCGTTCTTGCCGTCCATGTTCATCGAGCACGAACCGCAGATCCCTTCGCGGCACGAGCGGCGGAAGGTGAGCGAGGGATCGACCTCCGACTTGATCTTGATCAGCGCGTCGAGGACCATCGGCCCGCAATCGTCGAGGTCGATGACGAAATTGTCGTAGCGCGGATTCTCGCCCGAGTCGGGATCGTAGCGGTAGATGGTGAAGGTCTTGGTGCGGCCCGCGCCCGCGGGGGCGGGATGGCTCTTGCCCTTTGTGATCCTGCTGTTCTTGGGAAGGACGAAATCAGCCATGTGAAACCCCGTACCGTGTCTGCTGGAGCGCGGCGCGACAGTACCGGGCCCCTCGATTTGGAGGGTCAGATACATAAGCGGGGGCGGTGCTGCAAACGCTTCGATTGCCGCCGCTCAGATGATGTCGAGGACCAGACCGAGCTCGCGCGCTTCCTCGGCCTCGATATACCAATTGGCGGGCGCCCGCTTCTCAACCTCGTCGAAGCTGATGTTCGATCCCGCGATCAGGTCGCGGAACCCCTCTTCCTCGATGCGGATCGACTCCTCGATCTCGTTGAGCTTGGCCTTGAGCGTCGCCGGGAGCGACTTGAGCGGGCCGGAGAGATGGATGTCGGTGGTGAGCTGGCGCTCATGGACCATGATGCGCGTGCCGCGGGTGAGGAAGCGCTTCTCGGCCGGGAAGTGCGCCATGAGGGTCGCGCCCGCGGAATAGACCGCGACCTTGCCCAGAAACAGGAATTCGCGCCCGGTATAGTCGCGGATCAGGCGGATCTCGTCCCCGATCAGCCGCGCCGCCTCGGGATCGCCGCCGAGGGTGGAGAGCGCGACGACCAGCGTTCCCTCGGCGGGCGCCGCGGCGAGCTGGCTGCGAAAATCGGCGACCATCGCGTGATCGACCGAGCCGTTGAGATTGACGTGCGGGCGTGCGAGCAGCGGATAGCGGGAAGCGTCGGTCATATGCGCGCAACCAGCGGCGCCGCACCGCGGTTCCCTAGCGTTGCAGCGCGCCGAGGCTGTCCACCGAGGGACGCCCGACCGGCTGGGTTGCGACCTTCGGCATCCGCGCCTCGAGCGGCGCGAGCCATTGCTGAACCTCCACACCGGTGCTGATCTGGGGTATCGAAGGCTTGAGGTTGCCCTGCCGCTCCCATCCGGAGATCAGCGTCATCGCCTCGACGATCGCGGGATCGAGCGGCTGGGGCTTGCGCAGCGCGCGGTTGATCAGCGCGTCGCCGAAGAAGGTCCAGTCATTCTCCGCGACGCAGCCGAAGGAGGAACGATCGGAGGCCGCGGCGCTGACGACCATCGTCTGCGGGCCCGAGAGGACGGGCACGAACACCCCCGAATAGCAGGCGTTGACGATCAGCAGCCGGCGGTGGATCCCCAGCGTATCGAGGAGCCGCGCCAGCCGGTTGGGCGAGACCGCGCCATAGCCTTCATTGCCGTCGTTATAGACGACGCCGAACGGCGCGCCGTGGCTGGTGGCATAGAGGATCAGCACGTCCTCGGCCGGGTCCATCAGCTCGGCGATGCGCGCGAGCGCGGCCTCCAGATTGGCCGGAGACCCCATCGGCAGCGGGCTGGGGGCCGACCCATCGGAGCCGCCGAGCACCAGCGCGCGGCCCGCCGCGCCATAGCGGCGCGACAGCACCTTGCCCGCCTCGCGCGCCTCGCGCCCGAACACCGGATCGCTGTCGAGCGCGACCGACAGGACATAGGCGTCGATCACCCCCTTGCGGTGCGGGAGCAGCGTGGCGAGCGCCCTGGCCAGACGGCGATGTTCGGCAAGCGCGTGGCGGGCAGGGCGGTCGCGCTCGATCTGGGTGCCGGCATCGGCCTGCTGGACGATCTCGAAGGGAGTCGAGCGGGCGATACCGGGCGGGGGCGGGGCGGTGTGCTGGGGTGGGGTGTAGACCTGCGAAGCCGCGGGCGCGCAGAGAAACGCAAGCGAGACGACCAACGGCAGCAACATCGAGCGCATCGACTTCCCCCCGGAGATGTTCGGGCAAGTTGGGGATGCGATGGGGGGATCGTCAAGCGGTGTGCGGCATTAAATGCGATACCAGAATTTGGTACATTCTGAGAATGGTTGCGAAGAACACTTCCGTCGCCCTCGGCGAGCACTTCCTGGCCTTTGCCGCTGAGCAGGTTGAATCGGGCCGTTATGGATCGACCAGCGAGGTAATCCGCGCGGGATTGCGGCTGCTGGAGGATGAACAGCGCCGATTGGACGCACTGCGTGAAGCGATCCGTCAGGGGGATGAGAGCGGGCCGGCCGTTCCGTTCAACATGCGGGCCTGGATCGAAGAGCGGTACTCTGACGCTTGAAGCGCCGGATCGACATACGGCCACAGACGCAATCCGACTTGCGCGAGATCGGCGACTATTCCGACGCGCATTGGGGAAGGATTCAAGCGAAGCTGTATCTTGATGCGATCGCCGATACGATCGATCAAATCGCCGCGATGCCGCTCGCGGGCAGCGATCAAGCCAATGTGTCGCCCGGCTTGCGCAAATGGCGCAGCGGATCACACAACATCTACTATCGAACGCGCGATGATGCCGTTCTGATCGTGCGTATCATGCATGAGCGCATGGATGTCGCGAGCGCTCGCGCGACGTTGCAAGGCGCGAGCGTAGAATATCGGCCTGAGATCTGACGGATCGTACCGGTCGCAGGGCTGCGACCGGCACTCTCAACTCAATACACCCGCTTCTTCGGCTTGATGTATTCGACCTCGTCGGTGAGCGTGTATTCGTGCACAGGCCGATAATCGATCGTGGTCGAGCCGCCCTTGCCGCCCCAGCCGTCGAACGTCGCCACGGTGTGCTTCATCCAGTTCGCATCATCGCGATCCGGGAAATCCTCGTGCATGTGCGCGCCGCGGCTTTCCTTGCGGTTCTCGGCGCCCTTGATCGTCACCAGCGCCTGGCCGATCAGATTGTCGAGCTCGAGCGTCTCGATCAGGTCGGTGTTCCAGATCAGCGAGCGGTCGGTGACGTCGATGTCCTCCATCCGCTTGTAGACCTGGTCCATGTGCTGGACGCCCTCGGCGAGAAGCGCGCTGTCGCGGAACACGGCGCAGTGGCGCTGCATCGTCTTCTGCATGTCCTTGCGGATCTCCGCGGTGGGCGAGCCGCCCTTGGCGTTGCGGAAATGGTCGAGGCGGGTGAGCGCGAACTCCTCCGAGCCCTTGGGTAGCGGATTGTGCGGCGTGTTGGGCTTGAGCGTCTCCTTGAGGCGCAGGCCGGTGGCGCGGCCGAACACGACGAGGTCGATCAGCGAGTTGGAGCCGAGGCGGTTGGCGCCGTGCACCGACACGCAGGCCGCTTCGCCCACCGCGAACAGGCCAGCGACGACCGCATCGGGGTTGCCGTCGCGCAGCTGCACGACCTCGCCATGATAGTTGGTCGGGATGCCGCCCATATTGTAGTGGACCGTCGGCACCACCGGCAGCGGCTTCTTGGTCAGGTCGACGCCCGCGAAGATCTTGCCGGTCTCGGTGATGCCGGGCAGGCGCTCGGCCAGCACCTTGGGATCGATATGGTCGAGGTGAAGGAAGATATGGTCCTTCTCCTTGCCGACGCCGCGACCCTCGCGGATCTCCATCGCCATCGAGCGCGCGACCACGTCGCGGCTGGCGAGATCCTTGGCCGAGGGGGCGTAGCGCTCCATGAAGCGCTCGCCCTCGGAGTTGGTGAGGTAGCCACCTTCGCCGCGCGCACCCTCGGTGATCAGCACGCCCGCGCCGTAGATGCCGGTCGGGTGGAACTGGACGAACTCCATGTCCTGCAGCGCGAGGCCGGCGCGCAGCGCCATGCCGTTGCCGTCGCCGGTGCAGGTATGCGCCGAGGTCGCCGACTGATAGACGCGGCCGCCGCCGCCGGTCGCCAGCACCACGGCGTGGCTGCGGAAGCGGTGGATCGAGCCGTCCTCCATGCACATGGCGATGACGCCGCGGCAGGCCCCGTTCTCCATGATCAGGTCGAGCGCGAAATATTCGATGTAGAAGTCCGCGTCATACTTCAGGCTCTGCTGGTAGAGCGCGTGGAGCATGGCGTGGCCGGTGCGGTCGGCGGCGGCGCAAGTGCGCTGCACCGGCGGGCCTTCGCCCATATTCTGCATATGGCCGCCGAACGGGCGCTGATAGATCGTGCCGTTGTCGTTGCGGCTGAACGGCACGCCGGCATGCTCGAGCTCGATCACCGCCGCGGGCGCCTCGCGCACCATATACTCGATCGCGTCCTGGTCGCCGAGCCAGTCCGAGCCCTTGACGGTGTCGAACATGTGCCAGGTCCAGTGGTCCGGCGAGTTGTTGCCGAGGCTCGCGGCGATGCCGCCCTGCGCGGCGACGGTGTGCGAGCGGGTCGGGAACACCTTGGTGATGCACGCGGTCTTGAGGCCGGCCTCGGCGCAGCCCATGGTCGCGCGCAGGCCCGATCCGCCCGCGCCCACGACCACCGCGTCATAGGTATGGTCGATGATCTTGTAGGCGGCGGACATCAGGCGGCGGCTCCGGTGGTGGCGGTGAAGGCGATCTTGAGGATCGAGAAGATCGCGAAGACGGCGGCGGCGATCGCGAAGAAGTTGAGCAACGTCATCAGCACGATGCGCGTCTCGTCATGCTGATAGTCCTCGATCACCACCTGAAGGCCCATCCGCAGGTGATAGAAGACGCTGATCACCAGCAGGATCATCGGCACCGCGGCGAGCGGCGAGGCGAGCCACGTCTGCACCGTGGCGTAATCGAGCTTGGGCAGCAGCACGAGGCTGGCGATCAGCCACAGCATGAGCAGCAGGTTCGATCCGGCGGTGAGCCGTTGCTCCACCCAATGGTGCGTGCCCTCATGCGCCGAGCCGAGGCCGCGGACGCGGCCGATGCTGGTTCCGTTGCCCATTACTTCGTCTCCACCTGGATCGGCGCATTCGCGGCCGGCGGCGCGACCAGCCGGTCATAGCTCAGATAACCCCACAGCAGCACGGTCAGCGCCACCGACACGACCATCGTCAGGATCGCGAAGCGCTTGTTGGCCTTGAGCTCGAACGCCGCGCCGGTGTCCATCACCAGATGGCGGATGCCGGTCATCATGTGCTGGAAGAAGCTGAGCGTCAGGCCGATGCCGAGGATGTAGCCCGCGATGTTGGGCGCGCCCGATTTCACCGTCAGCAGGTCCATGAACCACGCATAGCATTCCTTGCCGCCTGCCAGCGCGCCGAGCCAGGCGAGGAAGACGATCACGCCGACCGTCGCCATGCCGGAGCCGGTGACGCGGTGCAGGATCGAGACCAGCATGTGCGGGCCCCATTTCCAGACCTGGAGATGCGGCGAGAGCGGGCGGTTTGCGTTGCGGGCGGATGCCAAGGCCAAGGTTCCCCTGTCGAATTGCGCGCCTAATGAGACAGAGCGGCGGTCGATGCAAGCTGCAAGGCGGATGGCTAGGTCCTGACCCTCTGGCTAACCCTGCTTTAACCCTTCTCCCTTAGTCCGGCGAAAGGGTCGGGGATGTCTCTCGGCAATCGGGCAATTCAACAAGGGTCGAATCGTGAGCGAATCCGCATCGAGCAAGCAGATGCCACCGGTGGGAAGCGTCAGCCCGACGATCGACCTGCGCGAGCGCTTGCGCCTGTTCGACCTGACCGATGCCGATCATGCCCTGGCGCGCCAGCTCTGGGCCGTGCTCGAGCCCGATGCGGCGGTGGTCGCGGCGGCGCACTGGGAACAGTGGCAGCGTTTCTATGGCGATCGCAAGACGATCGCCCAGCACGACCATGACCGCATGATCGAGCTGGGCATCGCCTATCTGCGCAACCGCTATACCAATCTGGCCGGGCTCGATTGGGTGCAGTCGGCCGAACGCACGGTCGCGGCTGCCTATGCGCAGGACGTGTCGCTGACCGCGATCCTGTCGATGACCGACGCTGGCGGGCGCGCGACGCTCGAAATCCTCAACCGGCGGCTCGGCGGCTCGCCCGAACTTTCGCCGACGATCGACCTGCTTTTCCGCCTGCGTTCGATGGAGTGCGAGGTCTATACCGCGCTCTATTCGGCCTATTACGAATACAACGCCCGCGCCGAGCGCGACCGGCTGGCGGCGGAGTTCCGCGATTCGATCGGCACCACGGTGGAGCAGGCGACCCGCGACGGCGAGGCGCTGCGCGCGCAGGCGACGCTGACCTCGGGCGCGACCCGCGGGATGTTGGGCAAGGCATCGGAGGTCGCGGCGGCGGCGGAGCAGTCGGCGGTGGCGATGCGCGAGGCGGCGCATACCGCGGCGGGGCTGATCCGCGCGATCGAGGATGCGCGCAGCGAGGTCGAGGCCGCGGCCGGGATCGCGACGCGCGCGTCGGCGCAGGCGGGCGAGGCGGTGGCGATGAGCGAGATGCTCAGCGACCACGCCAAGTCGATCGAA
>NZ_DASWTG010000055.1:0-14371 GCF_036402235.1 Sphingomonas sp. | reverse complement strand
CGGTCGAGGAAGGGCTGGCCGCAGCCCGGGCGCTGGCGGGCGTGGCGGCTGCGACCGGCGGCGCACTGCTCGCGCTGGTCTCACGCAACGATTCAGCACGGCTCGGTGAATTCTACGACGCGGGCGCCACGCATTTCCTCGCCAGCCCGATGCGTGAGGCGGAGTTCGTCCAGGCATTGCGCTTCGCCGCGCGCCATGCCGAACGGGTCGGCGGGGAGGGGCCGGTAATCGTCGGCGATGCCGAGCCGCTGGGCTGGCGCTACGATCCTGCGCTCGCCTCGATTCAGGTGACGCCGGGGCTCGCCGCGATGCTGGGGCTGGGCGAGGCACCGTCGGTCCGCGCGATGCTGCGCCGGGTGGAGTCCGGCGATCGCCGGGCGTTGCGTGCCGCGTTCGGCCGGTTGCGCGACGGTCTTTCGGCGACCGCCTTCGCGCACGAGCTGGAAGGAGCCGGGCGGGTGGTCGAGCATCTCCAGCGCGATCCGCGCACCGGCCGCGTCCACGCGCTGATCGAACGGCTGGGCGAGGTCGATGCCGGCGCTGCGGTGCGCGACGCGCTGGCCGGGGTCCATGACGGCGCGGGCGTTCGCCGCTGGATCGAGCGGCGGTTGGGTGATGGTCAGCCCGTTGGTGTCGTTCTCGCCGCGCTCAACCGGTTCGAGATGGTCAACACCGCCTATGGCCGCGCCGCGGGGGACGCATTGCTGCGTGCCGCCTCGGGCAGGCTGGGCGAGGCCGTGCGCGAGCTGCTGGGGCGCCACTTCGTCGCCGCGCGCATCGCCGGGGCCGAATTCGTGGTCGCCACGGAAGGCGCCGCGCGGGAGCCGCTCGAGGCGGTGGCGTCGCGCATGGAGGAGGCGCTGTCGCGTCCCTTCGTGATCGGCGACGAGATCACCCCGCTGGGCGCCCGGACCGCGATCGCACTGTCCGAGCCGGACGACAACGCCGCGGCCCTACTGCGCCGCGCGAGCGACGCGCTGGCGGGCAACGATGCCCCGCCGGGCGCGGTGCCGCTCGATACGCTCGCGGTCGACCTGCGCCGGGCGATGGAGGCGGGGGAGATCGAGCTGCGCTTCCAGCCGCAGGTCGCGGTCTCGACCGGCGCGGTCGCCGGGGTCGAGGCGCTCGCACGCTGGCGCCATGCGACGGGCGAGATCGGCGCCGAGATGCTCTTCGCGGCCGCCGCGCGCGCGGGGCTCGAGCTTGCGCTGTCGGAGCATGTCCAGCGGCTCGCGCTCGGTCAGGCCGCGCGCTGGCCCGCGGCGCTGCGGGGATTGCGCCTGTCGGTCAACGTCACCGCCGCCGATGTCGCGCGGATCAACTTCGCCGACCTGTTCCTCGACTGGGTGGACGCGAGCGGTTTCCCGCGCGGCCGCCTCACCGTCGAGATCACCGAGGGCGGACTGATCGGCGACCTCAGCGAAGCCGCACGCCTGCTCGCCGAGCTGCGCACCGCGGGCTGCCGCGTCGCGATCGACGATTTCGGGACGGGCTATTCGAGCCTGGCCTACCTCAAGGCGCTGCCGCTCGATTATCTCAAGATCGATCGCAAGCTGACCCAGGACATCGCCGGATCGGCGCGCGACCGGGTTGTGGTGCGGGGGGTGATCGACATGGCGCGCTCGCTGGGCCTAGCCGTCGTCGCGGAAGGCGTCGAGACGCAGCAGCAGCTCGATCTGCTCGCCAAGGAAGGATGCCAATTCTACCAGGGCTATCTCTGCGCCGAGCCGCTGACGGTAGCGGAGCTGGAGACGCTGGTGGACGGGCAATGAACGATCCGCAGGATGTGACCGGCGTCTGGTATGGCCGCTATTTCGCGTCCTCGTTCGGGGTCGACGAGAACAGCTTCATCGCGCATCTCGACGAGACCGGCGGCGAAGTGAGCGGGACGATCACCGAGCCTGACAATAGCGGCGTGGAGGACATCCGCCGCGCCTTCGTCGATGGCGACCGGACCGGCGCGCGGCTGCGCTTCATGAAGCAGTACGACCCTGCCGGCGCGCTCGCCCATTCGGTCGCCTATGCGGGCACGATCAACGACGACGGCACCGAGGTGACCGGCGAATGGCGCTTTTCCGGCTATCACGGCAGCTTCGTGATGAGCCGCGAGATCTTCGGCGCGGAGGAGCTGGATGAGGAAGCCGCGGTCGACGAGGACATCGTGATCGAGATGGACGCGCCTGTTCCTCCCCGATAGTTTCGGCGAAACGGGAGGGATTGCCATGATTCACCGCCGCGGCCTGTTCGCGTTCGTCGCGTTGCTGCTCACCGCCACGTTGCTGCCCGCGCCCGCCGCGGCGAAGGATTTCGCCTCCTCCCGCATCACCGTGACGGTGGAAGGCAAGGGCAGGGACGTGATCCTCATCCCCGGCCTCTCCTCCAGCCCGCGGGTGTGGAAGGAGATGATCGCCGCGATCCCCGGCTATCGCTGGCACAAGGTTCAGGTCCACGGCTTTGCGGGAACGCCCGCTGGCGGCAATGCCGAGGGCGACGTGGCGGCGTCGGTGGCCGAAGAGCTCGCGCGCTATATCGCCGAGCAGAAGCTGGGTGCGGTCACCGTGATCGGCCACTCGATGGGCGGCACGATGGGCATGATGCTCGCCGCGCGACATCCTCCGAGCGTATCGAAGCTGATGGTGGTCGACATGTTGCCCTTCATGGGCAGCCTGTTCGGCAATGCCGATGCCACCCCGGCGACGCTGAAGCCGGTTGCCGACTATCTGTACGCCCAGTCCCGCACCGCTACGCCTGAAGCGCGCGACAAGCAGCTGACCGGGATCATCACCGCCATGGTGAATACCGAAAGCCTGCGCGCCGGCGCGCTTGAGGACGCGCGCAAGTCCGATCCGGAGGTGGCCGGGCGCGCCTATCGCGACCTCATCCTCACCGATCTGCGCCCTGAGCTTCCCAAAATCACGGCGAAGACCGTGATCCTCTACATCACGCCCAAGGGCGTGACTGTCACGGATGCGCAGATCGATACGCTCTACCAGGCGTCGTTCGCGGGACTCGAGGGTGCGGTGCTCAAGCGTGTGCCTAACGCGGCGCACTTCATCATGTGGGACAACGCTCCGCTCTTCCAGAACGAGGTGAAGGCGTTCCTCGCGGGGTGACCCCGTTCAGGCTTCGGCCGGCATGCGTTCGACGACAGCGCGGCGATCGCCCGCCAGCGCGGTCAGCGCCGCGCGCAGCATCCGCCGCCGCTCTGCGCGTTCCGGGGCGGAGCGTTCCCAGCGGAACACGCTCTGCCCACCGCGAAGCTCGGCGCGAATGCGTTCGGCAACCCGCCGAAGCTCATTGATGGTGGGAAGCCGTCCCTCGGCGATGCAGGCAATGATCTCGGGCGCGATCGTCGCGGGCGGCGAATGCATTTCCTGCTCTCCCTTACCGGGACCAAGCTAGGAATCGATCCGCGGTTCGGAAGGGGCGGGACGTCGCAATTGCGACGAACCGAGTCAGAAAATTGCCCGTCAGTCGAGCGTCACGAACGCCCCGGTCTCGAAATCCTCCGCCAGCAGCGCGACGATGCGCTCGGCGACCGATTCGGGCGGCTTGACGCTCTCGGGCGCCTCGCCCGGATAGGCGCGCGCGCGCATCCTGGTGCGGGTCGCGCCCGGGTTGAGCAGAGCGACGCGCACCCTGGTCAGATTGCGCACTTCCTCGCCATAGCTCAGCACGAGGTTCTCGAACGCCGCCTTGGTCGCGCCGTACAGCCCCCAGAACGCCCGCGGCTTGCGCGCGACGGTGGAGGTCAGGCCGATCACCCGGCCATTGTCGGCCTTGCGCAGCAGCGGATCGAACGCGCCGATCAGCGCGGCCTGCGCGCTGACGTTGAGCGCCAGCGTCTTGGCGACTTCCTTGGGGTCGAACGCGGCGATCGCCGACAACGTGCCCAGCGCCGCGGCGTTGAGCACGAGCAGGTCGAGCTTGCCCCAGCGTTCGGCCACCGCGGCGGCGAGGCGCGGGATCGAATCGGTCTCGAGCAGGTCCATCGGCGCGATCGTCGCGGAACCCCCGGCAGCGAAGATCGCCTCCTCGACTTCCTCCAGGCCTCCCGCGGTACGCGCGGTCAGGATGACGTGCGCGCCTTGCGCGGCGAGCGCGATCGCGGTTGCGGCGCCGATGCCGCGGCTCGCGCCGGTGACGAGCGCGACGCGCCCTGAGAGATCAATGGTCATGATTCCGTGCCTAGCTCGTATTCTTGTCGTTCGTCATCCCCGCGCGGGATCCATTCTGGCTGGCCTTTCGGCAAGCGTCGCGTCGTCAGCCGCAATGGATTCCCGCCTTCGGCCCTGCCGAAGTTTATCCTGAGCGCCTGCCTCGCAGACAGTCGAAGGGCGGGAATGACGAGAAAATGGAAATCCAACCCGGTTCAGGCCGGTTCGTCGAGCAGGGCGAGCTGGTCGGCTGACTGCTCGCTATGGTCGGTCAGCTGCGTCGGATACTCGCCGGTGAAGCAGGCGTCGCAATATTTGGGCAGCACCGCGCCGCGCTCCGCCTCGCCCAGCGCGCGGTACAGGCCGTCGATCGAGACGAACGCCAGGCTGTCGGCCTTGATGAACCTGGCCATGCCCTCGACGTCCATCTTGGCGGCGAGCAGCTTGGAGCGCTCGGGCGTGTCGACGCCGTAGAAGCAGCTGTGCGTCGTCGGCGGGCTGGCGATGCGCATATGCACCTCGGCGGCGCCGGCCTCGCGCATCATCTCGACGATCTTCAGGCTGGTGGTGCCGCGCACGATCGAATCGTCGATCAGCACGATGCGCTTGCCCTGGATCAGGTCGCGATTGGCGTTGTGCTTGAGCTTCACGCCCAGGCGGCGGACCTCGGCGCTCGGCTGGATGAAGGTGCGGCCGACATAGTGCGAGCGGATGATGCCGAGCTCGAACGGGATGCCCGATTGCTGGGCATAGCCGATCGCGGCGGGCACGCCTGAGTCGGGCACCGGCACCACCAGATCGGCATCGATCGCGGACTCGATCGCCAGCTGCGCGCCGATCGCCTTGCGCACGCCATAGACCGAACGGTCCTGCGCGATCGAATCGGGACGCGAGAAATAGACCCATTCGAAGATGCACGGGCGCGGCGCGATCGCCGTGAACGGGCGGATCGATCGCAGCTCGCCGTCCTGCACGATCACCAGCTCGCCCGGCTCGACGTCGCGGACGAACTTCGCGCCGACCACGTCGAGCGCGACCGTCTCCGACGCGAAGATATAGGCGTCGTCGAGCTTGCCCATCACCAGCGGGCGGATGCCCAGCGGGTCGCGGCACGCGATCATGCCTTCGGGCGTCATGCAGATCAGCGCATAGGCGCCCTCGACCTGCTTGAGCGCATCGATGAAGCGGTCGAGGAGGTCCTTGTAGCCGCTGGTCGCGACCAGGTGGATGATCGTCTCGGTGTCCGAGGTGGACTGGAAGATCGACCCGCGCCGGATCAGCTCGCGGCGCAGGT
This sequence comes from Sphingomonas sp., assembly GCF_036402235.1. Taxonomy (GTDB): domain Bacteria; phylum Pseudomonadota; class Alphaproteobacteria; order Sphingomonadales; family Sphingomonadaceae; genus Sphingomonas. The sequence continues at coordinate 8,920 of NZ_DASWTG010000055.1, read as the reverse complement.
GCAGCGCGTTGGAGATGTTGCCGTTATGCGCCACCGCGAAGCCGCCGCTCGCCAGCTCGGCATAGAGCGGCTGGACGTTGCGCAGCGCGGTCTCGCCGGTGGTCGAATAGCGGACATGGCCGCACGCGACGCTGCCCTGCAGCCCGCGCATCACCTCGTCGCGGTCGAAATTGCCCGCGACAGGGCCCATCGCGCGATGGGGGTGGAAATGGGCGCCGTCCCAGCTGGTGATCCCGGCGGCCTCCTGGCCGCGGTGCTGGAGCGCGTGGAGGCCAAGCGCAACGAGCGCAGCCGCACCGTCGGCGCCGGAAACGCCGAAGATGCCGCACTCTTCGCGCAGCTTGTCGTCATCGAACGGATTTGTGGTCAGCATCGGCCCTTCGCGGGGGATTCGTGGTCGATGAGCGCGCATATAGGCGCTCGATCCGCACTTGTCGCCCTTTTGTAACATGGCTTGCCGGACCCGGGCATTTCCCGATGCGTTTGTGGTGTGAAGGAGACAGGTGATGGCCAAGGACCATGGATCCCAGATCAAGGACGACAAGCTCTATGAGGCGCTTCGCGACGACGGCGCCTCGAAGGAAAAGGCGGCGCGCATCGCCAACGCCAAGGCCGGCGGCTCGCTCGATCGCAAGAGCACGCATCTCGAGGATCGCAGCAAGGAAGAGCTGTACGACGAGGCGAAGGAGATCGGCATCGAGGGCCGGTCGGAGATGGACAAGGACGAGTTGATCGACGCGATCCGCAATCACTAGGGCAGGCGATATATCCTCCCCCGCCAGGGGGAGGTGGCGCCGAAGGCGACGGAGGGGGAGGAAGCCCGACAATCGTTCCGGCATCCGCCCCCTCCGTCAGCCCCGGAACACGGCCGGGGCTGCCACCTCCCCCTGGCGGGGGAGGATCAAAATCGATCCCCGTGTGGGGCATGAACCAGAATAACCGTTTCAATCATATGGCGCTCTTTGATCGATTTTCCCGCTCGCACTGACCTGTTTATCTCGTTTCCGGGTCGCCTGGCGTTCCACTAGCCTCCCTCCAGAACCACAAGGAGGGATCAGCACATGGACGCGAAGACCGGATCGATCGACGGCGGCTGCCCGTTTCATGGCGACGGCGGGGTCCGCGCCCTGCTCGGGCGCACCAACAAGGACTGGTGGCCGGAGATGCTGGCGACCGAGATCCTCAACCCCAATGGCCCGTCCAACCCGATGGGCGCCGATTTCGACTATGCCGAAGCCTTCAAGAAGCTCGATTACCACGCGCTCAAGGCCGATCTCGTCGCGCTGATGACCGACAGCCAGCCCTGGTGGCCGGCGGACTATGGCCATTACGGCCCGTTCTTCATCCGCATGGCGTGGCACGCCGCGGGCACCTATCGCACCGCCGACGGCCGCGGCGGCGCCAATAGCGGGCAGCAGCGCTTCGCCCCGCTCGACAGCTGGCCCGACAACGGCAATCTCGACAAGGCGCGCCGCCTGCTGTGGCCGATCAAGCAGAAATACGGCAAGCATATCAGCTGGGCCGACCTCTTCATCCTCACCGGCAACGTCGCGATCGAATCGATGGGCGGCCCGGTGTTCGGCTTCGGCGGCGGCCGCGCCGACGTGTTCGAGCCCGAGCGCGACATCTATTGGGGCAGCGAGGACAAATGGGTGAACGAGGGCGTTCAGACCCGCATCGCGCCCGAGCATGGCATGCACGAGCTCGAAGGGCCGCTCGCCGCGATCCAGATGGGCCTCATCTACGTCAATCCCGAAGGGCCGGGCGGCAATCCCGACCCGCTCCAGTCGGCGCGCGACATCAAGGCGACGTTCGAGCGCATGGCGATGAACCATGAGGAGACCGTCGCGCTCACCGCCGGCGGCCATACCTTCGGCAAGGCGCATGGCAATGGCGACGCCTCGCTGCTCGGCAAGGCGCCCGCCGGGGCCGATCTCGCCGCGCAGGGTTTCGGCTGGGTCAGCGGCCATGAGAGCGGCGGCATCGGCGAGCACGCCGTGACCAGCGGGATCGAGGGCTCGTGGGTCAACACGCCGACGCAATGGAGCGAGAATTATTTCCGCCTGCTGCTCGACTATGAGTACGAGCTGGTCCGCTCGCCGGCTGGCGCGCAGCAATGGCAGCCGATCAACCAGAAGGAAGAGGACATGGCGCCCGCGGCGCATGATCCTTCCCGCAAGGTCCCGACGATGATGACCACCGCCGACATGGCGCTCAAGGTCGATCCGGAATTCCGCAAGATCAGCGAGAAGTTCCGCAACGATCACGAAGCGTTCAAGGACGCCTTCGCCCGGGCCTGGTTCAAGCTCACCCATCGCGACATGGGGCCCAAGGTCCGCTATCTCGGCCCGGAAGTGCCTGAAGAGGACCTGATCTGGCAGGATCCGATCCCTGCCGGGACCATGCCTTCGGATGCCGATGTCGCAGCGGCGAAGAGCGCGATTGCAGCATCCGGCCTCACGGTCAGCCAGCTGATCAAGACCGCCTGGGCCTCGGCCAGCACCTTCCGCAAGTCCGACTTCCGCGGCGGCGCCAACGGCGCGCGCGTCCGCCTCGCCCCGCAAAAGGACTGGGAGGTCAACGAGCCGGCGATGCTCGCCAAGGTGCTGTCGACGCTCGACGGCCTGCGCGGCAGCCTCTCGATGGCCGATGCGATCGTGCTGGGCGGCGTGGTCGGCCTCGAGAAGGCGATCAAGGACGCCGGTTTCAGCGTCCCGGTCCCCTTCACCGGCGGCCGCGGCGACGCGACCGAGGAGCAGACCGACGCCGACAGCTTCGCGGTGATGGAGCCGGAGGCCGACGCCTTCCGCAACTATATCGGCAAGAAGAAGCTCGCGGTGAAGACCGAGGAGATGATGCTCGACCGCGCGTCGCTGCTCGGCCTGTCGGTGCCGGAGATGACCGTGCTGATCGGCGGCCTGCGCGTCCTCGGCGCCAATCACGGCGAGCGCGGCCATGGCCACTTCACCAGGCGCTCGGGCCAGCTCACCAACGACTTCTTCGTCAACCTGCTCGACATGACCAATGTCTGGAAGGCCGTCGATGGCTCGGATGACGAGGAATATGTCGCGACCGACCGCACGAGCGGTGGCGAGACCTGGCGTGCCAGCCGGGCCGATCTCATCTTCGGGTCGAACGCGGAGCTGCGCGCGGTGGCCGAGGTCTATGCCGAGAAGGGCCATGAGGAGAAGTTCGTCAAGGACTTCGTCGCGGCCTGGACCAAGGTGATGAACGCCGACCGCTTCGACCTCGCGGCCTGAACGGCGTTGACGCGATCAGGGGCGGCCGCGGCGGGGAAACCTGCCGCGGCCGTCTCCTCATTCCTTCGCCAGTCCAAACTCCTCCCCACCGTCATGCTGAACTTGTTTCAGCATCCACGGCGCCACCCGCGACTCAGCCGCCTGTGGAAGGATGGATGCTGAAACAAGTTCAGCATGACGGAACTATAGGGGTGCGGTAACGAGCCACGATGACCGACCGCCGCGATTCCACCCTGATCCTCGACCCCAGATATGACGCCAGCGGCCTGATCACCGCCGTCGCCACCGACGCCGCGACCGGCGAACTGTTGATGCTCGCGCACATGAACGCCGACGCGTTGGCGAAGACGCTGGAAAGTGGCGAGGCATGGTTCTGGTCGCGCAGCAAGGGGCGATTGTGGAAGAAGGGCGAGAGCTCGGGCAATGTGCTGCGCGTGGTCGAGGCGCGGATCGACTGCGATCAGGACGCTTTGTGGCTCAAGGTGGAAGCCGCCGGCCCCGCCTGCCACACCGGCGAGCGCAGCTGCTTCTTCCGCCGCATCGAGAACGGTGCGCTGGTGCGCGACGCATGAGGGTTGCGGCGGCCGGGCTGCTCCTGCTTCTCGCGGCCTGCTCGGGAAGCGGAGGCGGCAATCAGACGGCCACTCCCCAGGATCTCGAATCCGCTGCGATCGAGCGCGGGCTGGTCAGCGACCCCGACGATTCCGATCTCACCGGCCTCTATGCTCGCGATACCGACCGGGTGTGCATCGTCCGCGATCGCGATTCCTACCGTATCGGCGCGTTCGTCGATTATGGCGACGGCCTGTCCTGCACCGGCACGGGCACCGTCGCGCGCTCGGGGGAAACGCTGGCCGTCACGCTCACCGGCAAGAACGGCCTGACCTGCAGCTTCGATGCGCGCTTCGACGGCGAGCACATCCGTTTCCCCGCCACCGTCCCGCCCGGTTGCGCGAAATTCTGCGGCCCGCGCGCATCCTTCGCCGCATTGTCGGTGGAGCGGCTCAGCAACTCGGCCGCCGAAGCGCGGGCGCTGCGCAGCGCCGAAGGAAAGCGGCTTTGCGGCGATTGACGTTAACGTAAGGTCGGCGTAAACCGGCTCTATGGCAACGACCGTGAAGCATGTGGCCAGCTTCGCACCGATCGAGGCACGGCCCGACAAGGAGAGCTTCTCGATCTCGGACCTGTGCGCCGAGTTCGAGGTGACCGCACGCGCACTGCGCTTCTATGAGGATGAGGGGCTGATCGCGCCCGAGCGGCGCGGCCTGGCCCGCATCTATTCGCACCGCGACCGCGCCCGGCTCGCCTGGATCCTGCGCGGCAAACGCGTGGGCTTCAGCCTCGCCGAGATCCGCGAGATGATCGACCTCTATGACGTCGGCGACGGCCGCAGGACCCAGCATCAGGTGACGCTCGACAAATGCCGCGCGCGGATCGAGCTGCTCGAGCGCCAGAAGGTCGACATCGACGCGCACATCGCCGAGCTCGAAGATTTCGTCGCGGTCCTCGAAGGCCGCGCGCAGCCCGCGAAGTGAATGAACCGCTAAAATCCTCCCCCGCCAGGGGGAGGTGGCACGCGAAGCGTGACGGAGGGGGAGGAAACGAACCGCTGGTGTTTTGCCGTCCGCCCCCCTCCGTCAGCCTGCGGCTGACACCTCCCCCTGGCGGGGGGAGGATTTAGAAAACGAAGGAACAGAGAGATGCCGCAATATACGCCGCCCGTGCGCGACACCCGCTTCGTGCTCGACAAGGTGCTCAAGATCGACCGTTACGCCAACCTCCCCGGCTTCGCCGCCGCGACCCCCGATGTGGTCAGCGCGGTGCTGGAGGAAGGCGGCAGGTTCGTCGCCGAGGTGCTGTTCCCGCTCAACCATTCGGGCGACCAGCAGGGCTGCACGCGCAATCCGGACGGCAGCGTCACCACCCCGGACGGGTTCAAGGAAGCGTACAACCAGTTCGTCGAGAGCGGCTGGGGCACGCTCTCCGCGCCCGAGGAATTCGGCGGGCAGGGGATGCCGCACGTCGTCTCGACCGCGTTTCAGGAATTCATGATCTCCGCCAACATGGCCTTTGCCATGTATCCGGGCCTGACCCATGGCGCGATCTCGTCGCTGCTGGTCAAGGGATCGCCTGAGCAGCAGGCCAAATACTTGCCGAAGATGATCTCGGGCGAGTGGGGCGGCACGATGAACCTCACCGAGCCGCAATGCGGCACCGATCTCGGCCTGATCAAGACCCGCGCCGAGCCCAATGCCGACGGCAGCTGGTCGATCACCGGCACCAAGATCTTCATCTCCGCCGGCGAGCATGATCTCACCAGCAACATCATCCACCTCGTCCTCGCCAAGACCCCCGGCGCGCCGGAGAGCAGCAAGGGCATCAGCCTGTTCGTGGTGCCCAAGTTCCTCGTCAACGACGACGGCAGCCTCGGCGAGCGGAACGCGGTGTCGTGCGGCTCGATCGAGCACAAGATGGGCATCCACGGCAACTCGACCTGCGTGATGAACTATGACGGCGCCACCGGTTGGCTGGTCGGCGAGGAGATGAAGGGCCTGGCGGCGATGTTCATCATGATGAACGCCGCGCGCCTCGGCGTCGGGCTTCAGGGCCTCGGCATCGGCGAGGTCGCCTATCAGAACGCCGTCCAGTACGCCGGCGATCGCCGCCAGGGCCGCGCGCTCACCGGCGCGCAGGACCCGGAGGAGAAGGCCGACACCCTTTTCGTCCACCCCGACGTCCGCCGCATGCTGATGGAAGCCAAGGCGATGACCGAGGGCCTGCGCGCCCTCTGCCTCTGGGCCGGTCTCCAGGTCGATCTCGCCCATCAGGCCGCAACCGAGGAGGAGCGCCAGCTCGCCGACGATCTCGTCGGCCTGCTTACGCCCGTCATCAAGGGCGTCGGCACCGATGCGGGCTACAAGGTCGCGACCGACGCGCAGCAGGTCTATGGCGGCCATGGCTACATCGCCGAATGGGGCATGGAGCAATATGTCCGCGATGCCCGCATCTCGATGATCTACGAGGGCACCAACGGCGTCCAGGCGATGGACCTGGTGGGCCGCAAGCTCGCCCAGAATGGCGGCCGCGCGATCCAGGCCTTCTTCAGGATCGTCGGCGAGGAAGTCGCCGCCGCGAAGGGCAAGCCCGAGCTGGCGAGCTTCGCCGAGGCGCTGGAGAAGGCCAATGGCCAGCTCCAGGCCGCGACGATGTGGTTCATGGCCAACGGCATGAAGGACCCCAATCAGGTCGGCGCCGGGGCGTACAGCTATATGCAGCTCACCGGCATCGTCGCCATTGGTCTCATGTGGCTGCGCATGGCCGACGCCGCCGTTACGGCGCTCGCCTCGGGCGATGCCGAGGAAGCCGATTTCAATCGGGCGTTCCTCGAGGCCAAGCTGGTCACCGCGCGCTTCTATGCCGAACGCATCATGCCCGACGCCGGCGCGCTGCGCCGCAAGATCGAGGGCGGCTCGGAGACGATCATGGCGCTCCCGCCGGAGATGTTCCGGGCGGCGTGAGCGTTTTTGCTTGATCGTTTCGGCTTGAGCGTAGCGACGGGTGCGGCATAACCGGCAGTGATGCTGCTCCCCGACATCCCGCTCCAGCCGCTCGAGCGCGGTCAGCTCAACGTGATGCGCCTCACCAGTGCGGTCGGGTTCGGCGGGGCGACGATCGCCGCGGCGATCCCCAGCTGGGCGCTGTCGCCCAGCTGGGAATGGCTCCCGATATGGGCCGCGCCGCTCCTCATGGCGCTGCTCGGCATCTGGTCGATCCTGCTCGCGCCGCGGCGCTGGGCGCGCTGGGGTTGGGCATGGACGGGCAGGGAACTGCACGTCGCATCGGGCTGGCTGGTTCGCTCGCACACCATCGTTCCCGCCGCACGCGTCCAGCATATCGACGTGACGCAGGGGCCGGTGCAGCGGATGTTCGGCGTCGCGACGCTGGTCCTGCACACCGCCGGCACCGCGAACAGCGAGGTCGACCTGCCCGGCATCTCGCGCGAGAAGGCCGAGGAGATTCGCGACGCGATCCGCGAGCATCTGTCGAGCGATCCGTGGTGAGCGAGGGCGTGGCCGACCGCGAGCCGAAGCGCGTCCATCCGGGCACGATCGCCATCGATTTCCTGCGCCGTGCGCCGCAGACGGTGATCGGCCTCCCCGCGATCGCCGGCTATACCTCGGGACGCAGCATCGGCTGGATCCTGCTCGCCGCGGCGGTGCTGGGCGCGGTGATGCTGGTCTTCACCTGGATCGGCTGGCGGCGCTTCACCTACACCATCACCGAGCACGAGCTGGTGATCGAGCGCGGGCTGCTCAACCGCAGCCGCCGCTCGATCCCGCTGGCGCGGATCCAGGATGTGTCGATCGAGCGCAAGCCGCTGGCGCGCCTGTTCGGCCTTGCCGAGGTGCGCGTGGAGACCGGCGGCGGCGAGAAGGATGAGGCGGTGCTCGACAGCGTCTCACTCGCCGAGGCGGAACGGTTGCGCGCCACCTTGCGCGGGCGGGCGCAGGGCGCCGCCGCATCCACCTCCGGCGAGCTGGAGATCGAATCCCCGGAATCCGCCTCCCTTCCCGTCATTTTCCGGATGTCTCTGGGCCGCGTGATCCTGCTTGGCACGTTCAGCTTCTCGCTGGTGTGGATCGCCGCGCTGTTCGGCGTGCTCCAGTTCTTCGAGCAGTTCGTCGATCTCGGCCTCGATCGGGCGCGCGACTGGGCGGAAATGGCGAAGGACGAGGTGCAGGCGCGCTTCAGCATTGCCGCCGCGCTTGCCGTGGCGGGATTCGCGCTCGCGCTGGGCGTGATCAGCGGCATCATCCGCACGCTGCTGCGCGACTATGGCTTCACGCTGCGCGCGGGGGCCGGGCGCTTCCGCCGTACCCGTGGCCTGCTGACGCGGAGCGAGGTGGTGATCGCGATGCGCCGCATCCAGCTCGCGATGATTCAGCGGGGGCCGCTACGCGGCGCCTTCGGCTGGAACGCGCTCAGCTTCCAGACGCTGGGCGGCAGCAATGACCCCAGCGGCCGCCAGGCGATGGCGCCGCTCGCCCGTGCGCACGAAGCCGCCTGGATCGTCGAGACCGCGGGCTTCCCGCAGTTCGAGCGGCTTCCGCTCCGTCCGGTCGCCGCGGGACATGTGGTTCGTTGCCTGCTGCGGGCGGCGCCCTGGCCCGTGGCGGTTGTCTGCGTGGCGCTGGCGGTGACGCCGCTGGCCTGGGCCGGGATGCTGGCGCTGATCCCGATTGCCGCGATCGCGCTGCTCCAGCGCCGTTTCCACCGCTACGCGCTGCGCGATACCAGCCTTCAGGTGATGCGCGGCGTGATCGCGCAGCGCGACTGGATCGTGCCGCTGGAGAATGTTCAGGTGGTCACGCTTCGCGCGGGCCTGATCCAGCGCTGGCTGGGCGTTGCCAGCGTGCTTGTCGATACCGCCGGCGCGGGCGGCTTCGGTACACCCGATGTGGTTGATCTGGGCGTTGCCGACGCGCGGGAGCTCGCGGCCGGGCTGATCGCGCGGATCGGCTAGAGTCTGTCCTGATTATGCTGAATCGATTGGGGATTCCCAAGAGGGTGTGATTGTGATTCAAGCTGCTGGCTGGGCAGGAGGCCAGCAGGGATGGCACGAGCCTATTCTGACGATTTGCGAGAGCGTGTTGCGGCAG
>NZ_DASWTG010000054.1:0-321905 GCF_036402235.1 Sphingomonas sp. | reverse complement strand
CCCCTCCCCTGAAGGGGAGGGGCTAAGAACTTAGTAGCCGCTCGCTTCCGCCAGCGCATTGGCATGGAAATTGGCGTCGCCGAACATCTCCGCCAGCACGCGGCCGCGCTTCATGTAGAAGCCGATGTCGAACTCGTCGGTCATGCCGATGCCGCCATGCATCTGCACCCCTTCCTGCACCGCGAGCGTCGAGGCAAGCCCCGCCATCGCCTTGGCGACCGACACGGCCTCGCCGGCCTTGGCGTCGCCGGCGTCGAGCAATTGCTGGGCCTTGAGCACCGCGGCGCGGGCGACTTCCAGCTCGGCATAGAGATGCGCGGCGCGGTGCTGCAGCGCCTGGAAGCTGCCGATCGGCACGCCGAACTGCTTGCGTTCCTTCAAATACCGGACGGTCATATCCATCGCGCCGCCGGCGACGCCGAGCGATTCCGCGGCGGCGCCGGTACGTCCGGCAGCGAGCAGCGCGTCCAGCACGGTGCGGCCGCCATCGACCTCGCCGATCACCGCATCGGCATCGACCGCGACGCTATCGAAGGCGATGCGCGCGGCGAGGCTGGAGTCGGCGAGGCGCTGGGGATCGGCGGTCACGCCCACCGCGTCCTTGGGCACCGCGAACAGCGTGACGCCGGCGTCGTCATCGGGCGCCCCCGCGGTGCGTGCGGCGACGATCAGCAGGTCGGCGATATGGCCATGAGTGACGAACTGCTTGACGCCGGAGAGGCGGAAGCCGTTGCCCGAACGCTCGGCCTTGAGGCCGACCGCGCTGCCGTGCTTGGCCTTCTCGTCGATCGCCAGCGCGGCGACGGCCTCGCCCGCGAGGATGCCGGGGAACCAGCGCTCGCGCTGGGCGCTGCCTTTGAGCGCCTCGACCGCAGTGACCGCGGTGGTGAGGAACGGGGAGGGGGAGAGGTTGCGGCCGATCTCCTCGAGCACCACGCCCGCCTCGACATGGCCAAGGCCGAGGCCGCCGTCGCTCTCGGGGATCAGGATGCCGGTGAAGCCCATTTCGGCGAACTGCTTCCAGAGGTCGCGGGAGAAACCGGTGGCGTCGTTGGCGTCGCGCAGCGCGCGCATGTGGCTGACCGGTGCGGCCTCGCCCACGAATTGCTGCGCGGCATCGCGGAGCATGGTCTGTTCTTCATTGAGGTAGAGGGGCATTTTTCGCTCCGTCGTCCCCCTATTTTCGTCACCCCAGCGGAAGCTGGGGTCTCGTGCGGCAAGGGAGCGCTCAAATTCCGAGAGGCCCCAGCTTTCGCTGGGGCGACGATTATGTTTGGCGGTTACGAAGGCAACTCCAGAATCCGCTTGGCGATGATGTTGAGCTGGACCTCGCTGGTCCCGCCCTCGATCGAATTGGCCTTGGTGCGCAGCCAGGCGCGCGGCGCGGCGCCGTTATTCGAGGCTGCGCTCTCCCATTCGAGCGAGTCCGATCCGCCCGCGGCCATCTCCAGCTCGTGCCGCGCCTTGTTCAGCTCGGTGCCGTAATATTTCATCATGCTCGGCTGGGCGGGGTGGGTGCGGCCAGCCTTGAGCTCGTCGATGAACCGTTCCGACATCGCCGCGAAGGCGCGCGCGCGCACCTCGTGCAGCGCGATCTGGCCGCGCAGCAGCGGATCGGCGAGGCGGCCGTCCTCGCCAAGCCCCATCCGCGCCACGGCATTGCCGATCAGCGTCCCGCCGCTCGACAGGCCGAGCCCCATGCCCGAGATCATCTCGCGCTCGTGACCCAGCAGGTATTTGGCGACGTCCCAGCCCTTGTTGAGCTCGCCCACCAGATTGGCCTTGGGCACCTTCACGTTGTCGAAGAAGGTCTCGCAGAAGGGCGAGTAGCCGCTGATCAGCAGGATCGGCTTGGTCGACACGCCGGGCGAGGCCATGTCGAACAGCAGGAAGCTGATCCCGGCCTGCTTGACGCTCTTGTCGGTGCGGACGAGGCAGAAGATCCAGTCGGCCTTGTCGGCATAGCTGGTCCACACCTTCTGCCCGTTGACCAGGAAATGGTCGCCCTTGTCCTCGGCGCTGGTGGCGAGCGCGGCGAGGTCGCTGCCCGCATTGGGCTCCGAATAGCCCTGGCACCAGCGGATCTCGCCGCGCGCGATCTTCGGGAGATGCTCGAGCTTCTGCGCCTCGTTGCCGTACTTCAGCAGCGCCGGGCCGAGCATCGAGATGCCGAAGCTGCTCAGCGGATTGCGGCAGCCGAGCGCGCGCATCTCCTCGCGCAGGATCTTGCTCTCGGCCGGCGACAGCCCGCCGCCGCCATATTCCTTTGGCCAGTCGGGCACGGTCCAGCCGCGCTCCGCCATGCGGTCCATCCACGCTTTCTGGTCGGGGGTCAGCGCCGATTGGTCGCGCCCGCCCCAGACGGTGTCCTTTTCGCTGCGCACCGGCTCGCGCATCGATGCGGGGCAATTCGCTTCCAGCCAGGCGCGCGTCTCGGCGCGGAAGGTGTCGAGGTCACTCATTGCAGCACTCCGTAGAGAAGGTCGGCGATCGCGATGGCGCGATGGTCGTCGCGGTAACCGGCCATCACCTGCAGGCCGACGGGCAGGCCGTCAGCGTCGGTTCCGGCGGGGAAGGCGGTGGCGGGAAGGCCCGGATAGGTGGCGAGGCCCGCCCAGACGAGCTGGGCGTCGTAGGACGTGTCCTGCCCGTCCACGGTCAGCCGGCGTTCGTTGTAGGGATCGTCGCGGTGCGGGAAGGCGGTGACGACATTGGCGGGGGTCACCACGGCGTCGAACTCGTCGAACAGCCGGCCCCACGCGCGGCGGTTGCGTGCCTGCGCGTCGAGCATGCCGAACCAGTCGGTGAGGCTCGCCACCTGTCCGTCCGGGCCGGGGGCGCCGCGCGCGAAGGTGATCGCGAGCATCTTGCAATAGGCACGGTGCTGCGCGGCGAGATCGGGGAGGAGGTCGCTCGATCGCGCGATATGGATGCCCGCGCGCGCTGCGGCGGCGTCGAGCCGGGCGAGCATGGCGCGAATCGCCGGATCGGTCGGCGCGGCGGGGTGGCGGTCGAGCAGCAGCAACTGCTTGCTGCTGGGGTCGAGGAGCTGGCCGGGACGCGGCAGCGATGTATCGGCGAGGATGTCGAGCATCGCGGCAAGGTCCGCGGCATCGCGCGCCATCGGCCCGACCACGCCGAGCGGCACGGGTGCACCGTCGGTGCCGGGGAAGCGGTGGCCATGGCTGTCGACCAGCTCATAGCTCGGCTTGTGTCCCCACACGCCGCAGAAGGCGGCGGGAACGCGGATCGATCCGCCGATGTCGGAGCCGATCTCCACGGGCACGAACCCGGCCGCCAGCGCCGCTGCCGAACCGCCCGACGAGCCGCCGGCGGTACGGGTGAGGTCGTGCGGGTTGGCGGTACGACCATAGACTGGGTTGTCCGACTGCCAGTCGGCGAGCCCAGGCGCGATGTTGGTCTTGCCGAGGATGATCGCGCCTGCCGCTTTCATCCGCTGCACCACGACCGCGTCGCTGGTCGCGATGTTGTCGCGGGCGTGCGTGAAGCCCCAGCTGGTCGGCAGCCCGGCGACGTCGAGCGCTTCCTTGACCGTCATCGGCACGCCGAGGAACGGCTGGCGCTCGCCGCGCGCCACGGCGGCGTCGGCACGATCGGCCGCGTCCCGCGCCCGCGCGTAGTCACGGACGACGACCGCGTTGACCGCCGCGTCGCCCGCCTCGATCCGCGCGATCGCCAGCTCGCATTGCTCGCGCGCGCTGGTCTCGCCGGCGGCAATCGCCGCGGCGATCCCGAGCGCGCTCGCCCCGGCCCATGCGTCCGCCGCATGGGAGGCCGGGGCAGCCAGCTCAGCCATTGAACTTCCCGCCGCTCCCGGCCTTGTCGCGGAGCAGCTTCGAGACCTCGAAGCCGTGCTTCTCCAGCCCCGCGACGATGGTCTTGAGGCCCACCGTGTCGGCCCAGAACATCGGGCCACCGCGATAGGGGGGCCAGCCATAGCCGTAGATCCACACGACATCGATGTCCGACGCGCGCTGGGCCATGCCCTCTTCCAGGATCTTCGCGCCCTCGTTGACCATCGTGTAGAATGTGCGCTCGATGATCTCCTCGTCGGTCACCTCATGCTGCGGGGTGCCGGTCTTCTTGCGAAACTCCTCTATGATCTCGGCGACGCGGGGGCTGGGCGACGGATTGCGCTTGTCGTCATAGTCGTAGAAGCCCGCCGTGGTCTTCTGGCCCCAGCGGTTCTCGGCGGCGAGCGCATCGCGGATATTCTCGATCCGGGTCGGGTCGCGGTGCCAGCCGATATCGACGCCGGCAAGGTCGCTCATCTGGAACGGGCCCATCGGCATGCCGAACTCGACATGGACCTTGTCGACCTGCATCGGCGTCGCGCCCTCGTGGAGCAGCTTCATGGCCTCCATCTGGCGCGGGATCAGCATGCGGTTGCCGATGAAGCCGTAACAGACGCCCGCGACGACAGCGGCCTTCTTGATCTTCTTGGCGAGGTCCATGACGGTCGCCAGCACCTCCTTGTCGGTCTTCGCACCGCGCACGACCTCGAGCAGCTTCATGACATTGGCGGGAGAGAAGAAGTGCATGCCGACCACGTCGCCCGGGCGGCTGGTCGCGGTCGCGATCTCGTCGATGCTGAGATAGCTGGTGTTCGACGCCAGGATCGCGCCTGGCTTGGCGATCCTGTCGAGCTTGCCGAAGATGTCCTTCTTGACGTCCATATTCTCGTACACGGCCTCGATGATGAGGTCGCAATCGGCGAGGTCGTTCAGGTCGAGTGTCGGCTTGAGCAGCCCCATCGCTCCCTCGACCTGCTCGCCGGTCATCCGGCCCTTGGCGGCGGTCGCCTCGTAATTCTTGCGGATCGTGCCGGTGCCGCGGTCGAGCGCCTCCTGCTGCATCTCGGCGATCGTCACCGGAATGCCTGCGGACAGGAAGTTCATCGAAATGCCGCCGCCCATCGTGCCGGCGCCGATCACGCCCACGCGCTTGATCGGGCGCAGCTTGGTATCCTCGGGCACGTCGTCGATCTTCGCGGCCTTGCGCTCGGCGAAGAAGATATGGCGCAGCGCCGCGCTTTGCGCGCCCATGATCAGCTTCATAAAGCCCATGCGCTCGCGCTGCACGCCCTCGGCATAGGGCTTGCCGGCGGTCTCCTCGATCACCGCGATGATCTCCGCCGGGGCGTCCATGTTGCGGAAGCGCTTGGCGTTGGCCTTGCGGAAGGCATCGAACGCACCCGCCTCCACCGTCACCGGCTTCTCGCTGGTGCGGGGGAGGGGACGCGCGGCGGCGACCTCATTGGCATAGGCGACGGCGTCGGCGGTCAGGCTGTCCTCACCGGCGAGGCGATCGACCAGGCCGGCATCCTTGGCCTGCTGCGCCGAGACCGGGTCGCCCTTCGCCGCCAGCTCGAGCGCGAACTCGACGCCCGCGACGCGCGGCAGCCGCTGCGTGCCGCCCGCGCCGGGCAGGATGCCGAGCTTGACCTCGGGCAGGCCGAACTTCGCCGAGGGCACGGCGATGCGGTAGTGGCATGCCAGCGCGACCTCGCACCCGCCGCCCAGTGCGGTGCCGTGGACCGCGGCCACCACCGGCTTCTCGCTCGCCTCGATCAGATCGACCAGCACCGGGAGCGAAGGCTCCTGCATCGGCTTGCCGAATTCGGTGATGTCGGCGCCCGCGAAGAAGGTGCGCCCGTCGCAGCGGATCACCGCCGCCTTCAGGCCGTCGTCGCCCGCCAGTTCCTTGATCGCCGCGTCCAGCCCCTGCCGCACCGCCGCGCCGAGCGCGTTCACCGGCGGGTTGTTGGAGGTGATGACGAGGATATCGCCTTGGCGTTCGGTGGTGATGGGAGAGGTCATTGGTCCTGCACTTCCTTCTTATGATCGCCATCCCCGCGCAGGCGGGGATCCATTGACGCTGGTGTCGCGGCTTCCGCCGGAACGTTAGCCCTGAATGGATTCCCGCCTTCGCGGGAATGACGGGGTAAGGGTAGGGTTCGAAATCATGTCAGCGCCGAATAGATCATCGTCTTGAGCTCGCGCCGGATCGGGTAGAGGCCCGAGGGCGAAAGCTGGGTCATGAACACCATCGTGATCCGCTCGACCGGGTCGACGAAGAAGGCGGTCGAGAACATGCCGCCCCAATAATATTCGCCGACCGATCCGGGGATCATCGATCTGGCGACATCCAGGTTGACCGCGAAGCCCAGGCCGAAGCCGGTGCCCGCGTTCTGCGTCTCACTGAACAGCGAGCGTGACAGGGTCGAGAGGTCGGAATTGCCGGGCAGGTGGTTCTGCACCATCAGCTCGAGCGTCTTGCGCCCGATGATCCGCGCGCCCTCCAGCGTGCCGCCATTGAGCAGCATCGTGCAGAAGCGGTGATAGTCGAGCGCGGTCGAGACCAGCCCGCCGCCGCCCGAAAGCAGGGTGGGGCGCTTGCTCCAGGCCGATTTCGCGCCCTCGTCATACATGACGCGCGCGCCCTGGACGAAGGTCCAGCAATCGGTGAGCCGGTCGATCTTCTCCAGCGGCACCATGAAGCCGGTGTCGGCCATGCCGAGCGGCGCGAAGATCCGCTCCTCGAAATAGCGGTCGAGCGGCATGCCCGACACGCGTTCGATCACCGCGCCGAGCACGTCGGTCGATACCGAGTAGTTCCAAGCCTCGCCCGGTGAGAACTCCAGCGGCAGCTTGCCCAGCGCAGCGACGAACCCGTCGAGGTCGAGATTGCCGTGCCAGTTCTCGATCTTCCCGGCACGATAGGCGGCGTCGATATTGCCGCGATTCTGGAAGCCGTAGGTGAGGCCCGAGGTGTGGCGCAGCAGGTCGACCATGCGCATCGGTGCCGCGGTCGGCCTGGTCACGAACGGCACGCCGCCCCCGCCGCCGTCATAGACGCCGACGCCCTTGAGCTCGGGCAGGACGTGATGGACGGGCGTGTCGAGCGCGACCGTGCCCTCCTCGACCAGCTGCATGAACGCGATCGATGTGACCGGCTTGGTCATCGACGCGATGCGGAAGATCGAGGTCTCGTCCACCGGCGCGCCATTCTCACGCGCTGAGCCCTGATGGCTGAAATGAACGATTCGCCCATCGCGCGCGATCAGCAGCTGCGCATGCGGCAGCCTGCCCGAGTCGAGATAGCGCGTCTTGATGAACGCATCGATCGCGCCGAGCCGGTCGGCGTCGAAGCCCGTCACAGCGGGCGGTGCGAAGCTGGCGGCGTCCATACCCCTAATTCGAATCCTTGCTTCCGGCGGTTTGCTCCGCCTGTCGCTTCCCTATTGCGTTTGGCGGCGGATGAATCAAGAATAACCTGAAAGAAGCGGCGGTGGAAACGCCAAACCGCACATTCAACAACGCTGGAGAGACTGCCTTGGCCGCCGAACCGATCATCCCGCTCGACCCAAACTGGCCGAAGATGACGCTAGGGCAAGCGCAGGCGCTGATGACCGCGCCGGGCCAGAAGTTCGAGATGGACGAGGTCGAGATCCGCGGCGTGCCCACACGGGTGTGGAAGAATGCCCCGCCCAACCTCGCTTTCCTGATCCAGGCATCGCGCATGTACGGTGCACGCGAGTTCACCATCCATGAGGATGAGCGCGTCACCTTCGAGGCCAATTTCCGCGCGGTCGCGCACCTTGCGACGAAGCTGCGCGAGATGGGGGTGAAGAAGGGGGATCGCGTCGCGCTGGCGATGCGCAACCTGCCCGAATGGCCGGTGATCTTCTTCGCCACGGTCAGCATCGGCGCGATCCTGGTCCCGCTCAACGCCTGGTGGACGGGCGGCGAGCTCGACTATGGCCTGCGCGATTCGGGCAGCAGCGTGCTGTTCGTCGATGGCGAGCGCTACGACCGGCTGGCTGGCATCCTGCCCGGCTTGCCTGATCTCAGGCACATCGTCGTCAGCCGCGCGCGCGGCGCGCTGAGGGAGGGCGTCCAGCGGCTCGAGGACCTGATCGGCGCGCCCAACGACTGGGCGTCGCTCGCCGATGTGCCGCTGCCCGCCGATCCCGACCTGGTGCCGGAGGACGATGCGACGATCTTCTACACCAGCGGCACCACCGGCCATCCCAAGGGCGCGC
Source organism: Sphingomonas sp. (assembly GCF_036402235.1). Lineage (GTDB taxonomy): Bacteria > Pseudomonadota > Alphaproteobacteria > Sphingomonadales > Sphingomonadaceae > Sphingomonas. The sequence goes on along the minus strand of NZ_DASWTG010000054.1, from coordinate 313,840 downwards.
TCGGCACGCACCGCAACCTTTCGACCAACATCCTGTCGGGCGGCTATGGCGCCGCACGCTCGTTCCTGCGGCGCGGCGAGATGCCGCCCGAGCCGCAGCCCAAGACCGGGCTGATGGTGATCCCGCTGTTCCACGTCACCGCCTGCTCGGCCAGCCTGATGGGCACCGTGGCGGCGGGCAACACGCTGGTCTTCATGCGCAAATGGGATCCGGTGCAGGCGATGGAGATCATCCAGCGCGAGAAGGTCAACCTGACCGGCGGCGTGCCGACGATCGCCTGGCAGCTGCTCGAGCATCCCGACCGTGCGAAGTACGACCTCTCCAGCCTCGAGGCGATCGCCTATGGCGGCGCGCCCTCCGCGCCCGAGCTGGTCAAGCGCATCTTCACCGAATTCGGCGCGCTCCCCGGAAACGGCTGGGGGATGACCGAGACGATGGCGACGGTGACCGGCCATTCGTCGGAGGACTATCTCAACCGTCCGACCAGCGCCGGCCCGCCCGTGCCGGTGGCTGAGCTCAAGATCATGGACGCGGAGGGCGAGCGCGAGCTGCCGGTGGGCGAGGTGGGCGAGCTATGGGCCAAGGGGCCGATGATCGTGAAGGGCTATTGGAACAAGCCCGCCGAGACCGCCGAATGCTTCCGCGACGGCTGGGTGCGCACCGGCGACCTCGCCCGGGTCGATGAGGAAGGTTTCCTATTCATCGTCGATCGCGCCAAGGACATCATCATCCGCGGCGGGGAGAACATCTACTCGTCTGAGGTCGAGGATGTGCTCTACGCGCATCCGGCGGTCACCGACGCGGCGCTGATCGGCATCCCGCACAAGACGCTGGGCGAGGAGCCGGCTGCGGTGGTGCATCTCGCGCCGGGCACGCATGCGACCGAGGCGGAGCTTCAGGCCTGGGTGCGCGAGCGGCTGGCGGGCTTCAAGGTCCCGGTGGCGGTGCGCTTCGTCGAGGAGACGCTGCCGCGGAACGCCAATGGCAAGATCCTGAAGAAGGATCTCAAGGGCCTCTTCGTGGACGAGGCGGCGGCCTAGCGGCCGCCGTTGCAGCAGCTTCGGCGAGGACGGCGATGCCCGCACCCGCGACATAGGCGACGAAGTCCCACCCTTCGAATCCCATACCCAGCACCGTCCGCGCAACGGCGCTGTTGGACAGGCCCAGCAGGTGCACGATGCCGATCAGCTGGCCGAACTCAACGGTGACGGCGACCGCGAACGCCGCCATCGCAGCAGCCGTCACGCCGATCCGCAGCACCGCACGCAGGCCGAGATAGACGAGGATGACCGCAAGAACATCACCCAGATAAGGTCGCACGAACTGATCACGGACATAGAGTGCGATCAGCACTTCGATCGCGAAGACGAGCAGAGTCAGAAGCGCATAGCCGGTGTGGAAGCGAAGGCGTTTCATGCGATTTGCCGGATCAGGCTGCATGCTCCGGCAGCACCTGCGCAACGGCGGCGCGCCACCCGTCCAGCCTGATCTGGCGCGCGGAGTCTCCCATCCTGGGCTCGAATACTTCCACCGCCCCCCGCATCGCCGCGGCCTCGTCCAGCCCCGCGAACATCCCGCAGCCTACGCCCGCGAGCATCGCCGCGCCCAGCGCGGTGGTCTCGGTGAAGCCTGGCCGCTCGACCGTCACGCCCAGCACATCGGCAAGGTCCTGCGCGATCCAGTCATTGGCGACCATGCCGCCGTCGATGCGCAGCGATGCCCAGTCCGCGCCGTCCGCGGCGAACGCCGTCTTCAGGTCCTGGCTCTGGTGCGCCATCGCCTCGAGCGCGGCGCGGACGACATGCGCCTTGGTGCTGGCGAGGCTCAGCCCGCTGATCGCGCCGCGCGCCTCCGGCTCCCACCAGGGCGCGCCGAGGCCGGTGAGCGCGGGGACGAAATAGACGCCGCCATTGTCGGGGACCGATCGCGCGAGTGCTTCGGTCTCCCCCGCGCTTTCGATCAGCCCAAGCGAATCGCGCAGCCATTTGACCACGCTGCCCGCGACGAACACCGATCCCTCGATCGCATAGGTGCGCCGCCCCCCGAGCTGGCACAGAACGGTCGAGAGGAGGCGGTGCTTCGAGGCAGGCTGGCGCTCGCCGGCGTTGGTGAGCACGAACGCGCCAGTGCCATAGGTGGCCTTGGTATCGCCGGATGACAGGCAGGCCTGCCCGATCGTCGCCGCCTGCTGGTCGCCGGCCATGGCGCAGATCGGGATACGGCCGCCGAACAGCGAGGTTTCACCGAAGCGGCCAGCGCAATCGACGATCTCGGGCAGCGCCGCACGGCGCGCGCCGAACAGATCGATCAGACCATCGCTCCACCCTCCGCTGCCCAGGCCCATGAGCAGGGTGCGCGAGGCGTTGGTGGCATCGGTGATGTGGAGGCCGCCCGTAAGCTTCCAAATCAGCCAGCTTTCGATCGTGCCGATGGCCAGCCGATCGCCCGCCTCACGAAGCTGTGGCCAGTTCTTCATCGCCCAGGCGATCTTGGTGCCGCTGAAATAAGGATCGAGCAGCAGGCCGGTGCGCGCCTGCACGCCCGGCTCCTCGCCGGCCTCCTTCATCTCGCGGCAGATCGCGGCGCTGCGCCGGTCCTGCCACACGATCGCGGGCGCGAGCGGCTCGCCGGTGGACTTGTCCCAGAACACCACGGTCTCACGCTGGTTGGTGATGCCGATCGCGGCGATCGCGTCGGCACCGCCCGCCTTGTCGACCATCGCGCGGACGCAGCGCAGCGTCTTGTCCCAGATCTCGGCGGCATCGTGTTCGACGAGGCCCGCCGCCGGATAATGCTGCGTCAGCTCAGCGGATTGGCTTGCGAGGCAGGTGCCGTCCGGCGCGAACAGCATCGCGCGGGTCGAGGTCGTGCCCTCGTCGATGACCAGCAGTTTCTCTCCCATGGAATAACGGTAGGGCGGATCGATATCTGGTTTCAATCCTCCCCCGCCACGGGGAGGTGGCGCGCGCAGCGCGACGGAGGGGGAGGACGCCCCGACGATCGTTCTGGCATCCGCCCCTCCGTCAGCTTCGCTGACGCCTCCCCCTGGCGGGGGAGGATTATTCGGAAGTTTCAGCGCCGCAGTTGGGATTACACGTCACGCGAAATCGCGCTAGAAGACACGGGAAAGGCGGGCGAAACTTGGGCGACGACACGAGCAGGGGCGACGAAGAAGGCGCGATCTCGCACCCCGCGCCGCCGCTCCAGCCGCTCGTCGCCCCCGCGCACGATACCGAGGCGGAGAATCGCCGCGACCGGCTGCTCGCCGCGCTCACGCTGATGATCGGCGCCGGCCTGTTCCTCGCCTTGCCCTTTGCGCTCAAGGCGGGCTCGCCCTTCTTCCTGCCGCTTACCGCGGCGCTGGTCATCGCCGTCGCGCTGGTGCCGGTGCTCGAATGGCTCGAGCGGCATCGCGTGCCGACCCCGCTCGCTGCGCTGATCTGCGTGCTGCTGTTCCTCACCGCCGCCAATGCCGCGATCGTCTCGATCGTCGTCCCCGCATGGAGCTGGCTCAGCGCGATCCCCGAGCGGATCGACAATATCCAGTCGAACGTCCGGCCGCTGATCGATTTCTACGCCAACCTCGAATCCTTCGTGAACAAGACGATCGAGGAGTTCGCGCAGCGCCCGATTCGCCAGGCCAGCGCCGCGGCCGAGCCGCCGCGCTCGCTGCTCGAATTCGTCACCAGCGCCGCGCCGGCGGCGTTCATCGAGATGTTCTTCGCGATCCTCGTGATCTTCTTCTTCCTCTCCGGCTGGACGCGGCTGCGGCGCAAGGCGATCACCAGCCGCACCAGCTTCGGCGGGGCGATGGCGACGGCGCGGGTGATCCAGGACGTGGTCGACGACACCTCGGCCTATCTCGGCACGATCACCGCGATCAACGTGTCGCTCGGCCTGCTCGTCGCCGGCGCGCTGTGGCTGATCGGCATGCCCAGCCCGCTGATGTGGGGCGGCATCGTCACGCTGCTCAACTACATCCCCTATCTGGGTCCCATCTTTGCCGCGCTGCTGCTCGCGCTGGGCGGGCTGATGACCTATCAGGACGTGTGGACCGCGCTGCTGCCCGCCGGGATCATGATCGCCTTTCACCTGATCGAGGCCAATGTCGTGACTCCGCTGATCGTCGGGCGCCGCCTCACGATCAACCCGATCATGATCCTGATCTCGCTGTCCTTCTGGGGCTGGGTGTGGGGCACGCCGGGCGCGCTGCTCGCGGTGCCGCTGCTGATCATCTTCCAGACCGTGCTCAACGCCGCGGGGAAGCCCGACATCGCCGGATTCCTGTTCGAGCACGGCACGTTGGTGGCCGGCGGAACCCCGCTTCCACCGCGCCCGCAGGATAATCGCGTGAGCGGGCGCGAAAGGGCTGTTGACAGCCCCCAACCGCCCGTCTAGGTGCCGCGCTCTCGCAAGGGACGGCGCTTCGGCGCAGGACGCAAGCGGGTGTAGCTCAGTTGGTTAGAGCGCCGGCCTGTCACGCCGGAGGTCGCGGGTTCGAGCCCCGTCACTCGCGCCATCCTCTTCGGGATGGCTACCTCCTCGAAAGCATCGCATCGATTGCGATCCGCCCCGCGCCGATCGTCGCGAAGATCAGCCCGATCACCACCAATGCCGCCGCCGGAAAGGCAGGGCGGATGCCGAGCGGCGCATCGACCATCACCAGCGCGACGATGAAGTTGAACGCGCAGACGAGGCCGGCCCAGCGAGTCGCGAATCCGGCGATGAAGGCGACGCCCACCAGGAACTGCGCATAGACCGACAGCCGCGCCATCAGCCACGGCATCGCGAAGCCCTTGATCGTGAGGAATTTCTCGAACTCGGCCATGCGCTCGGCGCTGACGATATTGTCCCACACGCCGTAGATCAGGAATGCCCCGACCACGAGCCGCGTCGCCAGCAACGCCAGATCCGCGCCGCCCGCCAGCTGCGGCAAGGTCAGCCAGTTGTTCCGCTTCCGCCTCATCGATCTCTCCCCTTATGTCTGGTCGCCGTCTCCCGCGCGCAGCGGGATCGCCGCGCTCTGCTTGTGCACCCGCTTGACGAAGCCGGTCTCGTAACGCCGTACCGCCGGGTCGTTCTGGAAGAGCCGCTCGGCCAGATCGTTGTAATCCGCCATGTCGCGCGCAGAGATCAACACCGCCAGATCGTTGGCGCCCGCGACGTCGAGGATCATCTGCACCTCTGGCACCGCCGCCAGCTTGGCGCGCAGCGCCGCGATGCCGCGCTCTTCGGCATGCTCGTGCACCTGGACGTTGACGAGTGCGCGCAACCGCCGGTCGCTGAGCTTCGGGGACACCACCGCCATATCCGCCGCGATCCAGCCTTCGGCACGCAGCCGGCGCACCCGCCGCGTCACCGCGGAGGCGGAGAGGGGAACCTCGCGCGCGAGCTGCTCGGCCGTCGCCAGCGCATCCGCCTGGAGCAGATTGAGCAACTGGATGTCGAAAGCGTCGAGCTTGCCCATTTCCGCCGCCTGCACCTGCGCCTCTGCCGATTTTCGTCGCATAGCCGGTTCAGTTTGATCGCAAAAGGCGTGTTGGTCGAATACAACACATGGCCGATGGGCATGTCGAACGATGGAGCGTGGTGATGCGTAAGCAGATTCTGACGGCGGCGATGCTCGCGGCGATGGCGCTGCCGGTACTGGCTCAGAGCACGGGACCAGGGCCGGCCACGGAGACCGCTGCGGCTTATGATGCGGGGGTGGCGAAAGAGGCAGTGACGAAACTGGCGGACGAGATCGAGAAGAATTTCGTCTTCCCGGACGTCGCGAAACGCTATGCCGCGGCGCTGCGCGCCAAGCTCGCCGAGGGCGGCTATGACGGCTTCACCGACAGCGATGTGCTCGCCCGCGCGGTGACGGCCGATCTTCAGGCGGTCGCGCCCGACGGCCATCTTGCCATGTTCCCGCCCGGCGGTCCGCGTCCGCAGCGCGCCGGCGGCCCGTCGCGTGCGCCCGGCGGCTCGCCGCCCGCGCCGATGGAGCAGGCGGGCATGATCGCGCCGGGGATCGCCTTCGTGCGCTTCAACGGCTTCTACGGCCAGCCCGGGACGCTCGCGGCCTTCACGAAATTCCTCGACGCCAATGCCGGGGCCAGGGCGTTGATCATCGACGCCCGCACGCATCGCGGCGGCGGGCTGGAAGAGATGGACCTCCTCTTCCCGCGCATCTTCACCAGGGCACAGCCGGTGATGGTGATGGACACCCGCGCCTCGGTCGCCGCGGCCAGGGGGCCGCTGCCCTTCGGCTCGCTGGTCAAGGTCGATGCGCCCGCCGAACTGGCGCGCAGCGAACATCGCGTCGCGCCCGTCAGCCCCGCGAGCCCCTGGGCAAAGGCGAAGATCTATCTTCTCACCTCGGGCCGCACCGCTTCGGCCGCGGAGCATCTCGCCTCGGCGCTCAAGAACACGAAACGCGCGACGCTGATCGGAGACGTCACTGCGGGCGCCGGCCATTATGGCGGTCCAGTGCAGCTCCCCGGCGGCTACGGCGCCTTCATCCCGTTCGGCCGCAGCTACTTCCCGGGCGGCGACGGCTGGGAAGGGACGGGGATCGCCCCCGACATCAAGGTCGCGCCCGAGCGCGCGCTGGTCGAGGCGCTCACCCGCGAAGGCGTCGCCCCCGCCGAGGCGGAGGCGTTGTCGGCCAGGCACATGCCGAGCGAGCCGATGGAGCGCCGCAAGCCGCGGAAGCTCTAAGCCAAATCCTCCCCCGCCAGGGGGAGGTGTCGGCGAAGCTGACGGAGGGGGCGGACGCCGGAACGCTGGCGGCTCGCATCCTCCCCCTCCGTCATCGCTGCGCGATGCCACCTCCCCCTGGCGGGGGAGGGTTCTTCACGCAAACGCCCCACCAGCCTTGCCCGCGTTGCGGAGCGCCAGGATCTGAAGCTCCGCGAACAGGGCCACCGCCAGCGCCTGCGCCGTGACGAAGGCGTAACCGAACGCATTGGGGCTGACAAACAGGGCCATCGTCGCGAAGCTCGCGATCACCCAGGCGATGTTGATCGCGATCACCGCGATCACCCCGCCGCGCGCCGGCCTGACCGCCATCGCCAGCACCAGCGCGAGAAAGGGGACGAGCGCGAGCCCTGCGCCGCGGATCAGGGCTTCGGGCAGGCCGGTGAGGCCGGCGGTGAAGCCCGCGGCGGCGATGGCGAGCACCGCGGTGGCGCCGGTGCCGATGAAATCGACAAGCATCGCCTGGCGGACGGTAAGCGGAAAGCGGATCATTTGCAGTTCTCCTTGCGGTTCTTGCGGCATCCCTCGCCGCGGTGACTGCAAGTTCGCAGGGGCTACGAATCAATCCAATTACGTCGCAGGTAATGGGCGTTCGGGCCTATCCACAGCGTTCCGCCGCACGCCCCCTTGCACCCCTTGGCGCAGCCGCTAAACGCGCCCGTTCACCATCAATGGAGCGGGACATGAGCGACTCGATTTCGGCCGAGCAGCTGCGCCTTCTGATCGAGCGGATCGAGCGGCTGGAAGAGGAAAAGAAGGGCATCAGCGACGACATCAAGGATGTCTATGCCGAGGCCAAGTCGACCGGTTTCGACGCCAAGACGATCCGCACGATCGTGCGCCTGCGCAAAATGGAGAAGCACCAGCTCGACGAGCAGGACGCGCTTCTGGAAACCTATCGCGCCGCGCTGGGCATGGGTTGAGTCCGTCCCGTTCGTGTCGAGCGAAGTCGAGACATTGCGAGGCTGTGAACTGTCTCCGCTTCTCGACTTCGCTCGAAGCGAACGGATAAGGTAGTCCGCGATAGGAGCGGAGGCCTTTTCCATGATTCTCACGACCACCAGCACCGTCGATGGTCACACCGTCACCCGCTATCACGGCATCGTGACGGCCGAGGTGATCATCGGCGCCAACATCTTCCGCGACCTGTTCGCGGGCATTCGCGACATTGTCGGCGGGCGCTCGGGCAGCTATGAGCGACCGCTCAAGGAAGCGCGCAAGACCGCGCTGGAAGAGCTCAGGGACGAGGCGCTGGCGCTCGGCGCCAACGGCGTGATCGGGATCGATTTCGACTATGAGGTGATCGGCAAGGGCGGTTCGATGCTGATGGTCTCCGCGTCGGGCACCGCGGTCACGGTGAGCGGGGTGTGAGCAGTAGTTTTTGACCTTCCGCTCATGCTGAGCTTGTCGAAGCACTGTCTTTTCTTCTAACCGCACGTTGCAGAAGGGCCGGGCTTCGACAAGCTCAGCCCGAAGGGGTTCATTTTCAGGTCGAGACCATGGCAGGCCATTCCAAGTTCAAGAACATCATGCACCGTAAGGGCGCGCAGGATAAGAAGCGCTCGGGCATGTTCTCCAAGCTCAGCCGCGAAATCACCGTCGCGGCCAAAATGGGCTTGCCCGATCCCGACATGAATCCGCGCCTGCGCGCCGCGGTCAACGCCGCCAAGGCGCAGTCGATGCCAAAGGACAATATCCAGCGCGCGATCGACAAGGCGAGCAAGGGCGATGCCGAGAATTACGAGGAAATCCGCTACGAGGGCTTCGGCCCCGGCGGCGTCAGCCTGATCATCGAGGCGCTTTCGGACAACCGCAACCGCACCGCGACCAATGTCCGCACCGCGGTCAGCAAGAATGGCGGCAACCTTGGCGCATCGGGCTCGGTCAGCCACGCTTTCGACCGAGTCGGCCTGATCAACTATCCTGCCAGCGCGGGCGACGCCGAGAAGGTGTTCGAGGCCGCGCTCGAAGCGGGTGCCGAGGATGTGACGTCGAGCGAGGACGGCCACGAGATCTGGACCGCCAGCGCCGACCTGCACGAAGTCGCCAAGGCGCTCGAGGCGGTGTTGGGCGAGGCTGAGGGCGCCAAGCTCGCCTGGAAGCCGCAGACGATGGTCGAGGTCGACGAGGCCGACGCTGCGACGCTGTTCAAGCTGATCGACGCGCTCGACGACGACGACGACGTGCAGACCGTGTGGGGCAATTACGAAGTCTCCGACGCGGTGATGGAGAAGCTGGGCTGATCCTGCTCGGCCTCGATCCCGGCCTCGGCACCACGGGCTGGGGATTGATCCGCGCCGAGGGTAATCGCCTCAGCCACATTGCCAACGGGCATCTCAAGACCGACGCGCAGGCGCCGCTGTCGCGCCGTCTCGCGCATCTGGACGCGATGCTGGTGGCACTCATCGCCGATCATGCGCCGCACGGCGCGGCGGTCGAGGAGGTGTTCGTCAACTCCAACCCGCAATCGACGCTCAAGCTCGCCCATGCCCGCGGCGTCGCGATCGCTGCGGCGGCGCGGGCGGGGCTCGATGTGGGGGAATATGCCCCGCGGCTGGTCAAGAAGGCGGTGGTCGGCACCGGCAATGCGGATAAGGCGCAGGTCCATGCGATGGTCGCGCGGCTGCTTCCGGGCGCCAAGATCGCCGGCGCCGACGCCGCCGACGCGCTCGCGGTCGCGATCTGCCACGCGCATCATCTGGCGAGTGCGCGCGCGCTGTCGCGCTGATCTCAGGCGGCGCGAGCCGGTCGAAGCGCCGGCCCTTCGGCGTCGTTGGCGGGCGGGGCAGGGCGCCGGCTACGCGGCGCGCGCCGGCGGCCCGCCGCCCGCTCGGGCAATCGCATCCGTACCCACGCTGCCGCGCCGCGCAGCCGCACGGACGCGGCGGTCGCGATGGCGACTGCGATCGCATCGATTGCGGCAATGAACTCGACGCTGGCCAGCAGCCCCATCAACTCGGGGACATACATGCTGTAGAGCCTCAGCCCTTCCTGTCCCATCAGCCAGAACAACAGCGCCGCGAACAGCAATGCGCCCGCGGCGAAGATCGCTTGCCCGCGACTGAAGCGATTGAACCATGCCGCCGGGCGGCGGATCAGCACCGCGCGCATCGACCGCCCCGCATCGGTGGTCCCGGCCAGAAGCAACGCCGCCCACACCAGCAGCAATCCGATTGCGATCATCCGCTCTGTCCCCCTCACTGGAGGAAATGGGATGTCCGTCACGGCTGCCAAGGGGAGGGCTGGCAATTTCCCTTTCCTACACCCCATCGTTCCGCTTATGTACCGGGCGTGACCAGCGATCCGATCCTCGCCCGCGCGCGGCCGATAACCCGACGCCGTTCCGCGCGTGGAAACTGCTCGATTCCGTCAACCTTGCCAGTTTCGGGTATCAGGATACCGGCATGATCGCGCATCTCAACGGCCATCTCGCCGCCACCGGCATCGATCATGCGGTGATCGACGTGAACGGCGTCGGCTATCTCGTCGGCGCTTCGGCGAAGACGCTCGCGGCATTGGGCGCGCTTGGCGAATTCGTGACGGTTCACACCGAAATGCTGGTGAGCGAGGATTCGATCCGCCTGATGGGCTTCGCATCGGCGGAGGAACGCGACTGGTTCCGCCTGCTCACCAGCGTGCAGGGGGTGGGCGCCAAGGTCGCGCTGGCGATCCTATCGATCCTCTCGCCTGCGGAGGTCCAGACCGCGGTCGCCCGCGCCGACGCCGCGATGATCGCGCGGGCGAACGGCGTCGGCCCGAAGCTCGCCCAGCGCATCGTCAACGAATTGAAGGACAAGGCAGGCGGCATCGCGCTCGGCGGCGGGGCAGGGGCCGCGGTCCCGGCGAGCGGCGCGGCGAACGACGCGGTCTCGGCCCTGCTCAACCTCGGCTTCAAGCCCGCCGAGGCGAGTGCTGCCGTGAATGCCGCGAACGACGAGCTGGGGCCGGGCGCGAGCCTCGACGCGCTGGTGCGGCTCGCGCTGCGGAAGGCCGCGAAGTGAGAGAAGTATCTGATAAAGACTTGATGATCGAGGTGGCACGTCTTGAGTTGCAAGCGTTAGCGGAATTCCGGCAAATTACCTTGGAGCAGCATACCTCAGGTTACAAATGGCTCACCGCGTCGCTTCTAGCTGTAAACGGGGGGGCTGCGGCCGCCCTATTAAGCGCAGACAAGATTAGGCTCACCGATGTCCGATGGGCATTCGTAGCTTTTGTTTTCGGTATCCTCCTCTCACTGGCAAGCGCTCGGTTAAACCAGTCTTTTGCGATGAAGGCGCTTCCCAGTTTGCAGGAGATGTCCGGATATTGGGCCTCTGTTATGGTCACCGGCGCGCGAGACGATGCCAGAGAGAAGGCGCTCAATGGGAAAGCGAAAAGTAGCATGCGAGGAGCTTGGCTGGGGCAGGCAGCGGGCTGGGCATCCGCCCTATCTTTTGTCGTAGGTGTTGTGCTGGTTGGATTAAATGTCCGATGATTGAAGTGGAGAATTGGTCATGAGCGCCGTTTTTCCCACTATTGGGCAATTGGCGGGTGGTCACCTTACTGAAGGATCGCGTATCACCGACGACCGCATCCTCACCGCATCCCGCCGCCCCGAGGACGTCGATGCCGCGCTACGCCCCAAATCGCTCGACGAGTTCGTCGGCCAGCGCGCTGCGCGCGACAATCTGCGCGTGTTCATCGATGCCGCCCGCACCCGCGGCGACGCGCTCGATCATGTGCTGTTTTTCGGCCCGCCCGGCCTCGGCAAGACCACGCTCGCGCAGATCATCGCGCGCGAGATGGGGGTGGGGTTTCGTGCCACCTCGGGCCCGGTGATCGCCAAGTCGGGCGATCTCGCCGCCTTGCTCACCAATCTCGAGGATGGCGACGTCCTGTTCATCGACGAGATCCACCGCCTCGCCCCCGCGGTCGAGGAGGTGCTCTACCCCGCGATGGAGGACCGTGCGCTCGACCTGATGATCGGCGAGGGTCCCTCGGCGCGCAGCGTGCGGATCGACCTGCCGCGCTTCACCCTGGTCGGCGCCACGACGCGGCAGGGCCTGCTCACCACCCCGCTGCGCGATCGCTTCGGCATCCCCGTGCGCCTGCAATTCTACACGGTCGAGGAACTGACCCAGGTCGTTACCCGCGCCGCGGGCCTGCTCGACCTCCATATCGCCCCGGATGGCGCGGCCGAGATCGCGCGCCGCTCGCGCGGCACGCCGCGCATCGCTGGCCGCCTGCTGCGCCGCGTGCGCGACTTCGCCAATGTCGCGGGCGAGGCGACGGTGCACGCGAAAGCCGCTGACGCCGCGCTCAACCGGCTTGAAGTGGACGCGCTCGGCCTCGACGCGATGGATCGCCGCTACCTCACCATGATCGCCGATATCTACAAGGGCGGGCCGGTGGGGGTGGAGACGCTCGCCGCGGGCCTCAGCGAGCCGCGCGACACGATCGAGGAAGTGATCGAGCCGTATCTGATCCAGATCGGGATGATCGCCCGCACCGCGCGCGGCCGCTGCCTCAACGCGGCAGGCTGGAAGCATCTTGGCCTCAACCCGCCCGCGGGCGCACAGGACGGATTGTTCGATGCCAAATAGCTGGTTCTGGAGGGCCGCGCTGACGGCCGTCATCGTCTATTGCGTGGCGCAGGCGGTCCGCGATTTGCGTGCGAAACGCTACGCCTGGGCAGCAGCGGCTGTGATCGCTGCCGCCTTGCTCCTTATCATGCCGGTCCAGACGCACGCCGTGAAGATCGATCTGCCCGCGGCCAGCCCGCCATAAAACAGCGCCCGGGAGTTTCCTCCCGGGCGCCGCTCTTTCTCATTGCTGGATAGCGATTACGCCGCCTTCGCCCGGCTCTGCCGCTTGCGCTCGTGCGGATCGAGGAAGCGCTTGCGCAGGCGGATGGTCTTCGGGGTCACCTCGACCATCTCGTCGTCGTCGATGTACGCGATGGCCTGCTCCAGCGTCATCTTCTTGGGCGGGGTCAGGCGGATCGCGTCGTCCTTGCCCGACGAGCGGATGTTGGTCAGCTGCTTCGCCTTCATCGGATTGACCTCGAGGTCCTCGGGCTTGGCGTTCTCGCCGATGATCATGCCCTCGTACAGCGCCTCGCCATGGCCGACGAACAGGATGCCGCGATCCTCCAGGCTGTTGAGCGAATAGGCATTGGCCTCGCCCGTGCCGTTGGAGATCAGCACGCCGTTCTTGCGGCCCTCGATCACGCCCTTGTGCGGCCCGTACTTCTCGAACAGCCGGTTCATGATGCCGGTGCCGCGCGTGTCCGACAGGAACTCGCCATGATAGCCGATCATGCCGCGCGAGGGCGCCGAGAAGGTGATGCGGGTCTTGCCGCCGCCCGAGGGGCGCATGTCGGTCATCTCGGCCTTGCGCAGGTTCATCTTCTCGACCACCGCGCCCGAATGCTCGTCGTCGACGTCGATGATGACGGTCTCGTACGGCTCCATCTTTTGTCCGTCCTCCTCGCGCAGCAGGACGCGCGGGCGGCTGATGCCGAGCTCGAAGCCCTCGCGGCGCATCGTCTCGATCAGCACGCCGAGCTGGAGCTCGCCGCGGCCGGCGACTTCGAAGCTGTCCTTGTCGGCGGCTTCGGTGACCTTGATCGCGACGTTGGATTCGGCCTCGCGGAACAGGCGGTCGCGGATCATGCGGCTGGTCACCTTGGTGCCCTCGCGGCCCGCCATCGGGCTGTCGTTGACGGCGAAGCGCATCGACAGCGTCGGCGGATCGATCGGCTGTGCCTGGATCGCCTCGCTGACCGAGGTGTCGGCGATGGTGTTGGCGACGGTCGCGACGGTCAGGCCGGCGAGGCTGATGATGTCGCCCGCCTGCGCCTCATCCACCGGCACGCGCTCAAGACCCCGGAACGACATGATCTTCGACGCGCGGCCGGTCTCGAGGACATTTCCCTCGGCATCCAGCGCGTGGATCGCCTGGTTTACCTTGACCTTGCCCGAGGTGACGCGCCCGGTGAGCACGCGGCCGAGGAAATTGTCGCGGTCGAGCAGCGTCACCAGGAAGGTGAACGGCGCGTCGGCGTCGAGCGCGGGCGGGGGCACGTGATCGACGATCTTCTGGAACAGCGGCTCCAGCGTGCCCTCGCGGAGGGAGGGGTCCTCATTGGCATAGCCGTTGCGGCCCGATGCGTAGAGCACCGGGAAGTCGAGCTGCTCGTCGGTCGCGTCGAGGCTGACGAACAGGTCGAACACCTCGTCCAGCACTTCCTGGATGCGTTCGTCCGGTCGGTCGATCTTGTTGACCACGACGATCGGACGCAGGCCGAGCTTCAGCGCCTTGCCGGTCACGAACTTGGTCTGCGGCATTGCGCCTTCGGACGAATCGACCAGCAGGATGACGCCGTCGACCATGCTGAGGATGCGCTCCACCTCGCCGCCGAAATCGGCGTGGCCGGGGGTGTCGACGATGTTGATGCGCGTGCCGTTCCACTCGACCGAGGTCGGCTTCGCAAGGATGGTGATCCCGCGCTCCTTCTCGAGGTCGTTCGAATCCATCGCGCGCTCTTCGACGCGCTGGTTGTCGCGGAAGGTGCCGGACTGGCGGAAAAGCTGATCGACGAGCGTGGTCTTGCCATGATCGACGTGGGCGATGATCGCCACGTTGCGAAGGTTCATGCGAATATCCTGGATGCCGCGGAATCGCGGGTTGCGCGCGCCCTTAGCGGAATTTGTGCGGCGCGGGAAGGGCCGGCGATTCGTCGGGGGATTCCGCCTTCAGCCGATAGGCCTTGTTGAGATCGACGGCCGCGGGCGAGGGCTGGGCGGCCGTGGAGACCGGCACCCACACCGCGATCGAACCGGCAATGATCATCTTCAGCCTGCGTTCCATGCCGCCCGTCCTAGCGGACATATGTTAACGGTCCGCGTCATCTGGAACCCCTGACAAGATCGGTCGGTTGCACCATAGTTCAAGTGTATTATATTGGCGATACACTTGAAGCGCATGCGGTTCGCGTTCATCTTGTGAGGAACCGCTGGAGAGATGGGCAAATGGCGACCGAGACTGCGACTGCCGAGAAGACCGACGACCTGGTGCTGACCGCGCCGGAGCCGCTCAAGGAGCGGTCGCCCGAGAAGATGGCGGGGCTGGTGCCCGTCGACGAGAGCAAGAAGACCGAGCTGGTCAGCCGGGTCGAGAGCTTCATCGACGACCTGGTCGCGCAGGACGTGAACTCGCCCGAGTTCGGCAAGCGCGTCGATGCGATCACCGCGATGGGATCGAAGGAAATCCGCGACGCTGCGGGCCAGTCCAACCGCTTCCTCGATCGGCCGGTGCGGGCGATGGACAAGGATGTCGGCGTCGGCAAGGACCTGGCCGAGCTGCGCCGCGTGGTCGAGGATCTCGATCCCGGCAAGAAGGGCGACCTGACGCAGCGCAAGAAGCTGTTCGGCTTGATCCCGATGGGCAACAAGCTGCGCAACTATTTCGACAGCTACAAATCGAGCCAGACGCACATCGCCTCGATCCTCAAGAGCCTGCAGTCGGGCAAGGACGAGCTGCTGATGGACAATGCCGCGATCGACGTGGAGCGGCAGAATCTGTGGGCGGCGATGGGCCGGCTCGAGCAGATGATCTATATCTCCAAGGAGATGGACCAGCGGCTCGAGGACAAGGCGCTGGAGCTCGATCACAGCGATCCGGCCAAGGCCAAGGCGATCCGCGAGACCGCGCTGTTCTACACCCGCCAGCGCACGCAGGATCTGCTGACGCAGATGGCGGTGACCGTGCAGGGCTATCTGGCGCTCGATCTGGTCAAGAAGAACAATGTCGAGCTGGTGAAGGGTGTCGATCGCGCCAGCACCACCACCGTCGGCGCGCTGCGCACTGCGGTGACGGTGGCGCAGGCGCTGACCGCGCAGCGGCTGGTGCTCGACCAGATCACCGCACTCAACACCACCACCGCGAACATCATCGATTCGACCGGCAACCTGCTCAAGCAGAACACGGCGATGGTGCATGAGCAGGCGGCGAGCAGCACGATCCCGATCGAGACGCTGCAGCGCGCGTTCCAGAACATCTACGACACGATGGATGCGATCGACACGTTCAAGCTCAAGGCGCTCGACAACATGAAGACCACGGTCAACGTGCTGTCGAACGAGGTGGAGAAGTCGAAGGGCTATATCGCCCGGGCCGAAGGCGCGGCGCAGAACCAGCTCTCGGGCAATGCCGAGACGTTCAAGCTGGAGGCGCTGTAAGCAGCGATGCCGACCGAGATCGACCGCCAGATCGACCGCGCCAGCGAGGTGCTCCACCGCTCGCGCGAGCGCTATACGACGCTGAACACCCGCGCCAAGAAGCGCCGTGATGCCGAGATCCTGACCCGCATCGGCCGGATCGCCGGCGCGGCGGGGGTGATCGTGATCGGCGCGATGATCCTGGGCTGGTTCATCCCGCTGGGCATGGGCGGCGCGCTGATCGTGATGGCGCTGCTGATCGTCGCCACGCTGTTCTTCGGCCTGGCACCGGCGAGCAGGGAAGTGGCGCCCGAGAAGTTCGGCGAGGCGCCGCTCGCGACGCTGCCGCTCCGCACCGAGGAATGGCTCGATCGCCAGCGGCCGACGCTGCCCGGCGCGGCGATGCCGCTGCTCGATTCGATCGGGATGAAGCTCGACGTGCTGGCCGGGCAGCTCAAGACGCTCAACGAGGGCGAGCCGGCGGCCGCCGAGGTGCGCAAGCTGGTGGGCGAGCAATTGCCCGAGCTGGTCAAGGGCTATCAGCGCGTGCCGCAGAATCTGCGCGGGCAGGACCGGTTCGGCCAGTCGCCGGACAAGCAGCTGATCGACGGGTTGAGCCTGATCGATCAGGAGATTTCGGACATGTCCTCCCAGCTCGCGCAGGGCGACCTCGATGCGCTGGCGACGCGTGGCCGATACCTGCAGGTCAAGTATCGCGGCGACGACGAGGTCGGCGGCTGATCCTCACGTCTTGGTGACCGAGGCGCCGCCGTCGACCGCGATCGCGGCGCCGGTGACGAAGCTTGCGGCATCCGACGCGAGGAACAGCGCCATCTCGGCAATTTCCGGCGGCTCGGCGAGGCGCTTGAGGGCATGGAGCTGCTCCATCCAGGCCTGAACGCCGGGATCGGCGTCCGGCTGGCGAGCGGCGCTGGCGGGTGTGTCGGTGCCGCCGATGATGAGCGCGTTGGCGCGCACGCGCTGCGGCCCCAGTTCCACCGCCAAGGTGCGGACGAGTCCGAGCAGCCCGGCCTTTGCCGCGGCATAGGCACCCATGCCGGGGATGCCGTTGGCGGCGCCGACGAAGCTCGAGCTGAACAGGATCGATCCACCGCCCTGCGCGGCCATCGCCACGGCCTGATGCTTGGCGCCGAAGAAGGCCGCTGTGAGGTTGGTGGCGATCGTCCAATCCCAGTCCCGGGCGGCAAGGCCGGTCAGCGGGCCGGCGGCTCCCACCGCGCCGGCATTGTTGAACGCGATGTCGAGCCCGCCAAAGCGATCGGTGGCGAGCGCGACGAGCGCTTCTGCATAGGCTTCGTCGCGGACGTCGCCGGCGAGGATGGCGACATCGCCGTCCAGATCACCGGCGACGCGTTCGAGCTCGCCGGCGCGCCGTGCGGCGAGGACCAGCTTTGCTCCCTCCGCTGCGAAGCGCCGCGCCGCCGCCTCGCCGATCCCCGAGCTGGCGCCTGTGATGATCGCAACCTTGCCGTCAAGCCTTGCCATGTCCGTCTCCTTTGGTTCGGAGCGGGGACATGCAATCTGTGACGGCAGCGCGCTTCCCGGGGCTTGCCTTCAAAAGCGCGGCCGCCCCAGCGCTGCCACGGCGCGTTCGCGCAGATGATCGGCCGCAGCCTGATGGATGCCGGGTGCGGCGGTGAGCACGCCGAAGGCTTCGCCTGCGGGGGTGTTGAAGCGCAGCTTCTTGCCGAGCGCATCGGTGACCCTGGCGCCTGCCTCGCGCGCGATCAGCGTGGCGGCGGCGATGTCCCATTCGTTGCCCCAGCGGAAGGTGGCGAGCAGATCGGCATCGCCGGACGCGACCATCGCCATGCGGAGCGCGATCGAATTGGGCTTGTGCACCATCGTCAGGTGACGATCGACCTTGGGGAGGTCGTCGGCGGGGACGCGGGCGCCGGCCAGCTCGCCGCGATCCGAAGCGGCGATCGCCTTGCCGTTGAGCGTCGCGCCCTTGCCCTTCTGCGCCAGCCAATGCTCGCCGCGGACCGGAGCATCGAGCACGCCGATCACCGGCTGGCCATTCTCGACCAGCGCGACCGAGACCGCCCAGCCGGGGCGATGGCGCAGGAAATCGCGCGTGCCGTCGATCGGGTCGACCACCCAGATCCGCGTGCAGGAGAGGCGCGCATGGTCGTCGGCGGTCTCCTCCGACAGCCATCCGGCATCGGGGAGTAGGGCGGAGAGGCGGGCGCGGAGCAGCGCGTCCACCGCAAGATCGACCTCGCACACGAAATTGTCGGGCGATTTCTCCCACTTGCGCACATCCTGCCCGTAGCGGGCAACCGCCAGCCGGCCCGCCTCCGTCGCGATGGCGCTGACCGCGGAGGCGAGCGCGTCAGGCACTGGCGACGGTCATCCCGTCGATGCGCAGGGTCGGCACGTTGATGCCGTAGCGGAATTCGAGATCGTTGGCGGGAACGAGCCCCGCGAACATCGACTGGAGCGTGCCGGCGACGGTGAATTCCGAGACCGGCCGCGTGATCTCACCATTCTCGATCAGGAAGCCAGCCGCCCCGCGGCTGTAGTCGCCGGTGACGATATTGACGCCCTGGCCAATCAATTCAGTCACATAGACGCCATAGCTGATGTCGGCGATGAGGGTTTCGACCGGGAGCTTGCCGGCCTCCATGAACAGGTTGCTGGGGCCGACCCCCGGAGCGCCGCCGATGCCGCGGCTGGCATGGCCGGTGGGCTCCAGCCCGAGCTGGCGCGCGGCGGCGCTGTCGAGCAGCCAGGTCTCGAGCCTGCCGTCCTCGATCAGCGCGACCGGCGAGACCGGCAGGCCCTCGCCGTCGAACGGCCGCGAGCGCAGGCCGTGCGGGCGGTGCGGATCGTCCTGGATGCGGATGCCGGGCGCGAAGACGCGCGTGCCCATCGCATCGAGCAGGAAGCTGGTTTTCCGCGTGATCGCGCTGCCCGAGATCGCGCCGCTGAGATGGCCGAGCAGGCTGGAGCCGACCCGCGGATCGAGCACCACCGGCATCGCGCCGCTCTTCACCCGGCCGGGGCCGACGCGCGCGACGGCGCGCTCGCCCGCGCGGCGGCCGATCGCTTCGGGCGATTCGACATGACGGGCGTGGCGGGCGCTGTGGTGTGCATAGTCGCGCTCCATCGCGCCGGCCTCGCCGGCAAGGACGCTGGCCGAGAGGCCATGGCTGGTCACCGCATAGGCGCCGGCAAAGCCGTGGCTGGTGGCGAGCGCCCAGATGCTGCGGCTGGCCGATGCGCCGCCGCCCTCGCTGTTGGTAACGCCGGGGACGGCGCGGGCGGCATCCTCGGCGGCGAGCGCGCGGGCCTTGAGCGCCGAGGGATCGCCCAGCTCGCCGTCGTCGAGGTCGAGATCCGGGACGGTGCCCTTCAGCAGCCGCTCGGCGGGCGCCAAGCCGGCCCATTCGTCCTCGGGTGCCTCGCGCGCCATCGCCACCGCGCGTTCGGCGAGGGAGTCGAGCGCGGCGGGGGTGAGGTCGGTTGAGGAGATGCTGGCCGAGCGAGCGCCGCAGAAGACGCGCAGGCCAAGCTCCTCATGCTCCGCGCGGCCGACATCCTCGAGCGCGCCGAGGCGCACCGAGACCGACAGGGATTCGCCGCCGGAGAGCATCGCATCGGCCGCGTCTGCGCCCGCCTTGCGCGCGCGGGCGATGGCGTCCTGGACTCGGTCTCGGGCCTGTTCGGGGGTCAGCATCGCGGCGATCTAGGGAGCGTGAGGCCGAACGTCAAAAGGCGCCCCGTCAAACCGCCGTCGTCCCGACGACGAAGCAGGCGGCGAAGACGAGCAGACCCGCCAACCGGTTCGAGCGGAAACGATGGAGCGCATTGGCCCCGTCGGCGGGGATCAGCGTGCCGACCTGCCACAGCAGGTGGGCCGCGGCGGGGGCGAGCGCGACGAGGACGAGCTTGTCGGGACGGATCTGCCACAGCGCCGCGCCCCACAGCGTCAGCGCGATCGCGTAGAAGGCGGCGACGCCGAGCCTGACATTCTCGCCCAGCCGCCGGGCCGAGGAACGCACGCCGACCAGCGCATCGTCCTCGACATCCTGCAATGCGTAGATCGTGTCGTAGCCGATCACCCAGAAGATGCTGCCTGCGTAGAGCAGCAGGGCAGGGGCGGGAAGCGCGCGCGCGACCGCGGCCCAGCCGACCAGCGCCGCCCAGGAGAAGACGAGGCCGAGCCAGGCCTGCGGCCACCAGGTGATTCGCTTCATGAAGGGATAGGCCGCGACCAGCGCGAGGCTGGCGAGCGCGATGATCGCGGCGAAGGGGTTGAGCTGGACGAGGACGATGAGGCCGATCAGGCAAAGCGAGACCAGCCAGATCCATGCCGCTTTCAGCGTCACCACGCCGTTGGCGAGCGGGCGCGAGCGGGTGCGCGCGACCTGCCGGTCGAGGTCGCGATCGACGATGTCGTTATAGACGCAGCCCGCGCCGCGCATCGCGATCGCGCCGAGCAGGAACCAGAGGATCAGGTCCCAGCGCTCGACCGCGCCGCCCGCCAGCGCGATCGCCCAAGCACCGGGCCAGAACAGCAGCCACCAGCCGATCGGCCGGTCGAACCGCGCGAGCAGCGCATAGGGCCGCGCGGCGGCGGGAAGCAGGCGGATCAGCCCGCGATGCTCGGTATCGGGGACGGTCTGGGCCGTGTCAGACATGTGTGTACGGCGTGTCGAAGTTGACAAAGTTGACACGTTTGAGGGGTGTCATGCGCGGTGTCGGAAGAGAGGGTGAAGCCGTGAAGGTCATGCTTTCTGCTGCCACAAGCGGCACCTTGTAGGACAGCGGTTTTTCCGGGTTCGCGCTGTTCATGTTCATCGTCATCCCGGCCTTGAGCCGGGATCCAGCTTTCTGAAGGTAGGTGCCCGGAAGAAGCTGGGCCCCGGCTCAAGGCCGGGATGACGAGGATTAGAGAGGGCCGGGGTGACGAAGTTGGGAAGTGTGGTTAGGGCAGGGACATGATCGCAACCCCCGCCTGGCCGCCGCAATCGACCCCGCGCCTGTTCGTCGAGCCCGCGCTTTCGGCGGGCGAGCTGCGGCGGATCGACGGGGCGCAAGGGCATTATCTGGCGAGCGTCATGCGGCTCAAGGCGGGCGATCCGGTCAAGCTGTTCGACGATGCGACCGGGGAATGGCTTGCGGTCGCCGCCGAGGTGCGCAAGCGCGACGTGACGCTGGAGCTGCGCGAGCGGTTGCGCGCGCGCGAGGCGGTGCCCGACCTGTGGCTGTGCGCCGCGCCGATCAGGAAGGGGCGGATCGACTGGGTCGCGGAAAAGGCGTGCGAGCTGGGCGTGGCGCGGCTGGCGCCGGTGCTGACCCGGCGCGCGGTGGTCGACAAGCTCAACCTCGACCGGCTGCGCAGCCATATGATCGAGGCGGCCGAGCAATGCGGGCGCACCGCGCTGCCCGAGCTGGTTGAGCCGGTGAAGCTGGCGGCGATGCTGCGCGACTGGCCCGCGGAGCGCGCGCTGTTCTTCGCCGACGAGACCGGCGGCGCGCCGGCGCTGGAGGCAATGCGGGCACATCCCGGCCCGGCGGCGATCCTGATCGGGCCGGAGGGCGGGTTCGACGCGGAGGAGCGCGACGCGATCCGTGCGGTGCCGCAGGCGGTAGGCATTTCACTCGGGCCGCGGATCCTGCGCGCCGAGACGGCGGCGGCGGCGGCGGTGAGCCTGTGGATGGGCGCGGCGGGGGATTGGTGAGCAACTAAATCCTCCCCCGCCAGGGGGAGGTGGCATGCGCAGCATGGCGGAGGGGGCGGACGCACGACGGCAAGAGCCGAGCGCATCGCTGTCCTCCCCCTCCGACGCCTTCGGCGCCACCTCCCCCTGACGGGGGAGGATTGAGCTTCCCGTCTGCGGCGAAGCATGAGCGCTTAATCCCACTGAAAATCGGGGATTTCATCCCCTCTTTCGCGGATCGTTACGCGCGCCTAAATGCCGCGCATGAGCACCAAGACGGCTGTAAGCAGCAACGCGCCTGTCATCGAGAGCCGTCAGCAGCTCCTCGACTATTTTGCCAGTGGCGAGAAGCCCGCGACACGCTGGCGAATCGGCACCGAGCACGAGAAGTTCGTCTATTCGACGAAGGACTGCCACGCCCCCTCCTATGACGAGGCGGGCGGCATCCGCGACCTGCTCGCCGAGCTGACCCAGTTCGGCTGGTCGCCGGTGACCGAGGGCGACAACGTCATCGCGCTGTCCGGGCCGGACGGCACCGTCAGCCTCGAGCCGGCGGGACAGCTCGAGCTGTCTGGCGCGCCACTGGAGAACCTCCACCAGACCTGCGCCGAGACCGAGCGGCATTTGCAGCAGGTCAAGGCGGTGGGCGAGAAGCTCGGTCTCGGCTTCCTTGGCCTGGGCATGTGGCCCGACAAGGCGCGCAGCGACCTGCCGGTGATGCCCAAGGGCCGCTACGGCATCATGCTGCGCCATATGCCGCGCGTCGGCAGCCTCGGCCTCGACATGATGCGGCGCACCTGCACGATCCAGGTGAACCTCGATTATTCGAGCGAAGCGGACATGGCGCAGAAGTTCCGCGTCGGCCTGGCGCTGCAGCCGCTGGCGACCGCCTTGTTCGCCAACTCGCCTTTCACCGAGAAGCAGCCCAACGGCTATCTCTCCTATCGCAGCCATATCTGGTCGGACACCGATCCGGCGCGCACCGGCATGCTGCCGTTCGTGTTCGAGGACGGGTTCGGCTACGAGCGCTATGCCGAGTACGCCCTCGATGTGCCGATGTATTTCGTCTATCGCGACGGGAAATATATCGATGCGGCGGGGCTGAGTTTCCGCGATTTCCTCAAGGGTGAGCTTTCGGTCCTGCCCGGCGAGAAGCCGACGATCGACGACTGGGCCGATCACCTGTCGACTGCCTTCCCCGAGGTGCGGCTCAAGACCTTCCTCGAGATGCGCGGCGCCGATGGCGGGCCGTGGAACCGGATTTGCGCGCTGCCGGCTTTGTGGGTGGGGCTGCTCTACGACCAGGGCGCGCTCGATGCGGCATGGGATCTCGTCAAGGGCTGGGACATGGCCGGGCGGCAGGCGCTGCGCGACAGCGTGCCCAAGCTGGGCCTAGACGCGCCGCTGCCGGGCGGCGGCAAGCTGCGCGACATCGCCGGGCAGGTGATCGACATCGCCGGTGCGGGGCTGACTGCGCGCGGTAGGCTCAACTCGGCAGGGGACAACGAGAGCGGCTTCCTCGACCCGCTGCGCGAGATCGTGCGCACGGGCAAGGTGCCGGCCGAGCTGCTGCTCGAGCATTATCGCGGGCAGTGGGAAGGCGATGCCTGCCGGATGTACGCGGAGAACCGGTTCTAATCGATCGCGTAGTCGATCGGCTTGAAGCTGCCGTTGTTCGACTGAAGCGCCGAGCAGGCGGTGAGGCCGATGATCAGGTCCTCGCACGCGCGGAAGGCAATGCGGTCGCCCGCCTTACTCAGCGGCGGATCGACGCGCAGCGCGCCGGTGGCGCCGTCGACCGGCACGTTCATGAAGCAATTGAACGCGACCGGGATCATGTCCGGCTCGATCCCCCACGGCTCAAGCGCCGCGGCGAGGTTGCCGAAGCAGCCGCGGTGCGGATCGGTGTCGCCGTAGAGGATGCGGAACGTGTCCTTCGAGCAGGGCGTAAGCAGGAAATCGTGGCGGCCGACATCGTCCGCGAGGATCTCGAGCAGCACGTTGCTGCGGTTCGAGTAGAGCCTGTCGCCGGTGGTGAGGTAGATGCGGCTGGCATAGTCGAGCGTGCGGCCCGATGAGATCACCTCGCGGATATCGTCGCGGCGGAAGGCGAGGAGGTCGGCGACCTGCTCGCCGCTGGGGTCGATGACGGTGAGCGTCTGGCCCTTGCGAAGCTCGAATGCGGTGCCGGTGCGCGGTGCGATTCTATGCGGCACGGCCGGCCTTCCTGCGCCCGGAGAAAGGACATTTCCAGCCGGGCTCGACCGCTCGGCCGCTATACTGGCGCGCTTCCGAGGCGGTGCCGTGGCGGGCGAGCATCGGATTGGGTTCGCCGGCGAGTTCAATGTCCCGCTCGATGATCGCGCCGCGCAATTTCTCGTACATGCCCTTGGCGCGCAAACGCTCGAACTGGTCGTGGAGGTTGAACACCAGCGCGGGGCGCTCGAAGCGGCGGGCCGGGCGGCTGGCGCCGGGATGGAGGCCGACGACGAAGAACGCCTCGCCGCCGAAGCTCAGCGAGAAATGCGGATCGTCAGGGGCGTGGCTGACGCGCGGGTCGGGCTGCTGGCCGAGCCAGTCGTCCTTGTCGCTGAGCGACTGGAGCCGTGCCCACAGGTTGGTCTCGAAGCCGAGCTCGTCGAGCGCGGGGTCTTCCTCGAACAGCACGACCAGCGACTGGAACAGCACCGGATCGGCGCGATAGGAGGCGGCGAGATCGTGCAGGCCGGGCAGGATGCGCAGATCGTCCCAGGCCGAGCGGATGTCGCGGCCGATGACGAAGCGCATCTGATCGCGTGCCAGCGCCGACTTGGCGCCGACGCAGGGGAATTCGGGATCTCTGACAAAGGCCTGGAAACGGCGGGCGAGCGGATGGTCTGCTTCATTGACGGGCTTGCGCATGCGCAAACAACGGCGCCCGCGCGAATAGGTTCATGCGGGCGCATATTTTGTTTTCGATGCAGTGGCTTAGATCAACAGCCCCATCGTCTCCTGTACCTTGCGCAGCAGTGGAGCGGCGAGCGTGGCGGCGCGTTCCGAGCCGTCGCGCAGGATCGCGTCGACCGCGGCGCGATCGGCGGTGAGGCGCACCATCTCGTCGCGGATCGGGCCGAGCTTCGCCACCGCGAGGTCGGCGAGCGCGGGCTTGAAGCTGCCGAAGCCCTGGCCGGCATATTCGGCGACGACATCTTCGGGCGTGCGGTCCGACAGCGCGGCGAAGATGGTGACGAGGTTCTTCGCCTCGGGCCGGTCCTTGAGGTCGTCGAACGTCTCGCCGAGCGGCTCGGGATCGGTCTTCGCCTTGCGGAACTTCTGCGCGATCGCCTCGTCGTCGTCGATCAAGTTGATGCGCGCGGCGTCCGAGGGGTTGGACTTGGACATCTTCGATGCCGCATCGCGCAGCGACATGATGCGCGGGGCCTCCTTGCTCACCAGCGGCTCGGGCTGGACGAGCAGCTCGACGCCGTAATCGAGATTGAACTTGGCGGCGATGTCGCGCGCCAGCTCCAGATGCTGCTTCTGGTCCTCGCCCACGGGGACGTGGGTGGTCGAATAGAGCAGCACGTCGGCAGCCATCAGCACGGGATAGTCGTAGAGGCCGACGCTGGCGCCCTCGCGGTTCTTGCCCGCCTTGTCCTTGAACTGGGTCATGCGGTTGAGCCAGCCGACGCGGGCGACGTTGTTGAGCAGCCAGGCGAGCTCACTGTGAGCGGGGACAAGGGCCTGGTTGAACAGGATCGACTTCTTGGGATCGATCCCGCTCGCGATCATCGCGGCGGCGATCTCGAAGGTGTTGGCGTGGAGCGCCTGCGGCTCGATCCATTCGGTGAGGCCGTGGAGGTCGGCGATGAAGTACATGCTCTCGCCGCCCGCCGCGTCGATGTCGGCCTGCATCCCCACCCACTGCTTGATGGCCCCCAGATAGTTGCCGAGGTGGAGGTTGCCCGTGGGCTTGATGCCGGAAACGACGCGCATGTGACTTCTCTGAGCTTGGATTTTCAGGCGGCGCGACGCCGGAACAGCGCCTTCAGGTCGCCGATCCGCACCGCTCCGGTGCCGAAGCACGCGACCGCGTACACCAGGCAGCCCGCGCCGACCAGCACCAGCATCGCCGCGGTGCGGATCGTCCACGCGCCGTGGATGTAGGGCGTGAACAGGTCGTTGAGGAAGAACATGACGGCGCCCATCGCGACCGAAGCACCGACCAGCCTCCACAGGCGGCGCTTGAGCTGATCGTCGGCGATGAAATGGCCGCGCTTCGCCAGCGCATGATAGAGCAGCGCGACATTGACCCATGCCGCGACGGCGGTGGCGAGCGGCGGCCCCATATGCTGGAGCGGCACGATCAGCGCGAGGTTGAGCGCGAGGTTCACCGCGATCGAAGCGGTGGCGTAGCGCACCGGGGTCTTGGTGTCCGAGCGGGCATAGAAGCCCGGGGTCAACACCTTGACCAGGATATAGGCGGGTAGGCCGACCGAGAAGGCGGCGAGCGCTTGCGCGGTCTTGACCGTGTTCTCCGCCGTGAAGGCGCCGTGCTGGAACAGCGCCGCGACGATCGGGGCGCCGCAGATCACCAGCGCCGCGGTCGCGGGGAGGGTGAGGAACAGCGCCAGCTCGGTGCCGCGATTCTGGGTGTGCATCGCCGCCGCATCGTTCCCCGCGCCGAGCTGGCGGGCGATGGTCGGGAGGAGGACGGTGCCGAGGCCGATGCCGATCAGCCCGAGCGGGAGCTGGTTCAGCCGGTCGGCATAGTAGATGTAGGAGACCGAACCCTCGGTCAGCATGCTCGCGGCGAGCGCGGTGGAGATGATCAGGTTGATCTGCGTCGCGCCCGCGCCCGCGGCGGCGGGGCCGATCAGCGCGAGCAGCTTCCTGACGTCGGGCGACAGGCGCGGGAGGCGCAGGCGCAGCTTCACGCCGCTGGCGCGGCAGGCGAGCCAGAGCCACAGCAGCTGGAGCGCGCCCGAGACGGTGACCGCGATCGCCTGGTTGCGCGCGGTCAGCAGCGTGTCGTCGTTATGGAAGAACAGCAGCGCCGCGATCAGCGTCAGGTTGAGCAGGATCGGGGCGGCGGCGTTGACCCAGAATTTGTGCAGCGAGTTGAGGATCCCGCCGAGCAGCGAAACAAGGCTGATCAGCAGCAGATAGGGAAAGGTGATGCGCGACAGCTCGACCGCGAAGGCGAATTGCGCGGGCGTCACGTTGTTGAACCCGCCCGACATCGCCCAGACGACCGGGTAGGCGGCGATCTCCATGATCGCGGTGAGCAGGATCAGGATCGGGAGCAGGACTGACAGCGCTTCTTCCGCAAAGGACAGCGCTGGCCTGGTATCGCCGCCGGCCTCGCCCACCTTCTTGCTGAACATCGGCACGAAGGCCGCGCTGAACGCCCCCTCCGCGAACAATGCGCGGAACAGGTTGGGCAGGCGGAAGGCGATCAGGAAGGCGTCGGACGCGAAGCTCGCCCCGACATAGCGCGCGAACAGCGAGTCGCGGACCAGCCCGAGCACGCGGCTGGCCAGCGTCAGCCCGCCGATCGACCCGAGTGCCCGGATGAGGTTCATGGTCTTGCCATTCTCTTGTGGCGTTCCAATCCTCCCCCGCCAGGGGGAGGTGGCAAGCGCAGCCTGACGGAGGGGGCGGACGGCAAAATAGTCTGAGCGCTCAGGCGGCTCGCATCCTCCCCCTCCGTCGCCTTCGGTACCACCTCCCCCTGGCGGGGGAGGACAGAGGAGGTGCCCCTCGCCAAGCTTCAGGCCTGGCCGGCTTCCCCGGCGGCGCCCTCGGCGGCGCGGGCCTCGAGCTGCTGGTAGTAGAGGCCGTTGAAGTCGATCGGCTCGAGCATCAGCGGCGGGAAGCCGCCGTCGCGGACGGCATCGGCCAGCACGCGGCGCGCGAACGGGAAGAGCAGGCGCGGCGCTTCACCAAGCAGGAAGGGCTGGAGATGCTCGGCGGGGATGTTGCGGGCCGCGAACAGGCCAGCATAGGAAAGATCGACGACGAACGCGACCTGGCCTTCATTCTCGGCGCGTACATCGATCTTGAGCACGACTTCATAGACGTCCTGCCCGACTTCGCCCGATCCGATGTTGAACTGGACGTCGAACTGCGGCTGGCCCTGCATCTGATAGACCGCAGGCGAGTTCGGATTCTCGAACGAGAAGTCCTTCACATATTGCGAGATCACGCCTACCGAGGGGGCGGTATCGGCGCCGTTCGCGAGCGGCTCACCAATCGGCGCTGCGTTTTCCGGCTCGTCCATCGTTCGAAAGTCCTTCTTGTCTGGGATATTTATCGCGGTGATCCGCGTTGGAAATGACGGTCGCGCCTAGCAGGGGCGATGCGGTGTTTCAACGGGCCTGCGCGGGATCGGTTCACGATGCCGTTCATGCTATATTTGAATCGGGCGCGTATCCTGCCTATGTGGAGCGTGAAACGAGGTGTCCGAAGTGTATCTAGTCGTCCTGTTTGCAGCGATCGCGGCCTTTCTGGCGCTGAGGCTCTATTCGGTGCTGGGCAAGCGCACCGGCCATGAGCAGCAGCAGCCGTTGCCGCGCGCGGCGGACGAGCGCGTCGGCGCGCCGCCGATGCCGCGCACGATCGACATGCCGGCCGAGGTCCGCGATGCCGGCCCGCGCGCCGTGGAGCCGGGCGCCGAGGGCGGGCTGCGTGCGCTGATCGCCGCCGACCCGTCGTTCGACGTCGCCCAGTTCGTCGAGGGCGGGAAATCGGCCTACAAGATGATCCTCGAGGCATTCTGGAAGGGCGACCGCGACACGCTGTCCTGGCTGGTCGAGGACGAGGTGCGCGACAGCTTCACCGCCGCGATCGACGCGCGCGAGGCTGCGGGCGAGACGCTCGACAACCGCCTGATCTCGATCGAGCGCGCCGCGATCTCCGAAATCGCGGTGGAGGGCCGCATCGCGCGAGTCACGATGCGCTTCGACGCCGATATCGCCGCGGTGACGCGCGACAAGGACGGCAACGTCATCGCCGGGTCGCTGACCGATGCGGTCGACACGCACGATGTGTGGACGTTCAGCCGCGATCTGCGCAGCGACGACCCGAACTGGAAGCTCAGCGATACCGACGAAGCGTAAGGGGTAGATATGCGCGCCTGGGGGGTAGCGGCACTGGCCGTAGCGGTTAGCGCCTGTTCGTCGGGCGTGGTGCCTTCGCGGCCGGGTACGGTGCGGCCCGCGCCGGCCAATCCCTCGGTTCCGGTCCGTCAGCCGACTGCGGCGACCCCGCTCGCGCCTCGGCCCGCGCCGGCGGCGAGCGCGACCGCCGCGACCGCCGCTGCGGCAGGGCTGGTCGCAGGGCCCGACATCGCGACGCTTCCGATCACCTCCGCCGGGGCGGCACGCGCGCTGGAGGCGTTCCGGATCAGCTGCCCGAGCCTGGTCAAGCGCACCGACGCCAGCGGGCTGACCCGCGCCGAGGACTGGCGCGCGGCGTGCGATGCGGCACGCACGACCCAGGCCAACGGCGCGACGGCGTTCTTCGCGCGCTATTTCGAGGCGGTGCAGGTCGCCGACGGCAAGGCGTTCGCGACCGGCTATTACGAGCCGGAGATCGCGGGATCGCGCACGCGGCGGACCGGCTATGAGGTGCCGATCTATGGCCGGCCCGGCGACCTGGTCGACGTCGATCTCGGCACCTTTTCGGACAATCTCAAGGGCCGCTCGATCCGCGGCCGCGTCGATGGCACCAGGTTCGTGCCTTATCACGACCGCACCGCGATCGAGCAGGGCGCGCTCGCCGGGCGTGGGCTCGAGATCGCGTGGGCGGCGGATCCGGTCGAGCTGTTCTTCCTGCAGATCCAGGGCTCGGGACGGCTGCGGCTGCCCGATGGCGGGATCATGCGCATCGGCTATGCCAGCCAGAACGGGCGCGACTATACCGGGATCGGCAAGCTGATGATCGACCGCGGCATCCTGCCCAGGGGGCAAGGGTCGATGCAGGGCATCATGGCCTATCTGCGCCAGAACCCGGAACAGGGCCGCGCGATCATGCGCGAGAACAAGAGCTACGTCTTCTTCCGCGAGCTGACCGGCGCGGGGCCGCTGGGCGCGATGGGCTATCCGGTGACCGGGCGCGGCAGCGTCGCGGCCGACCCGAAGTTCGTGCCGATGGGCGCCCCCGTCTTCCTCTCGATGGACCGGCAGGACGCGACCGGCATCTGGGTCAATCAGGACACCGGCGGCGCGATCAAGGGCAGTAACCGCTTCGACACCTTCTGGGGCGCGGGCGACGATGCGCGCGCGATCGCCGGCGGCATGTCGGCGCGCGGCACCGCCTGGTTGCTGTTGCCCAGGGGAACGCTCGCGCGCCACGGCGCGGACTGACCGATGAACAGACCGCCGCGAACGATGACGCCCGAGGAACGGGCGCTGTGGGCGCGCGTGATCGCCACGGTGACGCCGATTGCGCGCGAGCCGGTCTCGGCCAAGGCGCCGCCGCCCAGGGCGCCCGTGCCGGCGGCTTCCGAACCCGCGCCGGTCGCGCGCGTGAAGGGGCGTGTGCCGCCCTCGCCGTCGCCGAGGCCCAGACCCGCTCCTCCCCCCGCCGATACGCTCGACGCAAGCTGGGACCGCCGGCTGAGTCGGGGACTCGTCGCGCCGGAAAGCGCGATCGACCTGCACGGGCACACGCTTGCCAGTGCGCATGCGCGGCTCGACCGCGGCCTGGAGGGGGCGATCGCGCGCGGCGACCGGGTGCTGCTGCTGATCACCGGCAAGCCGCCGCGGCCCGAATCGGAGCGGCCGCATGCGCGCGGCGCGATCCGCGCGGCGGTGGGCGACTGGCTGGCGGCATCGCGGCATGGCGACCGGATCGCGGCCGTGCGGGGCGCGCATCCGCGGCATGGCGGGCAGGGGGCACTCTACATTGTCCTGAAGCGTCAAAGGCCCGTCCCGGCGCAGAAATCTTAACCCTTTCGGACCTATATCGGCCCCTCGTCCGCAACCGGTCGGTAATCTTGGGGGACCACGCAGCCGCGATGAACGGGTTTTCGCTCAAAAATCGCGCGATCGTATTTGCGATCTGCGCCGGAGCGTTCGTGTTCATCCTCGCGCTCGCAGCCACCTCGCGCGGGCATTTCGACACCGAGAACGCCGGGCGCGCGCTGATCGCGGCGATCATCTGCGCAGCGATGTGCTGGGCCTATGCCGAGCGGACCATCGCCTCCACCGCGGCGGCGATCGATGCCGCGATCGAGCGCCTGGCAAGCGCCGCGAACGGCGACCTGCAGAGCGAGATTCCCTCCGAAGTGGCGGAATGCGTGCCGCCGCTCGCCGAGGCCATGGACGCGCTGTTCCGCCAGCTCCACTCGAACCTGGAGAGCGTGCAGCGGCTGGCGCTGTTCGATCCGGTCACCGCCTTGCCGAACCGCATCCACTTCCGCCGCAGCTGCGAGCGCGTGCTGACCGAGCTTCCGCCCGAGACGATGGCGGCGCTGTTCTTCATCGATCTCGACCGGTTCAAGGCGGTCAACGACACGCTCGGCCATGCGATGGGCGACCAATTGCTGGGCATGGTCGCCAACCGGCTGCGCGCCGTGGCCGACCGGTTCACGGTGGAGGGCGAGCTGCGTCAGCCGCTGATCGGCCGACTGTCCGGAGACGAGTTCACGATCTTCTTCCCGGCGATCGCCAATATGCGCGATGCCGACCGGATCGGCCGCGGGATCCTGTTCGCGCTGTCCGAGCCGTTCGACCTTGCCGATCAGGAAGTGAGCATTGGCGCGTCGGTGGGCATTGCGATGCGGCCCGAGCACGGGACGACGCTGACCGATCTGATGCGCGCGGCGGACGCCGCCATGTATCACGCCAAGGGCAATGGCCGCGGCCGCGCGGAGCATTTCTCCGATCAGCTCGCGACCGAGATCGCCGAGCGCGCCCAGCTGGAGACCGATCTGCGCGGGGCAGTGGAGCGGGATCAGTTCGCGCTGGTCTATCAGCCCCAGATCAGCGCCGGCGACGGCCGGATCGTCGCTGCCGAGGCGCTGTTGCGCTGGAAGCACCCCGAGCGCGGCCTGTGCCTGCCCGGCAGCTTCATCGGCCGCGCCGAGGAAACCGGCCTGATCGTCGAGATCGGCGAATGGGTGGTGGAGAATGTCGCCAACACCATCGCCCGCTGGGGCAAGCTGGGCGTCGAGCAGCGCATGGCGGTCAATATCAGCCCGCGCCAGCTCGACCATGCCGCCTTCTTCCGCCGGCTGCGCGATGCGATGCAGGCCGCGGGCGCACCCGCGCGATTGCTGGAGCTGGAGATCACCGAGACGCTGGCGATGCACTGCTCGCGCGAGGTGATCGACGCGATCGCCGCGCTGCGTGCCGATGGCGCGAGCATCGCGATCGACGATTTCGGGACGGGCTATTCCAACCTTGCTCGGCTGCGCGACCTGCCGCTCGACCGCGTCAAGCTCGACCGCAGCCTGGTCGAGAATGTCGCAACCGACGCCGAGGCGCGGACCATCGCGCAGGCGGTGATCGGCCTGCTCCACGGCATCGGTTGCGAGGTGGTCGCCGAGGGGATCGAGACTCAGGGCCAGCTCGACGTGCTGCGCGTGATCGGTTGCGACGTGCTGCAGGGCTATGTCATCGCCCAGCCGATGACCGAGGACGACTTCATCGCCTGGGCACGGCAAGCGCCCCGCCTCGAGGCGAGGATCGCCGGCTAGGCGTAAACCCGCCGCAACAGATTTTCGTAGATCGCCGTCAGCCGGTGCAGGTCGTCCAGCGCGACCGCCTCGTCCAGCTTGTGCATCGTCGCGTTGAGCAGGCCGAACTCGACCACCGGGCAGATGCGCGAGAGGAAGCGCGCGTCGGAAGTGCCGCCGCTGGTCGACAGTTCGGGGCGGATGCCGGTCTCGGCCTCGATGGCGTCGCTGACCAGCGCCGACAGCGTGCCGGGCTCGGTCAGGAACGCCTCGCCATAGACGCGGCCGCGGACGATGGCGGCGGGGGCGTGGACATGGGCGATGCGCTCGATCCGCTCGATCAGCGCGTTGCCGCGATGCCGGTCGTTGAAGCGGATCGAGATGCGCGCGGCCGCCTTGCCGGGAATGACGTTGGTGGCCGGGTTGCCCACGGCCAGATCGATCACCTCGATGTTCGAGGGCTGGAACCAGTCGGTGCCATCGTCGAGCACGATCGCGTCGATCTCGGCCAGCGCGCGGACGAGGCGCGGCACCGGATTGTCGGCAAGGTGGGGGTAGGCGACATGGCCCTGCCGCCCCGGGACCTCGATATCGATCACGGTCGATCCGCGGCGCCCGATCTTGATCGTATCGCCGAGCCGGTGCGCGGAAGTGGGTTCGCCGACCAGGCACATGTCCGGGGTCAGGCCGGCCGCGGCCATCCGCTCCATCAATGCGAGCGTGCCGTAGGTCGCCGGGCCTTCCTCGTCGCCGGTGATGATCAGGCTGAGGGTGCCGGTGGCGGGAAGCGCGGCCACCGCCGCGGTGAAGGCGGCGATCGCCCCCTTCATGTCCACCGCGCCCCGCCCGTAAAGCAGGTCGCCGCGCACCTCCGGCTCGAACGCGTCCGAGGTCCAGCCCTCGCCCGGCGGCACCACATCGAGATGGCCGGCAAAGGCGAAATGCGGGCCGGGGCCAGCGGTGCGAACGGCGAGCAGATTCTCGACCGGGCCGTCGGGCGCCTCGCCCGCGACGAAGCGGTCGACGGCGAAGCCGAGGGGCAGAAGCGCGGTTTCGAGCACGTCGAACACCGACCCCCGCGCAGGCGTGATACTGGGCGCGGCGATCAGGGCCTTGGTGAGTTCGACGACGTCGGGCAAGATGGCCTCCAATCTTTGGAGGCTCCATTGCCCAAGCTCTATCTCGACACAATCCCGCAGATCAATGCGACCGGCTATCCGCCCGAATATGCCGGGGTGGTGCAGGAGCGCTGGTATCGGCGGCTGGCACCCGCGGCGGGCCTGAGCGACTTCGGCGCGAGCCATGTGGTGCTCAAGCCCGGCGCCTGGTCAGCGCAGCGCCACTGGCACGCAGGCGAGGACGAGCTGGTGGTGATGATCGCGGGCGAGGCGGTGCTGGTGGACGACGATGGCGAGACGCCGCTGCGCGCGGGCGACGTCGCGGCTTTTCCGATGAACGACGGCAACGGCCATGTGCTGCAGAATCGCGGCGATGCCGATTGCGTCTATGTCGCGATCGGCAAGCCGTCGGTCACCGACTGCCATTATCCCGATATCGACCTGCACCTGTTCCCGGGCGAGGGCTTCCGGCGCAAGGACGGGAGCGCGTTCTAGGCGCCGTTCGGCGTCTGCTCGAACTGCTCCAGCACCCATTCCTCCTCCTGCGCCGCCGCGATCCAGTCCTGCATGAAGGGGTGCTGAAGCACCGCGGTCATATAGGCCGGGGCGAAGCGAGCGACCGGGAGCGAATAGGTGACGAAGCGCGTGACGACCGGCGCGAACATCACGTCCGCCGCGCCGAACTGGCCGAACAGGAACTCGCCCTCGCCGCCGAAGCGCGCGCGGGCCTGCGCCCATAGCTCCATGATGCGCTGGATGTCCTGCATCACATCGTCGTCGGGGGTCTTGGGCTCATAGACCTGGCGGATGTTCATGCTGTGCTTGCGGCGCAGCGCAGCGAAGCCCGAATGCATCTCCGCCGCCATCGAGCGCGCCATCGCGCGCGCCGCGGGATCGGCGGGCCAGAATTTGTCGCCGCCCGACTTCTCGTTGAGATACTCGACGATGGCGAGGCTGTCCCATACCACCGCGTCGCCGTCCCACAGGATCGGCACCTTGCCCGAGGAGGGCGCGAACTCGTCGCCCTCGCGGCGCTTGTCCCAATCCTGGTCATAGAGCGGGACCACCACTTCCTCAAACGGCAGGCCCGAAAGCTTGCAGGCGAGCCAGCCGCGCATGGACCAGGAGGAATAGGCCTTGTTGCCGATGATGAGCTTGAGCATGGCCGGGGGATAGCGGCGGGGCGGGGCCGGGGCAACGCTGTTGGATGTTCCGGACAGGTGCGGCATGGCCGCGGATAATAAGAACGCGTCCGGACGGGTGTCCGGACGCGTTCCGCTCAACCGCTCAGGGCGGCAGGATTCAGTTCGTCGTCGTTGCGGCCGGCGCGACTTCCACGGCTGGGGCGGCGGGCGGCGGGGCGGCGGGCGCTGCCACGACGGGCAGCACGATCGGGATCGCGGCGGTGGTATGGACCTTGAGCTCGCGACCCTGCTCGACCACCGCGCTGCGGCCGGTGACGAACAGGCCGCCGATCACGCCGGCGGCAGCCACAGCGCCGACCGCCGCGCCGGTGTTGCCGCTGCCCTCCTGCCGGAACTCGCCCGAGACGGGGACGCGCTGTCCCTCCAGCTCGAGGCTGTGGAACGAATAGGTCATCTTGGCGCTCTTGCCGAACGCGCCCTTGCCGGTGCGCCAGGTGACGACCCCGTTGGCAGGCGTTCCCTTGCGGATCACCACCATGTTGCCGAGCATCACGTCCTGCGCCACCGAGGCGACGAACAGATCGCCTTCGCGCGCCTTCTTCGAGTTGAGCTCGGCGTTCATCTTGAGGACGATCTCGGTGTTGGCGGGCAACACCGCGTCGGCGGCAACGGTCGGCGTGGCGGCGACAACGCCGACTGGCCAGGTGAGCGTGACGGTCTTGATCGCATCCTTGGGCGCGGTGACGCTGGCCACGGCCTCGGCCACCTTTACCGCCTCCTTGTCGGGCTTCTTGTCCTTGGCGATCGCCGGCGCGGCGATAATAACGAACGCAGCCGCAGTCGCGGCCCAAAATGCCTTCTTCATGAAATACCCCCTCCGAATCGCCTCCCCCCGGAGGCGATGGAGAAACTATTGTTCGCGTTAACTATGCGGGCAACACTATTCTGCGCGTGATGCGAGACTAGACGCTGACCGCCTCAAGAACCGCGGCGCGCAGCTCGGCGATTCCGTCCGCCTTCTCGCTTGAGGTTGCGAGGATGTCGGGATGCGCGGCGGGGCGCTTGCGTGCTTCGGCGATCGTGCGCTCGGTGACTTCGGCAAGCTCGGCCGGCTTGATCTTGTCGGCCTTGGTCAGGACGATGCGGTAGCTCACCGCCGCCGCGTCGAGCATGTCCAGGATATCGCGATCGACCTCCTTGATGCCGTGGCGGCTGTCGATCAGCACCAGCACGCGCTTGAGCACGTCACGCCCGCGCAGATAGTCGTTGACCAGGAAGCGCCACTTCTTGACGATGTCCTTGGGCGCCTTGGCGAAGCCGTAGCCGGGCATGTCGACCAGCCGGAACCTGAGCGGATCGCCGACATCGAAGAAGTTCAGCTCCTGCGTCCGCCCCGGCGTGTTCGAGGTGCGGGCAAGGCCGTTGCGGCCGGTCAGGGCGTTGAGCAGCGACGACTTGCCGACATTCGATCGGCCCGCGAACGCAACTTCCGGCACCGTGGGATCGGGCAGGAAGTGAAGCGCGGGCGCGGATTTCAGGAACGCGACCGGGCCGGCGAAGGTCTTTCGCGCGGCCTCGATCGTTTCGGGATCGAACTGCGTCACTTCTTCCCCGGTTTCGCCGGTGCCGCGACCACCGGTTCCTTGAGCGCCGGGTGGCGCATGTAGAGGAACTTCTGCTGCGCGATGGTGAGCAGGTTCGAGGTGATCCAGTAGATCTGGAGACCCGCCGCGAACGGCGCCATCACGAACATCAGCACCCAGGGCATGATCGCGAAGACCTGCTTCTGCATGTCGTCCATCGGCGCCGGGTTGAGCTTGAACTGCGCCCACATCGACAGGCCGAGCAGGATCGGCAGCACGCCGATCGCCAGGAATGCCGGCGGGTTGAAGTCGAGCAGCCCGAACAGGTTGAGGATGTGCAGCGGGTCGGGCGCCGACAGATCCTTGATCCACAGGACGAAGGGCTGGTGGCGCATCTCGATCGAAAGCATCAGCACCTTGTACAGCGCGTAGAGGATCGGAATCTGGAGCAGGGTAGGGAGGCAGCCCGCGAGCGGGTTCACCTTCTCGTCCTTGTAGAGCTTCATGATCTCCTGCTGCTGGCGCGGCTTGTCGTCCTTGTAGCGCTCCTGGATCGCCTTCATCTTTGGCTGGAGCGCGCGCATCGACGCCATCGAGGCGAACTGGCGCTGCGCGATCGGGAAGAGCAGCAGGCGGACGGTGAGCGTCAGCAGGATGATCGCCACGCCGAAATTCTCCACCATCCGGAACAGCCAGTGGAGGTAGTGGAAGATCGGCTTCTCGAAGATTTCGAACCAGCCCCAGTCGATCGCCTTGCCGAACTGGCGGATTCCGCCCTTTTCCTCATAATCGTCGAGCAGGTTGATGTCCTTGGCGCCCGCAAAGAAACGCGAAGTCTGAGTCACCATCTGTCCTGGGCCGAGCTGGCGTGCGGTGGCCGGCTCGAACTGCGCCTGGGTCGCGGTGCCGCCGGCCGGGCGGAATTTGAGACTCGTCGCCATCCCCTGATCGGGAATCAGCGCGGTCAGCCAGTAAATGTCGGTATAGCCGATCCAGCTCCCGCCGGCCGCGTCGAACTTCTGCTCGCCTTCCTCCGTTACGGTGCTGTAGTTGACGTCGTAATTGACCTTGCCGGGATAGGCGGCGACCGGGCCGGCATGGATCGTCCAGGTGTCGTGGTCCTTGCCCGGGCCGTAGCGGTAGAGATAGCCGTAGCCCGCGACGCTGATCGGCTTCTCGCCCAGGTTCGCGACGCGCTGGCGGACGGTGAACATATAGCCCTCGTCCACCGACAGCTCGATGATGAAGCGCTGCGTGCCGTTGCTGGTGGTGAGCCTGACCGGCGTGGTCGGGGTCAGCTTGGTGCCGCTGGCGGTCCACACCGCGTCGGCGGCGGGAGCGGTTAGGCCGGTGCCCGACCAGCCGAAGCCCGCGAAATAGGCGTCCTGCGTGCCGGAAGGCGAGAGCAGGCGGATCGGCGGGCTGTCCTTGGCGATCGTCTCCTTGTGCTTGACCAGCACCAGATCGTCGATACGCGCGCCCTTGAGATTGATCGATCCGCGCACGGTCGGGGTCTCGATCTGCACGCGCGGGGTCTCGGCGATCACCAGCTTGCGGTCGCGGATCGCAGTCGGGGTGTCCGCCGCGGGATCGGCGCCGGGGTTGGCGACGACCTCGGTCTTGCCGCCCTTGATCTCGGTGACCGGCGGATTGGCGGTCGGGAACAGCCAGCCGGTGACCATCGGCCAGCCGAACAGCAGCAGCGCGGCGAGCACGGCGAAGAGCAGGAAATTCTTCTGGTCGTCTTTCACGTCAGTCCCCGGTTCAGGAAATCAGGGCACGGGATCATAGCCGTGCCCACCCCACGGATGGCAGCGAAGGATGCGCCGGAGCGCGAGCCATCCGCCCTTGAGCGCGCCATAGCGGGAGAGTGCCTCGATTGCATAGGCCGAACAGCTCGGCGCATAGCGGCAGCTGGGCGGAAGGATGCGCGACGGGCCGATCTGCCAGCCGCGGGCGATCAGGATGAGGGCGCGGGCGATCATGTGCAGCCCCTTCCCAACCCGACTCCGTCATTCCCGCCCTTCGACTGCCTGCAAGGCAGGCGCTCAGGATTAACTTCGGCCAATGGCCGAAGGCGGGAATCCATTGCTGCTGCCGGTGCGGCCCTTGCGAGAAGCCAGCCGGAATGGATCCCCGCCTGCGCGGGGATGACGGCTGTTGGAGTGGAATGTGGAGTGGAATGATGGCACGTCGTCATCGCCGCACCTTCGCCAAAGCCTTGGTGAGGTCGGCCTTGAGCGCCGCGAAATCGCGTTCGATGCCCAAGTTGCGGCCGATCAGCACATGATCTGCGCCTGCGATGCCCTCGGCGGGCAGGATCGCGCGCGCGAGCTCGCGGAAACGGCGCTTCATGCGATTGCGCACGACCGCGTTGCCGACCTTCCTGGATACGGTGATGCCGATTCGCATGAGCGTGTCGCCGTCCGCGCGATCGCGGACGAGCAGCACGAATCCCGGTGTCGGAGCGCGCTTCCCCGCATTGGCCGCGAGATAGTCGCGGCGCTGCGTGATGCGCGTCAGGCTTACGCCGACAGCTTGTTGCGGCCGCGGGCGCGACGGGCGCGAATCACCTTGCGGCCGCCCGGAGTCGCCATGCGCGCGCGGAAGCCGTGCCGGCGCGCTCGCACCAGGTTGCTCGGCTGAAAGGTCCGCTTCATCGCTCATTCCCTGAAATCTAGAAACTAAAAGGGCCGCCACAGGGGCGACCGCGTGTGCAGGGCCGTTAGCCAAAGGTGCAGGCAAAGTCAATTCGCAGCCAGCTCTTTCGCGCGCTGGCGGCGCCTTTTGGCGCTGGCGCGGATCAGGATGCGGTCGATAAAGGCGCCGACGCGCGGCCAGCGCGCCTTCCACCGCACGAACCGGTGCCGTGCCCAGCGCGAATTGCGCAAGATCAGCACGATCCCCAACGCCGCGACCAGCGTACCGCCCGGGCCGGGCAGCGGAGAGATGAGGGGCGCCACCACGCAGAACAGCAACACGCCCGTTACCAGCAGGGCGATTCGCACGATCGGATGCGGTTTGCGGCGCATAGCCAGGAGGTGGGGGCGTGTGTTGCTGATACAAGACGCGAGTGCGATGAACCGTTGCACCCTTGTTGTTACGGCACCGGCGCGCTCCCCCGCCCGGCCACCCGTATGATACTGCCGTTGGGTGGCGGGGTGGGGAGTGGGCCGGCGCCGTGTTTGAAAACGCTCTTCCGCGTTTTCAAACTAGCGCTAGAGTGCGAACAAATGGGGGGCATATGGTCGCGAGCGTATCCACGGTTGCGTATCTCGGACTGGAAGCGCGCGCCGTCGAGGTGCAGTGCAACCTCGTTCCCGGCCTGCCCAATTTCGTCGTGGTCGGCCTGCCCGACAAGGCCGTGGCGGAGAGCCGCGAGCGCGTGCGCGCGGCGATGGCGGCGATCGGGCTGGCGCTGCCGCCCAAGCGGGTGATCCTCAACCTCTCGCCCGCCGACCTGCCCAAGGAAGGGTCGCATTTCGACCTGCCGATCGCGCTGGCGCTGCTCGGCGCGATGGGCGTGGTCGATGCCGAGGCGCTGAGCGAGCATGTCTTCGTCGGCGAGCTGAGTCTCGACGGGCGGATCGCGCCGTCGCCGGGCGTGCTGCTCGCGGCGCTGCACGCGGCGGAAATGGGGAAGGGGCTGGTGTGCCCGGTCGCGCAGGGGCCGGAAGCAGCCTGGGCCGGGACGACGGGCGTGATCGCCGCGCCCGACCTGATCGGCCTGATCAATCACTTCAAGGGGCAGCAGCTGCTCGGCGCGCCGCAGGCGGGCGAGGCCGAGGAGGTGCTGCACGGCCCGGACCTGCGCCAGGTGAAGGGGCAGGAGACCGCCAAGCGCGCGCTTGAGATCGCCGCGGCGGGCGGGCACAACCTGCTGATGGTGGGGCCGCCCGGCGCAGGCAAGTCGCTGATGGCGAGCTGCCTGCCGGGCATCCTCCCGCCGCTCAACGCCGCCGAGGCGCTCGAGGTGTCGATGGTCGCCAGCGTCGCGGGGACGCTGCAGGGCGGCAAGCTCACGCGGATGCGTCCGTTCCGCTCGCCGCATCACTCGGCGTCGATGGCCGCGCTCACCGGTGGCGGGCTCAAGGTCAAGCCGGGCGAGGTCAGCATGGCGCATCTCGGCGTGCTGTTCCTCGACGAATTGCCGGAATTCCAGCGCGCGGTGCTCGATTCGCTGCGCCAGCCGCTGGAGAGCGGGACCGTCAGCGTCGCGCGGGCCAACGCGCACGTCACCTTTCCCGCGCGCGTCCAGCTGGTCGCGGCGATGAACCCGTGCCGCTGCGGCCATCTCGGCGATCCCGCCTTGGCGTGCGCCCGTGCCCCCAAATGCGCCGCCGATTATCAGGCGAAGGTCTCGGGACCGTTGCTCGACCGAATCGACCTTCACGTAGACGTGCAGCCGGTCACCGCCGCGGACCTGGTGCTGCCGCCGCCTGCCGAAGGATCGGCCGAAGTCGCGGCACGCGTCG
The DNA here is from genome assembly GCF_036402235.1 of Sphingomonas sp. Lineage (GTDB taxonomy): Bacteria > Pseudomonadota > Alphaproteobacteria > Sphingomonadales > Sphingomonadaceae > Sphingomonas. Next base: position 273,225 of record NZ_DASWTG010000054.1, on the reverse strand, counting down.
CGGCGGCACGCAGGGTGCAGGCGGCGCGCTACAACGGATCGGGCACCCGCACCAATGCCGAGGCGGACGGCCCGCTGCTCGATGCCGCGGCGACCCCCGACGAGCCGGGCCGCAAGCTGCTGGCGCAGGCGGCGGAGGCGATGCGGATGTCGGCGCGCGGCTATACCCGTGTGCTGCGCGTCGCGCGGACGATTGCCGACCTGGCCGGCAACGAGACGGTGGGGCGCATTCACGTCGCCGAGGCGTTGAGTTACCGTCGCCAGGTGCCGCGTTCCTAGGCGGCCGCACAAAAGGGGGCGTGATGCGCTGGGCGCTTTTGCCGTATCGACGCTATTTCGAGTTTCGAGGGCGTTCGCGCCGCATCGAATTCTGGGCATTCTTCCTGTGGTGGCTGATCGCCTCGATCGTGCTCCGGCTGATCGAAGGCCTGTTCGGCCTCGACGCACTGGCAGCGGGCTTGCTTCTCATATTGCTGTTCATGCTGGGCAGCTTTATCCCCGGGCTGGCGGTGACGGTTCGCCGCCTGCACGATGCGAATCGCACCGGCTGGTGGGCGCTGCTTCCGTTCACCACCTTCTTCCTCGCGTTCGCCGCGGTGGCCTTTGGCGTCGAGGAAGACGAAAGGGTGTCGATCACGATCGGGACTGCGGTGGTGTTGTGCCCCCTCGCGCTGCTGGTCATGCTGGCATGGAAGGGAACGCGGGGGCCGAACCGCTTCGGCGAGGACCCCGACAATCCCGACATCGATCTGGAAGCGGTGTTCGGCTAGCCGCTATTCCGCAGCCACTGTCACGGGCCGCGCCCGCCGCGTCGGCCTGGGCCTGGGCCGCTTGAACCAAAAGGTCCACACGGCGAAGCTGCCGAGCATCGCGAGGACCAAGCCGGACGCGGCGATGGCGAGCTTCCACAGGATGCCGCCCACCTTGCCCGCATGGAGCGGATAGAGCGCGTTGTAGGCGCGGATGCCCGCCGGCATCGCCTGAACGTTGCGCGTATCGACCAGCGCGCCGTTCTCGGGCCGGAACCAGACGAGCGTGCGGCCATTGGGCAGCCATTCGGGCGGTTGCCGCAAGCGCATCTGGATCAGCCCGCCGGGCTTGCGCGGCAGCGAGACGAGGCGGATCTCGGCGCCGGGATAGCGCGCGCGGGCAGCGGTGAACATCGCCGCCCAATCCAGATCGGGGGACAGCGCGCCGCCCTCCACCTTGGGCGGCACGAACGGCGCGGACAGTGCATCGCCGCCCTGGCCGGGGACGAACAGCGCGTTGGTGATGGGTTTCAGCACCATCAGCATACCCGTCGCCATCGACAGGAACAGCAGCGGCGCGAAGACCACGCCGATGTCGCGATGATGGGTGACGATCGCCGGGCGGCTCAGGCGCTTGGGGAACAGTCGGAACTTGAAGGTCTTGCGCAGCCGCCACCACAGGATCGCGCCGGTGACGACGAATAGCAGGCCGATCAGCGCGACGATGCCAGCGACGGTCTCCCCCGCATCGCCGAAGAACAGGTGATGGTGGAAATCGAACAGCCACAGCTCGACCCGGTCCCATTTGCCGCCCCATTCCGCGACGATTCGGCCTGACTGGTCGGCATAGGCGCCCGCGCCCTCGCCGAGCGACAGGCGGGCGAGGCCGAAGTCGTGCGTCGGGAAGAGGATCGATTGCGGCGGGCCGCCCGGCGCGGCCATCGCAGCGTTGATTTGCGCTACCAGCGCCGGGATGTCCTGGTGCTGCGCATCGCCTGCACCGGGCAGCCAGGCCAGCCACCACGTCTTGAACGCGAGGATCGCGCCGGTAAGGCCGAGCAGCCCGAGCACCAGCCCGATGATCCCGCCCGTCCAGCGGTGGAGAAGGTCGATCCACTTCATAGCCGCGGCAGTCCTCAGAAGCGATAGTCCCAGCCGAGCGTAAAGGTCCGCCCGCGACCCGCGAACACCGCATAGACATCGGTCGGCAGGCGCGTGTCGCTCGAATAGTCGATATATTGCTTGTTGAAGAGGTTCTGCACGCTGAGGCGCAGGCCGCCGAGACCGGTATCGTAGCGCACGGTGGCGTCGGTGACGTTGTAGCCGCCGAAATTGTTGCGCTGATCCGGGCGCGGCTTGCCGGCGTCCGCGCTGAAGGTGCGTGCCAGATAGAATTGCGACTGCACCAGCATCGACAGCGGGCCGCGATCGAAGCTAGCCGTCAGGTTCAGGCGATCGGGCGAGATGTTCACGCCGTCGAGGTCGGTGTCGACGATCCCGTCGGGCGCGTTGCGATTGGCGTCGCTGTCGAACCGGCCCTTGATGTGCGCATAGCCGATGCCGAGCTTCAGCCCCTCGATCGGCGTCGCGACGCGCAGGTTGAGCTCGAGTCCTTCGAGCTCGATGCGCAGCCGCTGGACGTCGAAGATGCGGTCAACGCCCTGCACCAGCAGCTGGCCCTTGTCGCTCGACGACCAGAAATAGGTGGCGCTGGCGTCGAGCGGGCCGCGCTTCACCTCGATTCCGATCTCGCGGTTGTTGGAGACGATCGGCTCAATATCGAGGAAATTGTCGAGGTCGATGTTCGGGGTGCCGATCGCACGGGTGATGCGGCCGACATCGGGAACCGTGTAACCTTCGGCATAGCTCGCATAGGCGCGGATGCCGGGCAGCGGCTCGACGATCGCGCCGCCGTTGAAGAGGACATCCTCGAAGGTCGGCTTGCCGCCGCCGACATCGACGCCGCCATAGGTGGAGGGGCCGCATGGCGTGACCGGCGCGGCGGGCGGGGTAGTGCAGGCGACGAAGGTGGTCGACGCGATCGAATGATAATCGCCGATCTTGATCTGCACATTCTCCCAGCGCGCGCCGCCCGCAAGGCGGACCAGGCCATCGAACAGCTTGAGGTTGAGCTGGCCGAAGGGCGCGAGGCTGCGGAAGTCGGTCGGCGGCACATAGGTGCGGTCGGTTGCGATCAGCCTCTGCTCGGTGCGATCCCACAGCGCATCGAACCCGATCGTCGCAGTCAGCGCCTCGAACCCCGGGACCGCGCGCTCGTAGCTCAGCTTGGCGCCGATCTTGCGCGAGCGGTTCTCGGTCTGGTCGAACAGCGTGCCGATCGGGGCGATCGCCGGGTCTTGCTGGCTGATCTGCGGATTGACGTCGGCGCCGAACGTGTCGCGCGTGCGGCTGACGAAGACCTGACTGACGAAGTTGCCGCCCCACAAATCGCTGTCGGTGAGCGACAGCGCCGCGCTTTCGGCGAGGTTGGCGGCGGGCTTGAGCGGTGGCGTGCCGCGCTTCGCGCTGGTCGGCACATCGGTGAGCTGGCTGCCGAGCGGGCGGCGGACGCCGGGCACGGGCACGTAGCGGTGGTTGCTCTCGATATCGAAGCGCGAGAGGATCAGGTCGAGCCGTGCCGTATCCGACAGCGCATAGCCGAAGCGCCCGAACAGCGATAGCGCCTCGGAATCCATCGTCTCGCCCTGGGTCAGGTTGTTGCCGACCGGGCGGCCCTCGGCATCGTAATAGAGGCCGCGATCCTCATAGGCCGCGCCGATCGATGCATCGAACCGTCCCGCCTTGTACTGGACCAGGCCCGCCAGCTTGCCGCCGAAGCCTTCGTCATCGAAGTCGTTGCTCGCCGTGCCCTGCACCAGCACGCGGCCCGACAGGCCCTCGCGCTTCGGCGCACCCAGCGTCACCTGATTGACGATGCCGCCGGTGCCGCCGATGCCCTGCAACGCGTTCGAGCCGTAGATCAGCTCGACCCGGTCGACGAAGAAGCCGTCGATGGTGAACCCGTCGCGGCTGCCGTCGCGCAGCGGTGTCGACTGGGGGATGCCGTTGATCGCATAGAGCGGCGAGCGACCGCGCAGCGTCTCGCCCGCGCCCGACAGCTTCTGGCGGGTGGGGGAGAAGGAGGGGGTGAGCGTAGCCACCGCATCGGTGACCGAGCCGGAGATCGCGATCTGCTGGTCGAGCGTCTCCTTGTCGATCACGTCGATCGTCAACGGCAGCGCGTTGGGCGGCAGCACGGTGCGCGCCGCGGTGATGACCACCTGGCCCTCGTCCTCCGCGTCGCCCGGTGCCGCAGCTTCGGTAGTAGCCGCGGTCTCATTGGCATGCGCGACGGTAGGCGCGAGCCAGACCAGCGCGACGAGGGGTAACGACGAACGCAGACGGATCATTGGAGTCTCCCTTTGCTGCGCCCGCTAACAGCGAAAGGAAGGTAATGCAAACTAGTCGCATTAACTGCGTTGGACCGGTCCGGTATTCCAGCACGATGGGCCAGCAGATCGAAGCGGCCGCCGCCCGCCCATTGGACGACGGCCGATATCGCGCAGTGTGGATTAGAACCGGCGCGTATAGACCCAGTCGAACGCGGTGTAGTTGCCCTGACCGTCGGTGACCGTGATCGGGATGATCTCGGGGCCGTAGCCGATCGAATAGATGGTGGTCACCGAGTCGCCGACCCCACTCACGCCTGGTCCCCAGGAGACGGAATAGATCGTCAGCTGATCGCCATCGGCATCGGTGCACCATTCATCGACGTAGAAGCCGACATCGGCATACATGCCGGTGTTGGTCTGCGGATCCTCGAACGAGCCGCTGCAGACCGGTGCCTCATTGGCGCTGGCGGCTGCGGGCACGAATGCGGCAAACGAAGCTGCCGCGGCGGCGAGAACAGAAACTGCTTTGCGCATCTGATCACCTCTCCTGTTTTCGGTCGATTTGACCCAGGCGAAGGTGAGCGGTGCTTAAAACAGATGCAATCCATTTTACGGGATTGAGTCCCATATAATGAGTCAATTGGCCATTAGCTTAGTGTGGGAGGACGCTTTGCGATGCGCGGGATCGGACGCTGCAAGGTAGATCACCCAAGAAAAAGCCGCCGCCCGGGCTTCCGGGCGGCGGCTCATTTCACTCAGCGCGACCGCTGAAACGGAGCGATTACTCGCTCTCGTTCAGGTAATCGCCTGCGGCCTCGTCGCTGCCGTCTCCCGAGACTTCGACCTTCTCCAGTGCGTCGCTGGTGGCCATCGCCTCGATCGGGTCCTGCGCCAGCTCGGCTGCATGCTCCTCGGCGGCCGAGCTCGGCGCGATGAGGGCTTCCTGCAGCTTGCGCTGCTGCGCACGGAGCGCGGCGTCGCGGCTGGTGGCCGCGATGCGCATCCGGTTCATACCCGCGCCGGTGCCGGCGGGGATGAGACGGCCCACGATCACGTTCTCCTTGAGACCGATCAGGGTATCTTGCTTACCCTGCACGGCGGCTTCGGTGAGAACTCGCGTGGTCTCCTGGAACGACGCCGCCGAGATGAAGCTGCGGGTCTGCAGCGACGCCTTGGTGATGCCGAGCAGGATCGGCTTGCCCTGTGCGGGGGCCTGGCCGGGCTCGAGCTTGGCATTGGTCTCGTCCATCTCGTCGCGGTCCACCTGCTCGCCGGGGAGCAGGGTGGTGTCGCCGGCGTCGGTGATCTCGACCTTCTGCAGCATCTGGCGAACGATCACCTCGATGTGCTTGTCGTTGATCTTCACGCCCTGGAGTCGATAGACTTCCTGGATCTCCGACACGAGATATTCCGCGAGCGGCTCGATGCCGAGCACCTCGAGGATGTCGTGCGGATCGGGCGAGCCGCCGATCAGGTTGTCGCCACGCTTGACGTAGTCGCCTTCCTGAACGTCGATCACCTTCGACTTGGGCACCAGATACTCGACGACCTCGCCGCCATCCTCGGGCTGGATGCCGATCTTGCGCTTCGCCTTATAGTCCTTGCCGAACACGACGCGGCCCGAGACCTTCGCGATGATCGCGTTCTCCTTGGGCTTGCGTGCCTCGAACAGCTCGGCGACGCGCGGCAGACCGCCGGTGATATCGCGGGTCTTGGCGCTCTCGCGGCTGACACGCGCCAGGACGTCGCCGCCCTGAACCACCGCGCCGTCCTCGACCGAGATCACCGCACCCGGCGCCAGCATGTAGCGCGCAGCCTCACCCTCGCTGTCCCCGGTCAGGGTCAGGCGCGGACGCAGGTCTTCCTTCTTGGCTGCAGCGCCGCGGTTCTCGATGACGACGCGCTGGGCGATGCCCGTCGCTTCGTCGACCTGCTCGGTCAGCGTCTTGCCGTCGATCAGGTCCTGATACTTCACGACACCGCCGGTTTCCGTGATCACCGGCATGGTGAACGGATCCCACTCGGCCATACGGTCGCCCTTGGTGACGACATGGCCGTCGTCGAACATCACGTATGCACCGTACGGGATGCGATGCACCGCAAGCTCGCGGCCGTCCATGTCGAGGATCGCCAGCTCGGCCGAGCGCGAGGTGACCACGCGGCGGCCACGCTGATCGACGATGATGCGGACGTCGCGGAACTCGACCTTGCCGTCCACAGGGGCTTCGAGGTTCGACTGCTCGTTGAGCTGCGCCGCGCCGCCGATGTGGAAGGTACGCATGGTGAGCTGCGTGCCCGGCTCGCCGATCGACTGCGCCGCGATCACGCCGACCGCCTCGCCGATGTTCACCGGCGTACCGCGGGCGAGGTCACGCCCGTAGCACTTGGCGCATACGCCGATCTTGGCCTCGCACACCAGCGGGCTGCGGATCTTCATGCCTTGGATGCCCAGCGCCTCGATCTGCGTGATCATCGCCTCGTCGAGCAGCGTGCCGACCGGGATCGCCACCTCGCCCGTCTTGGGATCGACCACGTCCTCGGCCGTGGTGCGGCCCAGGATGCGCTCGCCTAGCGACGCGATGGTCGAGCCGCCCTGCACGATCGCCTTCATCTCCAGCGCGCGCTCGGTGCCGCAATCCTCCTCCATGACGACGCAGTCCTGCGACACGTCGACGAGGCGGCGGGTCAGATAACCCGAGTTCGCGGTCTTCAACGCCGTGTCCGCGAGACCCTTGCGGGCGCCGTGGGTCGAGTTGAAGTATTCAAGGACGGTCAGGCCTTCCTTGAAGTTCGAGATGATCGGCGTCTCGATGATCTCGCCCGACGGCTTGGCCATCAGGCCGCGCATGCCGGCAAGCTGCTTGATCTGCGCTGCCGAGCCACGCGCACCCGAGTGCGCCATCATGTAGATCGCGTTGGCGGGCTTCTCACGGCCGGTCTCGGGGTCCTTCTTGACCGCCTTGATCTCGTCCATCATCGCAGCCGCCACCTGGTCGCCGCAACGGCTCCAGGCGTCGATCACCTTGTTGTACTTCTCCTGCTGCGTGATCAGGCCGTCCTGATACTGCTGCTCATAATCCTTCACGAGCGCGCGGGTCTCGTCGACCATCGCTTCCTTGGCGCCCGGAATGATCATGTCGTCCTTGCCGAACGAGATGCCCGCCTTGAACGCGTGGCGGAAGCCGAGCGCCATGATCGCGTCGGCGAACAGCACGGTCTCCTTCTGGCCGGTGTGGCGATAGACCTCGTCGATCACGTCGCCCACGTCCTTCTTGGTGAGCAGGCGGTTGACGACGTCGAACGGCACCTTGTGGCTCTTGGGCAAGCACTCGCCGAGCAGCATGCGGCCCGGCGTGGTCTCGAAGCGCTTCATATAGGTGTTGCCGTCCTCGTCCGTCTGCGGGACGCGGCTGACGATCTTCGAGTGCAGCGTCACGGCACCGGCGAACAGCGCCTGATGCACCTCGGCCATGTCGCCCAGGATCATGCCTTCACCCGGCTCGTTCTCCTTCTCCATCGAGATGTAGTAGAGACCGAGGACCATGTCCTGCGAGGGCACGATGATCGGCTTGCCGTTGGCGGGGGACAGGATGTTGTTGGTCGACATCATCAGGACGCGCGCTTCCAGCTGCGCTTCAAGCGACAGCGGGACGTGCACGGCCATCTGGTCGCCGTCGAAGTCGGCGTTGAACGCCGAGCAGACCAGCGGGTGGAGCTGGATCGCCTTGCCCTCGATCAGCACCGGCTCGAACGCCTGGATGCCCAGGCGGTGGAGCGTCGGCGCGCGGTTGAGGAGGACCGGGTGCTCGCGAATGACTTCGTCCAGGATGTCCCAGACTTCCTTGCGCTCCTTCTCGACCCACTTCTTCGCCTGCTTGAGGGTCATCGACAGACCCTTGGCGTCGAGGCGGGCGTAGATGAACGGCTTGAACAGCTCGAGCGCCATCTTCTTGGGCAAGCCGCACTGGTGCAGCTTGAGCTCCGGACCGGTCACGATGACCGAGCGGCCCGAATAATCGACGCGCTTGCCGAGCAGGTTCTGACGGAAGCGGCCCTGCTTGCCCTTGAGCATGTCGGACAGCGACTTGAGCGGCCGCTTGTTGGCGCCGGTGATCGTGCGGCCGCGGCGGCCATTGTCGAACAATGCGTCGACGGCTTCCTGCAGCATGCGCTTCTCGTTGCGGACGATGATGTCCGGCGCGCGCAGCTCCATCAGGCGCTTCAGGCGGTTGTTGCGGTTGATCACGCGGCGGTACAGATCGTTCAGATCCGAAGTCGCGAAGCGGCCGCCGTCCAGCGGCACCAGCGGGCGCAGCTCGGGCGGAATGACCGGAACGACGTCGAGGATCATCCACTCCGGGCGGTTGCCGGATTCGATGAACGATTCCACGACCTTGAGGCGCTTGATGATCTTCTTGGGCTTCAGCTCCGACTTGGTCGTCGCCAGCTCTTCCAGAAGCTCCTTGCGCTCACCCTCGAGGTCGAGGTCCATGAGCATGATCTTGACCGCCTCGGCGCCGATGCCGGCCGAGAAGGCGTCCTCGCCATATTCGTCCTGCGCGTCGAGCAGCTCGTCCTCGGTGAGGAGCTGGAACTTCTCGAGCGGGGTGAGGCCGGGCTCGGTGACGATGTAGCTCTCGAAGTACAGCACGCGCTCGAGCTGCTTGAGCTGCATGTCGAGCAGCAGGCCGATGCGCGAGGGCAGCGACTTCAGGAACCAGATGTGCGCGACCGGGGCGGCGAGCTCGATATGGCCCATGCGCTCGCGGCGGACCTTCGAGACGGTGACCTCGACGCCGCACTTCTCGCAGACGATGCCTTTGTATTTCATGCGCTTGTACTTGCCGCACAGGCACTCGTAATCCTTGATCGGACCGAAGATGCGCGCGCAGAACAGGCCGTCACGTTCGGGCTTGAACGTGCGGTAGTTGATCGTCTCGGGCTTCTTGATCTCGCCGAACGACCACGAGCGGATGCGGTCAGGCGACGCAATGCCGATCTGGATCTGGTCGAAGGTCTCCGGTTTGGCGACCGGGTTCGCGAAGTTGGTCAGTTCGTTCATTCTCTGTGTCCCTCTGGAGGGTCAAATTCGTCGGGCGGGGAGGGGACGGAGCACTGTGATGTCAACACAGCGCTCCGTAGCACCCGTTACTCCGCCGCCTCGGCCAGGTCGTCGCCGTCCTCGATCTCGTCGAGATTCTTGAGCTCGACGTTGAGGCCCAGCGAGCGCATTTCCTTGACGAGAACGTTGAAGCTCTCCGGAATGCCGGCCTCGAACGTGTCGTCGCCCTTGACGATCGCCTCATAGACCTTGGTGCGGCCGACCACGTCGTCGGACTTCACCGTCAGCATTTCCTGCAGCGTGTACGCCGCGCCATAGGCCTGGAGCGCCCAGACCTCCATTTCACCAAAGCGCTGGCCGCCGAACTGCGCCTTGCCGCCCAGCGGCTGCTGGGTGACGAGCGAGTAGGGGCCGATCGAACGCGCGTGGATCTTGTCGTCGACCAGGTGGTGGAGCTTCAGCATGTAGATGATGCCCACCGTGACCTTGCGGTCGAACGCATCGCCCGTGCGGCCGTCGAACAGCACCGACTGACCCGAGGTGTCGAGGCCAGCCAGCTCCAGCATCGCCGACACGTCGCTCTCGCGCGCGCCGTCGAACACCGGGGTGCCCATCGGGATGCCCGTGCGGACATTCTCGATCAGCTCGGCGACCTGCTCGCCGCTGCGCGCCTTGATCTCCTCGGCATAGTGATCGCCATAGATCTCGACGAGGCGATCCTTGACCGCGGCCGGCATCTCGCCCGCCTTGGCGTCCGGATTGTTCTCGCGCCACTCTTCGAGCTGCGCGGCGACCTGCATGCCGAGGTTGCGCGCGGCCCAGCCGAGATGCGTCTCGAAGATCTGCCCGACATTCATGCGCGAGGGCACGCCCAGCGGGTTGAGCACGAGATCGACCGGCGTGCCGTCCTCGAGGAACGGCATGTCCTCGACCGGGAGGATGCGCGAGATGACGCCCTTGTTGCCGTGACGGCCGGCCATCTTGTCGCCCGGCTGCAGCTTGCGCTTCACCGCGACGAAGACCTTGACCATCTTGAGCACGCCCGGGGGCAGCTCGTCGCCGCGCTCGAGCTTCTCGCGGCGGTCCTCGAACTTGTCCTTGATGCGCTTCACGGCCTCGTCATACTGGCCCTTCACCGCTTCGAGGTCGCCCTGGACCTTGTCGTCCTGCACCGCGAACTTCCACCATTCGTGGCGGTCGACGCTGTCGAGCAGATCCTCGTCGATCACCGAGCCCTTCTTGAGGCCCTTGGGCGTGCCGGTCGCGGTCTGGCCGAGCAGCATCTCGCGCAGGCGCGACCAGGTCGCGCGGTTGAGGATGTTGCGCTCGTCGTCCGAGTCCTTCTTCAGGCGCTCGATCTCCTCGCGTTCGATCGCCATCGCGCGCTCGTCCTTGTCGATGCCGTGACGATTGAAGACGCGAACGTCAACGATCGTACCCGACACGCCCGGGGGCAGGCGGAGCGAGGTGTCACGCACGTCGCTGGCCTTCTCGCCGAAGATGGCGCGGAGCAGCTTCTCTTCCGGCGTCATCGGGCTTTCGCCCTTCGGCGTGATCTTGCCGACCAGGATGTCGCCTGGCTCCACTTCGGCGCCGATGTACACGATGCCCGCCTCGTCGAGGTTGCGCAGCGCTTCCTCGCCGACGTTGGGGATGTCGCGGGTGATGTCCTCGGGCCCGAGCTTGGTGTCGCGGGCCATCACCTCGAACTCGTCGATATGGATCGACGTGAACACGTCGTCCTTCACGATCCGCTCGCTGATGAGGATCGAGTCCTCATAGTTGTAGCCGTTCCAGGGCATGAACGCGACGAGCGCATTGCGGCCCAGCGCCAGCTCGCCGAACTCGGTCGACGGGCCGTCGGCGATCACGTCGCCCACGTTGACGACGTCACCCACCTTCACCAGCGGACGCTGGTTGATGCAAGTGGACTGGTTGGAACGCTCGAACTTCATCAGCGTGTAGATGTCGACGCCGCTCTCCTCCGCCGACACCTCGCCGGTGGCGCGGATCACGATGCGCGACGCGTCGACCTGATCGACGATGCCGGCGCGCTTGGCAGCGATCGCGGCACCTGAGTCACGCGCGACGGTCTCTTCCATGCCGGTGCCGACGAACGGCGCTTCCGCCTTCACCAGCGGGACGGCCTGGCGCTGCATGTTCGAGCCCATCAGCGCGCGGTTGGCGTCGTCATTCTCCAGGAACGGGATCAGCGACGCGGCGACCGAGACGAGCTGCTTGGGCGAAACGTCCATCAGCGTGATCTGGTCGGGCAGCGCCATCAGGAACTCGCCCGCCTGACGCGCCGAGACCAGTTCCTCGGTGAAGCGGTTGTCGCCATCGACCTCGGCCGAAGCCTGGGCGATGGTGTGCTTGGCCTCTTCCATCGCCGACAGATAGACGACCTCGTTGGTCACCTTGCCGTCGATCACCTTGCGGTACGGCGTCTCGATGAAGCCGTACTTGTTGACGCGCGAGAACGACGCCAGCGAGTTGATCAGACCGATATTCGGGCCTTCCGGCGTCTCGATCGGGCAGATGCGGCCATAATGGGTCGGGTGAACGTCGCGGACCTCGAAGCCGGCGCGCTCACGGGTGAGGCCGCCCGGCCCGAGCGCCGACACGCGGCGCTTGTGGGTGACTTCCGAAAGCGGGTTGGTCTGGTCCATGAACTGCGAGAGCTGCGACGAGCCGAAGAACTCGCGCACCGCGGCGACCGCAGGCTTCGCATTGATCAGGTCGTTCGGCATCACGGTGGACACGTCGACCGAGCTCATGCGCTCCTTCACGGCGCGCTCCATGCGGAGCAAGCCGACGCGATACTGGTTCTCGAGCAGTTCGCCCACCGAACGCACGCGGCGGTTGCCGAGATTGTCGATGTCATCGACCTCGCCCTTGCCGTCCTTGAGGTCGACCAGCGTCTTGACCACGGCGAGGATGTCCTCGGTGCGCAGCGTCGTCACCGTGTCCTCGGCGTCGAGGTCGAGGCGCATGTTGAGCTTGACGCGGCCCACGGCCGACAGGTCGTAGCGCTCCGGATCGAAGAACAGGCCGCCGAACAGCGACTCCGCGGTCTCCAGCGTCGGCGGCTCGCCCGGGCGCATGACGCGGTAGATGTCGGACAGCGCCTGCTCGCGCTCCTCGGCCTTGTCAGCCTTGAGCGTGTTGCGGATCCACGGACCTGTCGAGACATGGTCGATGTCGAGCAGCTCGATGCGCTCGATGCCCGCCTTGTCGAGCTTCTCGAGGTTTTCGGCCGACACTTCGTCGCCCGCCTCGATATAGATCTCGCCGGTCGACTCGTTGATCAGGTCGAACGCGCTGTAGCGGCCGAAGATCTCCTCGGTCGGGATCAGCAGCGTCTCAAGGCCGTCCTTCTGCGCCTTGTTGGCGGCGCGCGGCGAGATCTTCTGGCTGGCCGGGAACACCACTTCGCCGGTCTTGGCGTCGATGATGTCGAACGCCGGCTTGGCGCCGCGCCAGTTCTCGGGCTGGAAGGGGATCTGCCAGCCGTTCGGACCGCGCACGAAGGTGACGGTGTTGTAGAAGTGGTTGAGGATCTCTTCGCTGTTCAGGCCCAGGGCGTAGAGCAGCGAGGTCACCGGCAGCTTGCGCTTGCGGTCAATGCGGACGTTGACGATGTCCTTGGCGTCGAACTCGAAGTCGAGCCACGAGCCGCGATACGGGATCACGCGCGCCGCGAAGAGGTACTTGCCCGAAGCGTGGGTCTTGCCGCGGTCATGGTCGAACAGCACGCCCGGCGAACGGTGCATCTGGCTGACGATGACGCGCTCGGTGCCGTTGATGAAGAAGGTGCCGTTGCCCGTCATCAAGGGCATGTCGCCCATGTAGACGTCCTGCTCCTTGATATCGAGCACCGACCGGGCTTCCGTATCGGGATCGACCTCGAACACGATCAGGCGAAGGGTCACGCGCATCGGCGCGGCATAGGTGATGCCGCGCTGGCGGCATTCCTCGACGTCGAACTTGGGCGGCTCGAGCTCATAGGTGACGAAATCGAGCTCGGCGGTGCCAGCGAAGTCGCGGATCGGGAACACGCTGCGCAGCGTCTTCTCGAGGCCCGACACATAGCCGATCGAAGGATCGGACCGGAGGAACTGCTCGTAGGATTCGCGCTGAACCTCGATCAGGTTCGGCATCTGCACCACTTCGTGGATGTCGCCGAACACCTTGCGGATGCGGCGCTTTGCGGTGCCGCCTTCGATCGCCTTGGTTGCCATGGGTGTATTTTGCCTCGTCAGCCTGAAAATCGTCCCGGTATCCGCCGGTGCAGGCACGCGGACAGACGCCAAAAGGGCCGAGCAACTTCCTCCTCGAAAAAGAAGAAAAGCTCAGCCTCTCAAGCGTCTATGATCCCCGGCGGCCAATTCGTCCGATGCGCTGCGCGACGGCACATCATTTCCCGACCGATCAGGGGAAGGGGAGATATAGGAAAGCGAGCGGGCGCTGTCAAACGCCCGCCTTGATCGTTGAGCCGACAAAGGCGAGGATATCGTCGCGCACCCGCTCGTGATGCGTGGCGAACAGGCCGTGTGGCGCGCCCTCATAGACACGGAGGCTGGCGCCGCGAATGCCGGCAGCAGTCGGACGGCCGGTGATGTCGATCGGGGCGGAGGCGTCCTTGGTGCCGTGGATCACCAGCGTCGGCTTGTCGACGCGGGCGAGCGCGGGGCGCAGATCGGTACCGATCAACGCGCGGTTGCACTCGATCGCCGCGGGCAGCCAGGTGTTCAGCATCATCACCTTCATCGCGTCCATCGTCTCGACCGAGGTTTCGGGAGTGAAGAACGGCGCCTTGTTCGCCTCGATCCATTTGGGAAAGTCCCTGCGCCATTCCGCCCGGATCGCTTCGTAGAACGCTTCGGGGGCGCCCACCGCGTTGTCGGTTGTCTTGAGCAGGAAGGGGGCGACCGGGGCAAGCAGCACGATCCGGGCGATGCGGGCGGTGCCGTGCCGCTGGGCGTAGCGCAGGATCTCCGCAGCGCCCATCGAATGGCCGACCAGGATGACGTCGCGCCGGTCGCCGATCACCGCGGCAAGATCGTCGGCGAGCGTGTCCATGTCATAGCCCGAAGGGGGCGCATCGGAACGGCCATGACCCCGGCGGTCGAAGCCGATGCACTCGAAGCCGCGCTCGGCGAAATCGAGGAACAACCGGCTCCACATCGTGCTGTCGAGCGCCCAGCTGTGCGTGAAGACGATCGGCCGGCCCCGGCCCCAGCGGCGGATCGCCAGCCGGGTGCCGTCACGCGCGGCGACATGAGCCGGAGCGCGCGCCTGCGCCGCACGCGCCTCGGCAGGGGCGGCGAGGGTGGTGGCGATCGTTCCGGCGGTGAGTGCGAGCAAGAGATTGCGGCGGTGCATCTGGGCCTCCTTGGTTGCGGGAGATCGGATAGGAGCAGCCGGCGCAGCAGGCGATTACGTCGGAGGTAAAGGCGGTTGCCCGCAACGCCCGCATCGTCTAGCGACGCAGCCTCGCGACGGGCCCCTGTGGCGAAATGGTAGACGCAGTCGACTCAAAATCGACCGCCGAAAGGCATGCTGGTTCGAGTCCGGCCAGGGGCACCAAGGCAAGAGGGCCGGCGGTCACCCACCGGCCCTTTCGCTTCTCAGCCCGCGACGGGGCCGGCATAGGGGCGGCGGGCGTAATAGCCGAACCCCGCGATGATCGCGTAGCAGACCGCAGGCAGGATCAGCGCCAGCCCGAGGCTGCCCGTCGCATCTGCCAGCGCGCCCGTTGCCAGCGGCACCACAGCGCCGCCGAAGATCGCAATATTGATGATTCCCGATCCATCCGCTGCACGGCCGCCCAGCTTCTCGCACGCCAGGCTGAAGATCGTCGGGAACATGATCGAGTTCATCAGGCCGATGGCGAGCAGGCTGTAGCCAGAGACGCTGCCGGCCGTGTTGGTCGAGATCAGGATCAGCGCGACCGCGCCGATAGCGACGAAGGCGAGCAACTTGCCAGGGCTGACCACCCGCATCAGGCCCGAGCCGATGAAACGGCCCACCATCGCGCCGCCCCAATAGAAGCCGATCAGCTTCCCTGCGGCCTGCTCCTCAAGCCCCATCACGCCGGGCTGCATAAGGTAATTGACGATCAGCGAGCCGATCGAGACTTCCGCGCCGACATAGAGGAAGATGCAAAGCGCGCCGAAACCGAAACGCTTGCGCCCGAGCAGGTCGAGGCCAGCAAGCCCGGTGCTCGCCTCGTGCCTCTCCCCCTTGAGACGATTGCGGAACAGCCAGACGACTCCGGCCACGATTGCCAGGGCTGCCGCGATTCCGAGATAGCCGTGCATGATCGCCTTGCTCTCGGCAACGCGATAGGCTTCGAGCGCGGGGCCGGAAAGCTGATCGGCCGTGACCGTTGCGAGGCTGCCGAGGATCAGGATCGAACCGACAATCGGGAAGACGGTAGTGCCCAACGAGTTGAAAGCCTGGGCGAACGTCAGGCGGCTGTGTGTCGTCTCGGGCTTGCCAAGCAGCGAGATCAGCGGGTTGGCGACGACCTGGACGATCACCACGCCGCTCGCCAGCACGAACAGGGCGAAGAGGAACAGGCCGTAGGTGGCATTCTGCGACGCAGGAATGAACAGCAGGCAGCCCACCATCATCGTCAGCAACCCTGCCACCGCGCCGCGCATGTAGCCGAGCTTCTTGACCAGTTTCGCGCCGGGAATGCCGATCACCAGATAAGCGGTGAAGAAGCAGAACTGCACCAGCATCGCCTGGGTGTAGTTAAGCGTGAACAGCTCCTTGAGCTTGGGGATGATCACGTCGTTGAGCGAGGTGATGCCCCCGAAGATGAAGAACAGCGCGAAGACGAAGACCTGGAGGTCAGGAGCGTTGATGCCCTGGGCGGTTCCCTCGCCGGGTGCCGGGTCGGTCGAGCTCAATTGTGTGACGGGTGCGGCCAACGCCCCTCTCCTGTGATAACGTTGTCAATTGCGCGACACATACCGCGCACATGGCGAAAGGCGAACTGAAAATGCCGCCAACGATGCGTGATAGCGATAAAATGGTGCCGGGCTGCAGAACTGAATGCGGCGCCGAGCGGGCGGAAACCTGCGTCGCAAGGAAGCGCTGGATCCTCCCTTCGGGCGAGGGTCGGGAGACTTAGCGCTCCCGCGCTGCTGTCGTGCGGATCTCGTCGATCGGGCTCAGCAGATAGGCGGCGAGCGAGCGGCGGCCGGTGCGGATGTCGGCGGTGACCGCCATGCCGGGGGTGAGCGGGACCTTCGCTCCATCTCGCAGGATCGTCGCCCGGTCCAGCACGACCCGCGCGGTGTAGATCAGTCCGCGTTTCTCGTCCTGCACCGCGTCCGAGCTGACCTGCTCGAGCCTGCCCGGCACGGTGCCGTAGCGCGTGAAGGGGAAGGCCTCGACCTTGAGCGCGACCGGCTGGCCGGCGCCGACGAAGCCAACATCCTTGTTGGCGATCGCTACCTCTGCGACCAGCTCCCCGCGCGCGGGGACGATGACCATGATGGGCCTGGCCGCCTCGACCACGCCGCCGACGGTGTGGACGGCCAGTTGCGTGACCGTGCCGTCGACGGGGCTGACAAGGCGCTGGAGGCTGCCGCGCTTCACCGCCTTGGTCAGTTCCTCCCTGCGGAGCCGCGCGTCGCTCTCGGCCTTGGCGAGATCGGCGAGGAGGCGCGCGCGCGCTTCGGCGGCGGACTGGCTGGAATTGCCGCCGGCCACGGCAATCTGCGCTTCGGCCTTGCGCGCCGTGGCGAGCGCGGCGTCGCGATCGCGCGCCGCGGCGAGGCGTTGGCGGCGCATCTCGATCACACGCAGTTTCGAGACATAGCCTTTCTCGAGCAGCTTCTCGTTGGCGGCGATCTGCTCGTCGAGCAAGGGCAGCGTCTCGTTGAGCTTGGCCGCCTGGATCTGCGCCTCGGCACGGGCGGCGCGGGCGGAATCGGTGTCGGCGGCACGCGTCTGGGTGCCGGCCCTGATCTCGGCAAGCTGGGCGCGGGCGAGCGCGATCTGGGTGGCGACGACGTCCGCGCCGGTGCCCGCCGGCGGGTTGAAGTGCAGGCCCTGGCCGTCGAGCGCGGAGAGGATCGCACGCAAGCGTGCGGCGTCGAGCGCAGCGGTCTCCAGCGCCTTGCGAGCTTGCGCCGTGTCGGCATCGGAGACGGTGGGATCGAGCTCGACCAGAGGCTGGCCAGCACGGACGCTCTGGCCGTCGCGGACCAGTATGGCGTGGACGATCCCCGCCGCGCCAGGCTGGATCAGCTTGACGTCGTCGGCGGGGACGAGCTTGCCCGGCGCCGAAGCGACGACGTCGACCCGGCCAAGGACGAGCCAGAGCAGCGCGGCTGCGAGCAGGCCCAGCAACAGCCAGGTTGTGACCCGCGCGGTCGGCGATACCGGGCGCTCGACGACTTCGAGCGCGGCGGGAAGGAAATCGGTCTCCTCGGTGCGCAGAGCCGTGCGGGCTCGGGCGCGCTCATTGTCGAGCGCGTCGCGGATTGCGGTCCAGTGATGGGTAAGCGCGTTCATACCACTGCCCCCGTCTGGGCGCCGATCTGGCGGCGGTGGAGCGCGGCGTAGCGGCCGCCGAGATGGAGCAGCTCGTCATGCGTGCCGCTCTCGACGATATGGCCCCTGTCCATCGTCAGGATGCGGTCACACTGGCGGATCGCCGAGAGGCGGTGGGCGATGATCAGCACCGTGCGGCCCGCGGCGATCGCCTTCAGATTGCGCTGGACGATCTCCTCGCTCTCGGCATCCAGCGCGCTGGTCGCCTCGTCGAGGATCAGGATGCGCGGGTTGGCGATCAGCGCGCGGGCGATGGCGAGGCGCTGGCGCTGGCCGCCCGAGAAATTGACGCCGCGCTCCTCGACGATCGTGTCATAGCCTTGCGGAAGCGCGAGGATGAAATCGTGCGCGCCGGCCAGCCGCGCGGCGGTCATCACCCGCTCGATCGGCATGGCCGGATCGGAGAGCGCGATATTCTCGCGGATCGAGCGATTGAACAGAATATTCTCCTGCAGCACCACGCCGATCTGGCGCCGCAGCCAGGCGGGATCGATCTGCGCCAGATCGACTCCGTCGACCAGCACCCGGCCGCTTGCCGGAAGATAGAGCCGCTGGAGCAGCTTGGTCAGCGTCGACTTGCCAGAGCCCGAGGCGCCGGCGATGCCGAGCGTGGTGCCGGCGGGCAGATCGAGGCTGATCTCGTCGAGCGTCCAGGGACCGTCGGCGGCATAGCGGAAGCGGACATTCTCGAAGCGGACATGGCCGGCAAGCGCGGGCAGCGCGGTGCGCGATCCCGCGCCGGGCTCGGCGCTCGCATTGAGGATGTCGCCCATCCGCTGGACCGAGAGGCGGACCTGCTGGAAGTCCTGCCAGAGCTGCGCCATGCGGATCACCGGGCCTGAGACGCGTTGGGCGAACATGTTGAACGCGACCAGCCCGCCGATGGTCAGTGCGCCCGCGATCACTTGTTGCGCGCCGAAGAACAGAATCGCGGCGAGGCTCAGCTTGGAGATGAGCTGGACCGCCTGGCTGCCCGAATTGCCGAGGTTGATCACGCGCTGGTTGGCGGCGCTGTAGGCGGCGAGCTGGCGCTCCCAGCGTTCCTGCCATTGCGGCTCGACCGCGGCGGCCTTGAGCGTCTGTATGCCCGAGACGCTCTCGACCAGCAGCGCATTGTTGGCGGCGCCGCGCGCGAACTTCTCGTCGAGCCGGCGGCGAAGCGGCCCGGTGACGAGCAGCGAGACGATCACATAGGCAGGGAGCGTCAGGGCGACGATGACGAAGAGGAGTGGCGAATAGAGCCACATCGCCACCAGGAAGACGATCGTGAACAACGGGTCGACCAGCACGGTGAGCGAGGCATTGGTCATGAACTCGCGCACCGTTTCCAGCTCGCGGACGCGGGTGACGGTGTCGCCGACGCGGCGGTTCTCGAAATAGGCGAGCGGCAGGCGGAGCAGGTGGCGGAAGAGGCGGCTGCCCAGCTCGACGTCCAGTTTCTGGCTGGTCTCCGAATAGAGCCGGGTGCGCAGCCAGCCGAACGCGACTTCCCAGAGCGAGACGATCACCAGCCCGATACTGAGCACCTGGAGCGTGGCGAGGCTGTTGTGTGCGAGCACCTTGTCGACGACGTTCTGGAAGAAGAGTGGTGCGGCCAGGCCGAGCAGGTTGAGCGCCAGGGTGATCAGCAGCACTTCGCCGATCAGTCTGCGATATTTGACGATTTGCGGGACGAACCAGGTGAAGTCGAAGCGCTGGGCGGCGACCTGCGCGGATTCGCGGGTGGTGACGAGGAGGAGGCGGCCGTTCCAGCGCGCGTCGAGCGCGGCACGGTCCCAGCGTTCGATTGCGGCGCCCGGGCGCTGGACCGCGACCGCGTCCTCGCCGACCCGGCCGATCACGAACCAGCCCTCCGCCCCGCTCGCCAGCACGGGCATGGGCAGGCGGCGGAGGCGCTCGAAATCGCCAGTGGTGGCGCGGGCCCGGACGCCTTCCATGCGCTTTGCCAGGCGAAGCAGGTCGCCGGTGCCGATGGGTTCGGCATGACCCAGCGCATGCCGCAACTCGGCCGGATCGGCGGCGACGTGGTGCATCGCGAGAATCAGCGCGAAGGCGGCGAGCCCGTTGTCCTCCGGCTGTGGGGCGGGGTCGAAGGACAGGCCCTGCTTCACGGATCCCTCCTCTGGATAGGGGCTCAGCCGTCGGCCATCTGCGGCGTACGGCGGGCCAGGGCCGTCGCAAACGCCTCGGCACGGCTGGTCGCACGCAGCAGCCCCGAATAGTCGCCCGTCCACTGGTCGGCGAAGCCGGCGACCTTGCCGTAACTGTTGTCGAGCAGCACGTGCGGGATATCGAGCAGCAGCGAGAGGATGTGCGCGTGCAGCCGGTCGGTGACGACCAGCTCGCCCGAGGACAGCATTGCGAGGCCACGCTGGAAACGCCATTCGGCGAGGCGGCGCTGGCGCGCGGCGCGCTGCGCCATCGGATCCCGGATGAAGAGCTTCCCAAGCTTCAATGAGACGCGAAGCTTGCGCTTCTGGGCGGGATCCTCCTCCAGCCAGTCGTCGGCCACCACGCCGGCGGGCAGCGCGGCATCGTCGGCGGCGCGCTCGTGATCGGTGCGCAGTAGCGCGAAGACCGGGACGGCGGCAGGGCCGCGCTGCTGGCGGCCGAGCATCAGCGCCGCGTCGGGGCAGAGGTGGATCGGGCAGTCGAAATGCGCCTGCGCGAAGGCGAGCGACCGCGCGTCGCGGACCAGCAGGGTAAACCGGCCGTGGTCGCGGATCGCCCCGGCCATCTCCTGCGCGGCGGCGGGATCGGCATAGTGGATCGACTCCGGCATCTGGACGATCGGCCGGTCGCGATGCGCACGCAGCAGGTGCAGGCGGAACGCTTCGTGCTTGGGCCAGAGCGTGCCCATATTGCCGCCGCCATGGATCAGGATCGGGCCGCCGCCGATCGCCGCGCGGCAGGCCGCATCGTCGAAATCGGCGATCGCGGAATAATAGGAGGGGAGCCGCCCGCGCCGGCGCAGATAGGCCATCTCGCCGAGCCAGATCGCGGAGTCGCCGACATTGGAGTGATCGGGAAAATCGACCAGGGCGAGCTTGCCCGGGGGCAGCACGCCGTCGAGCACTTGCGCGAAACGCTGGGCGAGTTCGCCGACAAGCTGATCTGCGGTCTTGATGGTCATATCCGGCCCTTTCTGAGGCGTCTGGACAGGGTCAGGAGGCGGCCGCGCCACGGCCGCGAGATGGCGAGCAGCAGAACGGCGTAGAGCAGCCCGCCGAGCGCGGTGAGCAGGAGCAGCAGGCTCCAGCCCGAAAGACGGGTGTCGAGCAGCCGCATCGTGATCGCCAGCGTCACGCCCATCAAGGTTGAGGCGATCAGCGGTGCGCCGACCGCGCGCCAGGTATCGGCCGGGCGGATGCCCGAGGCGCGGCGGAGCAGCAGTATCTGCATCGGCAGGGTGAGGTACGCGCGGCCGACATAGGAGATGGCGACAGCGAGCAGGCCATAGGGTAGCGCCGCCAGTGTCAGGATCACGCCCAGGATCAGCTGCGTCGTCGACAGTGACATCAGGCTGCGCGAGGCGCCAAGCACGCTCAGTGAGGGCGAGGCGAAGAAGTTGAGCGTGAAGGGCACCGCCATGAACGCGAAGATCTGGGCGAGTTGCCCGGCCTCGCCCCATTTCGCGCCGAACACGGTGGGGATCGCGACCGGCGCCAGCGCGCCGAAGCCGACCAGCGCGGGGAAGGAGATAGCCGAGGCCTGGGCGATCATCCAGCGATAGGCGTGGCGCAGTTCGGCCGGATCGTCCTTGACGCGCGCCAGCGTCTGCACTGCGACCTGGGTGAAGGGCTGGATCGCGCCGCGGCCGATCAGCTCGACGGTGCGCCAGGCGGTGCGATAGACGCCGACGGCGGCCAGGCCGATGCCCGCGCCGATCGCCATCTCCTGCACGCGCACGGTCGCGAGGAAGACGAGTTGGACATAGATCAGGCTGGCGTTGAGCATCAGGTTTTCGCGCAGGATCGGGAGTTCGAACTTCCAGCCCGGTCTCCAGTCATAGGAGGCGCGCGAGAGGAATGCGCCGACGATCTCGGTGACGAGGCGCTGGATGACCAGACTCCACAGGCCGAGTCCGGCGAACGCCGCGACCACCGCGCAGGTGCCGCCGATCAGCCCGCCGGCCACCGAACGCAGCGCAGTCGTGCGGTGGCCGAATTCGCGCAGGCGCAGGGCAAGATGGGTGCCGCCGAAGGACGAGATCGGCAGCACCAGGCTCATCACCGCGAGCGGCAGGGCGATGTCCGGCGCGCCCATCAGATCGGCGATCGGCTGGGCGAGTGCAGCGATGAGCGCGGCGGAGAGGAAGGAGAAGCCCTGCTGCGAGCGATAGATGGTGTCGAGAAAGGCAGGGGTGAGCGCGCGCTGCCGGGCGATCGTCTGGACGAGGCCAGCGGTGGAGACGATGCGGAAGGCCTCGGCGGTGACCGCCATCACCGCGAAGGCGCCGATGTCCGCGCGCGTGAGCAGGCGCGCAAGGATGACGAAGACGATGAAGGAGAAGAGCTGGTCCGACAGGAAGCGCATGATCGTCCAGCCGATCGAGCTGCGGCTGCGCGCGCGCAGGCCGTCATCGAAGCGCGCGGGAGGCTCAGCGTTCAAGCAGGCGCCTCGCTTTCAGCATCCGCATCCGCGTGCGCTCGACCTGGCGCCAGGCCCTTTGCCGCAGCGAATGGTAGAGCGGATCGCTCTTGGGCGCGAAGCGGGCGGCGCCGATGTCCGATGCGACCGCCGCCTCCAGGATCGGCGCGGGATAGAGGGCGAGATTGGGCAGGCCGTGTGCCCAGGAGCGGTCCATCTCGTCGTCGATCGGGCGGCGGACGCTGGCGCAATGCGCGGCCAGCCGGCGCGCGCCTTCCAGCGTGATCGCATAGCCCTGGGTGCCGTAGGCGGGGCCGACCAGTTCGACGATCGTGCGTGAATGCTGAAGGAAATCGCGCCGCACCACGCGCTGCCAGGTGGGCCGCTTGGCGTAGAGGCGGAGATAGTCGATGCCGAGCGCGTGGAGATCGGCGCGGGCGAGCGGCTCAAGATAGGCCCAGTCGACCACCGTGTCGTCCTCGAGCACGATCGCCTGAGGAATGCCGCGCGCGACGAGGTCCTGCCAGATCGAGAAATGGCTGGCATAGCAGCCGATCTCGCCCCGGGTCATCGGCCGGCCCTTGTTCCGGCGGATCGCCGGCTCGTCGAGCGTCATGCCCGGCGCGGGGGCGGTGCACGCATCGAAGAAGCGCCAGGCGAGCGACGTGCCCGCCGCACGCGCGGCAAAGGCGGCGCGGCGCGCCTCGGCAGTTTCGAGCGACACCACCAGAATCTCGGCGGCGGCGCCCATTTCGGGCAGAGACTCACCCATACGCACACGCCTCCTGCTCATAGTCGCTGCAGTGCTTTTGCAGTGCAGCAATCTGAATCCTCCGGCGCGATCCTTGGTAGCGGCCAAAGCTGGGAGAACGAAGGCATCGGCTGCTCCGGTCGTCGGAGCAAAGGGGCAATTCAGCGTTCGCAGGCGCGGCATAAGGTTGACCCGGGCGTCGCCGCGGGCTGTCTGGCAACGACTGCACCGAACAGGCGTATCTATGTTTCAAGCAGCTGTCGTCATACCCGTGTGGAACGGAGAAGCGGTGATCGCCCGCTGCCTGGACGCGATTGCCCGGCAGACTCTGCCGCGCGATGCGTTCCAGATCATCGTCGTCGATAATGGGTCAAGCGACTCCACTGCCGAGATCGTGCGCAGCTATCCTGGCGTCGAGCTGCTGGCGGAGAAGCGGCCCGGCTCCTATGCCGCGCGCAACCTGGGGATCGGGCGCGTCCAGGCACCGGTCACGGCCTTCACCGATGCCGATTGCGCGCCCGCGCCCGACTGGCTCGAGCAGGTGCTGCGCGCGGCGGCGGCGAATCCAGGCTTCGGCGTACTCGCCGGCAAGATCGAGCTGTTCGACGAGATCGCGCAGGAGCGCGAGGTGTTCGGCGATTACGAGCGGCTGTTCAGCTTCCCCCAGGCACATGCCGCGCGCGGCAATTGCGCCACCGCCAATTGGGCGAGCCGGACGGCGCTGCTCCGTGCGCTGGGCGGGTTCGACGCGGCGCTCAAGTCCGGCGGCGACCGACAGATGGCGTTGCGCATCCGCGATGCCGGGCACCCGCTTGTCTATGTGCCCGAGATGGTCGTGCGCCATCCGGTGCGCGCGAGCCGGGCCGAGCTGGTGCGCAAGCGCCAGCGGCTGAGCGGCGGGCGCTGGGACCGTACCGCCCGCCGGCCGCGGCTGGCGCATGTGCTGGGCATCACTGCGATCGACACGGTCCGGCGGCTGCGCCGGGCGGCGATCTCGCGCGAGCTCTCGCTGCAGCGGCGGCTGGCGGTGATGCTGCTGACTCTCGAGCTCGCCGGGGTGGCGGTGCGCGAATTCCTTCATCTCGCCGGGGGGCGAAAGGCAGCAAGGGACTGATGACCACGCCTCGCTTCTCCGTGGTGATGCCGCTCTACAACAAGGCCGGGCATGTCCGCGCGGCAATCGAGAGCGTGCTCGCCCAGACGATGCCCGCGCACGAGATTCTGGTGATCGACAATCGCTCGACCGATGGCGGGCGCGAGCTGGTGGCAGGGATCGGGCACGAGCGGATTAAGCTGCTCGACCTGCCGACGCCGGGGCCGGGCGGCTATGCCGGGCGCAACCTCGGCATCCGTTCGGCAAATGGCGACTGGATCGCGTTCCTCGACGCGGACGACCTGTGGTCGCCCGGGCATCTCGCGGTGCTGGCCCGGGGCATCGCCGCCGATCCCGGAGTGCGTGCGGCGGCGACGCGGTTCGACCATGTCTTTGCTGACCGCAGCCAGAAGCAGCGGATCGCGCGGGCACTGGAGCAGCCGGTCACGCTGGGCCTCGCCGGGTTTCTGGAGGCCTGGCTCGCGGTACGGGAATGCCCGATGTGGACGGGCGCGATCGCGATACGGCGCGACACGCTGTTCGAGGCCGGACTGTTTCCCGAAGGCAAGGCGGTGCGCGGCGGCGACAAGGATCTGTGGCTGCGCGTGATGGGGCAGGGGCAGCTGCGCTATGATCCTGGGGTCACGGCGGTGTTCCACCGCGACTCCGAGAACAAGGTCAGCAAGTCGACCAGCACGCTGGGACTGCCGTGCTTGGTCGATACCGCGCGCGGGATGATGGCTGGCGCGAGCCCGCGCGAGGCGGCGCTGTTGCGGCGGCTGGTGAACCAGGAGATCGCCCATTATGCGCGCTACGCGATGAAGCATCCGGGGCGGACGGCGATCCGGCTGGGCGACGTCTATCTGCCCGAAGGGGTCGGCACCGCGGCGCTGCTGCTAGCTGCCAAGCTGGTACCCGCCTCGCTGCGACAATCCGGTCATGCCCTGCGCAACCGGCTGCTCGCCCGCGCGTGAGGCTGGCTCGCAACCTGGGTTACCTGCTGATCGGCGGGGGATGTCTGGCCGCGTGGCTGGCACTTGCGGGCGCATGGGTGCCGCCGCTCGACGCTCTGGCATCGTTCCTGCCCGTGTTCGGCATGGCGATCCTGCTGGGATTGCCGCTCGCGTGGCGACAGGGCCGCTGGATGATCGCCGCCGCGCTGCTCGGCCTCGTCCCGGTGGCGTTGCGGGTGGTGCCCGAGCTGATCCGCGACGTGCCGATGGCGCGTTCGGGGACGGCACAGGTGCGCGTGCTCACCCACAATGTCTGGCAGCGCGACGACAGCCCGGCCGATACCGCGCAAGCAATCCTCGACGCCCGGCCCGATATAGTGACGCTCCAGGAGGTGGACGGCAGCTTCCGGCCGATGCTGGCGGCGCTGCGCCAGCATTTCGCCCATGGCACCGCCTGCCCCCCCGGCTGCGACCTCGCCATCTTCTCGCGCTGGCCGATCACCAACAGCGACTATTTCCTGAAGGACCGTGCTGGCCGCAAGTTCGGCCCGCCCATGCTCTGGGCGCGGATCGCCGGTCCGGATCAGCGGCCCTTCACCGTGATGACGCTCCACTATCCGCGGCCCACCTCGCGCGATCAGGCGTTGCGCCGGCGGGCCGTGGCGCAGGCGCTGGCACGGATCGATCGCGGCCCGCTCATCGTTGCAGGCGACATGAATCTCACGCCCTGGGCTGCAGCGATGAACGCGCAGGACCGCGCGCTCGCGCCGCTCGCGCGCATGACGCGCGCGCTTCCGAGCTGGCCGCGGGCGGTTCCCTTCCTGCCGATCGACCAGCTCTATGCGGGACCGGACTGGGGGCTGGTGGCGGCGAGCCAGCTGCCGGCGACCGGATCGGATCATCGTCCGCTGCTCGTTACGCTGGCGCGCCGGTGAGGCAGGCAGCGTTCCTCGCGCTGCTCGGCAGCTGCGCGTTCGCAGCGCCTGCGCTCGCGCAGCAATCGGATGCGACCGACGGACTCGGCTCGGTAGAAAGCGAGAACCCCTTCGGGCGCGATCGCAACGTCAGCGTGCTCGAGCGCCGCCGGCCCGACTATGCGCCTGAGCCGGTCCGCATCGGCACGATCGAGCTGATGCCACGGATGGCGGTCGGCGCAGGCTATGACGACAATCTCTACGCCCAGCCCGACGACAGGATCGGCGACGCTTACCTTCGCATCCGCCCCAAAATCTCGCTGGTGCGGCCCTCACCCAATCTGAAGCTCTCGCTCGATGGCGAGCTGGACCTGCTACGCTATGCCGGCCGCACGAGCGAGAATGCGACCCAATATGCGCTGAACGCGGGTGCGCTCTACACGATCAGCAAATCGGACACGCTCAACCTCAGCGTGCGCAACGGGCGCTACAGCCAGGAACGCGTCTCGCCCGATTCGCCCACCCAGGCATCGCGGCCGATCCGTTTCACGCTGAGCGAGGGGACGGCGACCTATACCCATGTCTTCAACCGGTTGCGGGTGCGCGGCGTGCTCAATGTCGAGAACCGCAACTATGCCGACAGCGTGACGCCGGGCGGCGCCCCGATCGACCAGGATTTCCGCGACCACACCACCTATACCGGCACCGCGATCGGCGAGTATGCGCTGAGCCCCAGCATCGCGCTGTTCGTGGCGGGATCGCTCAACCGGCGAGACTATCGCGAACGGGCAGGGCCGGTGCCGGCGCGCGATTCGAGCGGGTTCGAGCTGGCGGGCGGGGCGAGCTTCGAGCTGGGGCGCAAGGCGCGCGGCGCGCTGCGGCTCGGCTATCTCCGCCAGGACTACAAGCCGGCGGCTTTCGAGGACGTCTCCGGCTTCCTGGTGCGCGGCGAGCTCGCCTATTTCCTGACGCCGCTGGTGACGATCACCGGCACGATCGGCCGGGGCATCCGCGAGACCGGAGTCAACGGCGCGACCGGCTATCTGGCCACCAACATGACGTTGCGCGCGGACTATGAGCTGCTGCGCAACCTGATCCTGGGCGTTGGCGGCGAGCTGGAGAAGCGCGACTTCAACAATATCGACCGGCGGGACGATCGCTGGACCTGGCGCGCCAGCGGCTCCTACCTGTTGAGCAAGCGGATGGCGCTGCGGCTCGACCTGCAGCGGCGCACCCAGTCGAGTTGGGGGGCGACGGCGGGGCGGCGCTTTGCCGACAATCGGATTTCGGTGGGGGTGACCTTTTCAGGCCTATGACGGGAGCCTTGCCATGCCTACGCTCTATATCTCGCCGACCGGCAGCGGCTCGGGCGACGGCTCGAGCGCCGCGAATGCCGCCACATTGGAGGATCTGCCGCAGCTGATCGCGGCGGCGGGGCCGGGCGGGCAGGTGCTGCTGCTCGCCGACCAGGGAGCCTATGCCGCGCCGACCGGGGCGCTGGCGCTCGTCTCGGGCGGAACCGCGAGCGCACCGGTGACGATCCGCGGGGTCGACAGCGCGGGCAATGCGATGGCGGCGACGATCGCCGGCACGCGGCTTGAGCCGTTCGATCCGGCCGCTCCATCGGGCGAGGAAGTGTTCCGGCTGCTCGGCGGCGCGAACAATCTGCGCTTCAGCGACCTCGCCTTCCAGAATGTCGGCACGGCCTTCCGCGTCGGGGCGGACGTGAGCAACCTGGCGATCGAGCATGTCGACGCCACCAACGTCTCCCGCTTCTTCGACAATATGGTCTCGGGCGCCAATGCCAGCGCGACGATCTCCGGGCTGACCATCCGTGACGTCGCGGTGAATGGCTATTCCAAGGGCGCGATCCGTATCCAGTATGACAGCAACAATGTGCTGATCGAGGATGTGCGCGGCGACAGCCAGTTCCAGGACGGCGACAATTTCGCGATCGGCGTCCACATCACCGGCACCGCGCACGATGTGACGATCGATCGCGTCGCCATGCGCAACGCGCTCGACACGGTGAACGACTATCGCAACGGGGACGGCTTCGCGACCGAGCGCGGCACTTACAACATCACGCTGCGGAACGTGATCGCCACGGGCAACAGCGATGGCGGGCTCGACCTCAAGAGCGACAATATCGTCGTCGATGGCGCGATCGTCTCGGGCAACGGCCGCAACATCCGGCTGTGGGGCACGGGCGCGCAGCTCAGCAACATCGTCAGCCTTGACGCGGGTGCGCCGCTGGCGGGCGGCAATCGCGAGCATATCTGGCTGGCTGAAGGTGCAAGCGCGACGATCGACGGGGCGTTCTTCTCCGACCCCGGCTCGCCGACGCTGTTCAACCTCGCCGAGAGGAACGGCACGCTGACGGTGCGCGACTATGGCCTCGCCACCGGTGCCGGCACGGTGACGTCGAAGAAGGGCTCGGGATCGGTGCTGGTCCTGGACGGGCAGCGCGTGGTGGTCACGGCGGGGACGGCGGGAGACGATCTGATCGGCGGAACGGCGGGCGCGGATGCGCTGCTGGGCGGGGCAGGCAATGACATGCTGGTCGGCAATGCCGGCGATGATGCGCTGTCCGGCGGTGCGGGCGCGGACATATTGGTCGGTGGCGCCGGGCGCGACCTGCTCAGCTATGCGGGCAGCGCGGCCGCGGTGCAGGTCGATCTGACACGGCTCACCGCCAGCGGCGGCGATGCCGGGGGCGACCTGTTCGACGGATTTGAGGATGTCGAGGGCTCCGCCTTCGCCGACACGCTGGCAGGCGACGCCGGCGCGAACCGGCTGTTCGGCGGAAACGGTGACGACGTGCTTTCGGGCGGCGGCGGGGACGACCTGCTCGATGGCGGCGCGGGCGCGGACCAGCTCGATGGAGGGGCCGGGATCGACCGGGTGGATTATGGCAGCAGCGGCGCGGGTGTGGTGGTCGACCTGGCCGATGGCGCGGCGAGTGGCGGCGAAGCGGCGGGTGACCGGCTGGTCGGGATCGAGGCGGTGGATGGGTCGACCTTTGCCGATACGCTCGCCGGCAGCGAAGGTGCGGACTGGATCGGCGGCGGTGCGGGCGACGACCGGATCGACGGACGGGGGGGAGACGATCTCCTCGTGGGCGGGGCAGGTGCCGACACGCTGATCGGCGGCGGCGGGTTCGACAGCGCCGACTATTCGGGCAGCGGCGGCGCGGTCACGATCGATCTCGTCGCGGGCACTGGCAGCGGCGGTGACGCTCAGGGCGACCGCCTTGAGGGGGTCGAGCGGCTGATCGGCTCGAGCTTTGGCGATGCGCTGACCGGCGACGGCTTCGACAATGTGCTGGTGGGCGGCGCGGGTGCAGACCGGTTGACCGGTGGTGCCGGGGTCGACGCCGCCGATTACTCGGCAAGCGGCGCAGCGGTGAACGCGGTGCTCGGCGCTACCGGCAGCGGCGGCGACGCCCAGGGCGACGTGCTGTCGGGGATCGAGAATCTCGTCGGCTCGGGTTTCGGCGATGTGCTGGTCGGCGATGGCGCGGCCAATGCGCTGTCGGGCGGCGGTGGTGACGACCGGCTGGCCGGCAGGGGCGGGGCGGACCGGCTCGACGGTGGAGCCGGTATCGACATCGCCGACTTCGCGACCAGCGCGAGCATGGTGACGGCGGACCTTGCGGCGGGCACGGCGTCGGGCGGGGTGAGCCTCGTCGCGATCGAGGGCCTGATCGGCTCGGCGTTCGACGATGTGCTGAACGGGGATGCGGGCGGCAACCGGCTGGTCGGCGGCAAGGGGGCGGACCTCATCAATGGGCGCGATGGCCTCGATACCGCCGACTATTCGGGTTCGACGGCGGCAGTGCAGGTCGATCTTGCCCTGTCGGTGCAGGGCGGCGGCGATGCTGCGGGGGACCGGCTGACGGGCATCGAGGCGCTGGTCGGCTCGGCCTTTGACGATGTGCTGGCCGGGGTGGGCGAGGCCGAAGCGCTGTATGGCGGCACGGGCGCGGACCGGCTCGAAGGGCGCGGCGGCGACGATCTGCTCCAGGGCGGCGCGGGCGCCGATGTGCTGATCGGCGGGGACGGCATCGATACGGTCGACTACAGCGCCAATGCAGGTGCGATCTCGATCAACCTCCAGACGGGTGCGAGCAGCGGCGGCGATGCCGGGGGCGACCGGTTCGACGGGATCGAGCGCTTCATCGGCACCG
Source organism: Sphingomonas sp. (assembly GCF_036402235.1). Classification (GTDB taxonomy): domain Bacteria; phylum Pseudomonadota; class Alphaproteobacteria; order Sphingomonadales; family Sphingomonadaceae; genus Sphingomonas. Next base: position 242,959 of record NZ_DASWTG010000054.1, on the reverse strand, counting down.
GCTTCGCCGATACGATCATCGGCGACGGGGCAGACCAGATATTGGTCGGCGGCGCGGCGGGCGACCGGCTGGATGGTGCCGGCGGCTTCGACATCGCGGTCTATGCGGGCAGCGCCGCGGGCGTGAAGATCAACCTGGCGACCAATGCCCTGTCGGGCGGCGATGCGCAGGGCGATAGCCTTGCTGGGATCGAGGGGCTCGTGGGCAGTGCCTTCGCCGACACGCTGACGGGTGATGCGAACGCCAACCGGATCGAGGGCGGCGCGGGCAATGATACGCTCGACGGCGGCGCGGGCGCGGATGTGATGATCGGCGGCGGCGACGACGACTCCTATGTGGTCGACAATGCCGGCGACCAGGTGATCGAGACGGTCGGCGGCGGGCTCGATATCGTGCGCACCAGCCTGTCCTCGCTGACGCTCGCCGACGGGGTCGAGGACTTGAGCTACACAGGCGGCGGCGGCTTTGCGGGGACCGGCAATGCGCTCGACAACAGCCTCTATGGCAAAGCGCTGAATGACGCGCTCTACGGGCTCGACGGCGACGACAAGCTGGTCGGCGGCGCCGGCGCTGACCTGCTCGACGGCGGCGCGGGGCGCGACCAGGTCGATTACACCAAGTCCGCCGCGATCACCGTGAACCTTGCCACCAATGTCAATCGCGGCGGCGAAGCCGAAGGAGACCGGCTGGTCGGCATCGAGACCGTGATCGGTTCCAACTATGCCGACAGCATCACCGGCAGCGACGATCCGCTGGCCGGCGACACGCTCTATGGGCGGGGCGGCGACGACGTGCTGGCCGGCGGCGCGGGCGACGACCAGCTTGACGGCGGCAGCGGCAACGACGTGCTGCGCGGTGGCGCCGGCAACGATCTCTATGTCGTCTATGAGGCCGGCGATCAGGTGATCGAGGCGGCGGGGGAGGGGCGCGACCGCATCCGCACCGCTGCGAGCAGCTACACGCTCGGCGCCAATGTCGAGGAGCTGGTCTATACCGGGACGATCGGAGCGACGATGACCGGCAATGCGCTGGACAATTTCATCGTCGGCAGCGGTGGTGAGGACCGGCTGGCCGGGGGAGAGGGCGCAGACGTGCTGCGCGGCGGGGCGGGCGGCGATGTGCTCGACGGCGGCGCGGGATCGGACACCGCGGAATATGCCGGATCGCTCGGCGGCGTGCTGGTCAATTTGCGTAGCCAGACTGCGACTGGTGGCGATGCCATGGGCGACAGGCTGGTGAGCATCGAGAATGCGCAGGGCTCGGCTTATGCTGATGTGCTGCTGGGCAGCGCCGGGGCCAATGTGCTGACCGGCGGCGAAGGCGACGATGTGCTCTCGGGCGACGACGGCAACGACACGCTGCGCGGCGGTATCGGCGTCGACCGGCTCGATGGCGGCAAGAACGAGGATGCGCTTTACGGCGAGGACGGCGACGACACGCTATACGGCGGGCAGCAGACCGACCGGCTATATGGCGGCGCGGGCAAAGATCTTCTGGTTGGCGATACCGAATGGATCTCGTCGCTCGCCGCCAGGGACACGCTGGATGGCGGCGACGGCGATGACGTGCTGATCGGCGACGGGATGAGCATGACGGCGAACGGAGTCGGTGGCGCCGACACGCTGATCGGCGGGCTCGGTAACGACGTGCTGCATGGCGACGCCATGACGATGGCGGCCGGTGCGCGCGGCGGCAATGACAAGCTGACCGGCGGCGGCGGGAGCGACCGCTTCGTCTTCACCCGGGGATCGGGAGCCGACGAGATCACCGATTTCACGCGCGGCGGCGTCGAGGCTGACCGGATCGACCTCAGCGCCTTCGACGTCGCCTATGAGGCGCTACGCTTCACCACGAGCAGCGCGGGCGTGACGATCCAGCTCGGCGGCGCCGACACGATCTTCGTGCGTGGCGTCACGTCGCTGGATCAGAACGACTTCGTTTTCGGCTGATCCTGGACCCAGCCGTGCAGCGCGCCGTCGCACGCGGCGAGCAGCTCGGGCGGGGCCAGGCGGTTGATATAGCCGTCCGACCCTTGGTCCGAGAGCAATTTGGCGGGGATGCCGCCGACCACGCCGCGCTCGGGCACGTCCTTGGTCACCACGGCATTGGCGCCGATCGCCGCTTCTGCGCCGACCTGAATCCCGCCGATCACCTTGGCGCCCGAGCCGAGGAAGGTGCGGTCGCCGATCACCGGGGCGCCGCGCTTGGCACCGCGGTTCATATAGCCGAGCACCACGCCATGCGTGACGTTGACGTTGCTGCCCAGCACGGTGTCGCCATGGAAGTAGAAGCCGCCGAAGCGGTTGAGGAACAGGCCCGGGCCGATCTCCATATATTCGGGGATGGCGAAGCCATATTTGTACCGCGCGCGCAGCAGCAGCCACTTGGCGAACGGATAGAGGCCGAAGGCCTTGGCGGGCTTGAGCTTGAGCCAGCCGGCGGTGCGCATCAGCACGGTGTATTTATAGCCCGGCGTGAAGGCATAGTGTTTCGCGAAGGCGCCGAAGCTGACGCGTCCGGCATAGCGATAGAGATCGGCGGCGAGCAGCGCGCGGAGCTTGGCGAAGCTGACCGGGCAGCCGCGCAGATGGGGCTTGCCGCTTTCGGGCAAGGGCTCTTCGAGCGCGGGCGCGAGCGATGCAGTGGCCATGTCCATCAGAAATAGCGCTCGCCGAAGCGGATCGTGTCGCCGGGCAGCACGGGGAAATCGGCGCTCATCGGATAGGCGCGCTCGCCTGCCTCGCCCGCGCGCTTGAGGAAGACGCGCTTCTCGTTGGCGCGATAGGTGAAGCCGTCGGCCTTGGCGACCGCGCCACGGATGGTGAGTCCCTGGGTATAGGGATATTCGCCGGGCTTGTTGACCTCCCCCAGGATGTAGACCGGGCGGAAGCTCGCGACCTGCACCGTGACCTTGGGCTGGAGCAGATAGCCGTCGAGCAGCTCGGTCTCGATCGTCTTGGAAAGCTGGTCGGGCTGGAGGCCGGCGGCCTTGATCTCGCCGATCAGCGGGAAGGCGATCGTCCCGGCGGGCGAGACCTCAAAATCGCCGCTGAGCGCGACCTCGCCATAGGTTGCGACCTTGATCTTGTCGCCGGGCGACAGGGTGAAGGCGGCGGCGGCGGGCGGCGGGGTGCCGCTGCCGGCGAGCGGAGTCTGGCCGGCACATCCGCCGAGCAACGACAGTGCCCCGGCCAATGCGATCTGCATATGCCATTTCATGAACTTACTCCCGAACGCGACGGTGCATGGTCTCTGGGCCGGGGCGCGGGGACGGGCGACGCGGCAAGCGCTGCCTCGATCCGCGCCCAATAGTTCGCGGCGGCCTGCTCGACGCCGTAAGCGCGCGACCGGGCGATAGCGTGCGCACCGCAGGCGCTGCGGCGTGGCTCGGCGAGCACCCGGAGGAGCGCCGCGGCGAAACTTGCAGGGTCATCCGTGGGGACCAATGCTCCGGCATCGACATCGATCCCGCCCGCGACAGCATTTCGGGGAAGATCGGCCAGGATCTCGGACGGGCCAGAGGCGCAGTTGGTGGCGACGACGGGGACACCGCAGGCCATCGCCTCGACCAGCCCGTTGGGAAACCCCTCGGCATTGGAGGGCATGGCATAGACTTGGGCGCGGGCGAGCAGCGCATAGGGATTGGCGAGGAAGCCCGGCATGTCGATCCGGTCGGCGATGCCCAGCGTCGCGGCCAGCGCTGCGAGCGCGGCGCGCTCCGGCCCCTCGCCCAGGATGACGAGGCGCTCGGCAGGGTTCGCCTGCGCATAGGCGCGCAGCAGCAGGGCGAAATTCTTGTTGGGCACCAGCCGGCCGGCGGCGACGACATAGGGGCCGGCCGGAGTGAAGGCGGGCGTTTCGGCGGCGAGTCTGGCGATCTGCGCGTGGTCGACCGGGTTGGCGATCGCCGACATGCGCGCGCGCGCCACGCCGAAATTGCCGGCGAGATCGTCGACCACGCCTTCGGACACGGCGATGACGTGAGCGGCGCGAGGATAGGTCATGCGGACCATCGCCTTGGCGGCGATCGCCCCACGCCCCTTGCCCAGATGCGCGCTGGTATTGACGCGCTCGCTGATCAGCCAGGGCCGGCCGCGCCCCGTCATCGCCCAGGCGTTGGCGACATTGGCGCGGGTGAGGAAGCTGAGCGTGGCGTCGGGCGAGATCCGACCGATCAGCGTGCGCAACTGGTGGAGGCTCGGCAGCAACCGGTGGCGCGCATCGAGCTGGTGGACCTTGACCCAATCGGGCACGGCATAGGCGCGCGGCTCGTCGTCGAGCAGCGCCAGATGCATCTCGTAGCGCGCGCGCCACGGCGCCGAGCCGCCGAGCAGCGTGGTAAGCACGCGCTCTGCTCCCCCACCTGCGAGCGAGTTGATCGCGAACATGATCCGCTTTCTCTCCGGCATCGTTCCTCGCTGGCGTTTCATGCGGAATCCGGCTCCGGTGGAAAGGCCTATCACGCGAATTTGTTGCGATGCACCATGTGCTGACCCGCTCTGTCGTCCGGGAGGGGCGACTGGCCGATTAGCGGGCGCCGCGCGGTAGTTTCACCGCGCTGGGCGGCTATCACCGGCGCATCCAGGAACGGCGGCGGAGATGCACGATGGGCATGGGACGAGTCGACACGCGGCGAGTCGAGTGTCTCGATGGTTTGCGCGGCTTGGCCGCACTCTGGGTGCTGATCGGACACATGATGATCCTCACCGGCTTTCGCCTGCCGCTGGTGAGCAAGCCCGATCTGGGCGTCGACCTGTTCATCCTGCTCTCGGGCTTCCTGATGGTATTCCAGTACCAGCTGCGCGCGGACCGCGAGGACTGGAGCGCGCCCGGCACCTGGACGGCGTTCTGGACGCGCCGCTTCTTCCGCCTCGCACCGCTCTTTTACGTCACGCTGGCGGTAGCGCTGATCGCGGGACCGGCCATCTATGAGAGCCGGGCGGCGATCGACAGCTTTATGGGGCAAGCGCTCCAGCCGCGCGAGCGCTATGCCGATTCGAGCTTCGCCAATGTTGCGGTGCATGTGAGCTTCGTGTTCGGGCTGCTGCCCGGCTATGCCTTCCGCACCCCGCTGCCCGACTGGAGCTTGGGGCTGGAGATGCAATTCTACGCGCTCTTTCCCTTCCTGGTGCTGCTCGCCCGGCGCACCGGCTGGGTGCCGGCGGCACTGATCGCGGGAGGTGTCGGCGCGGTGGCGGCGCTGGCGGTGACGGCGGCGGGGCTCGACTATCCGATGCCGTCCTTCCTGCCGCTTAAGCTCCACCTCTTCCTGTGCGGTATGCTGATCGCGGCCGATCCCGGGCGGGGGAGGCGGATTTGGTTGCATCTCGCGGCGGCGGTGCTGCTTGCCGCGATCCCGATCGGCGGCGATCAGGATCTGCTCCACTTCGCGGTGCGCGAGCTGCTCGTGCTCGGCTTCTTCGCATTAGTCCATCTGCGCACGCTCGGCGCCGTCGAGCGCGTGGCGCGGCTGCTGGGGAGCCGGCCTTTCTACTGGCTGGGCGAGCTTTCCTATGGCAGCTATCTGATCCACTTGCTGATCCTTCAGCCCGTCGCAGCGGCGGTGATCAGCCGGTTCGGCACCGGACTCGGCGCGATCGAGCGGTTCGCGCTGACTGGCATGATCGTGGTGCCGGTCACCTATGGCCTGGCTTATGTCACCTATCGCCTGGTCGAGCTGCCGGGGCAGCGGCTCGGCAAGGCGGTGATCCGGCGCGCGACGGGCAACGCTACCCGTTCGCGCCAGACGGTGCCGGAAGAACTCGCCGCGCCCTGATCCTGCGAGAGAGGGCGAGTCAGCCGAATATGAAATCGTTCGGGCCGAAGCTCTGCGCGCCGCGGACGAAGATGCTGTCCGTGCCCATGATGATGCGGACTCCGTCCGTGCCCGTCGTGAAACCGAGTTGCTCATAGGCGATGTCGAAGGCGCTGAGATCGACAAGGTCCGCGCCCGAGGTGAAATCGCTGATCTCGTCGGCGCCCGAGCCCGGCGCGAATACGAACCAGTCGGCACCCGTGCCGCCCACGAGCAAATCGTTGCCGCCGCCGCCGATCAGATAATCGGGGCCGTCTCCGCCATAGAGCTTGTCGGCGCCGCCGGCCACGGTCGCAGCCGACTCCCGGCCGTCGCCATAGAGCCAGTCATTGCCGTCGCCGCCCTCGAGCGTGTCGGCGCCGCCCTTGGCACTGTCCGTCATTACGTCGCCATCGCCGATCAGGATGTCATCGCCCGCGCCGCCAGTCAGCCGGTCGCTGCCCCCCTTGCCGCTGCCATAGATATTGGTCGCATCGCCAATCAGCAGGTCGGCATCGTCGCCGCCCTCGAGCCGGTCGTTGGCGCCCTGGCTGCTCAGCCATTCCTGGTCACCGACCAGTCGGTCCGCGCCCGTGCCGCCGACAAGCGTGTCCGACTGCCAGCCGCCGGTCAGCGTGTCGGAGCCCGATTGGCCCCGGAGCAGATCCTCGCCATTTCCGCCCGCGAGCGTGTCGTCACCCGAATTGCCGGCGATGTCGTCATTGCCGCCCAGCCCGCCCAGCGTGTCGTTGCCCGCGCCGCCGATCACCGCGTTGGCGAGCGCGTTGCCGCTGCCAGTGAAATCGGCGGCACCGCGGCGGATGAGCTGCTCGACATTGCCGGCCAGCATGTAGCTGTCGAGTGTCGTCTCGACCCGGTCGAACCCGGCGCCAGTGGCCTCGGTGATCCGGTCGCCGGCGTCGTCGACCAGGAAGATGTCGTCGCCCGCGGTGCCGAGCAGCGCGTCCGCCGTGGCGGTGGCGGGCAGGGGAAGCAGCGCGATATACTCGATGGCGCCGGGCGAGGCCTCACCCTGATCTACGGTCAGCGTCTCGCGGATCGTCTCGACACCGATGAGGCTGGGGAGCGAATCGCGCGTAGCGAGCGTCGAGAGCTCGGACCGGGTGATCTCGACGTCCTGCAAGATGAGTCGTCCCTGCGAAGAGATCACCTTAGTGCGCGATCCGGCGTCGTCGAAGCGCCCGCCGATCACGGTGACCTCGGCGGCGCTGTCAAGCCAGAGCTGGTTCTGCTCGGAGATGCCGCCCCGCAGCACCGGGTTCAGGCCGACTGAGTCGATCAGCGTCGCCTCGGCCCAGAGCCGGTAGTTGCGGCCATTCTCCTCGCTGAGCGCACGGACGACCACGGTGCCGCTCGACTTGAGATCGTAGCCGCCGTCGCTGTTGCCCCGCGCGACCGTGTCGATGAAACGCACGTCATAGACGCCGCGCTCGCTCGCGAATCCATCGCCGTTAAAATAGGCGCCGGAGGTGCTCTGGACATTCTCCATCACCACCCGGCTGAGCGTGACGTTATGGACGGTGTCGTCGAGATGGACACCCGCGGGCAGGTCGTCGCCCGCCTGCCCGGCCATATTCGCCGTGACATTGTCGATCACGACGTTGTTGGTGTCGTACTGAAGGCGGATCGCGGTCTTGGAGAAGCCCTGCACGTTGACGTCACGGATCGTCAGCCCGGTGATCGTGGCGGTGCCCAAGGGCGCGCTGGAATAATCCTCGAAGAAGCGGCGGACATTGTTCGCGTCGATATCCTCGATGTGGAGGTTGGCGAGGTCCGCGGTGACGCGGAAGGCTGTGCCGACATTGTCGATCCGCAGGTCACGGAATTCGAGATTGTCCGCGCCGGTGCCGAGTTTGAACAGCTCGTTGCCGGAGGCATCGCCCGCCTGCCAGTCGGCCGGGCGCGAGCCAGTGAAATGCGCGGCCATGGCATTGCCTTCGGAATCGATGCCACGCACGATCACCGGCTGACCCTCTGCCCCACCGCGCGTGATGCCGAGTATGCCGGTGACGTTGTAGGCGCCCTGGTCGGCCAGCAGCAGCACCTCGCCCCCCGGGCCCGCCCTTCCGATCAGCGTATTGAGCGAACCGATCGACGCTGCGTTGTTGATGTCGCTACCGCTTTTGTCCCCCGATCCGGCGGGCGAGATGTACAGGCTTGGCATGGCGAACGATCCCTTGCTGTTGTGGCGAGCTGTACATCGATAGCATCATGTTGCGCCGCAGCATGGTTAAGCCGCTATTATGCTGACTACCGGTGAGGTTATTGCGATGGACCGTCGTCAACTTCTGACTTCGATTGCAGGGCTTGCAGGCACTAGTGCGTGTAGCGCACAGGATCCTAGACGCGAAGGGGCTGGACGGCCGCCGATGGCGATCGATGCAGATGGGCAGGGGCGCTGGCGGATACGCAGCTGGGCGTGGAGCGGGGATGCATGGCGGCCCGCGATCGCGCATGCGGTGCAGGGTGCGGCAGGGATCGAGATTTCAGGAAGGATCGGGGCGGCGGACCGTGCGGAGGTGGCGGCTCGGCTGGCCGTGTAGCTTGCCCCGTTTTGGGAACGGGGTGGGAGAGGGCCTGTACTGCATGGCCCCCTTTGCCTTCAAATGAGATGCCCCCCTGAAGAGAGAGAGTCGGGTTTAGCCTTTGACGACACCTGGCTTCCCGGAAGCCCGGGGCACCGCCCTGGTCTGGGCCAGCGTGCTGCGATAGACTGCCAGCGTGTCCTCCGCCGCCTTGTCCCAGCTGAAGCGGGCGCGGACGGTGTCGCGATCAACCAGAAAATCCGCGCAATTCATGTCCAGCCGCTGCGTGAGCGCCGCGACGTCGCCGACCGGGAAGTAATTCCGCGGGTCGAGTCCGATGTCGAGGTTGGCGGGTATGTCGCTCAATAGCATCCGCGCGCCGCAGCTCGCGGCCTCCAGCGCCGCGATCGGCAAGCCTTCGTGATGGGAGGGCATCACGAACAGGGCGCAATGTTCGTAGAGGCATTTGAGCGTGGCGCGGGATTGAACCCCGGCGAAGATCACCCGATCGCTGGCGCGCTCCTGCAGCGCGCGTGCATAGTCGCTCTCGTGATCAGTGGCACCGGCGATCACCAGTTTCTCGGAGCAGTTCGATGCCTCGAAGGCGGCGATCAGGTCATGCAGGCCCTTTTCGGGGACCAGCCGGGCGACGGCCAGCAGGAAGCCGCCGCGCTCCACCCCGATACGCTCCAGCACCAGATCCGGATCGGCGTCGCCGGGCAGGTCGGACGTGCCGTTCGGGATATAGCTGATCGTTTGGGCGCGGGCCGGGAAATTGCGCTTGAGCTGGGTCGCCAGCGAAGGCGAGACGGCGATTACCCGGTGTGCGAAATTGACCGCCAGCCATTCGCCCGCGCGCAGGGCATTGCGCGCGAGCAGGCCCCATTTGGCGCGGTGATAATCGGTGCCGTGATGTGTCACGATCACTTTCAGGCCGAGAAGCCAAGCAAGCGGCGCCATCAGCCCCGGGCCGATCGCATGGATGTGGATCAGGCTGGCGCCGCGCCGCCAGGCGGAAAGTACCGCGAGGAAGGTGGCGATGATCGCTTCCAGACTCTGCAAGCGCGGGCAGGGTATGCCGACGATCTCGACGCCGCGATGTTCGGTCTCGGGCTCGGGCAGGTAGGGTGCGCGGCCCAGCACGATCGATCGGTGATCGGGCCACAGCGCCTTGATCCGCGGCAGCAGCTCCTCGCAATGACTCTCGACCCCGCCCATTACGTGCGGGAAGCCGCGCAACCCCGTTACGCAGATGGTGGGCGCCCTTTCGGAATCGCCGGTATGCACGCTTGTCCGTTGCAGCATGTTGATACTCCGCACGCGCCCTGCCGGATTCCCCGGCTCAGGCCACCGCTGCCATCGGCCCTCTCCCACCCTGTTCGATTTCACTAAGATACCAGTCGACGAACCGCTCGATGCCGTGGGCGAGTGGAACCCTGGGGCTGTATCCGGTAAGGTCGCGGATCGCCGAAATGTCGGCATAGGTGGCGGTCACGTCACCAGGTTGCATCGGTCGCATCAGCTTGATCGCCGGCCGGCTGAGCGAGCGCTCAAGGATCGCGATCATGTCCATCAGGCCGACAGGATTGCAGTCGCCGATGTTGAGCAGCCGGTGCGCGCCGCTGGCTGGTGGCCGGTCGAGCACGCCGACCACGCCATCCACGATGTCGTCGATATAGGTGAAGTCGCGCGCCATCTGGCCTTCGCCGAACACCTCGATCGGCTGGCCGAGCAGGATCTTCTGCGCGAAGCCAAAATAGGCCATGTCGGGCCGGCCCCAGGGGCCGTAGACGGTGAAGAACCTGAGTCCGCTCTGCGGCAGGCCGTAGAGCGTTGCGTAGCTCTGGCTCATCAGCTCGCAGCTGCGCTTGGTGGCCGCATAAAGCGAGACCGGCGCGGTGCAGGGCTCGTCCTCGCGGAAGCCGGCGCCGCCCAGGGGCCGCTCGCCATAGACCGAACTCGATGAGGCATAGACGAGATGCTCGATATTGCCGGCGTGCCGCGCCGCCTCGAGCACCGCGAGATGGCCCTTCAAGTTGCTGTGCTCATAGGCGAAGGGATTCTCCATGCTGTAGCGCACCCCCGCCTGGGCGGCGAGGTGAACGACACGCCGCACCCCGTTCCCCGCCACCAGCTCCGCAAGCAGCTCGGGGCTGGCGATGTCGCCGCGGACTAGCCGGAAATCGAAATTGTCGATCAACCGCGCGACGCGCGCCTCCTTGAGCGACACGTCGTAATAGTCGGTGAAATTGTCGAGCCCGATCACGCGCTCGCCGCGCGCGAGGAGCCGTTCGGACACCGCGTGGCCGATGAAGCCAGCGGCGCCCGTCACAAGGACGGGGTCGCTGGCCGTCACGCTGCCCGCCTCCGGTTCGAGGTCGTGGCATCCTCCTCGAACTTGCCCGGCCGGCCGACGCTAACATAGCGCAGACCGGCTTCCTCCGCCTGGGCAGGCGGGTAGATGTTGCGCAGATCGACCAGCACCGGTTCGGCCATGACCGCCTTCAGGCGCTTTAGGTCGAGCGCGCGGAACGCGTCCCATTCGGTGACGATCACCGTCGCCGCCGCCCCCTCGGCCACGGCATAGGCGGATTCGGCATATTCGACGTCGCTGAGCATCGCCTCTGCGGCGGCCATCCCTTCAGGATCAAAGGCGCGGACCTTCGCGCCCGCATCCTGCAAGGCCCGGATGATCGCGATTGATGGCGCATCGCGCATGTCGTCGGTATTGGGCTTGAAGGTGAGGCCGAGTACCGCGACCGTACGGCCGCGCACGCGCCCGCCCATCGCGGCGATCACCTTGCGGCCCATCGCGCGCTTGCGCTGCTCGTTGACTGCGACCGTCGCCTCGATCAGGCGTAGCGGCGCATCGTGATCCTGCGCGGTCTTCATCAGCGCGAGCGTGTCCTTGGGGAAGCAGGAGCCGCCATAGCCAGGCCCGGCATGGAGGAAGCGGGCGCCGATGCGATCGTCGAGTCCGATGCCGCGCGCCACTTCCTGCACGTCGGCGCCGACCTGCTCGCACAGGTCCGCCATCTCGTTGATGTAGGTGATCTTCATCGCGAGAAAGGCATTGGCCGCGTACTTGATCAGCTCGCTGGTGCGGCGGCTGGTGAACAGCACCGGCGCCTTATTCAGCGAGAGCGGGCGATAGACTTCCTCCATCGGCGCGCGGGCACGCTCGTCCTCGATGCCGATCACTACCCGGTCGGGCCGCTTGAAATCCTCGATCGCGGCGCCTTCGCGCAGGAACTCGGGATTGGAGGCGACAGCGAAGTCGGCTGCGGGATTGCATTCGCGGATGATCCGCTCGACCTCGTCGCCGGTGCCGACCGGCACCGTCGACTTGGTGACGATTACGGTGAAGCCATTCAGCGCACCAGCGATCTCGAGCGCGGCGGCATGGACATAAGAGAGGTCGGCATGGCCGTCGCCGCGCCGGCTCGGCGTGCCGACCGCGATGAACACGACATCGGCCTGGCCAACCGCCTCCGAAAGCTCGGTGGTGAAGACGAGGTTGCCTGCTGCGACGTTGCGCGCGACCAACTCGTCCAGCCCGGGCTCGTAGATGGGAATGCCCCCGGCGCGAAGGCGGGCGATCTTGTTCGCATCCTTGTCGACGCAGGTCACGTGATGGCCGAAATCGGCAAAGCACGCGCCCGAAACCAGCCCGACATAGCCGGACCCGATCATCACGATACGCATTTGCGCTGCTCCTAAATACGCGGAGACGAGATTTTCTGCTGCGTTTGCGAACACTCGACTTGCGCGCTCAAGGCGTCAACTTGCCAGCTTCGAGGTGAGGGAAATCGGCGGCGAAATGATTTTCGCCAGAATCGAGGTCACAACTTCGCTGCATTGCGCAAAAAGGATGACTTCGCAAGGAACAGCTTCCGCCGCTGCTGGAACGGTGCCGGGGCGATTTGGGTCCCATGCGTCGAAACGATTCGACTTGAACTTGCCACGGATCGGCGACGGAGTAGAAGATCGTGCGACAAGCCGTGGGAACGAAGAGGATGCTCGAAGCGCAACGCGCTGCATTTTTCGCCGAGCTGCCGGTGCCGGCGGCGATTCGACGCGATCGGCTGCAGCGGGTCGCCCTGATGATCGAGCAGAACGCGGACGCGCTGTGCGCCGCGCTTGCGGTCGACCAGACGAATCAGGATGCCGAATCGGCGATGCGTACTGAAGTCGCGCCGGCACTGGCTGCGCTCCGCGACGCGCAGGGCAATGTCGCAGGGTGGATGCGGCCGGAAGGAAAGAGCGCACTGCGTGGCTGGTTGGGGCTGGGCGGCGAGTATGTCGAATATCAGCCGCTGGGCGTGGTCGGCATCGCGGCGCCCGCAGCGCTGCCGCTGCTCCGGACGGCGATTATCCTGGCAGGTGCGCTGGCGGCGGGGAACCGGGTGATGCTCCGCTTCGACGGCGCATCGCCGCAACTCGCCGGGCTGTTCGAGTCGTTGGCGCCCGACTTCTTCGATCCACTCGAGCTGGCGGTGATGCCTGCCGAGTCCGGCCCGGGCGTTGCCGGCCTGGGCTTCGACCTGCTGGTGGCCGATGCGCCGATTGGTAAGGGGATCGTGCTCGCGCGCTCGGGCAAGTCGCCGGTGATCTTGGGACGCTCGGCTGATTTTGCCCGGGCGGCGGCGCGCGTGGTCACGGACAAGCGGGTGAAGGGCGGGAAATTCCCGCTGGCGCCAGATTACCTGCTCGCGCCCGAGGAGCAGGAGGAGGCGATCGCCGCCTGGCTGTGGCGTGCGGCGATGCGCCCGGGCGCAGCGGCGGCGGCGCCACTCTCCGCGGGGGAAGGCGACCGGCTCGCGCGGCTTCTGGATGACGCGCGCGCGCGCGGGGGCCAGGTGATGACCGCCGAGCCGCGCGGTGCGGGTATGCCACTCCATATCGTCCGCCACGCCACCGAGGACATGCTGGTGATGCAGGAGGAGATCGAGGGACCGATCCTTCCGCTGTGCAACTATGCGCGCATCGAGGAGGCGATCGCGGCGATCCATCGGCGTCCGCCTCCCGCCGCCATCTATTATTTCGGGCGTGACACCGTCGAGCGCCGGCACGTGCTGGGGCGCACGCTTTCCTCGACGATCGTGATCGGGGGTCGCGCGCCCACCAAGGTTCACAAGGGAAATGCGGGCATGACGCTCGGCGTCGGCGAAGGAGAGGCGGGCTTCCGCCGTTTCAGCCGGGCACGCCACGTCTATCGCCGGCCTTTGCTGAGCATAGGCCGCCCCGCGCCACGCGAAGCCGGAGAGGAACTGGGCGGCGCGGCGCCGGCATTGCACTGAGCACGGAGGCGCCACGCCGCATCGCATCGCGCTGGCCTCGCCGCTTTCCTCCGGCTAGCGGCCATGGTCGGCATGAATTCTCGCTTTCCAATGAGCCCGGCCCGGATCGCCGCCGAAGGCGAGCCAGTCTATGTCGTACGCTCAGGCGCAGCCTATCGCGGCGTACATGCACGTGATGTCGGCAACGGGCTGTTCGTGATACGCGACTCGGTCCGCAGCGTGCAGATCTCCGATGTTGAAGTTGTCGGCGGCTACCGGGTGATCGAAAACACCGCTGTGCCGCGCGGAGCTGGTGCCGATTGCGTGGGCCTTCGCGTGCGCGGCGCCAAGGCGAAAGGCCTCCGCCGCAGTTTCGCCCGCATCCGCTATGCCAGCCATGACGGCGTGATCGAGGACGTGACCGCCAGCGGCATGCTTACCACCGGCGCGCACGACCTGCCGGTGGGCATTTCCTTCGCCGACACCGCGCACGATTTCCGGCTGGAGCGCTGCACGATGCGCGGCTTCCGCTGGAAGCGCGGCGAGGGCAAATACTGGAACGGCGATGGTTTCTCGACCGAGCGTGGCAATGCGCGAATCCTGTTCCGCCGGTGTGCCGCGTGGGACAACAGCGACGGCGGGTTCGACCTGAAATCCACCGGGAGCGTGCTCGACGACTGCATCAGCGGACGCAACGCGCGCAACTTTCGGCTCTGGTCGAGTATTCGCGCGACGCGGCTGACCAGCGTCGACCCGCGAAAGATCGGTGGAATCGGCGACACGAACCATTTTTCGATCATGGCGGCGCAGGGACTGCGCACTCCGCTGGTGATCCATATCGAGCATCTGACGGTGAAGAGCGACCAGGCCTGGCCGATCTTCGATGTGCATGACGGGCCGGCCCGGATCATCATCGGCTCGCACGACATCCAGGTGCCGCCCGGCACGCCGCTCGTGCGCCGGCGCGGCAAGGGCTCGGTGCCGGGGGGAATCAGCTTCGCGGGAACTCCGCCGAAGCTTTGAAGTGGGCCGGACGCAGTTCGGACACGTTTCGACGCCAGCCTCTTGCTGCAATGCAGCGCGAAGGCGCAGCGTCTGTTTGTCAGGACGTGGCGATCGTGTTGGCGATCCGGCTTGCCCTCTTTGGGCAGCGTATCCGCGAGGTCGTCTCGTCCTAACGGGTGATGCTGGTCTTCCGGGGGGGACCCAGCAACCAGGAAAGGGTGGAAGATGCGAAGAGTACGCAAGGCAGTTTTCCCCATTGGCGGCCTTGGAACCCGGTTCCTTCCGGCCACCAAATCGATGCCCAAGGAGATGCTTCCGGTCGTCGACCGGCCGCTGATCCAATACGCCGTCGACGAGGCGCGCGAGGCAGGCATCGAGCAGTTCATCTTCGTCACCAGCCGCGGCAAGAGCCTGATCGATGATCATTTCGATCACGCCTTCGAGCTCGAGGAGACCATGACGCGGCGCGGCAAGTCGCTCGAGATACTCGATGGTACGCGAACCGCGCCGGGCGACATCACCATCATCCGGCAGCAGGAGCCCCTGGGGCTTGGCCATGCGGTGTGGTGCGCACGCCGTATTGTCGGCGACGAGCCGTTCGCGGTGCTGCTGCCGGATGATCTGATGATCGGCGAGCCGGGCTGCCTGAAGCAGATGGTCGACGCCTATGCAGAGCTCGGCGGCAATCTGATCTGCACCGAGGAGGTGGCGCCGGAGGACACGCGCAAATACGGTATCGTCACGCCGGGCACGCGCGCCGGCGCGCTGACCGAGGTGCTGGGGCTGGTCGAGAAGCCCGCCCCGGACGTGGCACCTTCCACGCTGGCGGTGATCGGCCGCTACATTCTCCAGCCCGAGGTGATGGACATATTGGGCAGCCAGGAGGAAGGCGCAGGCGGCGAGATCCAGCTTACCGACGCGCTGGCGCGGATGATCGGCCAGCAGCCGTTCCACGGCGTCACCTTCCAGGGCAGGCGCTATGACTGCGGCGACAAGAGCGGCTTCGTGACCGCGACGATCGCGTTGGCGCTGGCCCGGCCGGACATCGCACCCGCGGTGCGCGCCTTTATGGCCACGGCGTGATATGGACGCGATCACCCGGCGCCTGCCGCCGCGTCGTGATGCAGACCCGCAGGTCGATCGCGGTGCGTTGATCGACCTGCGCCATGTCGGCGCCATCCTGCGGCGGCGCTGGATGATCCTGTGCGCGGCGATGATCACGGCGATCGTGGTGGCCGCAGCGGCCTATCTGGTCGCCGAACCGCGCTATCTGGCGACCGCGCAGGTGGCGCTGGAGCGGACGGCCGAACGCGTGATCAACGTCGATTCGGTGGTGCCGACGACCGATCCGGATTCGGCGGCGGTGGATACCGAGGTGCAGGCGTTGCGCTCGCCCGAGCTGATCGGACGCGTGGTCGATCGGCTGCACCTGGATCGCGACCCCGCCTTCAACAAGGCCGCCGTGCCGGGCCAGCCCGCCCCGGCGCAGCCCGACCTGATCGGGCGCCAGCATGCGATCGGCACGCTGCTGGGCGGCCTCACGGTGAAGCGCGACGGGCTCTCCTATTCGATCAGCGTCTCGTACGAGGGTGCCACGCCGGTCCAGGCGGCGCAGGTCGCCAATGCGCTGATCGACGACTATGTCTCCGGTCAGGCGGGTGCCAAGGCCGAGGCGACGCAGCGCGCGCGAAGATTCCTTGAACAACGGCTGCAGCAGTTGCGGGCGCAAGTGCTCAGCGCAGAGCGTGCGGTCGCTGACTACCGTTCTAAGAACGATCTATTCGCCGTCTCCAATGCGAGCACGGTCACCCAGCAAGAACTGTCCGGCCTCTCGACCCAACTCGCCCAAGCCAGGGCGGAGAATGCTGCGGCGCAGGCACGACTCGCGGCGGCACGAGCGCAACTGCGCGGCGGGCGGAGCGGCGAAGAGCTCGGCGATTCGCTCGATTCGCCGGTGGTCAGCCAGCTGCGGGCCCAGCGTGCCGAGGTGGCGCGCGAAGCCGCAGCGCTGGAGAAGCGCTACGGCCCGCGCCATCCGGACCTTGTCCGCGTGCAGGGCCAACTTCGCGCCGCCGACCAGGCGATCGCCGCCGAGGTGCAGCGCATTGTCGCCAATGTTTCCATTCAGGCGAACATCGCCAGTCAGCGGGCGGCCTCGCTTGCCGGATCGGTGGCGCAGTCACAGGGCAAGCTCGCCAATGACAACGAAGCGTCAGTCCGGCTCAACGAGCTGGAGCGCAACGCCGAATCGTCGCGCACGCTCTATCAGGCGTTCCTTGACCGCTATCGCCAGACGGTGGCGCAGTCCGGCCTGGAGCAAAGCGATTCCTACATCGTCAGCCGCGCGCGAGTGCCCGGCGCGCCGAGTTCGCCGAACGCGCTGATCTATGCGGCGATGGCTTTGGTCGGCGGACTCGGTGTGGGCGTGTTGCTCGTGGTGCTGCTCCAGTTGCTCGAGCGCGGGCTGGAAACCAGCGACGCGATCGAGGAGATGCTGGCGCTGCCGACGCTCGCCTCGATCCCCGATGCGAACACGCTGCCCGGCTATCGCAAATCGGGCCTGCCCGCGCCGCCGGCCGAACTGCCGCTCAAGCGGCCACAATCGACCTTCGCCGAGGCTTTCCGTACCTTGCGCACCTCGATCCAGTTCGCCGACGCGACCAAGCCGATCCGCGTCGTCGCGATCACCTCCTCTGTGCCCGGCGAAGGCAAAACCACCACCGCGATGGGCTTGGCGCGCGCGGTGGCGGTGGCCGGCGGCAAGGTGCTGCTGATCGATTGCGACGCGCGCCGGCGCGCGTCCAGCCGGCAGTTCACCGACAATGTCACGCTGGGGCTGGACGAGGTTCTCGCCGGCCGCGCCACACTGGAGCAGGCGATCGTCAAGGACAGCCTGTCCGATGCGTGCCTGCTGCCGCAGCGGCTTGATTCCAAGGGCATCAGCCTGGCCGAGAGCCCGCGGCTGGCCGAGCTGATCGAGCAGGTACGCGAGCGCTACGACCTGGTGATCCTCGACACCCCGCCGGTGCTGCCGGTCGACGAGGCGCGCGTGATCGCCAGCATGGCGGATGGCGTGGTGTTCCTCGTGCGCTGGCGCAGGACGCCGGCCAAGGCCGCCTCGGTGGCGCTCAGGCGGCTCTACGACGTCCATGCCGAGATGCTGGGCGCGGTGCTGACGCTGGTGGACGTGCGCGAGCAGGAGCGCGCCGGATACGAGCATGGCGGCAGCTTCATGAAGGCCTACCGCCATTATTATGCGGACTGACCGGGCGGGGGCATGAACCCGCAGGCGCTGCCCTACGGCCCGGCCTTCGGGCTCGGCGTTCTGGTTCCGGTGACGGTGTTGCTGCTGGTGCCGCTGGTGATCGCCGCGCGGCGGGCGGGAAGCGTCGCCGGCACCTTCGTCGTGGTGGCATTGTGGCTGCGCTACACCGCCGGGGCCTACCACCTCTATATGTTCAAGCCGCTCGCGGTCGGGCTTTCGGGCAATGCGCTGCTCTCGATCGGCGTGACCGCGTTCGGGCTGATCTTCGTGGTGCGGCCAGCCAATCTCGCGCTCAAATGGCTGCTGCCGGTCTATGCGCTGGTCGTGCTGGCGCTGGTCAGCGCGGCGCTCAACGGCGATCCGGCAGGCGGCGTCAATATGGGCGTCAAATACGCCTATATGACCGTGATCGTCATCGCGGTGTTCCAGGCGCTGCGCTGCGATCCCGAGGCGCGGTTCCTCAGCTGGGCGATGATCTCCTTCCTGCCGCTGCTGGTATTCCAGGCGTTGTCGCTGGCGCTGCATCTGCCCAAGGGATCGGAGGATGGCGACGGGCTCGTGTGGATCGGCGGCTACAACCACGAGGCGGCCTTCTCGGTCGCGATGATGACCGGATTCCTCGTCGGCTGCTTCGCCAGGTCGGCGCCGCCTGTGGTGCGCGTCGCGTTCCTGGCGGCGACATTCCTCGGCATCGTGCTCGCGGGCTATCGCACGACGATCCTCGCATTCGCCCCTCTGGCGCTGGCGACCTTCCTGAGCGGACTCACATTGAGCGTGCGGCGCGACCAGCGCGTATCGATGGCGGTGACGGCGGTGGTGGCGGGCGTGCTGCTCGTCTCGGTCGGGGTGCTGCTCTACAGCGCCAGCTTCGCGGATCTGGGCGCATTTCTTTCGGACCCGGCCGGGCTGATCAAGCCGCCGCGCGACTTCGACTTACTCGAGCGCCGGGTGATGTCGGCGCGGCCGCTGATCTGGAGCAGCTATATCTATGCCTGGGCGGAGGGCACACCGCTCCAGCATCTGCTGGGCTTCGGGCCCGAGAGCTGGGAGGGTTTGTTCAAGGTCTATCCGCACAACACCCTGGTCGGCACGCTCTATGAGCTTGGCTGGTTCGGCGTGGCGGCGATGATCACGCTCTGGACGGTGATGTTCGCGGCGGCAGCCGCATCCCGCGGCGAGCGTTTCAAGCTGATCGCTGCGCATTTCGCCTTCTTCCTGCTCAACATGGCGACGATGCCGTTCTGGCAGGTGGAGGGGCTGGCGATGTATGGGCTGCTCTGCGGGTACACCATCTACGCTGCCCGGGCGGCAGCGCGGCCCCGCGCGGCACCGCTGCGTCCCGCCTATCCTTGAGCGACGATGCCGGCGATGGGCTGCCGCGAACACAATGCCCTTGGAATTAGTCCATGCATCGCCCATCTGCGGGAAGCCGTTCGTTAGAGGCGGGGTAGGAAAGGAACGAGGATGGTTAGGCTGTTGGTCTCCCCGGTGGTGGCCGGGATGCTGTGCTGTGTGCCCGCTGCGGCGCGGACGGGCGAAATCGGAAGCGAGATGACGGTAACGGGCGAGCTGCGCGGGGTGACCCGCACGCAGACCGTGTCGCTGCGCGACCTCGACCTGCGCCGCGACGCGCATGTCGGGCGCGCCGAGAGCCGGTTGCGCTTCGCCTCGAAGCAGGTGTGCGACACCAGCGCGACTCACGACCTCTACCAGAAGCGCGAGTACGGCCGGTGCTTCGGCCAGGCGCTGACCAGCGCCCGTAGCGAGCTCGATCGCCACGTGGCGCTGGTGCGGGGCAACTAGCCGAGCGGCGGCCCCGGCGGCAGCGGGAAGCGCGAGCGCGGCCCCTTGCCCCAATCGGGCGCCAGCTTCCTGGGCGCGTTGGCGGCGGGATCGTCGAGATAGGCGGCGATGCGCCGCGCGCTCTGGCGATAGAAGGCGGCGGTCACCGGATCGGCATCGTTCCGGCGCCCGATGCCCGCGCCGAGCTTCGCCAGCGTCTCGAGGATGAACGCGCGCGCTTCGGGCGAGGCAGCCTCGTTCGCGCCCAGCGCCATCATCGCGTCGAGCGCGACCCCCTGGCTCACCCGGCGCAGCGCGCGGGCGGAAGCGTCGCCGTCGCGCGGCGCGTTCCAGGTGCGCGCCAGCGCCGCATCGACCAGCTGCGGTAGCGTCAGCGTGTCGGGCTTGCGCGCCTCGAGCGCCAGCATCCGGTTCGCCCGCGCCGCATCGAACATCGGCTCGAACACCATCGCGGCGAGGATGCGCGCGGCCTTGAGCTGATCGAACGCGGCATCGTCGGACAGATCCTCGAGATTGGTGCCGGGATCGGGCGTCAGCTGCGCGAGCAGGCTTTCGGGCAGCGCCAGGTTGGCCGGCTCGATCGCGTCGAGCAGCAGGCCGAGCGAGTCGCGCTGCACCTCGGTGGGAATGAGCTCGGTCGGCGGGAGCGTGTCGCCCTTGACCACAATGTTCTGGTAGAGCCCGCCGACATATTTGAGCGCGCTCTCGATCGCGTAGCGGTGATGGAGATAGACCATCCACAGCCGCGCATCGCGCAGCGTCCCCACCGGCTCGCCGGGCAGCAGCGCGCTCTGGCCATAGCTCGCCAGCATGATCCGGCGCGCGGCCATCGCCTCGCGCAGATTCTCGCCGGGCGTGGCGCGGTCGTCGTACCAGGTCCAGCGCGGGTCGGTGTCGGGGACGTAGAGCAGGCCCTGGCCGCGCATGTCGGCGATCACGCCGTCGAGTCCCGCCTTCTCCGCCGCGGGCGCGAAGGGCGTATAGGCATAGCGCACCATCATCGTATCATAGGCGCCGATCCCCTTCATGAAGGATTCGGACAAATCGAGCCTGCCGTCCGTCACCTTCACCCGCGGGGTGGGATATTCCATCACCGACGCGCGCTCGTTCAGGCTCGACGCGAAATTATGCCCGAAGCCCAGCGAATGGCCATATTCGTGCGCCATCAGCAGCGCCTGGCGCAGCAGCACCATGTCGCGCTGCCCCGCCGGCATGTTCGCGAACGCGCCCTCGGTCAGCAGGGCGGGATCGGCGACGGTCACGCCCGCGCCGCCGCCGGGCAATCCAGCCACATAGGCGTCCCAGTAATTGCCGATCGTGCGGATGCGGTGCGTGTCCATCCGCACCTTGGCGCCCAGGATCTCGCCGGTGCGCGGATCGCGATAGGTGCCGCCCGACGAGAAGCCGCGCTCGTCACGGTTGATCCACAGGATATAGGCGTAGCGGATGTCCATCGGGTCCATGTCGGCCGGCGCGTCGAGCGCCTCGATCGCGTTGCTGAACCCGGCCGCCTCGAACGACTTGTTCCACCACAGCAGGCCCTGCTTCATCGCGGTGCGGATCGGCGTGGGGATCGCCGGGTCGAAATAGACGCGGATCGGCTTGACCGGGTCGCTGATGGCCGCGGCGGGATCCTTCTTCTCGAGCCGCCAGCGCGTGACCCACGACACGTCGGTGCGATCGCTGAACGGCCTGGAATAGTCGCGGAAGCGCAGCTCGCTGACCCCGATGCGCGGATCGGCCACGCGCGGGACATAGCCGGTCGGAGGCTTGAGGAAGCTGTGGTGGATGCGCAGCGTCAGCGCGCGCGGCTCGGGCGCGACGTTGCGCACCAGCGCGCCGGGCGAGTCGGCGGCGAAGGTGACGATCGTCTCGACTTCGCTATTCTCGGGAAAGGCCTTGATCCGCGGCGCGTAGAAGGTGCTGCGCGCGGGATCGAGCTTGAAGCTGCCCTGGTTGGTGCGGCGCAGCGTCCCCTCGATATTGGCGGCGTCGCGCATGAACAGCGCGGTCGCGTCGACAATCACCTTGCCGCCCGCGCTCGATTCGATCGGCAGGCTTGCGAGGACGGAGGTGGGGAAGGAATCGGCGACGCCCTGCGCGGTCGCCGCGTTGCCGGTCGCGCGATAGCCGGTGTTGGTCTCGACCACGAGCACGCGATTGCCCGCGCGCTGGAAGCGGATCACCGCGCTCTCCATGATGCCGCGGTCGAACGGCAGCTCGACCGATCCGCCGCCGGTCGCCGCCGAGACATAGTAGAGCACATCGGCGTCGAAGGCGGGCACCTGAAGCAGCAGCTTGCCGCGCGCGGTGTCCCAGCTCAGCGGGATATAGCCGTCGGCGAGCGCCGCCTGCGCCGCCTGGGCCGGAGCCGCCTTCACGGTGTGCGGAAGCAGCATGCCTGCCGCCGCGGCGAGCGAAATGGATGCGGCGCCCAGCAACGTCCGCGCCACGGAACGTCGCAGGAATGGCCTGCGCGAGTCGATCCTGGTCATCACTTTCCCCGACAGATGTGGGACGCGACGCTTGCCTTGCTAACGGCGCGGCCCGGTTGCACCTGCCTTTCCCCGTTCAAAGATGACCGGCACGTTTGAACGGCGGGCAACCTCCCTAAGCACGAAGCTGCTCCGGATCCGCGACACATGCGGAAGGTTGGACAGCTCTTCTCGATAGATCTTGTCGTATTCGTCCAGCGAACTGACGTGGATCAGGATCATGAAGTCGGTGTCGCCCGACACGAACCCGCAGAAGGAGACCGAGGGGCATTTGACCACCTCGCGCTCGAACTCGACCAGGATCTTCTCCGCCTGCGAGCTCAGCT
This sequence comes from Sphingomonas sp., assembly GCF_036402235.1. Lineage (GTDB taxonomy): Bacteria > Pseudomonadota > Alphaproteobacteria > Sphingomonadales > Sphingomonadaceae > Sphingomonas. Next base: position 220,446 of record NZ_DASWTG010000054.1, on the reverse strand, counting down.
CGACCATCACCACCACGGTTCCGGCGAGGCCGAGCGCGCTGAGCGAGAGCTTGGCGGTATAGCCCTCGATCACGCCGGTCTCTTCCAGAATGCGGCGGCGGCGTGCCACCGCGGTGCTGGAAAGATTGATCATTTCGCCCAGCGCGACGTCCGAGATTCGCCCGTCCTCGGACAATGCCTTCAGGATTCGAAAATCGATCGCATCTAGCTCGGAAGGTTGGATATCCATCGAGTAGAGGCATAAACGAGACGAAAATTGAATCAATACCCTTGATTGATCCTCAATTTTAGTCACTATCCATGTAGCGAATCTGCTAGGCTCCATGCCGATCACAGATCGCCGAATGGCTGCGCCGGCACCCGTGCCGGAAGACGGCCGGAACTTTCCGCAGAAGCCCGAACACCAGAACAGTATCGAGAGGATTCCTGGCTGGCCCAATCCAATGATTTGGAGGGCTGTAATGGCTGCGAATAACGATAGAATTCAGGGCGGAAATACCGGATTTTCACGTGCATCGTTGATGGGAACGGCCGCAATCCTGGCGGCGCTCATGCTTCCCGGTCCTGCATTTGCGCAGGATGCGCAGGCCGAGGAGCCCGCGCCGGAACCGGAAGCGCCCACCCCGGAGATCACCGTCACCGGATCGCGCATCGTGCGCGACGGCTATGACGCGCCGACGCCGGTCAGCGTGATCAGCACCAAGGAGCTGAAGGCCGAGGCCCCCGCCAACATCTCCGACTTCGTCAACACGCTGCCGGCGGTGCGCGGCTCGGGCACGGCGGCGAGCTCGAACGGGTCGCTGTCGAACGGCGCCGCCGGCATCAACAGCGTCAACCTGCGCAACCTGGGCGCCAACCGCACGCTGGTGCTGTTCGACGGGCAGCGCTCGGTGGCGTCGACCACCACCGGATCGGTCGACGTCAACACTTTTCCCCAGGCGCTGATCCAGCGGGTGGAGGTGGTGACCGGCGGCGCATCCTCGGCCTATGGCTCGGACGCGGTCTCGGGCGTGGTCAACTTCATCCTCGACAAGGGCTTCACCGGCTTCAAGACCGAATATGAGCATGGTGTCACCACCTATGGCGACGGGCCGAACCACAAATTCTCCGCCACGGGGGGCGCGAGCTTCGCCGACGGCAAGGGGCACATCCTGCTGTCGGGCGAGTATTTCACCCAGAAGGGCATCCAGTCGATCGACCGCGACTGGAACGACAGCGGCTTCTTCCTGATCAACAACCCGGCCTACAGCACGGCAGCCGGCGGCAATTGCCGTGCGCCCGCAGGCTATGTCGCGGGCACGCCGATCACCGGATGCGGCCCGGAATATCTGATCAGTGCCAATACCGGCACCGGCCAGTTCACGCCGGGCGGCCTCATCTCCACCGGACCGCTGCGCGGCACCTATTTCGGATCGATCAACCCGGCGACGGGCAAGGCGAGCGTCAATCAGCTCAATTTCGGTACGACCAGCGGGCAATGGATGCTGGGCGGCGACCTCGACATCACGACCGAGGGGCATCGCAGCAGTGCGACGCTGCTTCCCGCCGAGAAGCGCGCCAGCGGCTTCGGCCGGATCAGCTACGAATTCTCCCCCGCGATAGAGCTGTTCGCTCAGGCGGCGATCAGCCATTATCGCGGGCAGAGCTACTATCAGCAGACGCCGACCGTGGGCGTGACGATCCAGCGCGATAACGCCTTCCTGCCCGATGCGGTGCGCGCGGCGATGGTGACGAACAACCTTGCCTCGGTGCAGATCGGCACCAGCAACATCTTCCTGCCGCCGCAGGGCAGCGACAACAGCCGCCAGGTCCAGCGCTATGTCGTCGGCGGCAGCGGCGACTTCGCGACCGGCGGGCTCGACTGGCAGTGGGACGGCTATTACCAGCTCGGCAAGACCGACACGGTCGAGCGGCTGACCAATGCCTGGCACATCCAGCGCATGGCCAATGCGACCGATGCGGTGGTCGCCGCCGCGGGCAATCCGGGTGGCTATGCAGCCGGGACGATCGTTTGCCGCATCAACGTCGATGCGAGCGCCGCCAATGACGACCGCGCCTGCGTGCCGCTCAACCGCATCGGCACCAACGGCGCCTCGCCCGAAGCGATCGCCTATGTCCTCCATAACGGCCTGCAGCCGCTGCGCCGCCAGCATTTGAAGCAGCAGGTCGCCGCGCTCAATTTCTCGACCAACAACCTGTTCCGCCTGCCCGCCGGGCCGGTCAGCCTCGCGTTCGGCGGCGAGTGGCGCAAGGAAGAGGTAAGCGGCAGCGTCGACGCGCTGTTCCGCCCGATCGTGTCCGGCGGGGTCACCACCGGCACCTGGATCTACGGCAACTATCTGCCGACCATCGGCAGCTACAATGTCAAGGAAGCGTTCGTCGAGACGATCATCCCGATCATCAAGGGAATGGACTTCAACGGCGCCGCGCGCATCACCGACTATTCGACCTCGGGCAGCGTGGTGACGTGGAAGGCGGGGCTGACCTGGCAGATGATCCCGGACATCAAGTTCCGCGGCACCATCTCCCGCGATATCCGCGCGCCCAATTTGTCCGAGCTGTTCGCGCCCGGCACCGGCCGCACCAACACCGTGAACGTGCCGCAGCCCAACGGCACCGTCGCGGCGAACCAGTTCAACGAATCCACCGTCGGCAACCCAGCGCTCGTGCCCGAGGAGGCGATGACCTATGGCGCGGGCGTGGTGGTGACGCCCACCTTCATCCCCGGGCTCGCCTTCTCCGCCGACTATTACAAGATCGACCTCAGCGGCGCGATCGACTCGCTCACCGCGCAGACGCTGGTCGACCAATGCTATCAGCAGAGCATCGCCACGGCGTGCTCGGCGATCTCGACCACGGGCGGGCGCGGGGTCGTCACGCCGGGCCTTGCGGTCACCAGCATCGAGATCAAGCCGACCAACTTCGTCAGCGTGAAGACCAGCGGCATCGACCTGGAGGCGAGCTACCGCCGCGAGATCGGGCCGGGCAACCTCACGCTGCGTGCGCTGGCGAGCTACGCGTTCGAGCTCAAGACCGAGAACGGCGTGACGCTGGCGACCGATGCGGCGGGGCAGAATACGGGCGGGCTGCCCGACTGGACCTATCGCTTCTCCGCCGGCTACGACATGGACAGCGGCTTCTCCGTCCAGGGGATCGCGCGCGGCGTATCGGGCGGGGTGTACAACAACAACTACATCGTCTGCACGACCGACTGCCCGCTCTCCACGGCGGACCGGCGCACGGTGAACACCAACTCGATCCCGGGCGCCTTCTTCTTCGACCTCAACTTCAACTACCGGTTCGAGGTCAAGAACGCGAAGGCCGAGGTCTTCCTCGCGATCCGCAACATCACCGATCGCGATCCGGTGCTGGTCGGCAACGGCCCCACCGGCAACAATACGCCCGCCTATCCGCAGACCAACCGCGCGCTCTACGACGTGCTCGGCCGCGTGTTCCGCATGGGGTTCAGGCTCGCAATCTGAACGCCCCCCTTCCACGGGAGGCGCCCCCCTGCGCCTCCCGTGGACTTGTCTATCGATATTCATTCAAGATCATCATTCGATCCGGGAGAAGGCCATGTCCAAACTCGTCATCAAGTCGTTCCTCGCCACCTTGCTCGCCACCACGCCGATGTCGGGCGCGCATGCCCAGGCGTCCGCTGCGCTCAAGAAGGAAGTCGCCGCGGGCGTCGATGCCCGCGCCAAGCTCGTCCAGGAGATGGTCGACTCCGTATTCAGCTTTCAGGAGCCGGGGTTCCAGGAATTCCAGACGATGGAGTATCTGACCGCGATCCTCGCGAAGAACGGGTTCACCATCCAGAAGGGCGTTGCCGGCATCCCCAGCGCCTGGACCGCGACCTGGAGCAATGGCGAGGGGCCGACGGTGGCGCTGGGGTCGGACGTGGACGGGCTGCTCGGCCTGTCGCAGATGCCCGGCGTTCCGCAGATCAAGCCGATCGTCCCCGGCGCGCCGGGGCATGGCGAGGGGCATAATGCGGGCATGCCGCTGATCATCGCCGCGGCGCTCGCCACCAAGGACGCGATGACCAAGCACAACATCAAGGGCAAGCTGATGCTGTGGCCCGGCGTCGCGGAGGAGCTGCTCGCGACCAAGGCCTATTATGTCCGGGCGGGGCTGTTCAAGGATGTCGACGTGTCGATCTTCACCCATGTCGCCTCGAGCTTCGGCACGGGCTGGGGGGATTCAGGCAATAACGGCATGGTCTCGGTCGAGTACAACTTCAAAGGCCTGACCAGCCATGCCGCGGGCGCGCCCTGGGCCGGGCGCAGCGCGCTCGACGGGGTCGAGCTGATGAACGTGGCGTGGAACATGCGGCGCGAGCATCTCCCGCTCACCCAGCGCTCGCATTATGTGATCACCAATGGCGGCGGCCAGCCGAACATCGTGCCGGGCGAGGCGACCGTCTGGTACTATTTCCGCGAGCAGAATTTCGATTCGATCCGCAAGCTCTACGAGACCGGCAACGAGATCTCGGAGGCGGCGGCGAAGGCGACCGGGACCACCGTCACCCGCCGCATCCTGGGCTATGCCGCGCCCAACCACGCCAACAAGCCGCTGGCCGAGGCGGCGCAGGCCAATATCGAGCGGGTCGGCATGCCCAAATGGAGCGCCGAGGACCAGGCCTTCACCAAGGCGGTGCAGGAAGGGCTCAAGTTCAAGGTCGAGCCGCTCAAGACCGAGGTGGAGAAACTCTCCACCCCCGACACGCGCGGACGCTCGCTGGGCGGCGGCTCGGACGATATCGGCGACATCATGTGGACGGTGCCGACGATCACCATCCGCTTCCCGTCGAACATCCCCAACATGATCGGTCACAACGTGACGGCAGCGATCGCGATGGCGACGCCGGTCGCGCACAAGGGCGCCGTCGCGGGCGCCAAGGCGGTGGCGATGACCGTGCTCGACGCGATGACCACGCCCAAGCTGGTTGCCGACGCCAAGGCTTATTTCCGCGAGGTCCAGACCAAGGACCAGAAATATGATCCGGTGCTCACCGCGGCGGATCAGCCGGCGATCCATCTCAACAAGGAGGTGATGGAGCGGATGCGGCCGGAGCTGACCAAATATTATTACGACCCGGCCAAATATCCGAGCTATCTCGACCAGCTCGGCGTCAAATACCCGACGCTCGCCCCGATAGAATAGACCAGTCTTTCAAGGCGCTTCCCGCCCGCGCCGGCGGGCGGGAAGCCTGACCCTCGGGTGCGACCGAGCAACGCGCTGCCTCGTTGCACTGACCGCCTCGAAGCGCCGCACGCGTGCGCGCGTCTGCCGCCACGCCCTGACCGAGCATGACCAAGGAGAAACAATGCCCCCGTCAATGATGACGCTGCCGCCTGAAATCGTGACGCACATGATCGAGAATTGCCCGGGCCGCACCGACGAAGCCCTGCAGCCTCGCTTCGGTATCAGCTACAACACCTGGCGCCAGATCGAACGCGGCGCCTCGCTCAGACGATCGCTGGCCGAGCGGCTGATCAGCAGGGTAAGCGCCGAGTTTCCGCGCGACTGAAGCTGAGCGCAGCATAGCTTCGAGATCTCGCTCTGGATTCAAGAGCTCGATGGCGAAGCGAGGATTGTGATGGTGCCGGTTGCAGGGATCGAACCCGCGACCTTCGGTTTACAAAACCGCTGCTCTACCAGCTGAGCTAAACCGGCATTCGTCGAGACCGCGAAACGCGGGCCGCGCGTCTTGAGCCGAAGCCGCCGCCGCGGTCAAGGCCGATTCTGGCACGCAGTCAGGCAGCCAGCTCGGCCTTGGCGGCGTCTTCGCCCGTGCAGAAGGTGAGGCGTGCCTTGCCGCCGAGCTTCGAACGGTACAGCGCAGCGTCCGCGCAGGCGAGCAGCCGCTCCAGCTCGAGCGCGACGTCCGGCGTGGTCGCGATGCCGATGCTGGCCGAAAGATGGACGGTCGCGCCATCGATCTCATAAGGGGCGCCGAGGCCGCGGATGATCCGTCGCGCGAGCATCTCCGCCTCGCTTTCATGCTCGACATTGGCCTGGAGCACGACGAACTCGTCCCCGCCAAGGCGCGCCACGGTATCCTCCGCACGCAGCGAGGATTCGAGCCGCCGCGCGACCTGCTGGAGCACGGCATCGCCCGCCGGATGGCCATAGCTGTCGTTGATCGGCTTGAACCCGTCGAGATCGATGAAATGCACCGCGAGCCGGCCGCCGGTCCGCAACGCGGCCTGGCTGACGTCCTGGAACCGCTCGCGCAGCAGCAGCCGGTTGGCGAGGCCGGTGAGCGCATCGCGCTTGGCGAGCAGCGTCAGATCGTGCTGCGCCGACAGATGCTCGACCGCCGAGTGGTAGAGATGGGAGACGGTGTGGAGGCTGAGCCCGGTGATCATCGCGACCATCACCGCCTCGATCGCGAACAGCTCGACATGAAGATCGACGGCATGCGGCATCAGCGCATGGGCGAGAAGCCCGATCACGGTCGGCACGGTGGCGAGCAACAGGCTGATCACGCAGATCACCGGCCGCACCGAGGTCCGCGACACCACCCCGGCCCCGAAGCCGAACACCAGGCTGACGGTGAGGAGGTGGAGCAGGGGAAAGTGATAGGTCAGCGCGTGGAGGTTCAACCCGGCGAGGAGCAGCGCGATGGCATAGGTGCCGATCGCATAGCGCCGTTCCCACCGGCGCAGGCTTTCCTGGTCCTTCTGCGGGTCCCTAGCATAAGCGTTCAGGAGCAGGAGCCGTGCGACGGTGACGATCACCGCGGCCGCGGCGATCGTAGCGAAGACCGGGTCCCACCAGTGATAGGCGACAAGCGCGGCGAGCCCCGCGAACACCAGCCCCAGCCCGAGGATCGGAAGACGCATCGCGAACAGCGTATCGACCAGCTCGCGATAGACCGGCAGCGGCAAGGGCAGGTGCTCGCCGAACGGGTTCCGCCACCGCCGGCCCCGGACATCCCGATCCGATCGTCTCATGCCCGGAGTCTGCGCCGACAAGGTTAACAGCCGGTGCAGGCCGCCAACGGCTCGTCGCATCGGGGGCGTTCCGCCGGCTCATCCGATGCCGAAGGTCCAGCCCTCGGCCCGGGCGATCTCGGCGGTCAGGGCGGGCGGATTCCACAGATCGGCGCGGGCGGCATTGGCGCGGAGCCAAGCCGCGGCGAGTATCGCATCGGTCGCGTGATCGTCATAGCGGGCGAGCGGTGCATGGGGCCGCGTATCCAGCGCGGCGAGGGCGGCATCGAGCGCGGCGGCGTCGCGCAGCTTGGAGCGGCCCTTGGGCAGCCCGGCGGCGCGGGCGGCGATCGCGGTGTAGATCTCGACCACCACCGCACCGGACGCGGGCAGCGGATCGAACGGCCAGATCGCGACCTTGCCGTCGAGCGCATGAAGCAGGCGCATGCCGGCGAAGCTCGCCTTGGCCACCTGCGCCGCGCCGATCGCATCATAGACGGTGGTGACCTTGCCGCCGCCGCTGGCGTTGAAATGCTGCTCGCAACGGCGGAAGTGCATGAAGCGCGCCTTGGGCCCGTCCGCGGCGCCGAGGTAGAAATGGCGGCCGCGGCGGCTGCCGAGGAAGGAGGCGGCGCCGAGATCCTCGTCCTCGCTCTGGGCGTCGACATAGGCCCAGAAGGCGCGCGCGTCGGTCGCGCTGCTCTCGCCGGGGAGATAGGCGCCGCGGTCGAGGATCGGGGCGCAGAAGCTCATGTCGAAGCCGATCAGCAGCGGATCGGCGGCGCGCTCGAGAATCCAGTCGCGGATGCCGGTGCGCGACCAGTGACGGTCGGGTGGGGAGACCAGTTCGGGCGCGGTGTCGCCGGAATCGCACAAGGCAAGGGCGATACCGGGATGGCGGCTGCCCCTGGCGCCCGACCAGTCGATCGCGGCGAAGCGGGTGAAGCGGCGGCCGTTCATCAGGGCCGGTCGCCATAGGCCCTGCGCTGCGCCACCGTGGCGCGATCCCACCAGGCGCGGGCGATCAGCAGCCGCATCCGTTCGGGATCGGCATGCGCCGCGTTGACCAGCACCGTCGGCCAGCCTTCATATTGCGGCGTCTGCCAGAAGGTGTCGGGATCGGTCTCCTTGAGGACGAAGATCTCCTCGCGGGTGGCGCGGAGGACATAGGTGCCGGGCGCACGACCCTGCGAAATCAGTTGCTGGCCGCGCAGTTGCGGCGAGGTCGAGCCTTTGGCGCCAGCACCCATCGTCACCCCGGGCAGGGTAAGCGCGAACGCCACCGCCTGATCCCAGGAGAAGCTCATGGCCGATCACCGAACGCCTTGCGTTGGGCCGGCCTGACGCGGTCCCACCAGGCACGCCGGATGTAAAGCTCGATCCGCTCGTGGGCATCGGTGCCGTAGCGGACGAGCAGCATCGGATAGTTGCGATAATGGTCAGTCTGCCAGAAGGTCTCCGGGTCGGTCTCGAACAGGATTTCCTTCTCCGCCTTGGTCACCGAGAGCGCGAAGCTGCCCGGCTCGCGACCGGGGGACATGAAGCCCTTGCCGTTGACCTTGGGGCAGGGCGTGCCCCACCACGACGCCATCTCCACATCGGGGAGCGAGAGCGCATAAGCGGAGGCTTCGTCCCAGTCCTTCATTCGAGCGCCTTGAGCACATCGGCAACGAAGCGCGGCGCCTCGAACGCGCTGCCCGCCGGATCCTCGCCGCGGCGGACCACGACGAGGCGGGCGGAGGGAATGACGAAGATATACTGGCCGCGATTGCCCTGCGCGGCGTAGCTGCCTTCGGGCAACCCCTGTTTCGGGCCGAACAGCCATAGCGTCGCGCCATAGCCCGGACCGTCGCCGGCCGGCTGCGGGCCGCTGGGGGTCGTCATGTACTTCATCCACCCTTCGGGCAGGATACGCTTGCCCTGCCACACGCCGTCATTGCGCCAGAACTCGCCCAGCCGCGCAAAATCGCGCGCAGTGGACCAGACCTGTGAGGACAGAACGAAATTGCCCTGCCAGTCGACGCCGGTGGTGGTATGCCACATGCCGAGCGGACGGGTCAGGCGATCGCCCGGGAACTGGCGATAGGCGATTTCGTCTCCGAGCGCCGCACGCAGCGCACGGACCGCGAGCAGCGTGTCGTTGTTGGCATAACGGAAGGTGCTGCCCGGCGGGGAGACCAGCGGCCAGCCCACCGCCTGCTCGGTGACCGACGTTCCGCCGAAATAGATCGCGTCGGTGCGGTTGCCCGCGGTGTCGCTGCCAAGGCCCGAGGCCATGCGCAGCAGCTGATCGAGGGTCACCGCCGCTCGCGGATCGCCGAAGCTGCGCCATTCGGGGATTGGCGCGGGTTTCATGGGGTCGAGCTTGCCGTCGGCGACGGCGATGCCGATCAGCGTCCCGGCGATGCTCTTGGCGACCGACCAGGTGCGGTTGGGCACCAGCGGGCCGAAACCGTCTGCATAGCGCTCTGCGATCACCTTGCCGTCGCGCAGGATGACGACGCCGGTCGTGCGCCCCTTCGACACCGCCGGATCGAAGGCGGCAGCAACCGCCGCTTCCAGCGCTTTTGACGGCTTGGGTGCAATGCCGCCGTCGCCCATCGGCCAGGGGTGGGGATCGGCCGGAAGGGGCATGGCGGGATGGGGGTGGTGCAGCGGCGGGAGGATGCGCTTTCCGCCGACCGGCGCGAGCGAACAGCCGACATGCTGCACCCAATAGGCGAGCCGCGGCGGCATGTTCGGGGCGAAGGGCACGCGGACGCTGCGGTCCTGCCGGTCGCTCGCCGCCGGCAGCTCGGCGACCAGCGCCTCATATTCGGGATAGATGCCGGTCAGCTCCAGCGCCGCGACCTGCTCGGGCGTACGGCCGCCGCCGAACTGGCCCTCGCACAGCATCAGCGCCTTGTAGCCCGCGGCGATGGCGCGCTGGTGCGGGGGGAGTTCCTTGGGCTGTTGTGCGGCGGCGGGCACGGCGAGTGCCATCAGCAGCGAAGTTAACACTCCTGCCTGACAAAGTTGACGAAAACGGCGTGTTTTCACGCGCGGGGTGTCAAGCAACTGCGAGGCGGTCTGGGATGATCCGGTCATCCGTCGATGAGAGCAGATGAAATCCAACATTGGAAGAGCAAGGGAGGACTGATGCCATCGCGCCTCGCCACTCCGTCATCCTGACGCTTCGACTGGCTCAGCGCGGGCTTGTTTCAGGATCCATGTCTCCGCAGCGACTGCGCCGCTGGTGGAAGGTTGGATGCTGAAACAAGTTCAGCATGACGGATGAAGAAGGAAGTGAGCGTGCTTAACCGGGGTCGCCCTTCAGCTCCCGCCGCCGCTCGTCCCACCACGCCATGCGCTCGGCGATGCGCTTTTCCAGGCCGCGGTCGGTGGGGGCGTAGAAGGTCTGCGGCGCCATCTCCTCGGGCCAGTAATTGTCGCCCGAGAAGCCGCCCTCGGCGTCGTGGTCGTAGGTGTAGCCCTTGCCGTAGCCGATCTCCTTCATCAGCCTGGTGGGCGCATTGAGGATGTTCTGCGGCGGCATAAGCGAGCCGGTCTCCTTCGCCGAGCGCCATGCCGCCTTCTGCGCCGTATAGGCGGCGTTCGATTTGGGGGCGGTGGCGAGGTAGAGGCAGGCTTGCGCGATCGCGAGCTCGCCCTCGGGCGAGCCGAGGAATTCGTAGGTGTCCTTAGCGGCGATGCATTGGGTGAGGGCATTGGGGTCGGCGAGGCCGATATCCTCGACCGCGGCACGGGTGAGACGGCGCAGCACGTAAAGCGGCTCCTCGCCCGCCGTCAGCATGCGCGCGAGATAGTAGAGCGCGGCCTGCGGGTCGCTGCCGCGGATCGATTTGTGGAGCGCGGAGATGAGGTTGTAGTGCCCCTCGCGGTCCTTGTCATAGACCGCGACGCGGCGCTGGAGGAAATCGCCGAGCGCTGAGGGATCGAGCGGTTCGTCGAACTGGACCGAGAATAAGGTCTCGGCCTGGTTGAGCAGGAAGCGGCCGTCGCCGTCGGCGCTGGCGACCAGCGCGTCGCGGGCCTCAGAGGTGAGGGGGAGGGGGCGTTGCTCGACGGCCTCGGCGCGGTCGAGCAACTGGGTGAGCGCGGCGTGGTCGAGGCGGCGCAGGATGAGCACCTGCGCGCGGCTGAGCAGCGCGGCGTTGAGCTCGAAGCTCGGGTTCTCGGTGGTCGCGCCGACCAGCGTGACGGTGCCGTCCTCGACGAAGGGGAGGAAGCCGTCCTGCTGCGAGCGGTTGAAGCGGTGGATCTCGTCCACGAACAGCAAGGTGCGCTTGCCGAGCCGGGCATGCTCCTTCGCCTCGGCGAACACCTTCTTGAGATCGGCGACGCCCGAGAACACCGCGCTGATCGCGACGAAGCGCAGGCCGACGGCGTCGGCGAGCAGGCGCGCGATGGTGGTCTTGCCGGTGCCGGGCGGACCCCAGAGGATGATCGACGACAGCTTGCCCGCCGCGACCATGCGGCCGATCGCGCCCTCCGGGCCGGTCAGGTGGTCCTGGCCGACGACGTCCTCCAGCCGCTGGGGACGCAGGCGATCGGCGAGCGGGCCGGCAGGGGCGGTGTCGTCAGGGGCGGTGGCGGCTTCGAGACCGCCGAACAGGTCGGCCATTGAGAGTAGATAGGCGCGGGACGGTGTGGCCTCAATCCTCCCCCGCCAGGAGGAGGTGGCAGGCGCAGCCTGATGGTGGAGACGGATGCGATGCCATCCGGACATTTGAAGCGCGCCGCCGTCCTCCCCCTCCGTCGCCTTCGGCGTCACCTCCCCCTGGCGGGGGAGGATCTTTATCAGAAGGGGGCTTGTGCGGGCCAGATCAAGATATATCTTAGACGCATCACGATTCGGATATGAAAGGTATAGGTATGTTTCGAGGACATCATCGCGGCTGCGGGCCGCGCGGGGGCATGGAATTCGGCGGGTTCGGTCCGCGCGGGCGGCGCCAATGGGGGCCATTCACCGTGGAATGGGACGTGCGCGCCGACGGCATGGGTGGCGGCCGCGGGCGGCGGCGCATGTTCCAGGGCGACGAGCTGCGGCTGGTGCTGCTCAAGCTGATCGAGGAGGCTCCGCGCCACGGCTACGACCTGATCCGCGAGATCGAGGAGCGCACCGGCGGCGCCTATGCGCCCAGCCCGGGCGTGGTCTATCCGACGCTGACCATGCTCGCCGACATGGAGTTGATCGCCGAGCAGGCGAGCGACGACGCCAAGAAGGTGTTCGCGATCACCACCGCCGGCCAGGCGCATCTGACCGAGCGCGAGGAGGAGGTCGAGGCGCTGATGGAGCGGCTGGCCGCGATCGGCACGATGCGCTCGCGCAGCCATGGCAGCCCGGTGCGGCGCGCGATGGGCAATCTGCGCCAGGTGCTCCAGCACCGGCTGGGCGATGGCGAGGTGAGCCAGGAGACCCTACATGCGGTCGCCGACCTGATCGACGAGGCGGCGCGCAAGATCGAGAGGCTGTAAATGAGCGTAAGCGCGAACGGATTTGCCAAGACCGAGAAGGCCAGCCGCTATCTCCAGCAGCTGTGCAAGCATTGGGAACACAACCTCAAGGTCGAGTTCACGGCCGATCATGGCACGATCGTGTTTCCCAAGGATGCGCGCGGTGCGGACTGGCCCGGCGACGGGCTGGTCACGCTGGATGCGAAGCCGGATGGCCTCGCGATCCGGGTGGACGCCAGCGCCGATGGGCAGCTCGAAGGGCGGTCGAGCGGCATGTCGACCGGTTCGCGTTCCGTGAGGCGCCGCTGGCGTACGAGTGGGGGTGACGCTGAATCCTCCCCCGCCAGGGGGAGGTGGCGCGCGCAGCGCGACGGAGGGGGAGGACTCCCAACAATCGTTCTGGCATCCGCCCCCTCCGTCAGCCAAGGCTGACACCTCCCCCTGGCGGGGGAGGATTAATTAGCCGCGCGCCGCCATCACTTCGAGATAGGCGTCGAGCACCGCTTGGTTGATGCGGTCCCAGACATAGGCCTGCATCTTGGCGTGGCCCGCGTCGCCGAAGCTGCGGCGCATCGCTGCGTCGCGGGCGAGCCGTTCGATCGCGTCGGCATAGGCGTTGACGTCGCGAGGCGGCACCAGGAAGCCGGTGGCGCCTTCGTCCACCAGATCGAGCGCGCCGGTCGCGCGTGCGGCGACCACGGGCACGCGGCAGGCCATCGCTTCGGCGGTGACGTTGCCGAAGGTCTCGGTGACCGAGGGGTTGAAGAACACGTCCATCCCGGCGACCGCGCGGCCGAGATCGTCGCCCGACTGGAAGCCGGTGAAGATCGCGTCGGGCACCTGGCTTGCGAACCAGTCGCGCGCCGGGCCTTCGCCGATGACGAGGATGCGGTGTGGCACCTCGCGGCGCTTCAGCTCGCGTGCGACCTCGGCGAAGATGTCGAGGCCCTTTTCGAGCACGAGCCGGCCGAGGAAGCCGATCGCAGGCACGTCGTCGGGTATGCCGAGATCGCGGCGCCAGGCATCGTCGCGGCGCTGCGGGTTGAAGCGGGCGTGATCCACGCCGCGGGACCAGATGCTGATCGGGCTGTGCACGCCCCAGCCCCGGATCAGCTCGGCGATCGAGTCGCCGGGCACCAGCACGCGATCGAACTTGTTGTAGAAGCGCGTCAGGCGGCGGATCAGCCACGGCTCGAGGAAGCCGATGCCGTAATAGCGCGGATAGGTCTCGAACCGCGTGTGGAGCGAGGCGACGTTGGCGATGCCGTTGTCGCGCGCCCAGGCGACCGCGGCATGGCCGAGGAATTCGGGCGCCGAGACATGGACGAGATTGGGGTTGAACGCTTCCAGATCGGCGCGGGGCGCCTTGGGCAGGCCCAGCGCGACCTTATACTCGCCGCGCCCGCCGGGCATCGCGAAGGCGGGGACGCTGACCAGATCGCCCTCCGGCTCGAACGCCGGATGCGCGACCGTGGGGGAATAGACGCGCACCTTCACGCCCGCATCGAGCAGGTGGCGGACGAGCTTGTTCAGCGCCTGGTTCGCGCCGTCGCGGACATAGTTGTAGTTGCCGCTGAACAGCGCGACGCGAAGGTCGGAAGCTTTCATCGCTGCGCCCATAGCGCGGCGATTGCGGCGTTACTATGTCCCGGAAGTTGCTCGATCCAGCTTCGCTGGATGGCGGCCGGTGCCGAAATACACAACGGAGGCTCCACGCATGTCTGATCTCTCGCAATTCCCGATCACGAAGCGCTGGCCGGCGCAGCATCCCGACCGCATCCAGCTCTATTCGCTCAACACGCCCAACGGGGTGAAGGCCGGGATCATGCTGGAGGAGACCGGGCTGCCGTACGAGGCGCATCTGATCGACATCGCGGCCGACGACCAGAAGACGCCCGAGTTCCTGAGCCTCAACCCCAATGGCAAGATCCCGGCGCTGATCGATCCGGACGGGCCGGACGGCAAGCCGCTGGCGCTGTTCGAGAGCGGGGCGATCCTGATCTACCTGGCCGAGAAGACCGGCAAGTTCCTCGATCCTGCGCAGCGCTATGAGACGATCGCGTGGCTGATGTGGCAGATGGGCGGCATCGGGCCGATGTTCGGGCAGGTCGGCTTCTTCCACAAATTCGCCGGACGCGAGTATGAGGACAAGCGTCCGTTGCAGCGATACGTCAACGAATCCAGGCGCTTGCTCGGTGTTCTGGACGGGCGGCTTGAAGATCGCGAGTGGACCATGGGTGATTATTCGATCGCCGACATCGCCTCGCTCGGCTGGGTGCGCAACCTGATCGGCTTCTACGAGGCACGCGATCTGGTCGGGTTCGACGATTTCGGCAATATCGCGGCGTGGCTCGAGCGCGGGCTGGCGCGCCCGGCGGTGCAGCGCGGACTGTTGGTGACGGCGAAGGGGTGATCCTGAAGTCCTCCCCCGCCAGGGGGAGGTGGCACGCGAAGCGCGTGGGAGGGGAGGACGGCGGCATGCTATCGAGCGCCCGCATCCTCCCCCTCCGTCAGCCTGCGGCTGACACCTCCCCCTGGCGGGGGAGGATTAAGCGCGCCTCACGCGGTAACCAGCTCCATATCATTCTCGCAGGCGCGCTGGTGCGCCGGGCGGTTGGCGATCCGTGCGAGCCAGGCGTCGATCGCCGCGCTTTCGGGAAAGGCGTGGCGCGCCCAGGCGATCGTCGATCCGGCCATGACGTCGACCGCGGTGAAGCGATCGCCCATCAGATAGGGGCCGTTGGCGAGCGCGGTTTCGAGGCGGCGGATCACCTGGCCGTAGTTGCGCTCCGCGCGCGGATCGCCGCCACCGCCGCCATAAAGGCGCGAGAAGATCACCGGCTCCATCTCGGTCGCCAGCCACATTAGCCAGGCGAGGAAGGGGCCGCGCTCTGCCGAGCCGATCGGGGCGCCGAGACCGGATTCCGCGGCGAGATCGCTGACGTAGACGGCGATGGCGTAGCTTTCGGAGATCACCACGCCGTCATGGACGATCGCCGGCACCTTGCCGTCCGGATGGACGTTGGCGGAATCGAGGCCGCCGCGGCCGTCCACATGCTCGATCGTGACATAGCGCGTCTCGTACGGGAGACCGCTCTCCTCCATCAGCCACATGGTGCGGCCGGAGCGGGTTTGGGGCGAGTGATAGAAGATGAGCATAGCGGCGTCCTTTCCTCTTCCGCCCGGCGGGTGTCGCCGGCGTCGAAACCTGCTACTGCCATGCTGCTGCCAGCATGATGTCAGCAGTATGGCAGTAGGACTGTCGCCGTCCAATCGAACGGGAATCGACCCATGCGCCGCGCCGATCGCCTCTTTCAGATCATCCAGCTGCTGCGGCGGCACAGCCGCCCGGTGACCGCCGATGCGATCGCCGAGGAGCTGGAGACGTCGAAGCGCACCATCTATCGCGATATTGCGACCTTGATGGCGCAGCGCGTGCCGATCCGCGGCGAGGCGGGGATCGGCTATGTGCTCGACAGCGGGTTCGATCTGCCGCCGCTGATGCTGACCACCGACGAAGTCGAGGCTGCGGTGCTGGGTGCGCAATGGGTGAAGGCGCAGGGCGACCGGGTGCTGGCGCGCGCGGCCGAGGATCTGCTCGCCAAGCTTGCCGCGACGGTGCCCGAGAATCTGCGTGCGCTGATCCTCGAGCCGGTGGTCGCGACCCCGCCGCGCTGGGAGGAGCAGGCCGAGCCGGTCGACATGACGCAGTTGCGCTTGTGGTGCCGGCGCGGGCTGAAGCTCGACCTGGCCTATGGCGACGGGGAAGGACGGCGGTCGCAGCGCACCATCTGGCCGTTCCTGATCGGCTATCGCGACGCGGTGCGGATGGTGTTCGCCTGGTGCGAGCTGCGGCAGGATTTCCGCAGCTTCCGCATCGACCGGATCGAGGGTGCGGAGTTCCGCGAGGAACGCTATCCGGACCGGCCGGGCGCGCTGAAAAGCCGTTGGATCAAGATGCAGGAAGCGAAATATCGGGAGGCGAGGTAGCGGTCCCGCCCACACTTCCGTCATCCCCGCCCTTCGACTGCCTGCAAGGCAGGCGCTCAGGATAAACTTCGGCCAAAGGCCGAAGGCGGGGATCCATTCGCCGTGACGATGCGGATCGAGCCTCGACGGCAGGATGAATGGATTCCCGCCTTCGCGGGAATGACGGGGAAGAGGCGGTGAGACATTCTGCAACGAATGCCTGTTCCTGAATCGTTCCACTGCTGCTAAGCGGGATTCATGGCCAAGCTTCAGAAGCGCTACGTCTGTCAGCAATGCGGATCGGTCGCGTCCAAATGGGCGGGGCAATGCGGCGATTGCGGGGACTGGAACACGCTGGTCGAGGAGGCCGGCGCGGTGGTGACGCCGTTCCAGGCCAAGCATAACCTGCAGGGCGGCGGGCGGATGATCTCGCTCTCCGGCCTCGATGCCGACGTGCCGCTGCCCGAGCGGATGCCGACCGGCATCGCCGAGCTCGACCGCGCGCTGGGCGGCGGGTTCGTGGAGGCGAGCGCGACGCTGATAGGCGGCGATCCGGGGATCGGCAAGTCGACGCTGTTGCTACAGGCCGCTGCGAAGATGGCGTTGCAAGGCCTTGGCGTTGCGTATGTTTCGGGCGAGGAAGCCGCTGATCAGGTGCGGCTGCGCGCGCGGCGGCTGGGCCTCGGCAACGCGCCGGTGCAGCTCGCCGCGGCGACATCGGTGCGCGATATCCTGACGACGCTGGGCGGCGCGGCGGCGCCGCGGCTGCTGATCATCGATTCGATCCAGACGATGCACAGCGACCTGATCGAGGGCGCGCCGGGCACGGTGAGCCAGGTGCGCGCATCGGCGCAGGAGCTGATCCGCTTCGCCAAGGAGCGCGGGACGGCGGTGGTGCTGGTGGGGCACGTCACCAAGGACGGCAGCCTCGCCGGACCGCGCGTGCTGGAGCATATGGTCGATACCGTGCTGGCGTTCGAGGGCGAGCGCAGCCACCAGTATCGCATTCTGCGCGCGGTGAAGAACCGGTTTGGCGGCACCGACGAGATCGGCGTGTTTTCGATGCAGACGGAGGGACTGACCGAGGTCGGCAACCCCTCCTCGCTGTTCCTCACTAGCCGCGACGAGAGCGTGACCGGGACGGTGGTGTTCCCGGCGCTGGAGGGCACGCGGCCGGTGCTGGTGGAGATCCAGGCGCTGGTGGTGCGGCTGGCGAGCGGCGCGACGCCGCGGCGCGCGGTGGTCGGCTGGGACAGCGGGCGGCTCGCGATGATCCTCGCGGTGCTGGAGGCGCGCTGTGGCCTCAGCTTCTCGACCAGCGAGGTCTATCTCAACATCGCCGGCGGCTATCGCGTGCAGGATCCGGCGGCGGACCTTGCGGTCGCGGCGGCGCTCGTCTCCGCGCTGTCGGAGCGCCCGGTCGCGGCCGACGCGGTGGCGTTCGGCGAGATCGCGCTGTCGGGCGAGGTGCGCCCGGTCGCGCATGGTGCGCTGCGGCTCAAGGAGGCGGGCAAGCTCGGCTTCACCCGCGCGCTCGCCCCCGCCGCGCAGGGCAAGGAGGGGACGGTCGCGCTGACCGGGTTCAAGAGCCTGGGCGGGTTCGTCGAGCATATGCTGGGACGGTGATTTTGGTTCACGCGAAGGCGCGGAGGCGCGAAGAGGTCCTATTCGGCGCGAAGCGCCCCTAAAGCGGCAGAACCACCTCTTCGCGCCTCCGCGCCTTCGCGTGAACCAATCTTTCACTGAGGTCTCTCCCTCACCCCTGCGACGACAGCTTCATCAGCACCAGCCCGCCGACGATCAGCACCGCCGCGAGGATGCGCATCGGCGTCGCCTGTTCGCCGAGCACCGCGATGCCGACGACGAACGCGCCGACCGCGCCGATGCCGGTCCAGATGGTGTAGGCGGTGCCGAGCGGGAGCGACTTCATTGCCAGCGACAGCAGGGCGAAGCTGGCGGCCATGGTGGCGAGCGTGGCGATCGACGGGCCGAGCTTGGTGAAGCCATCGGACTGCTTCATCAGAAACGCCCAGGCGATTTCGAGCAGGCCGGCAACGGTGAGATAGATCCAGGGCATGGCAGCTTCCTTTTGAGGGCTGCCGGGCCGTCCCGGACTTGATGCCTGCAACGCAGGGAAGGACGTGGCCTTCGGGCGGTCAGGTAGGACCGGCCGGCATCGGGGTCAAGACGCTACACCGATCGCTTGACCGGCGGGCGGCGCGTGCCGAGCGCGGCGAACACGCCCGATCCGGCGATCACTGCCATGCCGGTGAGGCCCCATTCGTCCGGGACATGGCCGAACACCAGCCAGCCAAGCAGCCCGGCCCAGAGCAGCTGCGCATAGTTGGCGGGGGCGAGGATCGACGCGGGGGCGTGGCGATAGGCGGCGGTGAACAGGAAATGGCCGAACCCGCCATAGACGCCGGTGCTGATCAGCAGCAGCGTCTCGAACAGGCTTGGTTGCGGCCCGCCCATGAACCACGGCGCGGCGATGCCATAGACGATCGTCCCGACCAGTGCGGAGTAGAAGAGCAGGGCGATGGTGCTCTCGCTGGCGGTGAGCACGCGCGACAGGAGCTGGTAGGCGGTCGTGGTCGTCATCGCCACCAGCGCCCAGAAGATGCCCGTCGCGTCGAGTCCACTGCCCGGGCGCGCGATCAGCAGGATGCCGGCGAACCCTGTCGCCGCGGCGAGATAGCCGCTGGTGCTGACCCGCTCGCCGAGCAGCGGGCCGGAGGCCAGGATCACCAGGATCGGCGCGACGAAGATGATCGACATCGTCTCGGCGACGGGCATGCGCTGCAGCGCGAAGCCCGCGGCGAGCGTGCCGAGCGCGAGGGTGCAGGCGCGCAAGATGACGAGGCCGGTGCGCCGGGTCCGCGCCATCTCCCGCCCGTGGAACGGCGCGAGCAGCGCGGTCATGAGAACGAGGTTCACGGCATAGCGGACCGCCGCGATCAACGGCACGGGATAGGATGCGGCGAGATATTTGATCGTCGTGTCCATGCACGCGAACAGCATCAGCCCCGCCATGAAGAGCGCGATGCCGCGAAGCGTGTGATTGGTGTGCATGGCGAAACTCCCCCGCGAGGACCGGTCGAGCGCCGCGCGGGGAGGGGCGGCACGCCTTGGCGCCCTAAAGCAAAACGAGGCTTCGACAAGCCCCGTCCGCCCGGTATGAGGAGCCGGTGACAACGGGGGACTCATGGGACTGACCGCGATCGATATCATCGTGCTGATCTCCGTCGGCGGGGCGGCGGTGCTGGGCGTGATGCGCGGCTTCGTCACCGAAGTGCTGTCGCTGATGGCGTGGCTGCTGGTGGTGGTGGCGCTGAAATTCCTGCACACCCCGCTTTCCGCCGCGCTGGCCGGGGCGGTGGGGACGGTGCAGGGGGCGGCGGTGCTGGCCTTCGCGCTGATCGCCGGGATCACCTTTTTCGGCGGACGGCTGGTCGCCAACGCGATCGGATCGCGCACGCGCAGCGGCCTGCTGGGACCGGTCGATCGCGCGCTGGGCTTCGGCTTCGGCGCGGTCAAGGGCCTGATCCTGGTGAGCCTGGGCTTCCTGCTCGTCACGCTGGCGGTGGACACGGTGGGCGGCGGGCCCTCCGAGCGGCCGGATTGGATGACCCAGTCGCGTACCTACCCGCTGCTCAACGCGACGAGCGCGAGCATCGCCGAGTTCGTCGACAAGCGCCGCCGCGGCGAGCCGGTGTTCGCCGCGGAAGAAGGCAATGCGAGCCTTGCGAACGCGACCGCGCGGGATACATCGGGCGAATGAACGCGCCGCTCTACAATACGCAGATCCTGCGGCTCGCAGCCTCGATCCCCTTCCAGGCGCGGCTCGCCGATCCGATGGCGAGCGTCGAGAAGCGCTCGCCGGTCTGCGGCAGCCGGGTGACGGTCGACGTCGATCTGGACGCGGACGGGCGTGTCGCAGCGATCGGGATGGTGGTCCATGCCTGCGCGCTCGGACAGGCATCGGCATCGCTGATGGGCGCCCATGCCGTCGGCCGCACGCTGGAGGAGCTGGAAACCGCCCGCGACGCGCTCACCGCCTGGCTCGCCGGGGAACGGGGTGCGCCGCCCGAATGGCCGGGGCTCGAGATCTTCACCCCGGCGCTGCCGCACAGCGCGCGCCACCCGTCGATCCGGCTCGGGTTCGAGGCGGTGGCCGAGGCCGCGCGCCTCGCCGCGAAGGTGCGCGTCTGATGGAGCACGGCGCCACCGCCCACAACTATATCGCCGAATATGCGCCGCTGTTCGGCTTCGCGCTGGTGTTCGTGCTGATCTTCCGCCGCATGGGGCTGGGCGCGACGCTGGGCTATCTCGTCGCGGGCGCGCTGGTGGGGCCGCAGTTGCTCGACCTGGTCGGCGACGCGCAATCGAAGATGGTGATTGCCGAGTTCGGCATCGCGCTGCTGCTGTTCCTGGTCGGGCTCGAGCTCAGCCCCGCGCGGCTGTGGCGGATGAAGAACGACATTTTCGGCTTCGGCCTGCTTCAGGTGGTGCTGTGCGGCATCGCGATCAGCGCGGTCGTCGCGTTCGGCGCGGGCTTCTCGCCCGCCGCGGCGCTGGCGCTGGGGCTGCCGCTCGCGCTGTCCTCGACCGCGCAGGTGCTGCCGATGCTGCAATCGGCCGGACGGATGCGCACCCCGTTCGGCGAGCGCGCCTTCTCGATCCTGCTGTTCCAGGACCTGTCGATCGTCCCGCTGATCACGATCATCGCGGTGATGAGCCGCAATCCCGCCGACGCTGGCGGGCCGCCGGGGTGGCTGCTGGGTCTTTACACCGTGGTCGCGATCACCGGCCTGGTGCTCGCGGGGCGCTACGTCCTGCGGCCGCTCTTCCGGCTGATCGGCAATTGGGGCGAGCGCGAGCTGTTCGTGTTCGCGGGGCTGTTCACCGTGGTCGCGAGCGCGGCGCTGATGCAGTCGCTGGGCCTATCGACCGCACTCGGCGCGTTCGTCGCGGGCGTGATGCTCGCCGACAGCCCGTACCGGCACGAGCTGGAGGCAGATATCGAGCCGTTCCGCTCGATCCTGCTCGGGCTGTTCTTCCTGTCGGTCGGCATGCTGCTCGACCTGACGGCGATCGCCGAGCGGCCGTTCTTTGTGCTGGCGATGGCGCTGGCGCTGATCGCGACCAAGGCGGTGGTGATCACCGGCCTCGGCCTCGCCTTCCGCATGGGCTGGCGGCAGGCGCTGGCGCTGGGCCTGCTGCTCAGCCAGGGCGGCGAGTTCGCCTTCGTGCTGTTCGCGCAGGCGCAGGGTGCGCAGTTGATCGCGCCGGAGGCGGTGAGCGTGTTCAGCGCGGTCGTCACGCTATCGATGGCAACCACGCCGTTCCTGATGATGTTCACCCGACGCTTCCGTGCCGAGGAAACCGCGCCGCAGGGGGAGCGCGAGGGGCCGGTGGCGGACGGATCGAACGCGATCATCATCGGCTATGGCCGGTTCGGCCAGACCGTCGGGCAGATGCTCAACGCGCAGGGGATCGCGGTGACGCTGATCGACACCGATATCGAGATGATCGACATCGCCGGGCAGTTTGGCGCCAAGGTCTATTATGGCGACGGCACGCGGCTCGACCTGCTGCGCCAGGCGGGGGCGGGCGAGGCCGAGCTGATCCTGTTCTGCCTCGACGGCGATCAGGTGAGCGCCGAGCTGGTCGAGGCGGTGCACGAAGCCTTCCCGGAGGCGTCGATCTTCGTGCGCGCCTATGACCGGCGCGCGCTGCTCAAGCTCAAGGGCGGATCGGCTGCGGGGGTGGTGCGCGAAGTGCTCGAATCGGCGATCGTTATGGCGCGGCGCGCGATGGACGCGGTGGGCGTCGATGCGCAGGAGATCGACCGCACCGAGGATCTCTACCGCCGCCGCGACCGCGAGCGGCTGCGCCTCCAATATGAGGCGGGCGATATCCGCGCCGCGCGCGAGACGATCATCAGCAACCCAGAGCTGCGTTTCTCGGCGGGACGCGAGAAGCCCGAGCCGCTCGAGCCCAAAGCTTCGTCGGACACGGATTGCGGATGAGCTGGCTGGTGATCCTTGCGGCGCTCTCGGGCGCCATCGCGGTGGGGGCAGGCGCATTCGGGGCGCATGGCGCGAGCGGCGAGGCGCAGGAATGGCTCAAGACCGGCGGGCAGTATCAGCTGATCCACGCGGTCGCGGCGCTGGTCGCGGCGCAGATGGGGGCGAAGGGGCCGGGCTGGTTGTTCGTCGCGGGCGGCGCGCTCTTCGCGGTGACGCTCTACGCAATGGCGCTGGGCGGGCCGCGCTGGCTGGGCGCGATCACCCCGATCGGCGGAACCGCGTTGATTATCGGGTGGTTATGGCTCGCATGGAGCGCGGCGCGCTGACGATGTAGGGGGCAGGATGCAGCGGGGGCTGACCGGGATTGCCATCATATCGCTGACGCCGCTGGCGGCGTGCACCGATCAGGCCTCGAACCCTGCACCGCCGCGCCTCAAGGAGCCGCTGGTCCTCAAGGAGCAGGCTTCGACGATCCGCATTCCCGTGGCGATCCCGATCGCCGAGCTGGAAAGGGCGATCAACGACGAGGTGCCGCAGGTGCTCGAGCGGATCGACGAGCCGCAACAGGCCTGCATCAAGACCAAGAGCAAGCTGCTGCCCGACATCAGCTGCCGGCTGGTCGGCACCGTGCGCCGCGGGCATATCCGGCTGACCGGATCGGGCAACGTCCTGCGGCTGTCGATGCCGATCAATGCGGTGGTGCGTGCCGAGAATATCGGCAAGATCATCAAGCGCGAGACCGCGACCGGGGCGATGAACGTCACCGCGCGGGTGACGCTGGGGTTGAGCCGTGACTGGCGGCCCCACGCCAAGGTCGATGCGGACTACAGCTGGACCAACAAGATCGGGATCGATTTCCTCGGGCGGCGGATCACCTTCGCGTCCAAGGTCGATCCCAAGCTGCGCCAGATCCTGTCGGGGCTTGAGCGCACGCTGCCCCGCCACCTCGACAGCGTGCAGGCGCGCGCGCAGGTCCAGCGCATCTGGGCCAAGGGCTTCACCTCGGTGCGGGTCAAGACCGATCCGCAGATCTGGGCGCGCTTCACGCCGGAGCGCGTCGGCTTCTCGGGCTATTCGGTGCAGGGGGGCAACCTTGTCGTCGGTTTCGCCGCGCAGGCCAGGACCGAGACGGTGCTGGGCGAGCGCCCCGCCGATCCGCCGGTGACGCCGCTGCCCAATCTGATGGGGCACCTGCCGGGGCGCGGGATCAACGTGCATGTGCCGGTGCTGGTGCTCTATGACCTGCTCGAGCGCGCGGCACTGCAGGAGCTGCAGAAGCCGGAGTTTCGCGCGGTGGAGCTCAAGGGCGGGCTCAAGGCGAGCGCGGACTATCATCGCGTCACCATCTACGGCACGCCGCAGAACCAGGTGGCGGTAGGCGTGGACATGACGCTCAGGACCGGGACGGTGACGACCAAGGGGACCGTCTGGTTCGTGGCAAAGCCGGTGATCGATATCGAGAAGCGTGTCGTCGGCATCCGCGACCTCGTCGTAGCGGGGGACACCGACAGCAAGGCGTTCAACCTGCTACTTCAGGCGGTCAACCAGACCAGGCTGCGCGACCGGATGATGGCTGCGGTGCGCTACGACTTCACCAGGGACTATGACGACGGGCTGGCGAAGGCCGATGCCTGGCTGGCGGAGCAGCCGTTCGAAGGCTTCGTGTTCAAGGGCGATATGGGTGAGGCGCATATCCGCAACGTCCGCCTCGCGCCCGAAGGGTTTCTGGTCGAGGCGGATGCCACGGCGACCGCGGCGATGACCCACAATCCGCGCCGCGCGGCAGTGCTGGTCGCCGAACGGCGGGCCAAGCGAGCGGCACGGGAGCGGGCGAAGGCGCTGGAAGCGGCGAAGGGCGGGAGCTAACCCAGCTTCACCAGGTTGAGCGCCGGGAGCGGGCCGCCGGGGAACTGGACCAGCCGCCCGCCGGTGGCGAGATCGCCGAGGTCGATCCCGAAAAAGCCGAGCCGCTCGATCAGCCGCGCGACGTGTGCCTTCGCCCCGGCATCGTCGCCCGAAAAGAACAGCACGCGCCGGCCTCCATCCGCCTGCGGATCGGCGCGCAGCACCGGCGGGGGCAGGTGGTTGAACGCCTTCACCACGCGCGCGCCGGGGACGAGGTCCGCGAACACCGCGCTCGACACGCGACCGCCGAGATCGGCGGGCTCGAACAGCGGCGCTTCGATCGGGTTGTTGGCATCGACCACGACCTTGCCGCCGAAGTCGAGGCTGGCGAGCGCGGCCGGGATCTTCGACCAGGGCACCGCGACGACGACGATATCCTGTTCGGCGGCCTGCTCGACCGTCCCGGCGGTCAGCACCGGGCCGAGCTCGTCGGTCAGCGCCCTGAGGCTTTCCGGTCCGCGGCTGTTGGCGATCACCGCGGGGATCATCGCGCGGCTGAGGATGGTGGCGAGCGCCGCGCCGATCGATCCGGCGCCGATGATTCCGATGGACATGATGCTTCTCCTTGAAACCGAGCTTGAAGTTCAGGCGGTAAGCCCGCCATCGACCACGATGTCTGCGCCGGTGACGAAGGCGGCGTCGGGGCCGGCGAGGAAGGCGACGACGCTGGCGATCTCGGCCGGTTCGCCATAGCGGCCGACCGCGATGCCGGGACCGATGATCGCCGCGACCGGGCCGTCGGCGGGGTTCATGTCGGTATCGGTCGGGCCGGGATGGACGGTGTTCACCGTGATCCCCTTCGGTCCCAGATCGCGCACCAGGCTGCGGTTGAAGCCGGTGATCGCACCCTTGGTCAGCGTGTAGAGCGAGGCGGTGGGGAAAGCGGCGTAGCGAGTCATCGAACTGCCGATATGGACGATCCGTCCCCCCGGCTTCATGTGGCGCACGGCCTCCTGCGTCGCGACGAACACGCCGGTGACGTTGACCGCGATCATCCGCTCATAGCTGTCCATTGACAGCTCCTCGATCGGCCCGCCAAGGCCAAGCCCGGCATTGTTGACGAGGATGTCGATGCCGCCGAACGTCTCGACGGTTTTCGCGACGGCAGCGCGGACCGCGGCGGGATCGCCGGCGTCGGCGCGGATCGCGATCGCCTTGCCGCCTGCAGCCTCGATCTGCGCGACGACTTCGTCGGCCCTTTCGGGTGAAGCGGAATAGGTGAGCGCGACATTGGCGCCGTCCGCTGCCAGGCGGCGGGCGATGGCCGCGCCGATCGAGCGCGAGCCGCCGGTGACGAGGGCGGTCTTTCCGGTGAGGGTCTTCATGGGGTCGGTTCCTTTGCGTGGGTGACGCACCGGATATCGCCTGCTTATTCCATTTTGATTAGTCGGTAATTGCTGTCATCATCTTCAAAGAAGGATTGAAGATGGAAACGCTCGCCAATCTCGAAAGCTTCGTGCGCAGCGCCGATGGCGGCAGCTTCTCCGCGGCGGCGCGGCGGCTGGGCCTCAGCCCGGCGGCGGTGAGCCGCAATGTCGCGATGCTCGAGCGCAACCTTGGCGTGCGGCTGTTCCAGCGGAGCACGCGGCGATTGTCGCTGACTGAGGCAGGGGAGCGGTTCCTGGCCGGGGTGCGCGGCAATCTCGAAGGACTGCAGGCGGCGATCGAGGCGGCGGGGGAGGATGCGGAACCTGCTGGCGTGTTGCGCCTTTCGCTCTCCCCAGCCTTCGGCGCGGCATATATCCTGCCGATGCTGCCCGCCTTCCTCGCGCGCTATCCCCGTGTGCGCGCGGAATGGGTGTTCGAGAACCGCGCGGCCGATCTGGTGGGGGAGGGCCTGGATGCGGCGATCGGCGGCGGGTTCGATCTCGCGCCAGGGCTGGTCGCGCGCACGCTGGCGCCGGCGCATATCGTCGCGGTAGCCGCGCCCGGCTATCTGGCCGGGCGGGACTTGCCGTGCGATCCCTCTGGCCTCAGCGAGATGGACGGAATCCTGATGCGCCCGGCGCGCACCGGGCGGGTGCGGCACTGGGCGATGCGTGATGCGAGCGGGGCGGAGATGCTCGCCGCGCCGCGCGAGAGCGTGGTGTTCAACGATCCAGGCGCGATGGTGCAGGCCGCGGTGCTGGGCATGGGCGTGACGCTGGCCGCGGTGCCGGACGTGCTACCCTATCTGGAGCGCGGCGAGCTGGTGCGGCTCTGCCCCCGCTGGTGGGCGGATGCGGGGGCGATATCGATCTATTATTCGGGCCGCGCCCTGCTCCCGGCGCGCACCCGCGCCTTCGTCGATCACGTTGCGGCGGCGTTCCGCACGCAACGCCTGCCCGAACGGCTCGCCGGGAGCGTGGGTTAGCTCCCCTCGAGTATCCGCGACACCGCCATGACCGTCACCGGGTGGTAGCCCGGCTTCGCTTTCTCGAAGATGGGCTGTGCGATCGGCATGCCCCAGTTGCCCTGCGCCTTGAGTCCGCGGTAGAGCGGGGTCACCAGCAGGTTGCGGCCGACGCGCGTCAGATATTCCTCAAGCGCCGGTACGATCGGATCGTAGCGGTTGGCGATGGCGAGGTCGAACCAGGCGGACTGGATATAGGCGTTGGTCGACCGGGTCAGGCCCAGCGCGTCGTCGAGCTCCTTGAGACGCGCGGCGCTCTGCTGGCGGGGCAGATTGTCGAGCAGCCGCTTCCACTGCTGGGTCTGCCAGCCGTCGGTCTTGATCGCAGAGGCCGGGCCGCCCGCGTTGAACGCCGCCAGCATCGCATCGACCTGCGCCAGCGTCTCCGACTTCACATGCACCGCGTTGGACGGAATGCCCGGCTCGAACACCCAGCGATCGAGCTGGAGCTTGGCCTCGAGCGCGCGGCCTTCTTTGGTTTCGCCCTTGATCAGATGCTTGCGCAGGTCGGCGAGGAAGCCCGCGCTGGTCTGCGGCTGGAAGGCGTGACGGTCGAAATAGCCCTTGAGATAGGCATCCCACTTCGCCCGGCCGACGGTGAACTCGATCGTGCGCAGGAAGGTGCTGCCCTTTAAGTAATCCAGCTGCCCGGCGCTGTCGCCGGGGTCGCCGTGCAGCCGCGTGCTCTTGGCCATGTCGCCACCGGCATTCTTCACGTCGCGGACCATCCCGGCATAGTCGAGGTCGGAGTAGATCGACGCGCGCTCCTTGCCATAGAGCGCCTCCATGATGCGGTTCTCGAAATAGGTGGTGAAGCCCTCGTTGAGCCAGCTGTCCGCCCAGGTCGCGTTGGTGACGAGGTTGCCCGACCAGCTGTGCGCCAGCTCGTGCGCGACCACGTCGGTGTTCGAGCGGTCGCCGGTGAGCAGCGTGGGGGTGAGGAAGGTAAGGTTCGGGTTCTCCATCCCGCCATAGGGGAAGGAGGGCGGGAGGACGAGCATGTCGTAGCGGCCCCAGCGATAGGGGCCGTAAAGGGCCTGCGCGGCGTCGATCATCTTCTCGACATCGCCGAACTCGGCGACCGCGGCGTCGAGCATGCCTGGCTCCGACCACACGCCCGAGCGTGGGCCGATCGCCTTGAACTTGAGGTCGCCCACCGCGATCGCGATGAGGTAGGGCGGGACTGGATTGTCCATCACAAAGCGGAAGGCGCGCTTGCCGCCCGCCACCGGGGTCCCGGCGGGGGTCTCGGCGCGGGCGCTCATCGCCGCGACCAGCCCCTCGGGCACGCGCACCGTTGCGCGCCAGGTCTGGCGGATGCCGGGGCTGTCCTGAGTCGGGATCCAGCTGCGGTTGTTGATCGCCTGTCCCTGACTGAACAGGAACGGCTTGGCCTTGCCCAGCGTCTGCTCGGGGGTGAGCCATTGCAATGCGCTTGCGTTGGGGCCGGAGCGATAGTCGATCCGGATCTTCTTCGCGCCATTGAGTTGAATGGTCAGCGCGCTGCCGTTCGGACCGATCGCATAGGGCAGCGTGCCGCCCTTCCCGTCGGTGATCGACGTAATCTTGAGATCGACTGCGTCGAGCACGATCTCCTTCGCACCCTTTGCCGCCAGCACGTCGAGCGTCGCGGTGCCGCCGATCGTCCTGCTGTCGAAATCGACGTCGAGGTCGAGGTCGACATGCGTCACCCGCGCTTCGGCGGGGCGGGCGTTGGTGAGGACGTCCTTCGCCTCCGGCGTGGTCAGGATCGGCGCGACCTTCTGCGCAAAAGCGGGGGAGGTGGCGGTGGCGAGCAGCAGGGCTGCGAGGGCAAGGTTACGCATGGGCTGTGTTGCTAGGCCGGGTTGGTATCGTTCGCAACCGTGCAGGGTGGCGCCGCGCGGATGGCGGCGATAGGCTCGCGCCATGCAGCACGTCATCCAGCACGCCGCCCAGCAATCCATCCAGCCGGTGGGGGAGCAGCTTCGCCACTGGCGCGCGCGGCGGCGCCTCAGCCAGCTTGACCTCGCGATGGAGGCGGGCATCTCGCAGCGGCATCTGAGCTTCGTCGAGAGCGGGCGCTCGCGGCCGGGGCGCGACATGGTATTGCTGCTCGCCGAGAGCCTCGAGCTGCCGCTGCGCGAGCGCAACCGGCTGTTGCTCGGCGCAGGGCATGCCCCGCATTTCGCCGAACATGCGCTGGAGGACGAGGCGCTGGCCGATGTGCGCGCGGCGATGATGCTGATCCTCAAGGGGCACGAGCCGTTTCCGGCGCTGGTGGTCGATCGCGGCTGGAACCTCGTCGCGCACAACGATGCGGTCGGGCCGTTGCTCGTCGGCGTGGCGCCGTGGCTGCTGGCGCGGCCGTGCAACGTGCTCAAGCTCAGCCTGCACCGCGAGGGGCTGGGGCCGCGTATCGTCAATTATGGCGAGTGGCGGGCGCATATCCTGTCGCGGCTGCGGCACGAAGCGAAGGCGACCGGCGATGCGGCGATCGAGACGCTGCTCGCCGAGCTGGAGGCGATGCCCTCTCTCGAACCGCGCCGCCAGCCGCCCGCGGTGACCGCAAGCCCCGTCGTGCCGCTCAAGCTGCGTACCGAAGCAGGCGACTTGTCGTTCCTCTCGACCACCACGGTGTTCGGCACGCCGCAGGACGTGACGCTGTCGGAGCTAGCGATCGAGGCCTTCTATCCCGCCGACGCCGCGACGCGGGCCGCGCTGGGGCGCTGACACTTCCGCGCCGCTCATGCGTTCTTCTTCGTGAAGGAGAAGTGCGATGAACGATACGATCGACAGCCCGCATCCGATGATCGCGTCGGACCGGGTCGAGGGAACCGCAGTGTACAACCGCAACGGCGACCGGCTGGGCACGGTCGAGCGCTTCATGGTCGACAAGGTCTCGGGTCAGGCGGAATATGCCGTGCTGGCGTTCGGTGGCCTGTTCGGGATCGGCCACCGCCACTATCCGCTGCCGTGGCAGGCGCTGACCTATGAGCCTGAAAGAGGCGGCTATGTGGTCGATGTGACCAAGGAGCAGATCGAAGGCGCGCCGGGCTATGACGCCGAGGGCGAGGAGCCGAAATATGATCAGGCGTATCGGGAGCAGGTCTACACCTACTATGGCTTCCCTTACATCTGATCCTTATGGGGCAACCGCCAGCGGCCGGTCTCCATCCAGCGCAGCAGCGGCTTCAGCGGCAGGATCCAGACGATCCCGGTGAAGACGTAGAAGGCCAGCTGGACGAGCACCGGCCATTGGCCGACGTTGGCGGACAGGCTGGCGACGCCGACGCACCAGATCAGGATCAGCGCGATGATCGCGAAAGCGCCGGCGGGCTTGCGCCACGAAGGGGCTGGCGTCATGCCACCACCTCGCCATAGGCTGCGGCCTCGGTGACCACGCCATGGAGCGCCATGTCCCACGGATCGGTGGCGAGCGCCTGGACCCGCTGGACCGACCAGGCGATCCCGATCCGCCACGCGTCGGGCAGCCGCTCGAACACACGGTCATAGTGACCTGCGCCTTGCCCAAGCCGGTTGAGCGCGGCGTCAAAGGCGAGCAGCGGGGCCAATACGATATCAGGATCGGCCTCGCGCGCCTCGTCCGACGGCTGGCGCAGGCCGAGCGGGCCGTCGATCAGCGGCTGATCGGGCTGCCATTCGAAGAAGCGCACCGGCGATTCGCGACTGGTCACATGCGGAAGGACGATCGTGCAGCCGCGTTCGCGCGCCGCAAAGGCGATCGCGGTCGGGTCGGCCTCGCTGCCGATCGGGACATAGCTGGAGACCGTAACGCCCGGCGCAAAGCGGGCGAGCAGGACGGAGGGCGGCTCTATCACTCCGCCGATCGTCATCGCGAACTCGTCGCGCAGCGCGCGCATCCGGGCGCGAAGGGTCGGTTTATCGTCCATCGCGGAAGTCCGAATGCGTCAGAAACTCGTGTGGCGGGACCACCATGGGCCGTTGGCTGTGATATCCACTGACGCCCAAAACGTCAGGTGGGGACCATATGCTTCAGGCCTGGACCTGGGCAGGGACAGCCCCCGTGGATGATGAATAGCCTCAGGGATGATCGTAAGCTCGTACCGGGCAGAACCCGCCGTCAGCCGATTTAGGGATTTTCGGCGCGATCCTCAAGGGCTGCGGCAACCGATTCGAGCCGGTCGGCAAGATTGTCGAGCAGCACCGGGGAGACGCCGCCGGGCGGATTGCGCTCGGCCTCGTCGTACAGGTCGGCCAGGATCAGCGCGAGGAACAGCATCGTCCGCTCGCCCGAAAGCCCGCCCGAGGCGTGCAGTGCGGTCTCCGCGTGCTTGTTCAGGATGCCTTCGAGCCGCTCGAGATGCACTTCCTCCCCATCGCGGCAGGCGATGGTGTGGCTGCGTCCGGCGACGGTGAGGGTGATCTGCCCCATTACTCGGCCGCCTGCTTCTCGATCAGCGCGTCGAGCGCTTCGATCGCGTCCTCGACTTTCTCACGTAGCGCGGCGTGGCGGCGCGCGAGCGCGTCCGCGTCGAACGCGCGTTTTGCCGCTGCTGCCTCGATCCGCGCGAGCGCGCGCTCGATCCTCCCGAGCGCAGGGGATGCCGCCTCCACCATGTTGGCGTGGATAGGCACGCTTTACCCGCCTCGCAAGCCCTCGCGGTTGACGCGCGCGCCCGCTCGCCCCATTGGCACGCCACATTCGATTCGCCGGGTCAGGCGGGATGCGGGCCCGGCATCAGGGGACTCGCCGTGACCGTTTCGTTCAGTGATCGCGCCAACGCCATCCGCGCGCTCGCGATGGATGCCATCGAGGCCGCCAATTCGGGTCACCCGGGCATGCCCATGGGCATGGCCGACGTCGCCACCGTGCTGTTCAGCGATTACCTCAAATACGATCCGGCCGATCCGAAATGGGCCGATCGCGACCGCTTCGTGCTGTCGGCGGGGCATGGCTCGATGCTGATCTACGCGCTGCTCAACCTCACCGGCTATGCGCGCCCGACGATCGAGGACATTGCCAACTTCCGCCAGGTCGGCAGCCCTTGCGCCGGCCACCCCGAGAATTTCGAACTGCCGGGCGTCGAATGCACCACCGGCCCGCTGGGCCAGGGCCTGGCCATGGCAGTGGGCATGGCGATTGCCGAGCGGCACCTCAACGCCGGCTTCGGCGATGATCTGGTCGATCATCGCACCTGGGTGGTCGCGGGAGACGGTTGCCTGATGGAAGGCATCAACCACGAGGCGATCGGCCTTGCCGGGCATCTCAAGCTCGGCCGCCTGATCGTGCTGTGGGACGACAACAACATCACCATCGACGGCAAGGTGGAGCTGTCGTCGAGCGAGGACATTCCCGCACGCTACGAAGCGACCGGCTGGCATGTCGTGGCGTGCGACGGCCATGACCCGGCGAGCATCAAGGCGGCGTTCGACGCCGCGATCGCCGATGAGCGCCCCACGCTGGTCCGCTGCAAGACGATCATCGGCAAGGGCGCGCCCAACAAGCAGGGTACCTCGGCCACGCACGGCGCGGCGCTGGGTGCCGAGGAAGTCGCCGCGGCGCGCGTCGAACTGGGCTGGAGCCATGCGCCGTTCGTGGTGCCCGACGACATCCGCGCCGCCTGGCTCGACGCCGGCAAGCGTGCTGCGGAGCCTCACGCTGGATGGAAGGATCGTCTCGCAAATCATTCGGATCGTGAAGAGTTCACGCGCCGCATGGCAGGCGACCTACCCGATGGCTTCGCGCTCGATAGCTATATCGAAAGCCTGCTCGCCGATCCCAAGAAGGTCGCGACGCGCACCGCCAGCCAGATGGCGCTCGACGTCATCAACGCGGCGCTGCCCGAGACGATCGGCGGCTCGGCCGATCTGACGCCTTCGAACAATACGCTGACCAAGGGGCTGCAGGACTTCACCGCGCAGAACCGTGCTGGCCGCTATGTCCGTTATGGCATCCGCGAGTTCGGCATGGCCGCGGCGATGAACGGCATGGCGCTGCACGGCGGCGTGCTGCCCTATGGCGGCACCTTCCTCGTCTTCTCCGACTATGCGCGCCCGGCGATCCGCCTCTCGGCGCTGCAGAATGCCCGCGTCGTCTATGTCATGACGCACGACTCGATCGGCCTTGGCGAGGATGGCCCGACCCACCAGCCGGTCGAGCATGTCATGTCGCTGCGCCTGATCCCCAACCTCGAGGTGTGGCGCCCGTGCGATGTGGTCGAGACCGCGGAAGCCTGGAGCGCGTCAGTCGCGCGCAAAGATGGGCCGTCGCTGCTCGCGCTCTCGCGCCAGAACCTTCCGCAGCTGAGCTCGGGTGGCGCGGCGAAGGGTGGCTATCGCCTCCAGGCTGCGCAGGCCGAGCGCAAGGTCGTGCTCATCGCCACCGGCTCCGAGGTCGAGATCGCGGTCGCGGTGCGCGCCGAGCTGGAAGCACAGGGGATCGGCGCCGACGTGGTGTCGCTGCCCTGCTGGTCGCGTTTCGACGCGCAGGGCGAAGCCTATCACGACGACGTGCTGCCGCGCGACGTGCTGCGCGTCTCGATCGAGGCGGGCACGACCATCGGCTGGGAGCGTTACACGGGCATTCACGGGCTGCGCTTCGGCCTCGACCGGTTCGGCGCGTCGGGCCCCGGAGCCAAGCTCTACGAACATTTCGGGCTGACCGCGGCGGCGATCGCTCCCCAGATTATCGAACGACTGAAGGCCTAGGAGGATTTTGATGACGAAGGTTGCGATCAACGGGTTCGGACGCATCGGCCGGCTGGTGGCGCGCGCCATCCTCGAGCGGCCCGACAGCGGCCTCGAGCTGGTGACGATCAACGATCTGGCGGACGCCAAGTCGAACGCGTGGCTGTTTTCGCGTGACAGCGTGCACGGCCGCTATCCGGGCACGGTCGAGGCGCACGGCGACGACATCGTCGTCGACGGCAAGCGCATCAAGGTGACCAAGGAGCGCGACCCCGCCAACCTGCCGCACGCCGCCAACGGCGTCGAGCTGGTGCTCGAGTGCACCGGCTTCTTCACCGACCGCGAGAGCTGCCAGAAGCATCTCGACGCCGGCGCGAAGAAGGTGCTGATCTCGGCTCCGGGCAAGAATGTCGACCTGACCGTCGTCTATGGCGTCAATCAGGACAAGCTGACCGCGGAGATGACGATCGTCTCGAACGCGTCGTGCACCACCAACTGCCTCGCCCCGGTCGCCAAGGTGCTCAATGACACGATCGGCATCGAGCGCGGGCTGATGACCACGATCCACGCCTATACCAATGACCAGAAGATCCTCGACCAGATCCACCCGGACCTGCGCCGCGCCCGCGCTGCGGCGATGAGCATGATCCCGACCACCACCGGCGCCGCGCGCGCGGTGGGCGAGGTGCTGCCAGAGCTCAAGGGCAAGCTCGACGGCTCGTCGGTGCGCGTGCCCGTGCCGGACGGCTCGCTGATCGACCTGACCTTCACGCCCAAGCGCGACACCACCAGGGAAGAGGTCAACTCGATCCTCAAGGCGGCGTCGGAAAGCGGTCCGCTGAAGGGCGTCCTGGCCTTCTCGGACGAGCCTTTGGTGTCGATCGACATCGTCCACACGCCTTATAGCTCGACCGTCGACAGCCTCGAGACCGCGGTGATCGACGGCAAGCTCGTCCGCGTCGTCAGCTGGTACGACAATGAATGGGGCTTCTCGAACCGCATGGTCGACACCGCGGCGACGATGGCGAAGCTGGGGTAATGGGCCGGATCGCCGGCATCGCCCGCCACGCGTTCTCCAAGGCGCCGATGGAGACCATCGATCGCGCCCGGGTGACGCTTGAGAGCGGCATTGCCGGCGATTTCCGCGGCGCGATGAAGGGCAAGCCGCATAAGCGCCAGGTCACGCTGATCGAGGCGGGCGACTGGGCGACGGCGATGGATCTGGTGGGGCACAACATCCCCTGGGAACAGCGCCGCGCCAATTTGCTGGTCGAGGGGCTGGATCTGCCACAGGTCGCGGGCAAACGGCTGCGCATCGGTGACGTGGTGCTCGAAGTGACGGTCGAGACCGAGCCGTGCGAGCGAATGGAGGCGCTGGCCGAGGGGCTGCGCGCCGCGCTGACGCCCGACTGGCGCGGCGGCATATGTACGATGGTGATCGCCCCCGGCGAGATCGCGGTGGGCGACGAGATCAGGATCGAAGAATGAGCGAGCGAGCCTTCAAGACGCTGGACGATATGGGCGACGTCACTGGCAAGCGCGTGCTGGTGCGCGAGGACCTGAACGTGCCGATGGCCGGCGGTCATGTCACCGACGACACCCGTCTGCGCGCCGCGGTGCCGACCGTCAGCGAGCTCGCCGACAAGGGCGCGATTGTCCTCGTCCTCGCCCACTTCGGCCGCCCCAAGGTGCCGAGCCCCGAGTTATCGACCGCGCAGCTCGTCCGCCCGTTCAGCCAGGTGCTCGGCAGCCCGGTCCGCTACATCGACTGGGAAAGCGACATCGAGTCGACCGCGACGCTCCAGCCCGGCGACATCGCCGTCCTGGAGAACACCCGCTTCTTCGGCGGCGAGGAGAAGAACGATCCCAAGGTGATCGACCGCTTCGCCGCGCTCGGCGACTTCTACGTCAACGACGCCTTCTCCGCCGCGCACCGCGCCCACGCCTCGACCGAGGGGCTGGCGCACCGTCTTCCCGCTTTTGCCGGCCGCCAGATGGAGGCCGAGCTCGACGCACTCGACAAGGCGCTGGGCAACCCCCAGCACCCGGTCGCGGCGGTGGTCGGCGGCGCCAAGGTCTCGACCAAGCTCGATGTGCTCAAGCACCTCGTCGGCCAAGTCGACCACCTGATCATCGGCGGCGGCATGGCCAACACCTTCCTCGCCGCGCGCGGAGTGAATGTCGGCAAATCGCTCGCCGAGCATGACCTCGCCGGCACCGCGGAGGGGATCTTCGAGGCGGCCGAGAAGGCGAACTGCACGATCCATCTGCCCTATGACGTGGTGGTGTCGAAGGAATTCGCCGCCAACCCGCCCAGCCTTCGCACCTGCAATGTCCATGAGGTCGCCGAGGACGAGATGATCCTCGATGTCGGCCCGGCGGCGAGCGAGGCGCTGGCGGACGTGCTCAAGAATTGCCGCACCTTGGTGTGGAACGGCCCGCTCGGCGCGTTCGAGACCAAGCCGTTCGACACCGCGACGATGGCGCTCGCTCACACCGTCGCGGCGCTGACCAAGGAAGGGTCGCTGGTCTCGGTCGCGGGCGGCGGCGACACCGTCGCGGCACTCAACCAGGCCGGCGTGGCGGACGACATGAGCTTCGTCTCGACGGCGGGCGGCGCCTTCCTCGAATGGATGGAAGGCAAGGAGCTTCCCGGCGTCGCGGCGCTCAATGGTTGAGGCCGTTTCCGGCGCGAGCGAACCGCGCGTCCGCGCGCTGTTCGCCACGCCGGTGATTGCCGAAATATGGCAGGATGCGCCGCGCTGGAATGCGGCGCTCAAGGCTGCGATCCTGGCGCGAAGCGGTCAGGATCGCGGGGTGAGCAAGTCCAATCTTCACGGCTGGCAATCGGGCACCGATCTCGACCGATGGGGCGGTGAGGCGGCGTTGGCGTTGCGCGATCATGCGATCACACGCTCGCGCGAATATGCGGTCGATGCGCTGGCCGGAACCCGCGAGATCAGCTGGGTCGCCGAGATGTGGGCGAATGTCTCGCGGCGCGGTGCCGCCAATCAGACCCATGCGCATCCGGGCAGCTTCTGGTCGATGGTCTATTATGTCGATGACGGCTATGCCGGCTCGCCGGACAAGGCGTTGGGCGGCGAGCTCTCCTTCCTCGACCCCCGCTTCCCGATGGTGCGGATGGCTGCGCCGGATCTGCGCTATCGCCGCGATGACGGATCGGTGGACAATCAGGAAGTGTGGATGCGCCCGCGCGCTGGCCTCGTTGTGATGTTTCCGTCATGGCTGATGCATTCGGTGCGGCCCTATGCCGGGCAGGGAACGCGTATCTCGATCGCGATCAATATCCTGGCGCGCGACGCATGAGCGCTCCCACGGTGCAGCAATTCTTCGAGGCGCCGCTGATCGCGCAGCAGCTCGAAGCGCCGGATCACGACGCTGTGGTCGTCGCAGCGCTCGCGCTCGCTGAACGCTACACGATGGATGTGAGCCAGCCCGCAGCACCGCGCTTCGTCTGGGCGGCCGATGCGCGTGAGGTCGTGCTGGCCCCTGGAGAGCATCAGCCGCTCGCGACCTCTCCCGGTAATTTCTGGGTTGCGGCCGGTTGCATCGATCCCGGCGATGGCGCAGGCGGTCTGATGATCGAGGATCCCCGGCTCGCTACCGCGGCAGCGGGGGTTCCGGGTCTCGATGTGACGACCGAGCCACCGGCTGAGACGGTCGCGCCCGTTGCTGGCGAGCTGATGCTGTTCCAGGCCTTTCTCCGCCACGGATTCGTCAATCCGGGCGCGGCGCCGCAACGCTGGATACTGGTCGGGTTGCGGCCGAAGGCGGTTCGCTAGACGCGTCGCATCAGGCGCGTTCGCGAAGCAGCGGGACGAGAATCCGGTTGAGGTCGTCGAGGTCGAACGCTGCGGCCTTGGCGTAACGCAGCACCCCAGCGCGATCGATCACGAAGTTGCTCGGCACCGCGCCGCCGATCGGACTGTAGGGGCCGCGGATCGAGCGCGCCGAGGGTATCTGCATCGCGGCGAACAGCGGCTTGAGCTTGTGGATCGGCAATGAGCCTTCGGTGGTGATCGCATAGACACTCAGGCCGGCGTCCTTCTGCAGGCCATAATAAGCGTCGAGCAGCGGCAGCTCGCGCTTGCACGGCGCGCACCAGGTCGCCCAGAAATTGAGGACCACGACCCGCCCGCGCAGCTCGGACAGGCTGACCTTCGTGTCGTCGATCAGCTTGAGCGTGAATTCGGGCGCCGCCTCGCCCACCTTGGGGCGTTTGGACGCGGCCATGCCCGCCGTCAGCAATCCTGCAAGCGGCAATGCGGCCAGCTGAATGGCCATGGAACGCCGGTCGATCATCCGCTTTCCCCCTGCCGGCGAGGGTGGCGGCCGCCTACTCGTCCGTCAAGCGCGGCTTTCCGCCGCTGGCCAGCGTTGTCAGGGTTTTCACCTGCTTGCCGCGCTGCAATAGGCCGGGACAGCCACCTGCGACTCAACGAAGTCGCGATACGAGCAATGCCGCAGAGCAGGGGACGGAGTAGCATGAACACCACCGAGATGACCGCCAAGATCGCGCACGGAAACGGCTTCATCGCCGCGCTGGACCAGAGCGGCGGTTCGACGCCCAAGGCGCTCAAGGGCTATGGCATCGAGGAGGGCGCCTGGTCGGGCGACGAGGAGATGTTCGGGCTGATCCACGCGATGCGCAGCCGCATCATCACCTCGCCCGCCTTCACCGGCGACAAGGTGATCGGCGCGATCCTGTTCGAGCGGACGATGGACGGCACCATCGACGGCAAGCCGACCCCGCAGGCGCTGATCGAGCGCGGCGTCGTCCCCTTCATCAAGATCGACAAGGGGTTGGAGGCCGAGGCGAACGGCGTCCAGCTGATGAAGCCGATGCCGGAGCTCGACGCGCTGCTCGCCCGCGCCCGGGCGCTCGGCGTGTTCGGCACCAAGGAGCGGTCGGTCGTCAACCTGGCCAACCGCGAGGGCATCGCCGCGATCGTCGCGCAGCAGTTCGACGTCGGCCGGCAGGTGCTCGCCGCCGGCCTCATGCCGATCCTTGAGCCCGAGGTGAACATCAAGTCGCCCGAGCGCGCCGAGGCCGACGCGATCCTGCGCGACGAGATCCTCAAGCAGCTCGACGCGATGACGGGCGACGCCAAGGTGATGCTCAAGCTGTCGATCCCCGCCCAGCCCGGGCTGTTCGATCCGCTGGTCGATCACCCGCGCGTGCTGCGCGTCGTCGCGCTTTCGGGCGGCTTCAAGCGCCCCGAGGCCTGCGCCGAGCTGGCCAAGAACCGCGGGATGATCGCGAGCTTCAGCCGTGCGCTGCTCGAGGATCTGCGCCACGGGATGACTGAGGCAGAGTTCGATGCGGCGCTGGCCGAGTCGATCGATGCGATCCAGGCCGCTTCCACTACCAAGGCGGCGCTCGCCGCCTGACTCTTTCCCCTCGACCTTGCGGCGCGGGCGCGGCAAGCTCGCACCCGCATTGCGATTCTGGGGGGACGATGTCGCGACTGATTCTGCTGTGGACGGCCTTGTCGCTCGCCGTCCCCGCCGCTGCTGCGGACCGGACGGACAACAAGACGACGGCGCGCGCCGCTTCGGTCTCCGAAGTCGAGGCCATCCACGCCGAGATGATCGCGTTCGGCGAATGGATGATCCGGCTGGATGCGGCGACCGCCGATGCCATCACCGTGTTCCGCGAGCTCGGGCCGGCATGGAACGCCGCGCTGAGCGGCCCGCCCGAAACGATGGAGGCGCGGTTCAGGCCGACGATGGCGCAGATCGACGGGGCGATCGCAACCGCGCGCGCCCGGCTCGCGGCACTCGACACGCCGACCTTCCCGCGGCTGGAGCTCCCCGCCGATACCGAGCCTGCACGGCTGCGCGACGACATGCAGAAGATGATCGGCAGCATGGAGGGCATCACCCGGACGCTTCCCGGCGTGATGACCGCGATCCGTGCGCGGAACCCCGGCGCCACGCAACAGGCGATGGTGAAGATGCTCGACGCCACGCGCGCATTGTTCCGCGCCCAGGCGGCAATGGCCGCTGCCTGGGTCGCGACGACCGAGGCGGATGATCCGACCGGCCAGTCGCTGCAGTTCGAGCTGCTGTTCTACAAGTCCGGGGTGCGGCTGCTGGAGAGCGTCGAGCGCACGTCGTTGGGCAAGCCGGATCCGGGATTCGGCGGCGAGTTGCGTGCGCTGGCGGATCAGATCGATCAGGTGGTCGCCGCCGGGAACAAGCTGGTCGATGCGCAACGTGCGGAGTTCACCGGCGTGCGCGAAGACCTTGCCGGCGAGAAGGATCCCGACTCGGTGAGTTCGAGGGCAATGGCTGACAAGGTCCTGGCGATGAGCGGGCTGCAGCATGAGGGGTTCACCGTGTCGCAGCGCTACGCCGCGCAATTGCGGCGCACGGCCGATGCGCTCGGCACCGGGCGTGTGTCGATGACGGTCCTCGCGCCGATGATCGACAGCCTGCGCGCGACGCGTTCGGAACTCGACGCGCTCGGGATGCGCATCGCGCAGGTGATGGCGGGAACGCGCTGAACGAGTCAGCGGCTCGCCTGCCGCGCCATCGCTTTCAGTGTCAGCGCGTCGTGGATCGCAGCGGTCTCGGTGTCGTTGTTGAAATAGGCCCAGACCGGTCGGTTCTGCGCCGTCATCCACTCGGCCCAGTCGAGCAGCGCGGCGTCGCTATAGCGCCCGCGATACTTGCCCGCCGCACCGTGGAAGCGGATGTAGACGATGCGTCCGGTGGTCCATCGCGGCGAGGCGATCTGGGGGAAATCGTGGATGACGAACCCTGCGCCGAACCGGTCCAGCAGCTCGGCCGTAGCGTCAACGTACCAGCTCTTGTGCCGAAACTCGAAGGCATGGGCCAGATCGCCCGGCAGGAGCATGAGGAAGCGTTCCAGCCGGTCCAGATCGAGGCCGAGGCTTGGCGGAAGCTGATAGAGGATCGGACCCAGCGTGGCGCTCAGCTGACGCGTCGGCGTCAGCATCCGCGCGACCGGCTCCGCGCAGTTCTTGAGCTTCTTGGCCTGGGTGATGAACCGGTTTGCCTTCACGGCGTAGCAGAAACCCGGCGGGGCCTGGTCGCGCCATTTGGCGAAGGTTTCTGCCTTGGGCAGACGGTAGAAGCTGTTGTTGATCTCGACCGTGTCGAACTGCTCGGCATAGAAGCCGAACCAGCGTCTTGCCGCCAGCTCCTCGGGATAGAAGGTGCCGCGCCAGTGGCGATAGTTCCAGCCTGAACAGCCGATGCGGATCGGGGACGCCATGCGTGAAGAACGCGCCCGGACGGGAAGCGCTGCATCGCTTTGCTGGAGCTGGGCAGCGGTAAGGGCTAGTATCCACCCTGGAAGGTGAAGGCGAAGCGATAATCGCGCGGCTGGACCGCCTTGTCCGTGCGGCGCTCGGGCGTGACCGAGACCAGCGTCAGCCCGCCATCGGCGACCTGCATCGGCTCGCCCAGCGTCAGGTCGATCTCGCGCTGCCATGCGCCGCCCTGCACCCTGGCGCGCAGCACCACGCGCCCCGCCCAGATGCAGCGCGCATTCATCGGGCAGCGGCTGTCCTCGATCACCTTGAGCGGGGTCACGCGCGGGCCGTCGACATAGACGGTCTGGCCAAGCCGTGCCGGACCTTCGGGCGGTTGCGGAGCGGACGGGTTCGCCGCGGTCCCGGCGCAGCCCGCCAGCGCGATGGATGCGATTGCCGCCAGGATGATCTTGCTCGCCATGACAATCGGCTAGCCACTGCTGGCTGACGCGCGCATGAATGGCGAAGAAACAAGGGGTGGATATGGCAGGCATCGCGCTTTCGGACCGACGGCTATGGGCATTCGCGATCGGGGTGGTCGCGGTGACGATCGGCGTGGTGCTGCATCTGCCGATGTTCTGGATGGGCCGATCGATGGGCTTCCACATGGCCGGCATGCCGATGGACGACGGCATGATCGTGGGGATGTGGATGATCGTCGCCGGGATCGGTGTCGCCGCCTATGGCCTGCTCCCGCGCAACCTCGCCGCGCAACGGGCGGCGTCGGAGGGACTGGTGGCCGCCGCGCCCGAGGACGCGCCGCTCTCGCGGGCGCACTGGCAGCTGATGCTGGTGCTGGTGATCGCGCTGGTGATCGACATCATGAAGCCCGCCAGCCTCGGTTTTACCATTCCCGGCATGATCCGCGAATATGGCGTGCCGCGGCAGACCGTCTCGCTGGTGCCCTTCTTCGCGCTGTGCGGCACGGTGGTCGGCTCGTTCCTGTGGGGCTGGGTCGCCGACGTCTATGGGCGCAAGGCGTCGATCCTGCTGTCGGCAGTGATGTTCGTCGGCACCTCGATCTGCGGGGCGATGCCCTCGCTCGCCTGGAATATCGGCATGTGCTTCCTGATGGGCGCCGCGGCGGGCGGCATGCTGCCCGTCACCTACGCGCTGCTTGCCGAGATGATGCCGAGCCGCCACCGCGGGTGGAGCCTGGTGCTGGTCGGCGGACTCGGCGCGGTCGGCGGCTATGCCGCGGCGAGCCTGATCGCCACTTGGCTCGAGCCGGTGTTCAGCTGGCGCATCCTGTGGCTCGCCAACCTGCCGAGCGGGCTGCTGCTGGTGCTGCTGGGCGGCCTCATTCCCGAATCGGCCAAGTTCCTGATGGCGCGCGGCCGCACGGCGGAAGCGCAGCGCGTGATGGCGGCGTTCGGCTCCGCGGTGCAGAAGGTGGCGCCGGCCCAGGTGCCGGCCGCCGCGCGCGGAACCGCCGCGCCGCTCACCGGCCGCGCCTTTACCGGCAAGCTGGTGGCGCTGAGCCTGGTCGCGATCTGCTGGGGGCTCGTCAATTTCGGGCTGCTGCTGTGGCTTCCGGCCGAGCTGGTCGCGCGCGGCTATTCGATGGAGCTGTCGAGCGGCCTGCTCGCCGCATCAGCGCTGATCGCGTTGCCCACGGTGTTCCTCGTCGCGTGGATCTACCATGCATGGAGCACCAAGAACGCGCTGATCCTGTCGATCCTCGTCACGCTGGCGGGGCTGGGCGGGGTGCTGTGGCTCGATCATTCGGGCGGGGGCAGCCCGGTGCTGCCGGTCGCGCTGCTGATCGTCGGGAGCAACGGCATCATCGCGATGCTGCTGCCCTATGCCGCCGAGAGCTTCCCGCTGCGCATCCGCGGCCGCGCGACCGGCTGGATCGCCGCATGCAGCAAGCTCGGCGGGGTGTTGGCGCAGCTGCTCAGCATCGCCGCGATGATCCCGGCGCTCGGCACCTCGGCCTGGATGATCGCGCTGCCCACGGCACTCTCGCTGCTGCTGATCTGGCGCTACGGCAAGGAGACCCGCGGCCGTGACCTGCGTGACCTCGATCCCGGCGGGCACACCTTCGACAAATCAGGCTATTAGCGACGGATCTTCAGCATCGGCAGCACCTTGTCGAGCGGCAGCGCTTCCGATGTGCCGCGGTGGCCCTCGACGGTCTCGGCCTTGAACAGCGCGTTGAGCACCGCTTCCTCGGTCGCCTCGATCGTCGCCTGGAACAGCGGCGAGACGCGCTCATTGGCCAGATCCTCGATCTGCGCCGTCGAATCGCGCCGCGCCGCCGTGCGCCGCACCGCCGGGCTGGTCGAGAAGGCGATGGCATAGTCGCCGGAGCCGTTGGAGAAACTCGATCCCGTGCGCGCGATCCCGGCAAAGGCGCGCTCCGCGACGCGGCGCAGGTTACGGTCGGAGAGCGGCGCATCGGTCGCGATCACGATCACCACCGATCCGTCGGCCTTCTTCGCCTCGACCTGCTGGCGATAGTCATAGCGGCCGAGCTTCACGCCCACCGGCTCGCCCGCGATCGTCAGCACCCCGCCATAATTGGCCTGCACCAGCACCCCCACGGTCCACCCGCCCAGCGAGGCGGGCAGCTTGCGCGACGAGG
Organism: Sphingomonas sp.; assembly: GCF_036402235.1. Classification (GTDB taxonomy): domain Bacteria; phylum Pseudomonadota; class Alphaproteobacteria; order Sphingomonadales; family Sphingomonadaceae; genus Sphingomonas. The sequence continues at coordinate 177,208 of NZ_DASWTG010000054.1, read as the reverse complement.
TGCCGATCCCCGCCTTGTACCCGAAGGCGACCGTGCCCGTGCCCGCGCCGACCGCACCCTCCGCCACCGGGCCGCCGCGCGCGGTCTCGATCGCGCGGCGCGCATCGGCGATCGTCACACGGCGCGCGCGGATGTCGTTGAGCCAGCCGTCATTGGTCTCGCCCACCACCGCATTGACCGAGCGCACTTCGCCATTGCCCGGCTGTGCCAGCGTCCATTCGATCGAAGCCGCCGCGGCCTCGGCGACATTGAGCGTGTTGGTCAGCAGGATCGGCGTCTCGATCTCGCCCAGCTCGGCGACCTGAGTCGATCCCATGAACTTGCCGAAGGCGTTGTACGCGACGAACCCGGCGGGCACCTTGTCCTGGAACAGGTTGCCGCCATGCGGCAGCACCGCGGTGACGCCGGTATTGACGGCACGGCTGCGCGGCAGCGTCACCTGACCCACGCGCACGCCCTCGACATCGGTGATCGAATTTAGCGGTCCCGGCTGGAGGATGCCCACCGTCACGCCCGCATTCCGGGCCCGTGGCCGTTCGCTCTCCTGCGCTATCGCCGAGATTTCGGACAGCGGCAACAGCATGGCAAGGACAAGGCGCATGATCATCAGGTCTCCGGGGAAAGTTGGTGGCGCATCCTGCCGTTTCGCCCCCGCTGCGCAAGTGCCCTCGCGTCCTCCGTGCGAGCGGCTATAAGGCGCGCATGACCGATTTCACCGATGACGAACTGTCGCTCGATCCCCAATTCGCCGAGCGCTTCCAGCGCGACGACAAGCGCCCGCCCTGCCAGCTCTACCTGATCTCTCCGCTCGACGTGGCGGGGGATTTCCGGGGCCGGCTTGCGCGCGCGCTGGACGCGGGGCCGGTCGCGGCCTTCCAATTCCGCGTCAAGGACGTCGATCAGCACGCCGCCGCGCGGCTCGCCGAGCCGCTCCAGCGCATCTGCGCCGACCGCGACGTGGCGTTCATCGTCAACGACAGCGTCAGCCTGACCAGGCGCCTGGGCGCCGACGGCGTGCATCTGGGGCAGGGGGATGGCGATCCGCGCGAGGCGCGGTCGATCCTTGGCCCCTCGGTCCAGATCGGCGTGACCTGCCATGACAGCCGCCACCTCGCGATGGAAGCGGGGGAGGCGGGGGCCGACTATGTCGCGTTCGGCGCGTTCTTCCCGACCGCGACCAAGGAGACGACGCATCGCCCGGATCCCTCGATCCTCTCCTGGTGGACCACGGTGTTCGAGGTCCCCTGCGTCGCGATCGGCGGGATCACGCCGGACAACGCCGCGCCGCTGGTCGCCGCCGGTGCCGATTTCCTCGCCGTTTCAGGCGCGGTGTGGAACACGGACGAAACGGAGGCCGTCCGCCGTTTCGCTGCGTTGCTCGCCGGCGCCTGAGTCAGGAGGCAGAATGCTCGATCGTATCTTCACCATCGTCGCCGGCCGGATCGCGGCGCTTGCCGGCCAGCCGCTCGCCTTCATCATCGCTTTCCTGCTGATCGTCGGGTGGGGCGCGACGGGTCCGATGTTCGATTATTCGGATACCTGGCAGCTGATCGTGAACACCTCGACCACCATCGTCACCTTCCTGATGGTGTTCCTGATCCAGAATTCGCAGAACCGTGACGCGGCAGCGATGCAGGCCAAGCTCGACGAGCTGATCCGTGCGGTGGAGGGCGCGCGCACGCCGTTCATCGGCATCGAACATCGCAGCGATACCGAGATCGAGCTGATCCGTTCCGAGCTGGAAGCGGAATGCGCCGAAGGCGAGGACGGGCATCCGATCGCGGCGATCGAGAGGTTGCGGAACCGCTATTGACGGGAAACTCGGCGCGCGCTTTGTCGTTATCCCCTTGAAAACCATGTGGAGAGCGGGTGTGCGGCGAGGGATTGCGGGAATGATCGGGCTGGCGGTGCTGGGTACGGGCGTCGCGCTCGGCCAGAATCAGGTCCAGCCGGCCGCGCCTGCCAGGAACACGGCCCCGGCGCTGAATCGCGACGTCCTGCACGTTCAGGTGATCCTCGACCAGCTGGGCTTCTCGCCCGGCATTCTCGACGGGCGTGAAGGGCAGTCGCTCACCGCCGCGCTCGAAGGGTTCCAGATTGCGCGCCAGCTGCCCGTGACCGGCAAGATGGATGCGCGCACGCTCCAGGCGCTGCATGCGCACCGCGCGATCCGCCCAACCCGTACGTTGCGCCTCACCGCCGATTCGCTCGCCGGCCCCTTCGTCCGCCCCTGGCCCAGGGACCCGCAGGCGCAGGCCAAGCTCAAGACGATGGGCTATCGCTCGGCGATCGAGAAGCTGGCGGAGATGTTCCACACCACGCCGCAGGTGCTGATCGAGCTCAACAGCCCCGACACCCGCCTTGCGCCCGGCGTGCCGATTCAGGTGCCCAATGCGATCCCCGCGTCGCGCGACTATCCCGCGGACTTGAAGCCCGAATGGCGCAAGACGCTCAATGACCTCAACGTCAGCGCGGTCCAGCCCAAGGCGGGGCGGATCGTAGTCGACAAGTCCGACAAGGTGCTCCGCGTGTTCAACCGGCAGGGCAAGCTCGCCGCGCTGTTCAGCGTCACCACCGGCAGCACGCGCGATCCGCTGCCGATCGGCAGCTGGAAGATTCGCGGCGTCGCGACCAATCCGGAATTCCACTATAATCCCAAGCTGTTCTGGGACGTTTCCGACAAGAAGCCGGCGGCGTTGCTGCCCCCCGGCCCCAACAGCCCGGTCGGCGTGGTGTGGATCGACCTTTCCAAGGAGCATTACGGCATCCACGGCACGCCCGAGCCGCATCTGATCGGCCGGACGCAGAGCCATGGCTGCGTGCGCCTAACCAATTGGGACGCCGCGCGGCTCGCGCTGATGGTCGAGCCGGGGACGGCGGTGATCTTCCAGGAATGAACGTTCCGCGGATCGTCGGCTGGACGCTGCTCGCCTGCCTTGCCGGAGCGGTGGCGTTCCTTGCCGCGACGATCCGCGTGATCGAGCCGCAGCCGGAAACCACTCCATCGCCGGCGCCCGCCGCGACCGACGCGCCCGCACCGGGATTGATCGTGCCCGTTGCCGGGGTCGATGCCGCGACGCTCCGCAGCAACTGGGGCGAGGCGCGCGGCGGTGGCGTCCGCGGGCATCAGGGTCTCGACATCATGGCGCCGGCCGGCACGCCAGTCCTCGCCGCGGCCGACGGCACGGTCGAGAAGCTCTATTTCTCGAAGGGCGGGGGCGGGATCACTCTCTATCAGCGCGCAGCGGGCGGTCGCTGGATGCTCTACTATGCCCATCTTCGCGGCTATGCCGCGGGCGTCGCCGAAGGGCGCGCGGTGCGTGCGGGCGAGACGCTTGCCTATGTAGGGGACACCGGCAACGCCGGGGCAGGCAACCATCACCTCCATTTCGGGGTCGCGGCGATGGCGCCGGGCGAGCGCTGGTGGCAGGGAAGGCCGGTCGATCCCTATCCGCTGCTTGCGGGCGACGCGTCTGCCCGCTAAGGCGCGCGCCGCTTGGAGGGATTCCATTTCCCCGTTCGGGCTGAGCCTGTCGAAGCCTTGCCCTTCTTGAACGATCGAGAAGAAGTGCAGCCCTTCGACAAGCTCAGGGCGAACGGAAGGGGTGGTTCCATCCGCGCGCAAATGGCTCTAAGGGCCCTTCGTCTTTCTCAGCACTGTAGGTTCGATCCCATGAAGATCAGCGGCGTGGACATCCGTCCCGGCAACATCATCGAATATGAAGGCGGCATCTGGCGCGCGGTCAAGATCCAGCACACCCAGCCCGGCAAGGGCGGGGCGTATATGCAGGTCGAGATGAAGAACCTGCGCGACGGCCGCAAGAACAACGTCCGCTTCCGCTCGGCCGAGACGGTCGAGCGCGTGCGGCTCGACACCAAGGATTTCCAGTTCCTCTACCCTGAGGGCGACAGCCTCGTCTTCATGGACAAGGAAACCTACGACCAGACCACACTGCCGCGCGACCTGCTGGGCGACGCCGCGGCGTTCCTGCAGGACGGCATGGACGTGGTGATGGAGCTGTATGAGGAAGAGGCGATCAGCGTCCAGCTTCCCGACACGATCGAGGCGACGATCGTGGAGGCCGACGCCGTGGTGAAGGGGCAGACCGCCTCGTCGAGCTACAAGCCCGCCGTGCTCGACAATGGCGTGCGCATCATGGTCCCGCCGCACATCGCGTCGGGCACGCGCATCGTCGTCGACGTGTACGAGCAGACCTACGTCCGCCGGGCGGACTAAGGCCGAGCGGACGAGACAGATAGCGGAGCTATCTGCCCGATCCGCCGGCCCGGCCGGCGAGCGTAGCTCGCCCGACGCGCGGGCTTTGCCCGCGCCCGCCCGTTGGATTGAAGACTAGGATAGAAAATGGTTTCGCATTCCGGCCTCATCACCGTCATCGAGCGTGCCGCGCGCAAGGCGGGGCCGCGGTTGCGGCGCGACTTCAACGAGGTCCAGCACCTCCAGGTCAGCCGCAAGGGGCCGGCCGACTTCGTGTCGATGGCCGACAAGCGCGCCGAGGACACGCTGATCGAGGAGCTGCGCAAGGCGCGGCCCGACTGGGGCTTCCTGGTCGAGGAGCGCGGCGTGATCGAGGGCGATCCCGACAAGCCGCGCTGGATCATCGATCCGCTCGACGGCACCAGCAACTTCCTCCACGGCATCCCGCATTTCTGCATGTCGATCGCAGTCGAGGACCCGCGGGGTGCACAGGGCAAGCCGGAAATCACCCATGGCTATGTCTATCAGCCGGTCACCGACGAGAGCTTCTGGGCCGAGAAGGGCCGGGGCGCGTGGCTTCAGGGCCAGCGGCTGCGCGTGTCGGCGCGCAAGGATCTGGCGGATTCGCTGATCGGCACCGGGATCCCGTTCCTCGGCCACGGGAATTTCGCCGAGTGGAGCCGCATCTTTGGCGCGATCGCGCCCGAAGTCGCCGGCATCCGCCGCTTCGGCTCGGCCGCGCTCGACCTGGCCTGGGTCGCCGCGGGCCGGTTCGACGGTTTCTGGGAGAGCAAGCTCAACGCGTGGGATATCGCGGCCGGCATCCTGATCGTCAAGGAAGCGGGCGGCTTCGTCACCGACTATCGCGGGCAGGACAATGCGTTCGCCAAGGGCGAGGTGCTGGCCGCCAACGACCAGCTCCACTCCAAGCTGCACAAGCTGCTGGCGAACGCCCTGCGGTGATCCGCGCAACCCGCTCCGCCGGCCTGCGGGCCGACGGAGCGGCGGATTGACCTATTCGGCGGCGTAGACGCGCGTGCGGAACTCGCCGATCAGGTCCGACCAGATGTTGAGCGAATCCGCGAACAGCTCGCGCGGCATGCCGCCGGGCTCGACGTTCACGTCCATCTCGAGCGCCGCATCGCCGTCCTTGTCGATATAGGCGCGGCCGAAGCGCTTGTCCCGGTTCCAGGCATTCGCCCGCGCGAGATCCATCTTGGGCTTCTGGAACCCGGCATAGAATTGCACGCTCTGGCAGTTCTTGCCCTTCTCGCAATTGTAGAAATAGATGCCGAAGGTGCTGCCCGCAGCGGCGCTGGTGATCACCGGATCCTCGCCTTCCTTCTTCTCGTCGACCTTGGCCTGGTAGCCTTCCTTGCGCAGCAGCTCGGCGACCAGCTCGGGGTCGCGGACGTTGATCGTCTGCGCCGCCGCGGGCAGGGCGCAGGCAGTTGCAACGGCAGCCATCGCCGTGATCCGAAACCAGCTCATTGAAGTCCCCCTTCGATTCGTGTCCGGCGATCATAGCGACAGGTCGGGGGCGTCTGCCAAGCCCCTTAGTTGCGAGTGATTCTCAAGGGTTTCCGCCCTTGATGCCCCCCACCCATCGGCCTAAAGCGGCCCCAAGATTCCGCAACCGCGAGAGCCCGTCTTGGTCGATCTGACGCAATATCTGCCGATCCTCCTGTTTCTGGGGGTCGCATTGGTGCTTTCGAGCGCCTTCGTGTTCCTGCCGATGATCGCGGCGCGCTTCACGGGGGCGCATCAGCCGACGCCCGAGAAGCTCACCGAATATGAGTGCGGCTTCCCCGCGTTCGAGGATTCGCGCAGCCAGTTCGACGTGCGCTTCTACCTGGTCGCGATCCTCTTCATCATCTTCGACCTTGAAGCGGCGTTCCTCTACCCCTGGGCGGTCAGCGTGTTCGACCTGGGCTGGGCGGCGTGGATCTCCATGATGATCTTCATCGGCGAACTGGCACTCGGCCTGGCTTATGCCTGGAAGGTCGGGGCGCTGGATTGGGAATAACGCAAGTGAACCAGCCTTCTTCGATCCTCATGCCGCCCACGGGCGGTTCCGTGGTGCAGCCGGATCAGGGGTTCTTCAACGACCTCAACGGCGAGCTCAACGACAAGGGCTTCCTCGTCACCTCGACCGAGGAGCTGTTCCAGTGGGCGCGCACCGGCTCGCTGTGGTGGATGACCTTCGGTCTCGCCTGCTGCGCGGTGGAGATGATCCACGTCAACATGCCGCGCTACGACATGGAGCGCTTCGGCGCCGCGCCGCGCGCCTCGCCGCGCCAGTCGGACGTGATGATCGTCGCGGGCACGCTGTGCAACAAGATGGCCCCGGCGCTGCGCCGCGTCTATGACCAGATGTCGGAGCCCAAATACGTCATCTCGATGGGCAGCTGCGCCAATGGCGGCGGCTATTATCACTATAGCTACAGCGTCGTGCGCGGCTGCGACCGGATCGTGCCGGTCGACATCTACGTCCCCGGCTGCCCGCCGACCGCCGAGGCGCTGCTTTACGGCGTGATGCAGCTCCAGCGGAAGATCCGCCGTTCGGGCACGGTGACGCGGTGATCGACGTGTTCTGCAACCTTGAAGAATTTGAGGACGGCGCCAAGCCGTGGTGCGATCTCACGTTCGAGATTGCCGAGCGGAGCTTTGATTCCGGCAAGGCATGTTGGGTGCTGTCGATGACTGCGCGTCATGGACAGGAAACCGTAGGATTTAGCGCGCGATTGCCAGTCCAGGGTTGGCGCGAGCAGGTGAACGGTGAGGGGGATGAGGCCTTCAGAAGCTACTGGGGGCCGGTATGGCTGGGTTCCAGCGGCGAACGAAGTGATCGGCTGTTGAAATTGCTGGATGAGTATTACGGCTTGGCGACAGACAGCGCTCTCACCTTCGTCAATGAAATCGAGTGCCTTGCGGTCGGTATCATGAGCGATCCGGCACGGATGGCCGAGGAGCCAACGAAGATGAAACTCTTCTTCGACAATGGGGAAGATGAGGAGCTCTACGGAGAGGTGTTCTTCAATCTTGACCTTCCAGAGGGCTATGTTGGGCTCAACGAGAAGGATCCTGAGTATCGCAAGCCGCTAGTTCACTGGCTGTCGCGCCACGGGCGTATCGTTGCCAATCCTCACGCCGGGGAGACTCTGCAATGAGGGCGCCGGCTCCCAGATACGCCGCAAATGACGGCGTGATCGCGGCCGCGCAGGCCGCGCTCGGCGATATGCTGACCGAGGCGACCGATCTGGTCGGCGAGGTCAATTTGACCGTCAAGCGCGAGTCGCTGGTTCCGGCGATGATCGCGCTGCGCGACAACCCGATGCTCCAGTACCAGGCGCTGATGGAGATTGCGGGCGTCGATTACCCCGCTCGCGCGGAGCGGTTCGACGTCTGCTACATGCTGCTCAGCTACACCCGCAACCACCGCATCCGCGTGCGCGTGACGACGGACGAGGTGAAGCCGGTGCCGTCGGTCACCTCGATCTGGCCGGTCGCCGGCTGGCTCGAGCGCGAAGTCTACGACATGTACGGCGTGCTGTTCGAGGGCAATGAGGATTTGCGCCGCATCCTTACCGATTATGGCTTTCGCGGCCACCCGCAGCGCAAGGACTTCCCGCTCTCGGGCTTCGTCGAGCTGCGTTACTCGGAAGAGGCCAAGCGCGTCGTCTATGAGCCGGTCCAGCTCGCGCAGGACTTCCGCAACTTCGACTTTATGAGCCCGTGGGAAGGCGCGCAGTACGTCCTCCCGGGGGACGAGAAGGCGGCAGGGCCCGGCCCGGGCGATACGCCGCAGGGCAAGGCGCCGCCGCCTCCGCCGCCCGCGCCTCCGGCTGCACCGGCGGTGCCGCAGGCCAAGGGTGCGCCCTCGCCGGTGACCGCCGACGAGGTGCGGAAGGCTGGTGCCAAGGCAAAGAAAGTGACCAGGCCGCGCGCCAAGACCGCCAAGACAGTCGACTCGACTGCCCAGACCGGCGCGGGCGAGCCGCACCCGGGCAACAGGCGCAAGTCGAAGCCCAAGGACCCTGACGTGGTTCCGACCAAGGGCAAGGGGCAGAACCAGTGATGGCTTTGTCCAATCTTTTCCCGTTCGCCCTGAGCTTGCCGAAGGGCCGTTCTTCTCTTTCTGCCGGCGCCAAGGGGCAGGGCTTCGACAAGCTCAGTCCGAACGGCCGGGGGGTGTTTCGTGGCTGAGTATCTCGACGAAATCGCGCACCGCACCGATGCGTCCGATCCGACCGTGGGCGACACCCAGATCGCCAACTACACGATCAACTTCGGCCCGCAGCACCCGGCGGCGCATGGCGTGCTGCGCCTCGTCACCGAGCTGGACGGCGAGATCATCGAGCGGATCGATCCGCATGTCGGCCTGCTCCACCGCGGCACTGAGAAGCTGATCGAGTACAAGACCTATACCCAGGCGCTCCCGTACATGGATCGCCTCGATTATTGCTCGCCGCTGGCGATGGAGCACAGCTTCGTCCTCGCGGTCGAGAAGCTGCTGGACCTTGAGGTTCCGGTCCGCGCCCAGTACCTCCGCGTCTTCTTCGCCGAGCTGACCCGCATCTGCAATCACATGCTCAATCTCGGCAGCCACGTGATGGACGTCGGCGCGATGACGCCGAACCTGTGGATGTTCGAGATCCGCGAGGACTGCCTCAACTTCTTCGAGCGGATGTCCGGCGCGCGCATGCACCACAATTACCTGCGCCCGGGCGGCGTCCATCAGGACGTGCCGCTCAAGCTGCTCACCGACATCGCCGACTGGCTCGACAAGCGTCTGCCGCAGCTGTTCGGCGACGCGATCAGCCTGGTCGCGGAGAACCGCATCTTCAAGCAGCGCAACGTCGATATCGCCATCGTTTCCAAGGAGGACGCGATCAAATGGGGCTTCTCCGGCCCGATGATCCGCGGCGCCGGCCTGCCCTGGGATTTGCGCAAGTCGCAGCCCTATGACGTGTACGACCGCATGGAGTTCGACATCCCCGTCGGCACCCGCGGCGACTGCTACGACCGCTTCATGGTCCGCGTCGAGGAGGTCTATCAGTCCGCGCGCATCATGCGTCAGTGCCTGAACGAGATGCCGTCCGGCCCGATCGCCTCGCTCGACCGCAAGGTGGTGCCGCCCAAGCGCGCCGAGATGAAGCAGTCGATGGAAGCGCTGATCCATCACTTCAAGCTCTATACCGAGGGCTTCCACGTCCCCGCGGGCGAAGTCTATGTCGCGACCGAAAGCCCCAAGGGCGAGTTCGGCATCTACATGGTCTCGGACGGCTCGAATAAGCCGTACCGCTGCAAGATCCGCCCGACCGCGTTCAGCCACCTCCAGGCGATGGACTTCATGTCGCGCGGCCACATGCTCGCCGACATCACCGCGATTCTGGGCGCGATGGATATCGTGTTCGGGGAGTGCGACCGGTGAGCACCCGCATCGCCACCGCGCACGAGATGATCGCGCGCTACAATGCGCAGGATGCCGACGGCTATGTCACGCTGATGACCGAGGATGCCTGCGAGGCGGGCTATCGCGGCGCCGTGCTGCGCGAGGGCAGGGAAGGCGTCCGCTCGGGCCTCAAAGCGATGTTCGCACAATTCCCGCAGAACCGCGCCGACATCCTCGCCAGCTACGAGCTGGGCGAAACGGTGCTGCTCCACGAAACGGTCTCGCGCGCGCCCGATGGCGAGCAGTTCGAGGTCATGTCCATCTACACCTTCAGCGGCGACAAGGTGAGCCGCGTGGAGTTCATCCGCTAATGGCCGACGCAAACGCAATCGAAGACACGCCGGAAATCCGCGCACGCTGGGGCGGGTTCGCCTGGACGGCCGAGAACGCCGAGAAGGCGAAGACCATCCGCGCGCGCTATCCCGCCGGACGGCAGCAGAGCTGCACCATCCCCTATCTCGACCTCGCCCAGCGTCAGGTCGGTGCGGAGACCGATACCCAGGGCTGGCTGCCGATCCCGGTGATCGAGTTCGTCGCGCGTGAGCTCGACCTCGCGGTGATCCGCGTGCTCGAGGTCGCGACCTTCTACACCATGTTCAACCTGCATCCGGTGGGCAAATACCATGTCCAGGTGTGCGGCACGACGCCGTGCTGGCTGCGCGGGTCGGACGACGTCTTCGCCGCGTGCAAGAATCGCGGCATGCAGAAGGGCAAGACCACGCCCGACGGCCTGTTCACGCTGACCGAGGTCGAGTGCATGGGCAATTGCGCGTCGGCGCCGATGGTGCAGATCAACGACGACAATTACGAGGATCTCGACTACGACCGCACCGTCGCGATCCTCGACGCGCTGGCCAGCGGGCAACAGCCCAGGGCGGGCACGCAGGAGCCGGGTCGCCACACCGTCGAGCCGCTCGGCGGGCCGACCAGCCTCAAGGCCATGGTCGATGCCAACCACGACTACCGGGGGGAATGGTGATGCCGGAACCCGTCAAGAAGAGCCTGCCGCTCATCGCCATCATCTTCCTGATGCTGGCGGTCCTCAAGTTCCTGCAGGGCGGCAACTGGATCGTCTGGCTGATCCTCGCCGTCCTGTTCGGCGCGCTTCGCCTCCTTCCGTCGAGCAAGGCTGGCGCCTCTGGTCCGGAGCATAAGGCATGAACAAGAACACGCTCATCACGATCCTCGCGATCATCGGCGGCATCGTCGTTCTCGGCTGGGTGCTCAAGCTCGCCGTCAAGCTCTTCGTGCCGCTGTTGCTGATCGGCATCGGCGTGGCCGTGTATCTCGCGGTCAAGGACAACAAGCGCATCGGGGGGCCTCGCTAAGTGCTCGCTGACAAGGATCGCATCTTCACCAACCTCTACGGCTATCAGCCGTGGACCCTCGATGCTGCCGTCAAGCGCGGCGCGTGGGACAATACGAAGAAGCTACTCGAACTTGGTCCCGATACGATCATCGAGAAGATCAAGGCGTCGGGCCTGCGCGGTCGGGGCGGCGCGGGCTTCCCCACCGGCATGAAGTGGTCCTTCATGCCCAAGAACCCGACGCCCGAGCGTCCCAGCTTCCTCGTCATCAACGCCGACGAGTCCGAGCCGGGCTCGTGCAAGGATCGTGAGATCATCCGCCACGACCCGCATTTGCTGCTCGAAGGCGCGCTGGTCGCGGGCTTCGCGATGCGCGCGCGGGCGGCGTACATCTACATCCGCGGGGAATATATCCGCGAGGCCGAAACGCTGTTCAAGGCGATCGAGGAGGCCTACGCCAAGGGCCTGCTCGGCAAGAACGCCTGCGGCTCGGGCTACGACTTCGACGTCTTCTGCCACCGCGGCGCGGGCGCCTACATCTGCGGCGAAGAGACCGCGATGATCGAGAGCCTGGAGGGCAAGAAGGGTCAGCCGCGCTTGAAGCCCCCGTTCCCGGCAGGCGCGGGCCTCTATGGCTGCCCGACCACGGTGAACAATGTCGAGAGCATCGCGGTCGCCCCGACGATCCTGCGCCGTTCGCCCGAATGGTTCGCCAGCTTCGGCAACGAGAATAACCGTGGCACCAAGCTGTTCCAGATCAGCGGCCATGTCGAAAAGCCGTGCGTGGTCGAGGAAGCGATGAGCATTCCCTTCCGCGAGCTGATCGAGAAGCATTGCGGCGGCATCCGCGGCGGCTGGGACAATCTCCTCGCGGTGATCCCCGGCGGCTCCTCGGTCCCGCTCGTCCCGGCCGCGCAGATCATGGACGCGCCGATGGACTTTGACGGCCTGCGCGCGCTCGGCTCGGGCCTCGGCACCGCGGCGATCATCGTCATGGACAAGTCCACCGACATCGTGAAGGCGATCAGCCGCATCTCCTACTTCTACAAGCATGAGAGCTGCGGCCAGTGCACCCCGTGCCGTGAGGGCACCGGCTGGATGTGGCGCGTGATGGAGCGGCTGCGCACCGGCGACGCCGACATCAGCGAGATCGACACGCTGTTCAACGTCACCAAGCAGGTCGAAGGCCACACCATCTGCGCGCTGGGCGACGCGGCGGCATGGCCGATCCAGGGCCTGATCCGCCACTTCCGGCCCGAGATCGAGCGCCGCATCATCGAAAAGCAGGGCGGCGGTCTGTCGCCGATGCAAGAGGCAGCAGAGTAATGCCCAAGGTTACCGTAGACGGGATCGAGGTCGAAGTTCCGCAGGGCGCCACCGTGCTCCAGGCGTGCGAGGCCGCCGGCAAGGAAATCCCGCGTTTCTGCTATCACGAGCGCCTGAGCATCGCCGGCAATTGCCGCATGTGCCTGGTCGAGGTGAAGCCGGGGCCGCCCAAGCCGCAGGCGTCGTGCGCGCTTCCCGCCGCCGACAACCAGGAAATCCGCACCGACAGCGCGATGGTCAAGGCCGCGCGCGAGGGCGTGATGGAGTTCCTGCTGATCAACCACCCGCTCGATTGCCCGATCTGCGATCAGGGCGGCGAGTGCGACCTGCAGGACCAGTCGATCGCCTATGGGCGCGGCCATTCGCGCTACACCGAGAACAAGCGCGCGGTGACCGAGAAATATATGGGTCCCATCGTCAAGACGGTGATGACCCGTTGCATCCAGTGCACGCGCTGCGTGCGCTTCGCCGAGGAAGTCGCGGGGGTCGAGGAGATCGGCGCGCTCTATCGCGGCGAGAATATGCAGATCACCTCTTATCTGGAGAAGGCGGTCACCTCGGAGCTGTCGGGCAACGTCGTCGACCTCTGCCCGGTGGGTGCGCTGACGTCGAAGCCCTATGCGTTCGAAGCCCGGCCGTGGGAGCTCAAGAAGACCTTCGCGATCGACGTGATGGATGCCGTCGGCACCAACATCCGCATCGACAGCCGCGGCCGCGGCGTGCTGCGCGCGCTGCCGCGGATCAACGAGGACGTGAACGAGGAATGGGCGCACGACAAGACGCGCCATCACGTTGATGGCTTGAGCTTCCGCCGCCTCGACAAGCCCTATGTCCGCCGCGACGGCAAGCTGGTCGAGGCGAGCTGGGACGAGGCGTTCGAGGCAATCGCCGTCGCCGCCAAGGGGGCGGGGGACAAGGTCGCCGCGATCCATGGCGACCTGCTCGATTGCGAGACGATCTTCGCCGCCAAGGCGCTGGTCAAGTCGTTCGGCTCGGATCTGCTCGAAGGCCGCCAGACCGGCATGGCCTATGACGCGACCAGCATGGCCGCGGTCAACTTCAACACCACCATCGCGGGTGTCGAGGATGCCGACGTCGTCCTGCTCGTCGGCACCAATCTGCGCTGGGAAGCGCCGCTGGTGAACACCCGCGTGCGCAAGGCGATCAAGAAGGGCGCCAAGGTCTTCGCGATCGGCCCCGAAACCGACCTCACCTACAAGGTCGAATGGCTCGGCAACGATCTCGGCCTGCTCGGCAAGCTACCCAAGGCCGCGGCCGATGCGTTCAAGGACGCGACGCGCCCGATGGTCATCGTCGGCGGCGCGGCGCTCAAGAACGGTCATGGCGCGGCGCTCGCGCTCGCCAAGAAGCTGAACCTCGTCCGTGAGGGCTGGAACGGCTTCAACGTGCTGCACATGGCGGCGAGCCGGATGGGCGGGCTGATGCTCGGCTTCGCGATGAAGGGCGGCATCGCCGACATCGTCGCCGCGCAGCCCAAGCTGACCTTCTTCCTCGGCGCCGACGAGGTGGATTTCTCCAAGTTCGCCAACAGCTTCAATGTCTATATCGGCCATCATGGCGACAAGGGCGCCCATGCGGCGGACGTGATCCTGCCCGGCGCCAGCTATGCCGAGAAGCCCGGTACCTACGTCAACCTCGAAGGGCGCGTGCAGCGCGGCGACAAGGCCGTGTTCGCGCCCGGCGATGCACGTGAGGACTGGACGATCCTGCGCGCCCTCTCGGAGAAGCTCGGCAAGACGCTGCCGTTCGACAGCTTCGAACAGCTCCGCGCCCAGATGTTCGCCGACACCCCGGCGCTGGCGCAGGAAGGCCTTGCGTCGTTCGAGTGGAACCCCCCGGCGCTCGACGCCAAAGGCGAAGGCGAGGTCGCTTACCCGATCGCCGACTTCTACCTCACCAACGCCATCTGCCGCGCCTCGCCGACGATGCAGCGTTGCTCGGCCGAGCTGATCCACGGCCAGGACTTCGCGGAGGCGGCAGAATGATGCGCCGCCAATTCGTCACCCCAGCGAAAGCTGGGGTCTCGTGCCGCAAGGGCGCGCTCAATCCTCTTGAGACCCCAGCTTTCGCTGGGGTGACGGGTATGTTCCCATGACCGCTGCTTTCCAATCCTGGTTCGGCATGCCCTATGAATGGGCGTGGTTCACCGCCACCATCATCGGCATCCTTGTCATCGCCCTCCCGCTGATGCTCGCGGTGGCGATGATCATCTATGCCGACCGCAAGATCTGGGCGGCGATGGCGCTGCGTCGCGGCCCCAACGTGGTCGGCCCGCTCGGCCTGCTCCAGTCCTTCGCGGATGGCCTCAAGGTCTTCCTTCAGGAAACCATCATCCCGTCGAGCGCCAACAAGGGCCTGTTCCTGCTCGCGCCGATCATCACCTTCACCGTCGCGCTGATCGTGTGGGCGGTGGTGCCGTTCCAGGCGGGCGTGGTGCTGTCGAACATCAACATCGGCCTGCTCTACATCCTCGCCGCCTCGTCGCTGGGCGTGTACGGCATCATCCTCGCCGGCTGGGCGTCGAACTCGAAATACCCGTTCTACTCGGCGATCCGCGCCGCGGCGCAGATGGTGAGTTACGAGGTCTCGATCGGCTTCGTGCTGATCGCGATGGTGCTGTGGGCCGGCTCGTTCAACCTGTCGGAGATCGTCAACGCGCAGCAGGGCCACGTCCTCGGCTTCCTCAACGGCTTCGGCTTCAACCCGCTGCTGTTCCCGATGTCGATCGTGTTCTTCATCTCGGCGCTGGCCGAGACCGGCCGCGCGCCGTTCGACCTGACCGAGGCGGAATCGGAGCTCGTCGCGGGCTATCAGACCGAATATTCGTCGATGGCCTTCGCGCTCTACTGGCTCGGTGAATACGCCAACGTCATCCTGATGTGCACGCTCAACGCGGTGCTGTTCTGGGGCGGCTATCTTCCGCCGATGAACATCGATCTGATCCCGTGGTTCGATATTCCGGGCATCATCTGGCTGTTCATCAAGATCCTGGTCTTCTTCTTCATGTTCAGCTGGGTGAAGGCCACCGTCCCACGCTTCCGCTACGACCAGCTGATGCGGCTGGGCTGGAAGATCTTCCTGCCGCTGTCGCTGATCTTCGTGTTCCTCGTTTCCGGGTATCTCATGTTGACCCGTGTCGGAGTTGCCGCATGAGCGTCGCCCAACTCGTCCGTTCGTTCACCCTGTGGGAGTTCGTGAAGGCGCATGCCCTCACCTTGAAATATTTCTTCAAGCCCAAGGCGACGATCAACTACCCGTACGAGAAGAACCCGATCTCGCCCCGCTTCCGCGGCGAGCATGCGCTGCGCCGTTATCCGAATGGCGAGGAGCGCTGCATCGCGTGCAAACTGTGCGAGGCGATCTGCCCGGCGCTCGCCATCACGATCGAGGCCGAGCCGCGCGAGGACGGTAGCCGCCGCACCACGCGCTACGACATCGACATGACCAAGTGCATCTATTGCGGCCTGTGCCAGGAAGCCTGCCCGGTCGATGCGATCGTCGAGGGGCCGAATTTCGAGTTCGCGACCGAAACCCGCGAGGAGCTGATCTACCACAAGGACAAGCTGCTCGCGAACGGCGACCGCTGGGAGCGCGCGATCGCCGCGAACCTTGCCGCCGATGCACCGTACCGGTAAGCGCGCCATGACTTTTGGAATCACCTCCGTTCGCCCTGAGCTTGTCGAAGGGCTGTTCTTTTCTCCAGGAAGAAGGGCAGGGCTTCGACAGGCTCAGCCCGAACGGGGTTTGGGGGCTCAGTTTCTGCCATGATCCAGGCAATCGCCTTTTATCTGTTCGCCGCGGTGGTGATCCTCGCCGCTGCGATGACGATCACCGCGCGCAACCCGGTCCATTCGGTGTTGTGGCTGATCCTCGCCTTCTTCAACGCGGCGGGGCTGATGGTCATCGCAGGCGCCGAGTTCATCGCGATGCTGCTCGTCATCGTCTATGTCGGCGCGGTCGCGGTGCTGTTCCTGTTCGTCGTGATGATGCTCGACATCGACTTCGCCGAGCTGCGCGCCGGCTTCGTCCGCTACGCCATGTTCGGCCTGGCGCTTGCGGTCGTGCTGGCGGCTGAGGTCATCATCGGCGTCGGGGCGTGGAGCGCCGGTGGCGTCGATCTCGCCAACCGCGTTGCGCCCGTCGATGCCGGCACTGCGTTGGGCCAGGTCCCCAACATCAAGGCGATGGGGATGGTCCTCTACACCCGCTATCTCTACATTTTCGAGGCCGCCGGCTTCGTCCTGCTCGTTGCGATGATCGGTGCGATCGTCCTCACCCACCGCCAGCGCGGCGGGGTGATGAAGCAGAATGTCTGGCGTCAGGTCAGCCGCCGTTCGGAGGACGCCATCCGCAAGGTCAATCAGCCAGTCGGGCAGGGGGTGGAGCTGTGATCGGCCTGACCCACTATCTCGTCGTCAGCGCCGTCCTGTTCACGATGGGCGTGCTCGGCATCTTCATGAACCGCAAGAACCTCATCGTCATCCTGATGGCGATCGAGCTGATCCTGCTGTCGGTGAACCTGAACCTGGTGGCGTTCAGCGCGGCGCTGGGCGACTTGGTCGGCCAGATCTTCGCGATGTTCGTGCTGACCGTCGCCGCGGGTGAGGCCGCGATCGGGCTCGCCATCCTCGTCATCTACTTCCGCGGCCGCGGCACGATCTCGGTCGACGACGTCAATCGGATGAAGGGCTGATGCGCGTGAAGAAGCTCGTCATGCCAGCGAAAGCTGGCATCTCCCTCCTCCAGCGCGCCCTCCTGTGGCGTGAGACCCCAGCTTTCGCTGGGGTGACGGGACCGTTCTGATGTCGTCCATCCATTTCATCGTTTTCCTGCCGCTGCTGGCAGCGATCGTCGGCGGTTTCAGCAACCGCGCGTTCGGCACGCTCTTCCCGAAGATCGTCACCACCGGCGGCCTGTTCGTCGCCGCGCTGCTGAGCTGGCATATCTTCCTCGGCTTCTTGCTCTATCCGGTCCCGGCCGATGCGCTCGGGTACAACGCCTACGCGATTCCGGGTGGAGGACTGCTCGTCCCGGTCTTCACCTGGATCAAGTCGGGCGGTTTGGACGTATCCTGGGCACTGCGCGTCGACAGCCTCACCGCGGTAATGCTGGTGGTGGTGACGAGCGTCTCGGCGCTGGTCCACCTCTACAGCTGGTCGTACATGGAAGAGGATCCGGATCAGCCGCGCTTCTTCGCCTACCTCTCGCTGTTCACCTTCGCGATGCTGATGCTCGTGACCGCGGACAACCTGCTGCAGATGTTCTTCGGCTGGGAAGGCGTCGGCCTGGCGAGCTATCTGCTGATCGGCTTCTGGTTCAAGAAGCCCTCGGCCAACGCTGCCGCGATCAAGGCGTTCGTGGTCAACCGCGTCGGCGATCTCAGCTTCATGCTCGGCATCTTCGGCGTGTTCCTGGTGTTCGGCACGATCTCGATCCCCGAGATCCTCGCCGCCGCGCCGAGCCATGCCGGCAGCACGATCGGCTTTCTCGGCTACCGCTTCGACACGCTGACCGTGCTCTGCCTGCTGCTGTTCGTCGGCGCGATGGGCAAGTCGGCACAGCTCGGCCTCCACACCTGGTTGCCCGACGCGATGGAAGGCCCGACCCCGGTGTCGGCGCTGATCCACGCCGCGACGATGGTCACCGCGGGCGTGTTCATGGTCTGCCGCCTGTCGCCTTTGTTCGAGCAGTCGCCGGTGGCGCTGGGCTTCGTCACCTTCATCGGGGCCGCGACCTGCCTGTTCGCCGCAACGGTGGGCACCACCCAGACCGACATCAAGCGCGTCATCGCCTATTCGACCTGTTCGCAGCTCGGCTACATGTTCTTCGCCGCCGGCGTCGGCATGTACGGCGCGGCGATGTTCCACCTGTTCACCCACGCCTTCTTCAAGGCGCTGCTGTTCCTGGGTGCCGGTTCGGTGATCCACGCGATGCACCACGAGCAGGACATGCGCTATTATGGCGGCCTGCGTAAGCACATCCCGGTCACCTTCTGGACGATGATGGCGGGCACGCTCGCGATCACCGGCGTCGGCATCTACTGGCTCCATGCCGGTTTTGCCGGCTTCCATTCGAAGGATGCGATCCTCGAGGCAGCCTATGCATCGGGCGGGGCGGGGCAGGGCGCCTTCTGGGTCGGCGTGTTCGCCGCGCTGCTCACCAGCTTCTACAGCTGGCGCCTGATGTTCCTGACCTTCTGGGGCAAGCCGCGCTGGACCCAGTCGGAGCATATCCAGCACGCGCTGCATCACCCGCACGAGCATGACGAGCCGAGCCATGAGGATGGCCATGCCGATCATCACGCCCATGGCGACGGAACCGGCGGCTACCATCCGCACGAAAGCCCGCTGCCGATGATGATACCGCTGCTGCTGCTCAGCCTCGGCGCGGTGTTCGCGGGCTTCGCCTTCAACAAATTCTTCATCCAGCCCGAGGCGGGTGCGATCTTCTGGAAGGGCGCCGTCGCGTTCGACGAGCATCTCGCGCACGCGATGCACGAAGTGCCGCTGTGGGTGAAGCTGTCGGCGAGCATCGTGATGCTGCTCGGCCTGTTCGGCGCATGGGTGGCGTACATCAAGTCGCCCAGCATCCCGGCGCGTTTCACCGCGACCTTCGGGCTTCTCTACAAGTTCCTGCTCAACAAATGGTATTTCGACGAGCTCTACAACGTGCTCTTCGTGAAGCCTGCTTTCTGGTTCGGCCGCCTCTTCTGGAAGAAGGGGGACGAGGGCACGATCGACCGTTTCGGACCGAACGGTTCGGCCGCGGTGGTCAAGCTCGGCAGCGTGCTGACCGGCAAGCTCCAGTCGGGATATGTCTATAGCTATGCGTTCGTCATGCTGATCGGCCTGACCTTCGCCGTTTCCTGGGTGTTCACGCGATGAGCGGCATTCTTTCCCTCATGCTCATCGTGCCGCTCGCCGCGGCGCTGGTCTGCCTGTTCGTCAACGCGAACCAGGCGCGCTGGATCGCGCTCGGCGCGACGCTGATCGACCTTGCGCTCGGCGGCGTGCTGTGGGCCAATTTCGAGGTCGGCGGCGCGCAGTGGCAGTTCGTCGAGAGCGTGCCGCTGTTCGGGCGCTTCGCCTGGGCGCTCGGCATCGACGGTTTCGCGCTGCTGCTGATCCTGCTCTCGGTCTTCCTCATGCCGATCTGCATCGGCGCGAGCTGGGAAGCGATCACCGATCGCGTCCAGGAGTATATGGCCGCGTTCCTGATCACCGAAGTGCTGATGATCGGCACCTTTGCGGCGCAGGACATCTTCCTGTTCTACGTGTTCTTCGAGGCCGGCCTGATCCCGATGTTCCTGATCATCGGCATCTGGGGCGGGGCGAACCGCATCTACGCGTCGTATAAGTTCTTCCTCTACACGCTGCTCGGCTCGGTGCTGATGCTGATCGCGATGATGTACATGACCATCACCGCGGGCACGACCTACATCCCCGACCTGATGGCGTACGACTTCCCGCCGCATGCCCAGACATGGCTGTGGCTCGCCTTCTTCGCCTCGTTCGCGGTCAAGATGCCGATGTGGCCGGTCCACACCTGGCTGCCCGACGCGCACGTTCAGGCGCCGACCGCGGGCTCGGTGATTCTGGCGGGCGTGCTGCTGAAGCTCGGCGGCTACGGCTTCCTGCGCTTCAGCCTGCCGATGTTCCCGGAGGCTTCGGCGCAGCTCATCTGGCTGGTGTTCGGCCTGTCGTGCGTCGCGGTCGTGGTCACCTCGCTGATCGCGCTCGTTCAGAACGACATGAAGAAGCTGATCGCCTACAGCTCCGTGGCGCACATGGCGATCGTCACGATCGGTCTGTTCACCTTCAACCGCCAGGGCATCGAAGGCGCGATGATGGTGATGCTGGGCCATGGCCTGGTGTCGGGCGCGCTCTTCCTGTGCGTCGGCGTGATCTATGACCGCCTGCACACGCGTGAGATCGACCGCTATGGCGGCCTTGCGGTCAACATGCCCAAATATGCCGTGCTGTTCATGCTGTTCACCATGGCCTCGGTCGGCCTGCCGGGCACCAGCAACTTCGTCGGCGAGCTGCTGGCGCTGATGGGCGCCTATCAGGTCTCGACCCTCGCCACGCTGATCGCCACCACCGGCATCATCCTCGGCGCCGCCTATATGCTCTACCTCTACCGTCGCGTCGTATTCGGCGATCTGGTGAAGGACGACGTCAAGGCGATGCCGGACCTCAACAGGCGCGAGCTGGCGCTGCTCGCCCCGCTCGCCGCGGTGGTGCTGTGGATGGGCGTCTATCCGGAAAGCTTCCTCGCCCCGATGCGCAACGATGTCGCGACGCTGCTCGCGCGCATCGACCGCGCCAAGCCGGCGGGCGACAGCCAGCCGACGCCGGGCAACCCCGTCGCGCCCGCTGCGCACGCGGGTGAACACAAATCCGCCGAACACGGAGCGGCACACTGATGGATTACGCCGCACAACTCTCGATGGTCCTGCCCGAAGTGGTCCTCTCGGTGGGTGGGCTCGCGCTGCTGATGGTCGCCGCATGGGGCGGTCAGGCCGTCTCGCGCGCGGTGAGCTGGGTCGCGGTCCTCGTGCTGGTCGGCGCGGGCATCGCGCTGACCGGCCCGGCATCGGCCGGCGGCGCCGCGTTCGACCAGCTCTACCGTGCCGACCTGTTCGGCGCCTATGCCAAGGTGCTGATCTTCGCTGCGGCGGCGGTGTCGATCATCATCGCCCCGCGCTTCTTCGCGCGCACCAGTGGCGAGGACCTGCGCCCCGAATATCCCATCCTGATCCTGTTCGCGACCGCGGGCATGGGCATGATGGTCTCGGCCAACGACATGCTGACGCTGTATGTCGGGCTCGAGCTCAACAGCCTCGCATCCTACGTCCTCGCCAGCTTCATGCGGCGCGACGTGCGTTCGGCGGAATCGGGCCTCAAATACTTCATCCTCGGCTCGCTCGCCTCGGGCATCCTGCTCTACGGCATCTCGCTGATCTACGGCTTCAGCGGCACCACGATCTTCGGCGACATCGCCACCGCATATGCCGGTGCCGAGGGCTCGGCCAAGATCGGCCTGCTGTTCGGCCTTGTCTTCATGTTCGCCGGCCTCGCCTTCAAGATGGCGGCGGTCCCGTTCCACATGTGGACCCCGGACGTGTATGAGGGCGCGCCGACCCCGGTGACCACCTTCTTCGCCTCCGCGCCCAAGGTCGCCGCGGTCGCGCTCGCCGTGCGCGTCGCGATCGAGGCGATGGGGCCGGTCACCAGCGACTGGCGCCAGATCGTCGTCGTCGCCGCGCTCGCCTCGATCGTGCTCGGCGCGGTCGCCGCGATCGGCCAGACCAACATCAAGCGCCTGCTCGCTTACTCCTCGATCAACAATGTCGGCTTCGCGCTGATCGGTCTTGCCGCGGGCAC
The DNA here is from genome assembly GCF_036402235.1 of Sphingomonas sp. Classification (GTDB taxonomy): domain Bacteria; phylum Pseudomonadota; class Alphaproteobacteria; order Sphingomonadales; family Sphingomonadaceae; genus Sphingomonas. The sequence goes on along the minus strand of NZ_DASWTG010000054.1, from coordinate 155,497 downwards.
TGCCGAGGGCGTGGCGGGCGTGCTGACCTATCTCACCATCTATATTGTGATGACGTTGGGCAGCTTCCTTGTCGTGCTGCAGATGCGCGATCCCGAAGGCCGGCCGATCGAGACCATCGCCAGCCTCTCGGGCCTGTCGCGCACCCGCCCGGCGCTGGCGGCGGCGCTCGCGATCTTCATGTTCAGCCTCGCGGGCATCCCGCCGCTGTTCGGCTTCTGGGCCAAGTTCGCGGTGTTCTGGGCCGCCGTGGAAGCGGGCCTCTTCCCGCTCGCGGCGATCGGCATCGCCGCCTCGGTGATCGGCGCATACTACTATCTCAAGATCGTCAAGACGATGTACTTCGATGAACCCGCGCCCGAGTTCGGTCGTGACAGCAATCCGGTCGAGGGCGGGCTGATCGCCGCCGCCGCTCTGTTCGTCTCGCCGCTCGGCTATCTGCTGATCCCGGCGCTCAGCGCCTGGTCGCTCGCCGCCGCGCGGTCGCTGTTCTGATCGTCAGAGCGCAGCGATGTTTAATCCTCCCCCTGGCGGGGGGAGGTGTCAGCCGCGGGCTGACGGAGGGGGAGGATGCCAGAACGCTTGTTGGGGAATCCTCCCCCTCCGTCACGCTTCGCGTGCCACCTCCCCCTGGCGGGGGAGGATTTTCGCTGAATGTCGTTTCATCCTGACATCCGCGCGGTCGCCGAGACCGGCTCGACCAATGCCGACATGCTCGCGCTCGCTTCGGCGGGTGCGGCTGAGGGCAGTTGGCTCCGTGCCGAGCGCCAGACCGGCGGCAAGGGGCGGCAAGGCCGGGCATGGGACTCGCCCCCCGGCAATCTCTACGCCAGCACGCTCGTCCGCCTGCGCCCCGCCGATCCGCCCGCCGCGACGCTCGCGCTGGTCGCCGCGGTCGCGCTGGAGGAGGCCGTCCGCGTCTTCCTGCCTTCCGGCGCGACGATCAAATGGCCGAACGACCTGCTGATCTCCGGCTCCAAGCTCTCGGGCATCCTGCTCGAGCGGGCTGGGGATGCGATCGTCATCGGCACCGGCGTCAACCTCGCCCATCATCCCGGCCTGCCCGATCGCCCGACCACCAGCCTCGCCGCACACGGCGCCCCCGTCGGACCCGCCACCTTCCTCGGCGCCCTCGCCGATACCTTCGCCCGATGGCTCGCGCGCTGGCGCCAGGAAGGCCTCGATCCCGTCCGCCAGCGCTGGCTCGATCGCGCGCACGCCCCCGGCACCGCGCTCACCGCGCGCCTGCCCGATGGCGAGGCGGTCGACGGGCTGTTCGACGGCCTCACAGGCGACGGCGCGCTCATCCTGCGCTTGGCGAGCCGCGCCCGCCGTGTCATTCACGCCGGCGACGTGTTCCTGATCTGAGAGAGGCTCCGCAATGCTGCTCGCCATCGACGCCGGCAACACCAATGTCGTCTTCGCGCTGCTCGATGGCCGCGAGATCAAGGCGCGGTGGCGCATCGCCACCGATCCGCGCCGCACCGGCGACGAATATGCCGTATGGCTGAGCCAATTGCTCGCGCTCGAGGGCTTCGACCGCAGCGACGTCACCGGCGTGATCGTCGGCACCGTCGTCCCGCGCGCGCTGCACAACCTCCAGGTGCTGGCGAGCAAATATTTCAAGACCGAAGCGGTGATCGCGGGCAAGGACGGCTGGCCGATCCGGCTTGATGTCGAGGAACCGCAGAATATGGGCGCCGACCGCGCGCTCAACATCATCGCCGCGCACGACAAGCACCCCGGCGACCTGATCGTGATCGATTTCGGCACCGCGACGACCTTCGAGGTCGCGGATTACGAGGGCGCGTACAAGGGCGGGATCATCGCGCCGGGCATCAACCTCTCGCTCGACGCGCTGGTCAACGCCGCCGCCAAGCTTCCCCGCGTCGCGATCGAGGCGCCGCAATCGACCAGCGTGATCGGCCTCAACACGCCGGACCAGATGCATATCGGCATCTATTGGGGCTATATCGCGATGATCGAGGGGCTGGTCGCCCGGATGAAGGCCGAGATCGGCCGCCCGGTAAAGGTCATCGCCACGGGCGGGCTTTCGGTGCTGTTCGAGAAGCACACCAGCGTTTTCGACGTGATCGAGCCCGATCTGACCATTCAGGGCCTCGCGATCCTGTGGGAGCGGACGCGGGCAACCAGCGTTTGATCCACGGGCCGATCATCCCTAACCCCGTTCGGGCTGAGCTTGTCGAAGCCTTGCATTTCTTTCGCGGAAGAACTGCCCTTTGACAAGCTCAGGGCGAACGGCTTTTGATTGAGACAGGAAATCAGTGACACCCGGCAACGAACTTCTCTTCCTCGCGCTCGGCGGTTCGGGCGAGATCGGCATGAACGTCAATCTCTATGGCTGCCGCGGCAAGTGGATCATGGTCGATTGCGGGGTGATCTTCGGCACGCCCGACTATCCCGGCATCGACCTGATCCTGCCCGATCTCCAGTTCATCGAGGAGCGGCTGGACGATCTGCTCGGCATCGTGCTGACTCACGGGCATGAGGATCATATCGGCGCGCTGCCCTATCTCGCCGCCGATCTCGGCGTGCCGCTCTACGCCACGCCGTTCACCGCGGGCCTGATCCACGGCAAGCTCGACGAGGAAGGGATCGCCGACCGCGTCGAGCTGAACGTGGTGCGCGAGGAGGAGCCGTTCGAGCTCGGCCCGTTCGGCATCCGCTACGTTCCGCTCGCCCACTCGATTCCCGAGGGCAACGCCGTCCTGATCGACACGCCCTATGGCCGCGTGTTCCACACCGGCGACTGGAAGATCGACGACACGCCCGTGATGGGCTCGCCCTCGACTGCCGAGGAGCTGACCCAGATCGGCGACGAGGGCGTGCTCGCGCTGGTCTGCGATTCCACCAACGTCTTCAACCCCGAGGCCTCAGGCTCCGAGCAGGAGGTGCGCGAAGGCCTCGATCGCGTGATCGCCGGGGCCAAGGGCCGCGTCCTCGTCACCACCTTCGCCTCCAACGCCGCGCGCCTCCAGACGCTGGGCGAGGCCGCGCGCGACACCGGCCGCGCGATGTGCGTCGCCGGCCGCTCGCTCGACCGCATCCTGCGCGTGGCGCGGGCTACAGGCTACCTCCGCAACTTCCCCGAGACGGTCGATTTCGAGACCGCGATGACGCTCCCGCGCGACAAGGTGATGATCGTCGCGACCGGCGGGCAGGGCGAGCCGCGCGCCGCGCTCGCCCGCATCGCCGAGGATTCGCACCCGCTCAAGCTCGACAAGGGCGATCGCGTCATCTTCTCGTCCAAGCAGATCCCCGGCAACGAGCTGGCGATCGGCCGGATCATGAACGCGCTCGCGGCCAAGGGCGTCGAGATGGTCACCGACCGCCAGGCCTTCGTCCATGTCTCGGGCCATCCCGGCCGCCCCGAGCTGGCCGAGATGTACCGCTGGATCCGCCCCGAAATCCTGGTTCCCGTGCATGGCGAGATGCGCCACATCGCCGAACAGGCGCGTTTCGGCATCGAACAGGGCATTCCCGGCGCGGTGATCCAGACCAATGGCGAGATCATCCGCCTTGCCCCCGGCAAGCCCGAAAAGCTCGGCCACGCCCCCGCGGGCCGCCTCGTCCTCGATGGCGACGTCATCCTCCCGGCGGACGGCTCGACGATCAACGAGCGCCGCAAGCTCGGCCTCTATGGCCAGATGTCGGTCGCGGTCGCGCTCCGCAAGGACGGCAGCGTCGCAGGCGAGCCCGAGGTGCGCATCCAGGGCGTGCCCGTGAAGGAGGATCGCGATCCCTTCATCGAGGAAGCCTGCCTCGCCGCGGCGCAGGCGGCTGCCGCGGGCGGCCGCGGCGACCGCGAGAAGCTGCGCGAGGCCGTGCGCCTCGCCACCCGCCGCGTGGCGGTCAAATGGACCGGCAAGAAGCCGGTCGTCGACGTCCTGCTGATCGAGGTCTGAAGCGATGAGTTGGCCCAGCGCGCTGGCGATCTATTTCCTCTTCTGGTTCCTCGCGCTGTTCCTGGTGTTGCCCTTTCACGCGCGCACCAGCGTCGAGGCGGGGGAGACTCTGGTGCGGGGCCAGGCCGAAAGCGCGCCGCAGCATTTCCCCGCGGCACGGATCGCGCTGCGCACCACGGCGGTCGCGACCACCCTGTTCGCGCTCTACTATCTCAACTACGTCAACGGCTGGATCACCGCCGACATGCTCGATTACTGGAACTGACGGGCGAACCTTACCTCAGGTCGCATCAGGGTCGGTCAGCGAGGATCGCCGCCCGCGATCGTCCTGCTGTTGCGGCTGGTCGCGCCCCAGCCCGTCATCGGGCTTGCGCGCGTCGCCGGGCTTCTGATGCTCGGTCGAGAGGTTGGGCCGGGGTTACGTCTTCGTGGGCGGCGCATCGCCCGGCATATGGTTCTCGGTCGAGATATTGGGGCGGGGCTGGGTCTGCGTGCCCTTCTCGTCGGCCATGATCGTTGCTCCTTCGCCGGGAACAACGGCCATAGGGCGGCCGCCGTTCCTCAGTTCAGCGGCAGCGCGAAGAAGCGGTTGAACTCGGTCGTCTCGTAATCGGCGAAGGCGGGGCAGGGGGTAAAGCCGTGTCGCGCATAGAGCGCATGCGCCGCATCGAATGCCGCGCCGGTCCCAGTCTCGAGCTTGAGCGCCGTGTAGCCGCGCTGCTTCGCCAGGGCGATGATGTGCCGCAGGATCGCCGTGCCCACGCCTTGCCCCAGCGCGGCCTGCGCGGTCCGCATCGACTTGATCTCGCCGGTCTCCGCATCGAGCGCCTTGACCGCGCCGATCCCCAGCAGCGTCTCGCCCTCCCATGCCGACAGGAAGGTGATGTCGGGGTTCTTCAGCCCCGACAGGTCGAGGAAATGGCACGCTCCCTGCGGCGAGTTGGCGAGCATGCCCCCGGCATGGATCTCGAGCAGACCGATCACCTGCGGCTCGTCGAGGCCGCCTTCGCGAACCTGCACCGCTCAGACCTCGTCGATGAAGCCGGCCAGCGTGTCGAGGCAGGCGTGCGCCAGCGCCTTGCAGCGCTCGGGCGACCAGCCATATTCGGCGTCCGGGCTGGGGTTGTGGTCCTTGAACGGCATCTCGAGCGTCATCGACACCGCACCGAAGCGCTCGGCGAGCTGGTTGGTCGACATCGACAGATTGGCCTGTCCCGGCGCCGACTTCTCATAGCCCTTTTCCAGCTGGAACAGCGGCGTCGCGGCGGCCAGCCGGCGGCCATATTCGTCATATCTCGCGCCCAGCGCCTCGGTCCAGCCCGGGATGCCGTCGAACCCGGCCAGGAAGTTCGCCGGGATCGCCTCGTCGCCATGCACGTCCATCGCGAAATCGACGCCGGTCGCGTCCATCGCATTGCGGACGTGATAGACCTCCGGGCTCTTCTCGAGGCTGGGCGCATGCCATTCGCGGTTGAGGTTCACGCCCGCCGCATTGGTGCGCAGATGCCCACGGAAGCTCCCGTCCGGGTTCATGTTGGGCACGATATGCAAGGTCGCCTTGGCGCGCAGCGCTTGCGCCGTCGCGTCGTTCGGGTCGGTCAGCTTCTCCAGCGCGCCTTCCATCCACCATTCGGCCATCGATTCGCCGGGATGCTGGCGGGCATAGAGCCACACCTGCTTGGGGCCCTCGCCCAGCGTCAGCAGGTCGAGCGCGCGCCCGTCGAGCGTCTGCCCGAGCTCGCGATGCGTCACCCCCGGCTGCGCCGCCATGCGCGCGATCAGGTCGGCGTGGCGCTCCATCGAATAGGGCGCGAAATAGGCGAACCACGCTACATCGCCCTCGAATTCGTACGAGAAGCTGAACACCCCGTCGGCATAGCCGCCGTCGGTCATCCGCCACGCTTCGCGGTCGGTGCTCACCCGCGTCCGGTATCCCGGCCAGCCGAACGCATAGGCCGATCCGCCGGCATTGGTGATGCGGAAGGTCAGCCGCCGCCCGCGCGCGCCCGCCACGCGGAAATGGAACCACTGGTAGAAGTCGGAGAGATGGTCCGGGACGATCTCGAGATCGACGGTGTCGCCGTCGATTCCGGTCAAGCGGATGTTGCCGCTGTCGAACGCGGCGTTGATCTGGATGGTCATGTCACCGTGGCGGTCTGGAGGGAGAGGTCACTTCACCGTGATAGTGATGCCCGACTGGCCGGGGAACCCCTTGAACAGCGCCGCGGCAAGCCTTGCCGCGCCGTCGGCCGGCTGCGCGCCCGGAGCGCCGCTCAGCGCTTCGGTGATCGCCTTGCCCTCCCACACCACGGTATTGTCGCCGTGGCGGCGCAGCTGCACCGCGAGCTCGAGGCCATAGACGGTGCGCGTCTTGCTGCCGACGCCCACGCTCGCGCCGCCGCCTACGCCGACATTGCCGCCGAAGCTGCCGCCGCCGATCCCGATCGTCAGCGGCGGGCGCGTGCGCACCTGCCCGCGGTCGGTGCGGGTGAAATCGACCGTCGCGATATAGTCCGCGCGCGCGCCGGCGGCCGCGGGCGTATATCCCATCCGCCCCAGCTCGGCGCCGACCGCGTCGGCATAAAGCTGGAATTCCGGCCCCGCGACGCTGTCCTTGGGCTGGATCGCCACCGTGCCTGCGGGAATCGGCTGCGACAGGTGGTAGCGCGTCACATCGACCGGTCCCGGGCGCCCGCCGCCGGTGGTGGAGCAGCCGCCCGTCAGCGCGGCCATTGCGGTGATGGCGATCAGGACACGGGTCTTCATCGGCTACTCCTCCTGCCGTCCGCAGCGAACGGCTCAACGCGGTCAACATCGTTACGCCTGCGCGGGTTCCGCTGCCAACCCCCAAGAGACGATGTTCTGCGCGGAATCCCGCCTCGCTCGCCTTGACTTCGCCGGCATCCGCCTCTAGGCGGGCGCCTCTTTCCGGCACCAGCCACACAATTCGAGATAGTAGAGACCGGTCATGAAGATCGTGAACAGCCTGAAGTCGCTCAAGGGGCGCCACCGTGACAACCGCGTGATCCGCCGCCGCGGCCGCGTGTACGTGATCAACAAGACGCAGCGCCGCTTCAAGGCCCGCCAGGGCTGAGGTCTGCCGTGAAGGGACCGCGCGCCGCTATCTTCGATATCGGCAACGTCCTCTTCACCTGGCATCCGCGCTTTCTCTACGAGCGCCTGATCGGGGACGATCGGGCGCTCGCGGCGTTTCTGGACGGCGTCCTCACGCTCGACTGGCATTTCCAGCATGATGAGGGCCGCGATTTCGCCGAGACCTCGGCGGAGCTGATCGCGCAGCATCCGCAACATGCTGATCTGATCGCGGCGTGGCAGCCGCGCTTCAACGAAAGCGTCGGCGGCCCGGTGCCGGGGATGCACGATCTGGTCGCCGATCTCGATTCGGCCGGGGTGCCGCTGTTCGCGATCACCAATTTCAGCCACGAGTTCTGGCCGCCCTTCCGCGCCGAATGGCCTCAGCTGTTCGACCGTTTCCGCGACGTCGTCGTCTCGGGCGAGGAGAAGCTGGTGAAGCCCGATCCCGCGATCTACCGCCTCGCGCTCGCCCGCTTCAAGCTGGAGCCGCACGAGGCGGTGTTCATCGACGATAACGCCGCCAACGTCGCCGGCGCGCAGGCGCTCGGCATCCGCTCGATCCATTTCAAGGATGCTGAGGCCACCCGCCGCGAACTTGCGGACGCGGGGCTGATCGCCTGACATTTCAATCCTCCCCCGCCAGGGGGAGGTGGCACGCGCAGCGTGACGGAGGGGGAGGGCGGCAACTCCCCTTCGATAATGCGTCGCCCACCGCCCCCTCCGCCACCTTCGGCGGCACCTCCCCCTGGCGGGGGAGGATTAGCGCAGCTAGCCGAGGGCTGTGGCCTCAGCGCCCCTTCAGCTCGTCGCCCAGGATGCGCACGACGTGCAGCACGTTGGTCGAGCCCGGCGTGCCGAACGGGACGCCCGCGCACACGATCACGCGGTCGCCCGCCTTGGCGATGCCCTGGCGCAGCGCCATGCGCTTGGCCTTGGCGACCATGTCCTCGAACGAATCGACGTCCTTGGTGTGCACCGCGTGCGTGCCCCACAACAGGCCCATGCGGCGAGCGGTCTCGATCTTCGGCGTCAGCACCAGGATCGGCACCGACGGGCGCTCGCGCGCGATGCGGCGCGCGGTCGAGCCGGACATGGTGAAGCAGATGATCGCGCTCGCCGACACCGTCGCGGCGATCGACTTGGCCGCCTCGGCCAGCGCGTCGGCGGTGGTCGGGTCGGGCCGCGTCACGGTGAAGTGCACGCGATCGCCATGCGCCGGGTCGCGCTCCACCGAATCCGCGATCGCGTCCATCATCGTCACCGATTCGACCGGCCACTGGCCCGCCGCGCTCTCGGCCGAGAGCATGATCGCGTCGGCGCCGTCATACACCGCGGTCGCGACGTCGGAGACCTCGGCGCGGGTGGGGGAGGGCGAAGTGATCATCGATTCGAGCATCTGCGTCGCGACGATCACCGGGCGGCCGAGGCGCCGCGCGGTCTCGACGATGCGCTTCTGCATCGGCGGCACGTTCTGCGGCGGCAGCTCGACGCCCAGGTCGCCGCGCGCGACCATCACGCCGTCGCACGCCTCGACGATCTCCTCCAGCCGCGTCACCGCGCTCGGCTTCTCGATCTTGGCGAGCAACGCCGCGCCGCCCCCGATCAGCCGCCGCGCCTCGGCCAGGTCCTCGGGCCGCTGCACGAAGGAGAGGGCGATCCAGTCGACCTTCTGCTCGACCGCGAAGGCCAGATCGCTGCGGTCCTTCTCGGTCAGCGCCGCCATCGGCAGGATCATGTCGGGGACGTTGAGCCCCTTCGAGTTGGACAGCGTGCCGCCGACCTCGACCCGGGTCTCGATCCAGCCGTCGCCATAGTTGGTTACGCGCAGCACCATCTTGCCGTCGTCGAGCAGCAGTCGCGCGCCCTCGGTCACCGCCTCGAAGATCTCGCGATGGGGAAGCTCGACGCGGGTCGCGTCACCCGGCGTCTTGTCGCGGTCGAGGCGGAAGGTCGCGCCGGTCTCCAGCACCACCCGCCCTTCCGCGAACTTGCCGACGCGCAGCTTGGGGCCCTGCAGGTCGGCGAGGATCGTGGTGGGGCGCCCGGTGGTCTTCTCCAGCTCGCGGATCGCCGCGATCACCGGCACCTTCGATTCCTGGTCGCCATGGCTCATGTTGATGCGGAAGGCATCGGCGCCCGCGGCATGGAGCGCGGCGATCATCTCGGGCGAGTTGCTCGCCGGACCCAGCGTCGCGAGGACACGCACCTTGCGCGAGCGCGGATGGATCGCCTTCGACATATTTCTAATCTCCTTGTGCGCGCCGTTCCCTAGCGGCAAATGCGGGCGATACAACCGTGGAGGCGAAACAATGACAACGCCAGACAGATTTGGGCTGGACCGCATTGACGACCGAATCGCAGCCGAAGCGTTTCGCCGCCTCGTCCGTCATCTCCGCCACCGCACCGACGCCGAGAATATCGAGCTGATGGGCCTGGCGGGCTTCTGCCGCAACTGCCTCGCGGACTGGCTGGAAGAAGCGAGCCGCGGCCAGCTCAACAAGGATAGCGCGCGTCAGGCGATCTACGGCATGCCCTATGCGCAGTGGAAGGCGCTGCACCAGAAGGACGCCACGCCCGAGCAGATCGCGCGGATGGAGGCCAGCATCGCCCGCAACAAGCGCGAGGCGGCGCTGGACGAGGCGCTCGACGACAGCTTCCCGGCAAGCGACCCGCCCTCGATGACCGATCCAGGCCGATAGAAGCCGTCCGGCGCCTCGCCGCGCATCGCGGCTGCTCGGATTTTCACGACGACCACATCCCTGGCGATTCCGTCTCATCGACGGAAAACGGGCATCGTTACGCGCCCGTTTTATATTTTATCGTTTAGATAAGATAATTAAGAATTGTCTGCTGGAAACGTTTACCGTAGGGAGACGTCTTCCGCCGCGTAAACATGCGCGGCGCGTAACAGTGGAGGGAGGATCGGATGTCACGTTTTCCGGTCGTTTTGACGAGTTCGGCGTCGGCTCTGGCGCTCATCGCAACCACCGCGGCCGCTTCGGCCCAGACCGCGGAACCCCAGCAACCCAGCCAGACGGCACAGGCGGCGGATCCCGCCGCCGAGGAAGTCGTCGTCACCGGCATCCGCGCCAGCCTGGCGCGCGCCGCGGACATCAAGCGCGATGCGCCGCAGGTGGTCGATTCGATCGTCGCGCAGGACATCGGCAAGTTCCCCGATCCCACCACCGCCGCCGCGCTCCAGCGCGTGCCGGGCGTTCAGGTCACGGTCGGCGGCAACAACGAGATCGTCAATCCGCTGATCCGCGGCCTGGGCGACATCCTCACCACGCTCGACGGGCGCGAGATCTTCACCGCGGCCGGCCGCGGCTTCGCCTTCCAGGATCTTCCGGCCGAGGCGCTGGCGCGCGTCGACGTGTTCAAGTCGAACACCGCCAACTTGATCGAGGGCGGCGTCGCCGGCGCGATCGACCTGCGGCTCAACAAGGCGTTCGACTACAGGGATCCGACGATCGCGATCGGCGGCAAGCTCAGCTACGCCTCGAACATCGAGAAGCTCAGCCCCCAGGTCAGTGCGCTCGTCACCGATCGCTGGGACACCGGCATCGGCGAGATCGGCGTGCTCGTCAGCGCGTCGTGGTACGACATCCAGTTCAACCGCCCGACCCATTATGTCGCGGAGCGGCGGGCCGGCAGCGCGCTCGGCAATCCCGATGTCGCGATCCCGATCTCGACCGGCGGCCTCAACGAATATGGCAGCTATTCGCGGCCTCAGGCCAACGCCTCGCTGCAATGGCAGGCGACGCCCGAGCTTCAGGTCTATGCCGACGGCCTCTACTCGGCCTATCGCGGCAAGTTCGCCACCGCCTTCTACGAGTATCAGCTGTTCAACTCGAGCAGCGTGACCGGCGTCACGACCGACGACAATTGCTTCACCGCGCGCGTCAACGGCGCGGGCTTCAACCCCAATTCCAACGAGCTGGCCGCGGGCGAGAACCAGCCCGGCGGCTACACCACGCGCAATATCTGCAACATGGTCGGCGGCACGTTCAACAACATCAGCTCCTTCACCTCGATGCAGGCGAAGAACCACAAGACCGACAGCTATCTCGGCGCGCTCGGCCTCAAGTACGAGGGCGACCGGTTCACGGCGGTGCTCGACGCATCCTATCAGGAATCGATCGTCAACAACGAGACGTTCATCGTCGATACCGGCAAGAAGGTCGCCGCGGCGACCGTCGACTTCGACAATCCGGACAAGACCGCCGTCATCACCATCCCCGGCAATCCGATGGCCTCGGCCGACGGCTACACCTTCGTCAACGGGCTGTTCCAGGATTATTCGCGCTCGGCGGGTGATCTGCTCGCGATCAAGCTCGACGCGTCGTACGAGGTCGGCTCGATCCTCAAGACGATCGAGTTCGGCGGCCGCTATGCCGATCGCGGCGCGGTGTTCGATCAGGTCCAGCTCGGCATCGCCCCTCCGGGCGGCTCGGGCAACACGCTGGTGACCGCCGCCGGGGTTCCCGACGATTTCTTCATCCGCGCGCCGGGCATCCCGCAGATCAACCAGGGCGCGCCGTTCCTCGTCCCCAGCCGCGAATATCTGCTGTCGGATGAGGGGCAGTCACGGCTGCGCGCCTTCTTCGGCGCCCCCGCCGGCCAGCCGCCCTTCGATCCCACCCGCCGGTTCGAGGCGGCTGAGAAGACCTATGCCGCCTATATCCAGGCGGGATATGAGATCCCGCTCGGCGACACCGTCACCGTCGATGGCAAGCTCGGCCTGCGCTACACCCGCACCGATCGCACGATCACCGGCACCGGCCGCGTCGACGGCGTGCCGGTGACCACCACCGCGGACACCAGCGACGAGGACTGGCTGCCCAACGCCAGCGCGCGCATCCAGTTCGGCGGCGGGCTGCAGGCGCGCCTCACTTACTCCAAGACGCTGGCGCGCCCCGCCTTCGGGTCGCTCAATCCGGGCCTCAACTACATCGTCTCGACCAACCCCAACATCCGCAACAGCGGGTCGGGCGGCAATCCCGACCTGCGCCCGCAGAAGTCGGACAGCTATGATGCGACGCTCGAATATTATTGGAAGTCGGGCTACATCGCCGTCGGCGGCTATTATCGCGATATCACCGATCGCGTGATCAACGGGGTCGATGTCGAGACGATCGACGGCATCGTCTACAACATCTCCCGCCCGCGCAACGTCGGTCAGGCCAAGCTCAAGGGCGTCGAGGTCAGCGGCCAGATGTTCTTCGACTTCCTGCCCGGGGATCTCGCCGGCTTCGGCGTGTTCGGCAACTTCACCTATGCCGACAGCGAAGTGAGCGGCGGCGACCAGCTGGCGGGCTTCCCGCTCCAGGGCGTGTCGAAGTATAATTTCAACGCCGGCCTGCTCTACGACCGCAACGGCATCTCGGGGCGCGTCGTCTACACCTATCGCTCGGAATATTTCGACGAGGACCGCAGCGGCGCGGGCGACGTTCGGCCGGTGGATGCCGACCCCTGGCTCAACTATGTCCGCCCGAACGGCCGCCTCGACTTCAGCCTGTCCTATGATGTGACGCCCAGGCTGACCTTCATGGTCGAGGGCACCAACGTGCTGCGCTCGCGCTACCGCAGCTACATCAACGAGGATTATTTCATCCGCGACGTGCGCACCGACGACAGCATCTACGCGGTGGGCTTCCGGGCGCGCTTCTGATGCGGCGTGCATTGTTCCTGCTCGGGGCGGCGCTTGCCGCCGCCCCGGCGCTCGCCGACAATCCGCAGTTCGAGGGCGCCGACCCGCACGCCATCGTCATCGGCGGCGAGCTGTGGGTGTTCCCCACCGGCGGCCCCGGCGGCAGCTGGTCGGCGGACCGCTTCGGCGCCTTCTCGACCAGCGACCTCGAGACCTGGCGCAACCGCGGCGAGCTGATCCGCCGCGACCAGATCAGGTGGATCGGCGACGACGGCGCACCGCAGCATTTCCTGTGGGCGCCCGGCGTCGCCGCCGCCAACGGCAGATATTATCTCTATTACTCGGTCGGCCCGCAGAACCCGACCCCCAGCCGCATCGGCGTCGCCGTCGCCGACCGCCCCGAAGGGCCGTACACCGACAGCGGCAAGCCGCTGCTCACCGGCGGCAACGGCTTCGAGGCGATCGACCCGATGGTGTTCGTCGATCCCAAGACGAAGACGCCCTATTTCTACGTGGGCGGCAGCGCGGGGGCGACCTTGCGCGTGTTCGAGCTCAACCCCGACATGGTCTCGTTCAGGCGCGAGGTGAAGGTCGATCAGCCTCAGTCCTTCACCGAAGGCGCCTTCATGCACGAGCGGGACGGCACCTATTACCTCTCCTACAGCCACGGAAAGTGGAACGACGCCAGCTACTCGGTCCACTATTCCACATCCTCCTCACCCACGGGTCCCTGGACCTATCGCGGCAAGATCCTCGAGAGCGACGCCACGCATCAAGGGCCCGGCCACCACAGCTTCGTCCGGCACCCGAAGGACGGCGGCCTGATGATCGTCTATCACCGCTGGGAGCGCCCGCGCGGCGAAGGCCCGTTCAGGGGCGAGCGCCAGGTCGCGGTCGAGCGCGTCCGCTACGCCCCCGACGGCTCGATCGAGCCGATCCGCATGACCGACGGAGCCGCCGCCCCGCGCTGGTGAACCCATAACCCGGGGTTATCGGCGTCCTATGCGCATTGCATGGACAGGCGCGGGCTGCTGGCTACCTTCCCGGGCTGGCGACACAGCGGGGGAATAGCCGATGCTCAACCGACGTTCATTCCTGCTGGGCTCGACCGCCATTCTGGCCGCCGTTCCCGCTGCCGGCGCGCCGTTGCGCGTCGGTCCGGTGACGGTAAACCGGGAGCGCATCATGCAGGGATTGAGTGCCCCCATCGAGATCGTCGACGACCGCTACGGCATCCCGCACATCCGTGCCGCCACCATCCCCGACGCGTTCTTCGGCCAAGGCTATGTCGTCGCGCGCGACCGGCTGTTCCAGATCGACCTGTCCTACCGCCGCGATCTCGGCCGCCTCGCCGAGGCGTTCGGCCCGAAATTCGCGAAGCATGACGCCGTCGCGCGCCTGTTCCGCTTCCGCGGCGATCTCGATGCCGAGCTGGCGCGCGTTCCCGCCGACGTCCTCGCCTGCGCGCGCGCCTATGTCGCCGGGATCAACGCGCGCATCGACGAGGTCACCGCCGACCCCAGCCTGCTCCCGCTCGAATACGGCATCCTCGGCATCGCCCCGCTCAAGTGGAATCTCGACGATCTGGTGCGCCAGCGCGAGGCGTCCGAAGGCAATACCGACGACAGCGTGCGCCGCGCCCAGCTCGCCGCATTGGGCCTGCTCGATCTCGACGCGATCGTCGCGCCGCTGCGCCCGGCATGGAAGATGACATTGCCCAAGGGGCTCGACGCCGCCGCGGTCACCGATGCCGATCTCGGCGTGCTGCGCATCGGGCGGCTGCCCTTTGGCGGCCCGCCCCCCGCGGCCGACCCCGCCGCACCCGCCGCGCGCGTGTCGTCGCTCGACAATGCCACCTCCGCCGATCGCGGCAATGCCGGCAGCAACGCCTGGACCGTCGCGCCCTCGCGCACCGCCACCGGCCGCCCGATTCTCGCCAACGATCCGCATCTCGGCATCGGCGGGTTCAGCCCGCGCCACGTCGCGCACCTCACCGCGCCAGGCCTCGACGTGATCGGCGGCGGCTCGCCCGGCCTGCCCGGCATCATGCAGGGCCATACCGACCGCTTCGCCTTCGGCCGCACCAACTTCCATATCGACCAGAGCGACCTGTTCATCCTCGAGCTCAACCCCGAGAACCCCGAGCAATATCGCCACGGCGGCGGCTGGAAGCGGTTCGAGACCGTCACCGAGACGATCCCGGTCAAGGACGGCCCGGCCGAGACGGTGACACTCCGCTATGCCGTGCAGGGGCCGGTGATCGCGCACGATCCCGCCCGATGCCGCGCCAGCGTGCTCACCACCGTGGCGATGCAGCCCGGCTCGGCCGATTGCTTCGCGATGATCGCGATCAACCTCTCGAAGGACTGGGCCAGCCTGCGCAAGGCGTTCGCGCTGCATCCGTCGCCGACCAATTTCCATTATGCCGATATCGACGGCAACACCGGCTGGCAGGTGATCGGCTTCATGCCCGTGCGCAAGGCGGGCGACGGCCTGCTCCCCGTGCCCGGCGACGGAAGCCACGACTGGACCGGGATGCGCAACTTCTCCTCGCTGCCCAGCGAGTACAACCCGAAGAAGGGCTGGTTCGCCTCGGCCAACCAGAACAACCTGCCCGACGACTGGCCGCGCGACCGCATCCCGGCCTTCTCGTTCCGCGACCCCTACCGCTACGAGCGCTGCGCCGAGGTTCTCGCCGCGCAGCCCAGGCACAGCATCGCCGACAGCGTGGCGCTCCAGCACGACACGCTCTCCACCCCCGCGCGCCAGTTCCTCGCTCAGCTGCCCGCCAGCCCCTCGGCCGCCGCCAGGCCTGCGGTGGACATGCTCCGCGGCTGGAACGCCCATCTCGACGCCGACAGCGGCCCCGCCGCCCTGTTCGAGATCGTCTGGCGCGACCTCAGCAAGCGCATGCTCGCCGCCATCGTCCCGGAACGCGCCAAGAACCTGGTGACCGAGATCGCCCCCTCGATCCTGCTCGGTCTGCTGGACAAGCCCGACGCCCGCCTCGGCGCCGATCCGCAGGGCACGCGCGATGCGATCCTCGATGCGGCGCTTGCCGCCGGCTGGGCCTCGGCGCAGCAGCTGCTCGGGGCCGATCCCGCCGCGTGGCGCTGGGGCACGCTGCACCAGGTCAAGCTCCGTCATCCGCTCTCGGCGATCCCCGCCATCGCCAAGGCGTTCCCGCCGATCGAGGGGCAGGGCTCGGGCGGCGACGGCTATACCGTGATGGCGCGCTGGCTCGGCTCCGGCCCCGGCTGGAACGTCGGCGGCGGTTCCAGCTACCAGCAGGTGATCGACGTCGGCGCGTGGGACAATTCGCGCATCCTGATCCTCCCCGGCCAGTCGATCGACCCGCGCTCGCCGCATTACCGCGATCAGTACGGTTCGTGGATCGCGGGCGACACGCTCCCCTTGCTCTACAGCCGCGCCGCGGTGGATAAGGCCGCGGCCTCACGCACCACGCTCAAGCCGTCCTGAGCGGGCCAAGGAACAAGGGGAGGGGAGCCATGCTCCGCCACATCGCCGCCAGCCTGTTGCTCGCCGCCCCCGCCGCCGCGCAGGACGCTCCCTTGGACAAGGCCCTGTCGGATTTCCGCAAGCTCCACCGCACCGAGGTGCAGCGCGCCAACATCGCCGGCAGCAGCTTCTACCTGATCCGGAATGGTCGCACCTTCGCCGCCGATCACCTCGGCGAGCAGGACGCCGACGCGCATATCCCGGTCGATGCCAACACCATCTACCACTGGGCGTCGGTCACCAAGACGATGACCGGCATCGCGATCCTGCAATTGCGCGACCGCGGCCTGCTGGAGCTCGACGATCCGATCGTGAAATACGTCCCCGAGCTCGCGAAGGTCCACAACCCCTTCGGCGACACCGGTGCCATCACGATCCGCCAGCTGCTCAGCCATAGCGCCGGTTTCCGCAACGGTACCTGGCCGTGGCGCGACAAGGACTGGCAGCCGTTCGAGCCGCCAAGCTGGAAGCAGCTCGAGGCGATGCTTCCCTACACGGAGGTCCAGTTCAGGCCCGGCAGCCGCTACAGCTATTCCAACCCCGGCATCGTCTATTTGGGCCAGGTGATCGAGCGCCTCTCCGGCGAGGACTATGAAGTCTATATCGACAAGAACATCCTGCGCCCGCTCGGCATGCACATGAGCTATTTCGACCGCACCCCGCCGCACCTGCTGAAGCACCGTTCGCGCAGCTACCATATCCGCGACGGCAAGCGCACCGCGGCCCCGTTCGACGCCGACACCGGCGTGACGGTCTCCAACGGCGGCCTCAACGCCCCGATGCCCGACATGGCGAGATACGCCGCCTTCCTGCTCGGTGATCCGGCGCGAAAGGCCGATTACGACCTGATCCTCAAGCGCGCGTCATTGGAAGAGATGTGGCAGCCCCGTCTCCCCGCGGGCGAGGACTTCAGCCAGGGACGCATGGCGACGACCACGCAGGTTGGCCTGAGCTTCTTCATCGACCGGGTCGAGGGTATCCGCGTCATCGGCCACAATGGCGACCAGAACGGCTTCCGCGCCTATTTGAGCCTCTGTCCTGACCGCGGAGTGGCAACGCTGCTGGCGTTCAACACCGAAACGCGCGGCGTGCGCAACGATCCCAGCAACCGCGAGACCACGGAATCGCGTGTGGCGCTGGCGACCGACGCGCTGTGCCGGGCGGCGGGGTAGGGGAGGTTGGGGACTCATATTCCAGCATCGTCATCCCCGCGCAGGCGGGAATCCATTCTGGCTGACCGGGCGGATTGAGCTGCACCGGCAGCGACAATGGATTCCCGCCTGCGTGGGGATGACGAATAAGGGCGAGTTGATCCCCCAATGACAACGACTTGCATGAGTTCTCAATCTAAGGCTCACAGCAGCAGCCCCTGCTCGCTATTCTCCTCTGCCTTCGCGCGCTTGTATCCGGCCTGCCGGTCGAGCAGCGGAACGCTGGGCTGCCTGTTCTGGAACAGCTCGGCCAGGGTGAAGATCTGAAGGCGCGGATAGCCGATGCCGGTCACCGGATCGGTCCAGATTTCCGCCGCTGCCGCTTCGCGCTCCATCTCGCGGCTGGGATTCGCCACGCACACGAAAATGCCGATATCCGCCTTCTCGCGTTCCAGAACGCCCTTGAGTTCGCGGATCATCGCCACGCCGACATTGCGCCCGGCCTTGACCGATATGATCGCCGCGGCGGTGGATGACTTGCCCGCCGCAGCGTCGTTCTTGGTGTAATAGATATAGCCGTCGATCCCGCGATCCGCCCCCTTGCGCCCGCCCCGATAGGGCTGCCCGCCGATCTTCTGCGTAATCCAGTACTGGAACTGATAGGGCTCGCTGGCGGCAAGATGTTCGGCGTCCATCAGGCCTTTGGGTTCGCCGACGACCTCGAACCGGGTGCGCGGGAACGCCTCGCGCAATCGCCGCTCGATCAGGCCGATCGCCAGGTAGGTGACGTCGATCCCGATCCACTGGCGGCCCAGCTTCTGCGCGGCATGGACGGCGGTGCCGCAGCCGCAAAAGGGGTCGAGGACGACATCGCCCTCATTGGAGGATGCGGAGATGATGCGTTCGAGCAATGCGAGCGGCTTCTGTGTCGGATAGCCGAGGCGTTCGCCGGACGTGTTGCCGACGCGGTCGATGTCCGCCCAGTTCGTGCCGACGGGCTTTCCCGGCATCTCATCCAGATAGACTTTCAGCCCGTCCATTCTCGGCGAGCCATCCTGCCGCTTGAGGATGCGGCCTTCCGCCCACCATTTCTCGAGCTGCTCGAGCGATGCGCCCCAGGATCGGTTGGGCGGGGGACGGGTTCCCCGCCATTCAAACTGGCGGCTCTTGTTGGCGGAGGAGAAGGTCAGATTCTCCGCCTTGTACAACCGCCCGTCCGCATCCGGGCGATACCGCTTCATCTGCTCGGGACCGTAGGGCTGGTAGCGGGTGTTGAACACCCAGCTCTCCGATTTCGAGTAGAAGAAGATCGTATCGTTGGAGCGAGTCCACCCCGCGGTCTTCATGTTGTGGGAGTTGGTTCGCTCCCACACGATCTCGTTCCGGAAATTGCTCGCCCCGAACACGCCGTCCAGCAGCAGCTTCAGATAGTGGCTCGCGGTCGGGTCGCAGTGCAGGTACAGGCTGCCGGTCGGCTTGAGCACCCGATGCAGGTGGATCAGGCGCGCCGCCATCATCGCCAGGTAGGCCATCATGTCATTCTGGCCGAGAAACTCCTGCATTGAACGCAGCAGGTTGGCGACATCGGTGTTGCCGCTCGTCATCACCTCGTGAAACGCCTGCGCCGCTTCCGGGCCATAGTGCCACGTATCCTCGAACGCCTCGATCTGGCTGTCCGCCGCGGCGCCCTTCGGCGACTTGAAGAGGATGTTGTAGTTGGCGTTGGAGTTGAACGGCGGGTCGAGATAGATCAGGTCGACGCTCTCGTCGGCAACATGCTCGCGCAGCACCTCCAGATTGTCGCCATAGTAAAGCTGGCTCATGTCCCTGTTCCGGCCCCGTGCATATGCGGCGGAGCCTAGCCGAACAGAGCGGGGGCGAACGGGGAACATCGTCCGGATCGGACGCGTTCCTCGCGATGCAGCCGGTGATCTTGCGCGCCTCCCCATAATGGGCGGATCGTCGCTGCTGTTGTACCTATGGCCCAATGTTGACGCATCCGAACCGGATCAAAGGTTCGGCTGGGGCGGCAACGGCGCGAGAAAACGCATCGGTTTCGGCGGCGACCCGTGCAGGTGGCGAATTTGCGGGGCCGCTCCTATCTCCCCTCTAGCTTCCCCCAAAGAACAAAGCTAGAACCACGCCCCATGAGTCTCACCCACATCATTCAGCATAGGTGTTCGGTATGCTGACACACATAAGCGTCCGCGGCGCGCGCGAGCACAATCTCAAGGGCGTGGACATCGACATCCCGCGCGACACGCTCACCGTCATCACCGGCCTGTCGGGCTCGGGCAAATCCTCGCTCGCCTTCGACACCATCTATGCCGAGGGCCAGCGCCGCTATGTCGAGTCGCTCAGCGCCTATGCGCGCCAGTTCCTCGAGATGATGCAGAAGCCCAATGTCGAGCATATCGAGGGCCTCAGCCCCGCTATTTCGATCGAGCAGAAGACCACCAGCCGCAACCCGCGCTCGACCGTCGCCACGGTCACCGAGATCTACGATTACATGCGCCTGCTCTGGGCGCGCGTCGGCGTGCCCTACAGCCCCGCGACCGGCCTCCCGATCGCGGCGCAGACCGTCAGCCAGATGGTCGACCGCGTCCTCGCCCTGCCCGAGGGCACGCGCCTCCTGCTCCTCGCCCCGGTCGTGCGCGGCCGCAAGGGCGAGTACCGCAAGGAGCTGCTCGAGTGGCAGAAGGCCGGCTTCCAGCGCGTCCGCATCGACGGCGAGACCTATCTGATCGAGGAAGCCCCCGCGCTCGACAAGAAGTACAAGCACGACATCGAGGTCGTGGTCGACCGCCTCGTCGTGCGCGACGACATCGCCACCCGCCTGGCCGAGAGCTTCGAGACCGCGCTCAAGCTCGCCGACGGCCTCGCCTATATCGACCTGGTCGACACCACGGTCGACGAACTCGCCGGCAACCGCGTGCAGGAAGCCCCGCAGACGTTCGCTGCCGAATCCGTCGCCCCAGCGAAAGCTGGGGCCTCCAGCGAAGGCGCGAATCCGCCCGAGACCCCAGCTTTCGCTGGGGTGACGGATGGGAAGATGAAAGGCGCCGGCGTCCCCGCCAACCGCATCGTCTTCAGCGAAAAGTTCGCCTGCCCGGTCAGCGGCTTCACTATCCCCGAGATCGAGCCGCGCCTCTTCTCCTTCAACGCCCCGCAGGGCGCGTGCCCGGCATGCGACGGCCTCGGCGAGCGGCTGGTGTTCGACGAGGACCTCGTCGTCCCCAACCACGACCTCTCGATCAAGAAGGGCGCGGTCGTCCCCTGGGCCAAGTCCAACCCGCCCTCGCCCTATTACATGCAGGTCCTCGGCAGCCTCGCGCGCGAGTTCGGCTTTAGCCTCGAAACCCCGTGGCGCGACCTCCCCGGCGAGGTCCAGCTGATCATCCTCCACGGCACCGGCGGCAAGCCCGTCACGCTCACCTTCGTCGACGGCAAGAAGTCCTACGACGTCCGCAAGCCGTTCGAGGGCGTGATCGGCAACCTCAACCGCCGCATGCTCCAGACCGAGAGCGCCTGGATGCGCGAGGAGCTGTCGAAGTACCAGGCCGCCCATGCCTGCGAGACCTGCCACGGCGCGCGCCTCAAGCCCGAGGCGCTGGCGGTCAAGATCGCCGGCCGCGACATCTCCAGCGTCACCCGCCTCTCGGTCACCGACGCGCTGCCCTTCTTCGCCAACTTGCCCGCCGACCTCACCCCCCAGCAGCAGGAAATCGCGCGAGCCATCCTCAAGGAGATCGACGAGCGCCTCGGCTTCCTCAACAATGTCGGGCTCGACTATCTCAACCTCGACCGCACCAGCGGTACCCTCTCGGGCGGCGAGTCCCAGCGCATCCGCCTCGCCTCGCAGATCGGCAGCGGCCTCTCCGGCGTGCTCTACGTCCTCGACGAGCCCTCGATCGGCCTGCACCAGCGCGACAACGACATGCTGCTCGCCACGCTCCGCCGCCTGCGCGATCTCGGCAACACCGTGCTCGTCGTCGAGCATGACGAGGATGCGATCCGCACCGCCGACTACCTGATCGACATGGGCCCCGGCGCCGGCGTCCATGGCGGCGAGGTCGTCGCCCGCGGCTCGCTCCGGGAGGTCCTCGCCACCGAAGGCAGCGTCACCGCCGATTACCTCAACGGCACCCGCCGCATCGAGGTGCCGGCCAAGCGCCGCAAGGGCACCGGCAAGAAGCTCACCGTCCACAACGCCACCGCCAACAACCTGACCGGCGTCACCGCGTCGATCCCGCTCGGCACCTTCACCTGCATCACCGGCGTGTCGGGCTCGGGCAAGTCGAGCTTCACCATCGACACGCTCTACGCCGCCGCCGCGCGCCAGCTCAACGGCGCGCGCGTCCTCGCCGGCAAGCACGACAAGATCACCGGGCTCGAGCATCTCGACAAGGTGATCGACATCGATCAGTCGCCGATCGGCCGCACCCCGCGCTCCAACCCGGCGACCTATACCGGCGCCTTCACCGCGATCCGCGACTGGTTCGCCGGCCTGCCCGAGGCGCAGGCGCGCGGCTACAAGCCCGGCCGCTTCAGCTTCAACGTCAAGGGCGGCCGGTGCGAGGCGTGCCAGGGCGACGGCGTGCTCAAGATCGAGATGCACTTCCTCCCCGACGTCTACGTCACCTGCGACGTCTGCCACGGCGCGCGCTACAATCGCGAGACGCTCGAGGTGAAGTTCAAGGGGATGAGCATCGCCGACGTGCTCGACATGACGGTCGAGGACGCGGTCGAGTTCTTCAAGGCCGTCCCCCCGATCCGCGACAAGATGGCGATGCTGGCGGAAGTCGGCCTCGGCTATATCAAGGTCGGCCAGCAGGCGACGACCCTGTCGGGCGGCGAGGCGCAGCGCGTCAAGCTCGCCAAGGAACTCGCCCGTCGCGCCACGGGCCAGACCCTCTACATCCTCGACGAACCCACCACCGGCCTGCACTTCGAGGACGTGCGCAAGCTGCTCGAAGTCCTCCACGCGCTGGTCGAGCAGGGCAATACAGTGGTGGTGATCGAGCACAACCTCGACGTCATCAAGACGGCGGACTGGATCCTCGATCTGGGGCCGGAAGGCGGCGTCAAGGGCGGCGAGGTGGTCGCCGAGGGCACGCCCGAGCAGGTGGCGAAGGCGCCGCGGAGCTATACGGGGACGTATCTGGCGCCGTTGCTGGAGCGGGGTCGGGTGGGGGAGCGTGTGGCGGCGGAGTAATTGGAGAAATTTGACGTCATCTCAAAAAATGCGAGATTTAAGGCGCTTTTAGCTGCCTTTGCTGCACACGGTTTTGGACTTTTAAATGGACGGAAGTCCGGAGGCACTTCAAACAGAAGGCGGATGACGACCAGGCAAGTTGCAGCCTGCCTGGTCGTCGGCGCCCGTAGCTCAATTGGATAGAGCGGGAGTGTCGCAATTTCACGGTTGCAGGTTCGAGTCCTGCCGGGCGCGCCATCCAACTACAAGCTGGGAAATCCTAGCAGGCTTGCAGTTTTATGCAAGCGTGAAGGCCATTTGCCCGCTGGTAAGTCGTGTGCGGACCTTCGATGGCGTTTTAAGCTCAACCTTCCTTTCAAGGACATCGCTAGCGCTCAAAATCTGCAAGCGAGGATACTTTGTTCCGAACGCTTCATACAGGCCTGCGGCTTCTGCCTCGGCTCGCATAGCCGGAGTGGGTTCATGTAGACATAGCAGCGCCGCCATAGGTGCGCCCTCTCGTTCCATGGTACCGCGAAGCTCTCGCACATCGGCTGGCTTGATCGCGCCACCTTTAACTGAGATGATTAGTTCCTCCAGTGCGCCGCCTCGATCAAAGTACAACCTGCCGTCAACGCCTTTGTCAGCTGAGCGCTTTTGAGTCGGAAAACCACCAACGCGCTCGACAAACCAATGTTGAAACTGGAATTTATCTCGGTTGGAGAGCTCTTGTGCTTGAGCCAGGCTGACCGGGATTCCTCGAACTTCGAAATCTGATCCCTCGGCGAGTTTATATTCGCCTTCAAGGACTTCGCGAACGATTTTAACTGCGAGGATTGCAATATCGCATCCCACCCATTTGCGGCGAAGCTCATGCGCTGCATAAATTGCAGTGCCGCAACCGCAGAACGGGTCGAACACCACATCACCTTCATTGGTGGATGCTAGAATTATTCTTTTAAGCAGTTCAATTGGCTTTTGAGTTGGATACCCCATTCGTTCATTCGAATGAGAAGACAAGGGGCCAATATCGGTAATGATATCTTGAATCGGATTTCCTTCTGCAACGGATGCGTATCGCTTGAAGCGAGGCACTGACCCGCGTTTTGGCCAATATATGAGCCCTTGATCATCGAGGACATCGAGGCGCTCCTGTACTGACATCTCGGCAAAACGATTGGGACGAACAAACCAACTCGGCAATGCGCGGTCAGGGGGGAGTTCCCAATGGCGCCCCTTATCAGTTGGGTTGACGCCTTTCCATGGATCCCCAGAGCTGCCCGTGCGTGTTCCCGGACCGTCTAATGTGATCGGCTGATACTGGCCGCGCGCATCTTTTTGCGAATAGGCAGTTTCTAAGTAATCGTTCTGATATGGCTGATAAACCCTATTCCACTTATAGTTCTTTCCAGCAGAATAGAATAGAATTACGTCATGAATTGGCCCCCATCGTTTTGCACGACCATGGGCCCCGGTTCGTTTCCAGATAATTTCATTCCGGAAATTATCATGGCCAAAAATTCCGTCCATCATGATCTTGATATAGTGGCTAGCCGTGGGGTCGCAGTGAAGGTAAATCGACCCTGTTGGTTTCAGAATCGACTTCATATAAAGAAGGCGCTGAACCATGTATATCAAGTAAGCTAGAAGCTTTGGCTGAGTATTTTGTAGAGCCCCCATCCAAAGATCCCAGAATTTCGCATAAAAAGGATCGACGCCATGTTGGCGCATTAATTCCGGCATATGGCGTGCGATCTCACGCTTCTCAGCGTCAAGATGCCATGTGTCAAAGAAAGCCTCTGCTTGCTCTGGAACTGGTTGCCCCGTCATTGTTCTATATAGTAGATTGTAGCTCTGATTAGAGTTAAAAGGGGGATCGAGATAAATAAGGTCAACTGCATGCATGCCGATTTCTCGCTGCATGATTGTCAAGTTGTCGCCGTAGAAAAGCGTATTTTTCTTTTTCACGCTCGTAGACCTTCTCGAACCAGTGTAATAAATTTCTGTTGGGTAGGTGTTTGTAAGGCTAGGTCGAGGCGGTTGACCATTGACTTTACCGTATCTCTTCGGATCGACAGCCGCTCAGCTAATTCTGAGATGGACGGCTTAGGGTCACCATCTAGAGCAAGAATAAGTAAGAACCAATCTCTTAGGCTTTTATGAGTGCGGTGGAATACCGTCCCCGCCGTAACTGAAAAGGACAATGAACAATCTCGGCACTGCCACCGCCTCAATAAACGGTCGGCGGTCTCGTGTTGTTGAACGTTGCTACTTTCGCATTTTGAGCACACCGGATGACCATTCCACCTTATCTGCTCGAGATACACAATTGCATCCTCTGCCGAAGCGCTGGTGAGAAAAATTGTGCAGTTGCCAACGCTCATTTCAGTCTTTCGTGAATGATGGTCAAGTCCAAAAGCGAGTCGGGTTTGCGTAGCAGTCCAGCTTCGAAAATTTGCAATTGTGTGTGTTCGTAACGTTAGATTTGCTCCCAGGACAGTGTGGAACCTCTCCTCCCATCACCCGTTCCCGCCCCACACCCCACCGAACGGGACTCCAACATGAATTACAAAGGCTTGAGCTTCGGCCTTGGCGTCTTCTCGATCGCGCTCGGCGCGGTGGAGCTGCTGGCGACGCGGCGCATCGCGCAGGCGCTCGGCCAGGACGATGCCGCCACCCGCAACACGCTGCGCGCCTTCGGCATGCGTGAGGCGGTGGCGGGCGCCGGGCTGCTCGCCGCGCCCGCGCACTCCACCAATGTCTGGAACCGCGTCGTCGGCGACGCGATCGACCTCGCCGCGCTCGGCCTCGCCGCCCGCCGCGCGCCCAAATCCGCCTTCCTGTGGGGCGCGGTTGGCTTCGTCGCCGCCGCCGCCGCGGTCGACTGGCTCACCGCCCGCGGCCTCGACCGCGAAACCGGCAAGGCCTCGCCCCGCCGCGCCGGCGAACCCGGCGCCGCCACCCGCACCGAGCCCAAGCCCGGCTACACCTCGATCGAGCCCCAGACCCTCACCCCCGCCACCGCCCCGGCGGTCGGCTGAGAAGGGATTGATTCACGCAAAGGCGCGAAGGCGCAAAGAAGAAGAAATGTTCACGCGGAGGCGCGGAGACGCGGAGAGACCCGGCTCCCACTCGTCTCGCGCCAGCGAGACCTTCCGCCCGCCGCTCGCCGCAAGCATGAAGGCCGCTGCGCGGCGCCCCGCCCCAACGAAGCGCAACACCTCCGCGCTCTCCGCGCCCCCGCGTGAACCAAAACCCTTCTTCTTCTTCTTCGCGCCTTCGCGCCTTCGCGCCTTCGCGCCTTCGCGCCTTCGCGCCTTCGCGCCTTTGCGCCTTTGCGTGAATCCAATCTTCCCCCTTCCAAACTGGAACAAAAATAGAACTTTCCTACAGCCCCCATTCCGGCATACCTAACCGGTCCTCCAAACCACACGAGAGGACCACAGCCATGAACGCGATCACCCAGACCGAACCCGAAGCCGAATATCAGTTCAACCACGCCGCCTTCCACGAACTCGAACCCGGCGTCCCCGACGCACAGCGCTACGACGGCTGGACCGCGGAGAAGCAGAAGCGCTTCCTCACCGCGCTGTCGCTCGGCCACCCCATCACCCGCGCCTGCGCCATCGTCGATATGTCGCGCCAGTCCGCCTATGCGCTGCGCAACGCCGCGCGCGGCGCCGCCTTCCGCCTCGCCTGGGACGCCGCCTTGCTCCGCTCGCGCGACGCGCTCGCCGACGAGTTGATGGAGCGCGCCTTCAACGGCGTGCGCGATACCGTCACCGATGACGACGGCCGCACCGTCACCCGCCACCGCCACGACAACACGCTGGCCTTCCGCATGCTCGCCCGGCTCGACAAGCGCGCCGACGCCGCCTGCACCGATGCCAACGCCGCCGCGGTGCGCCTCGCCGCCGCCGATTTCGAGCAGCTGCTCGATCTCGTCGCGCGCGATGCCGCACCCGCACGCGCCGGGCTGTTCCTCGCCGCACGGCTCGGCGCGTGTGGCACCGAAGCCACCGGGGACGATCTCGCCCCGATCCGCACGCTCGCCCGCGCCGATCGCTGGCTGCGCACCCATAGCGATCTCGCCGATCCGCTCGACACCGCAGACCTCGATCCCGCCAACCGCGCGCACTGGACCGCCGAGCAATGGGTCCGCGCCGAGGATGCCGGGCTGGTCCAGCTCGCCCCGGCGCAGCCCGAGCCTGACACGGCCGCCGAAACCGGCGATTCCTGTCAGCTTCGTCAACCGGACGAGGACCCGGTCTGGTGGTGTCAGGAAACGCAGGGCTGGCGCACCAGCTTCCCGCCGCCCGATGACTTTGACGGTTTGGAGGATGGCGAGCCCGGCGACGCGGATTACGAGCGCGAGCTGACCCTTGAGGAGGAGGAAGCGATCGAGGCTCAGCAAGCGCGCGAGCGCGCGCCCTCCATCGCCGCCGGCCATGTCGAGCGCGAGGCCTGGTTCGCCAAATGCCGCGGGGAGGATGAGCATATGGGTGAGATGGAGGATGCCGATTCACCGCCGTCGTCACCTCCGTCCTCTTGCCAGCCGGATGAAAAGGCGACAGCCTCTCCCCGGGCCGCGCCGCGATCCGTGCGCGCGCAGGGGAGGGACCGTGATGATGAAGATGGCGATGCGTCATGCGGCGGCGATGGCTGCGGCGTTGGCGATGGTCGGAACCGCCGGGCTGGCGCTGGCCCAGAGCACGCCGGCGGGAAAGGGGCGGCCGGCTGATCCCAACCGGAAGATCTGCAAGAGCGAGAAGGCGACCGGCTCGCGCGTGGTGAAGCGGAAGATCTGCCTGACCAGCGCGGAATGGGACCGGGCGCGCGAGCAAGCCGGCACGGAGCTGCGTCAGCAAAAGCCGATGTACCGGTGCGAGACGGCACCGACCGGGGGAGTCACCTGCTGAATCTGCGATTTTGACGGCATCGGGGCATGGCGGTTTGCGGATCGGATCGCTAGGTTGGCGGCTGCATGTCTGACTCCCTCGATCTTGGCGAACCGCCCCAGCCGCGCGACGCCGCCTATCGCGTCCTCGCGCGCAAATACCGGCCGCAGACCTTCGCCCAGCTGATCGGGCAGGATGCGATGGTGCAGACGCTGGGGAACGCGATCAAACGCGACCGGCTGGCGCATGCCTTCCTGCTCACCGGCGTGCGCGGGGTGGGCAAGACCTCCACCGCGCGGCTGATCGCCAAGGCGCTGAACTGCATCGGCCCGGACGGGCAGGGCGGCCCGACGATCGATCCGTGCGGGGTGTGCGAGCCGTGCCGCGCGATCGGCGAGGGCCGGCATGTCGACGTGATCGAGATCGACGCCGCCTCGCACAACGGCATCGACGACGTCCGCCAGATGACCGACGCGGTGCGTTATGCGGCGGTGTCGGCGCGGTACAAGATGTACATCATCGACGAAGTCCACATGATGTCCAAGCCCGCGTTCAACGCCTTGCTCAAGACACTGGAGGAGCCGCCCGCGCATGTGAAGTTCCTGCTGGCGACGACCGAGGTGGACAAGGTCCCGGTGACCGTGCTCTCGCGCTGCCAGCGCTTCGACTTGCGCCGCATCCCGGCCGGGAAGCTCGCGGCGCACTTCGCCGAGGTGGTCGCGGCCGAAGGCGCCGAGGCGGAGCCCGAGGCGCTGGCGATGATCGCGCGCGCCGCCGAAGGCTCGGCCCGCGACGGCCTGTCGATCCTCGACCAGGCGATCGCCCATGCGGGGATCGAGGGCGGGGCGGTGAGCGCCGAGGCGGTGCGCGCGATGCTCGGCCTGTCGGACCGCAACGCGATCCGCGCGCTGTTCGGGCTGGTGATCCAGGGCGATGCGCCGGGGGCATTGGCCGCGCTGCGCGACCAGTATGATCTCGGCGTCGATCCGCAGGCGGTGCTCAAGGCGCTGCTCGAGACCGTGCACCGCGTGACGCTCTCGAAACTCGGCAACGAGGCGATGCCGGGTCAGGCGGCGGAGGAGACGGCGGCGCTGGCGGAATGGGCCGGCAAGCTCGGCTTCCCGGCGCTCCATCGCCTGTGGCAGCTGCTGCTCAAGGGGCATGACGAGGTGATCCGCGCCGCGCTGCCGATCGAAGCGTGCGAGATGGCGCTGCTCCGCGTGATCCATGCCTCGACCCTGCCCGATCCCGGCGATCTGGCGCGCAAGCTGGCCGATGGCATGCCCCTCGCTGCCGCCCCCGCCGCAACGCCCTCGGCTCCGGCCGAGCCCCCCGCGCCGCGCGACCTTGCCGAGGTGCTGGAGCGGCTGGAGGCGGCGCACGAGCACCACGTCGCGGCGCGCGCGCGCAACCTCATCCGCGTCATCGCGTTCAACGCACCGGTAATTGAGGTGAGCAGCCAGGGGCTGCCCGCCGATCTGGTGAGCGATTTCGAGCAGACCATCCGCCGCGTGCTCGGCAAGCGCTGGTCGCTCCGCGTGATCGACGCCCCCGGCGGCCAGACGCTCGCCGAGGTCAAGGCGGCCGACGCCGCGGCCGAGCGTGATGCGGTGCTGCGCTCGCCCGTCGTCACCGCCGCACTGGAAGCATTTCCCGAAGCCGAGCTGATCGGCTGGACCCCGATCCGGAGGACCGCATGAAGAGTATCGAAGACATCATGGCCATGGCGCAGAACGTCCAGGACGAGCTGACCAAGGCACAGGCCAATCTCGACGGGATCGAGGTCGAAGGCGTGTCCGGCGGCGGCCTGATCAAGGTCAAGGCCAGCGCCAAGGGCCGCATCATCGGCGTCGACATCGACGAATCGCTGCTGGCGCCGAGCGAGAAGCAGATGCTGGAGGACCTGATCGCCGCAGCGCTAAACGACGCGCGAGCCAAGGCCGATGCCGCGGCGCAGAGCGAAATGTCGAAGCTTTCCAGCGGCATCCCGCTGCCGCCGGGGTTCAAGCTGCCTTTCTGAACATTTCACAACGGGAACAATCGCTTCGGCCAAGCCGTTAGTGTCGCCAGACGAACCCCCGAAGGGAGATGCGAAATGGCTGACGAACGGATTGTGGAGCGTGACGACGGCGTGACCGCCGAACGCGTGACCGAGCGCGATACCGGCGGCACCACCACGGTGATCGAGCGCCGCGGCGGAGGC
The DNA here is from genome assembly GCF_036402235.1 of Sphingomonas sp. Taxonomy (GTDB): domain Bacteria; phylum Pseudomonadota; class Alphaproteobacteria; order Sphingomonadales; family Sphingomonadaceae; genus Sphingomonas. The sequence continues at coordinate 125,862 of NZ_DASWTG010000054.1, read as the reverse complement.
GGCGGTCTGATCCTGGGCATCATCGCGCTGATCATCGTCGTGGTCGGCGCCTTCTTCTTCCTCAGCGAGTCGCGCAGCGACCGCGCCAAGGACGACGCCATCACCGAGGCCGCCAAGAGCGTCGGCGAGGGCGCGGAAAAGGTCGGCGACGCGGCCGAGAAGGCTGGCGACCGGATCGGGAATTCGGTCCAGTAACCGCCATTTGAGCCTGACGATGCGAAAGAGCGTCAGGCAGGTATTTCAGATCTTCGACGTGTAGGAAATACTTTCTGCCGCGGCTCAGCGCAGACATGCGTCGAGGCCTTCGTTCTGCACCACGCCGATCCGTGCGGCGATCGAATTTCCGTATCGGCGGGTAAAGCCCTTGGGGGCGACGCCCGCCCTTTTCTTGGGCAGCGGCAGCACCGCGGCGATGCGCGCGGCCTCGGCGCGGGTCATCTTTGCGGCGCCGTGGCCGAAATAGCGCTGCGATCCGGCCTCGACGCCATAGGTGCCGATCCCGGTCTCCGCGACGTTGAGATAGACTTCCATGATCCGCTTCTTGGGCCAGATCAGCTCGATCAAGATGGTGAACCAAGCCTCCAGCCCCTTGCGGAAGAAGCCGCCGCCCTGCCACAGGAAGACGTTCTTCGCGGTCTGCTGGCTGATCGTCGATCCGCCGCGCAGCACCTTGCCGCCCTTGGCGTTGCGGTACATCGCCGCGGCGATCGCGTCGTAATCGAAGCCGTTGTGCGAGCAGAAGGACGAATCCTCGGCGGCGATCGCGGCGCGGGCCATGTCGGGATCGATCCGGCTCAGCGGCGTCCAGCTCTTGGTGATGCCGTGGCCCGAGGCCAGGTCGCCCGCCATGGTCAGCGTGAAGGGCGGGGGGACGAAGCGGAAGAGCAGCACCAGCAGCAGCGAGCCCACGATGAACGCCAACAGAGCCTTGCCGGCCCATAGGACGAGCCGGCGGCCCCATCGCCGCTGCTTCGCAACTGCCCCCGCCAATGCCGCCCCCGGCCGCGCCGTCAGGCGACGGCGAGCAGGCGCCGGTCGCCGGCGAGGCGCATCATCGCCTTTTGCAGCTTCTCGAACGCGCGCACCTCGATCTGGCGGACGCGCTCGCGGCTGACGCCATAGACCTGGCTCAATTCCTCAAGCGTCTTGGGATTGTCGGTCAGGCGGCGTTCGGTGAGGATATGCTGCTCGCGCTCGTTGAGCTCGTCCATCGCCTCGACCAGCATGCTGTGGCGGACGTCGGCCTCCTGCGCCTCGGCGACGACCTCGTCCTGCAGCGCGCTGTCGTCGGCGAGCCAATCCTGCCACTGGCCCTCACCATCCTCGCGCATCGGCACGTTGAGCGACGTGTCGCCGCCCATTGCCATGCGGCGGTTCATCGACGTGACCTCTTCCTCGGTCACGCCCAGATCCTTGGCGATCTTGGCGAGATGCTCAGGGCTCAGGTCGCCGTCCTCGAAGGCGTCGAGCTTGGCCTTCATCCGGCGCAGGTTGAAGAACAGCTTCTTCTGCGCGGCGGTGGTGCCCATCTTCACGAGCGACCAGCTGCGCAGGATGAATTCCTGGATCGAGGCGCGGATCCACCACATCGCATAGGTGGCGAGGCGGAAGCCGCGGTCGGGCTCGAACTTCTTCACGCCCTGCATCAGGCCGATATTGCCCTCGGAGATCAGCTCGGACACCGGCAGGCCATAGCCGCGGTAGCCCATCGCGATCTTCGCGACGAGGCGCAAATGGCTGGTCACGAGCTGCGCCGCAGCTTCGGGATCGCCATGCTCCTGGAAACGCTTGGCGAGCATATATTCCTGCTCGGGCGCCAGGATCGGAAACTTCTTGATCTCGGCCAGATAGCGGTTGAGGCTCTGCTCACCGCCCAGTGCGGGGATCGTCGCCGGGACGTTGCTTCCGCTTGCCATGATCTACTTACTCCCTTTGTGCGCGTCCCCCCTGAAGCGGCGAGGACAGTGTGCGACCCTCCGAAGACGGGTCAGTGAAGCTATACGACGAGCCGGTTGAACAGTTCCTGCATGTCGGACGGCATTTGGCTTTCAAAGGCCAAAGCGCGGCTATCGATGGGATGGATAAACCCCAAATGCGCCGCATGTAAGGCCTGACGATGGAAACCCAGGGTTTCCAGCATCTCTCGATGTTCTTTCTTCGTTCTGCCATAGACCGGATCCCCGATCAAGGGGTGGCCGATCGATGCCATGTGCACGCGTACCTGATGCGTGCGCCCTGTTTCCAGCCGGCATTCGACCAGCGCCGCCGCGTTCAGTTGACGGACTTGACACAAATGCCAGTGTGTCACGGCCCGCTTGCCGCCGGCAACGATCGCCATCTTCTTGCGGTTCTGCGGAGAGCGCGCAAGCGGCGCGTCGATCGTGCCGCTGCCGGTCGTGGGCCGGCCCGAGACGATCGCCTTGTAGCGGCGGTCGATCGAGTGCGCCTTGAACTGGCGGGCGAGGCCGACATGCGCGCGGTCGGTCTTGGCGGCGACCATCAGGCCGGAGGTATCCTTGTCGATGCGGTGGACGATCCCCGGTCGCGCCACCCCGCCGATGCCCGACAGGCCGCCCCGGCAGTGGTGGAGCAGCGCGTTGACCAAGGTTCCGTCGATATTGCCCGCAGCGGGATGGACGACGAGGCCGGCCTGCTTGTCGATGACGATCAGATGCTCGTCCTCGAACACCACGTTGAGCTCGATCTCCTGCGGCTCGTTATGCGGCGCCTCGGGCTCGGGCACATCGATGCGGAACAGCGCGCCGCCAGGTGCCTTCTTCTTAGGGTCGCGCACCTGCCCGTCGGGGCCGGTGACGTTGCCGGTTGAGATCAGCGCCTTGATCCGCTCGCGCGACAACGTGGGCAGGGCGTCCGCCAAAGCCCGGTCGAGACGCCAGCCGTTCGCCGCATCCGCTATCCGCGCTTCAAGTGTGGAAACCCCCGGACCCATTGTCCTAGGAAGGTGGGGATGAGGGTTCATATTTCAAGGTGTGTTGTCGAACTAATTCAGCGAGCCGCGGACGAGGCTGCGCCGCACGAGGCGTGCGGGCTGTTGTTCGGCGGGGACCGCACCGTCGATGCGGCGCGCATCGCGGCGAATGTCGCCGAAAACCCGCTGATCCATTTCGAGATCGATCCCGCCGCGCTGTTCGCGGCGATCCGTGCCGAGCGGGCGGGCGGGCCGGTGCTGGCGGGTTACTGGCATTCGCATCCGTCGGGGGATGCGACCCCCTCCGCGACCGATGCGGCGATGGCCGCGCCCGACGGGAAGCTGTGGCTGATCGTCGCGGGCGGGGTGGTGACGGGGTGGCGCGCCGTGGCGAACGGCTGCCATCATGGGCGTTTCGCGCCGATCGTGCTGGAGACCGGCTGATCCGGCGTCAGACCCGATCGGACTCGTCGCTTCGTCGAACACCCGGGTGGAGTGGTAGGGTTCGGCCATGTCAGGCGGCCTGGCGAATGTCGTCGGCGTGCACCGGATAGGGCGCGATCCGCGCCGGATCGACCGGCAGACCGGCAAGCTCGCTGGCGAAGCCGTGGTTGACGTCGCGGTGATGCGCCTCGTCGGCGCGGACCACCAGCACCACGTCGCGCAACGTCGCATCGTCGGGAAGCTGCCAGTAATGCTTTGCGATCGCCGGGGCCGGGACATTGGGCGAGCGGCCCTCGTCGATCTCGGCGAGATAATGGGTGTAGCTGATCACCGCCTCTTCCTCGAAATAGCCGACGACGCGGTGCGCGGTCTTGGCGCTGATCAGGTAGAGCGCGAAGAAGGCGAGATAGAATACCCATTGCACGCCCAGGATGACCGCACGCTCGAACCAGGTCGGCCGGGCGACATGGATGAAGGTCATCAGGTGCATCCGTTCATTCTCCGCCTCCTCCATCAGGGTGCGGATCCACCCCTGATCGTCGCACATGCGGCGCAGGCATTTGAGATGGGTGATCGTCGCGCCGACCATGCCGGGCACGGCCGCCACGGTCTCGAGCACGATCGCGCGATGGCCGTAACGCTCGGCGAAGAAGGTGTCGGCGCAGAAACGCAGCAGCTTGGTGAAGCCGAGCGCGATGCGGTCGGAGAAATCGGCGGGCTGATGATGGACCGTCAGGTCGACCAGCGGCGCGGGGTTGTGCTGCATGGAATGCTCCTTCCTGAATGGATGCTCAGGCCGCGTTTCCGCGGCCGGGCAGTTTGAAGAACAGTGCGAGCTGAAGGCTCTCTGCGATCCGCGCGGCCTTGAGCTGGAGCGCCGCGGCGGCGTCCGGGGTCATCAGCTCGCCGGTGGTCTCCGCCCATAGCGCTAGCCAGCGGTCGAACAGGGCAGGGGTGATGTGATCGCCGTGCTTCTTGTGCGCGGGGACCGGCTGGCCCTTGTAACGGCCGCTGGTGAGCATCACCGACGACCAGAAATCGGTCAGCCGGTCGAGATGCTCGGGCCAGTCGTGGATCGCATCGTCGAACACCGGGCCAAGCGATGCATCGGCGCGCACCCGCGCGTAGAATGCCTCAACCAGTTCGCGCAGGCTGTCTTCATCGATCCCGCGCCGTTCGCTTGCCGTGTCTCCGCTCATGCCGCGCATCTAGGAACGCGCCTGATCGGGACCAACTGGACAAATCGTCCCAGGCTTGCGCGGGGAGCAGCCGATCTCGATCTGGGAACATTCGATGGCCGGTCTGGTTATCCCTTTGCAAGAAGGGGATTTGCCATGCTCTGGACCATCGCCATCGTCATCCTGCTGCTCTGGCTGCTGGGCTTCTCGCTCGACGTCGCGGGCGGGCTGATCCACCTGCTGCTGGTGATCGCGCTGATCGTGATCGTCGTGCAGTTCCTGCGCGGACGCAGCGGCGTATGAAGCCGCGGGGGCGGCGGGTCAGTGCCCGCCGCCTTTCGCCAGCGCGGTGATCGCGGCCAGCGCGGCATCGAACCGTCCTTCGGCTTCGGCGTTGCGCAGGAACTTGACCCGTTCGACCAGGATTTCCTTGGGCGTCGGGGACTGGCCCAGCAGCGCCAGCACCTCGTCCGCGAATTCGCCGAGCGGCTGATAGCCTTCGCGCGTGCGCTGCCCAGGCGTCAGATCGGTCTGCACGGCCGGTGGTGCGAGCTCGATCACCTCGACCTGCCCGGCCAGCGCATCGCGGAGCGAGATGGTGTAGCTGTGGATCGCCGCCTTGGTCGCGCTGTAGGTCGCGGCGGCGACCAGCGGCACGAAGGCGAGGCCCGAGGTGACGTTGAAGATCGCCGCGTCTGCCTGCGCCTTCAGGTGATCGATCAGCGCATTAGTCATGCGGATCGGGCCGAGCAGGTTGGTGGTGATCGTCGCCTCGGCATCGTTGAGGTCGCGGCGAGCGCCAAGATCCTCGTAGCGCATGATGCCGGCATTGTTGACGAGCACGTTGAGTGCGGGGTGCGCCGCGATCACTTCGCGGGCGAACGCTTCGATCGCGTCGGGGCTGTCGATGTCCAGCGTCATCGCATGCATGTTCGTCCGGCCAGCGATCGCGGCTTCGAGCGTTTCGCGGCGACGGCCGGCGATGATGACAGTGTTGCCGGCATCGTGGAGCCGCTGCGCCAGCGCTTCGCCAATGCCCGATCCGCCGCCGGTGATGAGGATGGTGTTGCCGCTCTGCTTCATGATTGGTCTCCTCGCAGGAAGGTGGTGACGGCGATTTAGCGCAATGCTATCCTTCAGGAAGAAGGCACCCAAAAGATTTATACTTACCAAAAGGAGAGTATTGGGCGATGGCGGTTGGCGCGGGCGAGTGGCATGCCGAGGATCCGCGCGTCGATGCGCTCGTCAATGACCTGATCGGCGCGATCGCCGACAAATGGACGATGCTGATCCTGGAGACGCTGGAGGATCGCGGCGAACTGCGCTTCACGCAGATTTCCAGGGCGATCCCGGACATCAGCCAGAAGATGCTGACCCAGACGCTGCGGCGGATGGAGCGCGACGGGATGGTGACGCGCACCGTGCATGCGGTGGTGCCGCCGCGCGTGGACTATCGGCTGACTCCGCTGGGCCACAGCCTCGGCGCGGCATTCTGCGGGGTATGGCTGTGGGCCGAGGCCAATCTGGATGCGGTCTCGACCGCACGCGCGAAGTTCGACGGGCGGGACCAGGCATAAATCCTCCCCCTGGCGGAGGAAGATTTCTTAGTCGCCCGGCGGGCCGAGATAGTCCGCGCCGTACACCGCCTTGCGGATATCGGTGTGGAGCGTGCCGTCGAACGGGATGGTCTGCGTGAAGAACACCGCCGCCATGCGGTTCGCGGGATCGACCCAGAACAGGGTCGAGGCCATGCCGTCCCAGAAGAATTCGCCGACCGCGCCGCGATTGCGCTCCGGCTTGTCCGGGCGCGCGGTCCGAACCGCGAAGTCGAAGCCGAACCCGCCGTCGATCTTGCCCGGCAGCCATTCGCGCTCCTTGATCGCCGGGTCGAGCTGGTCGGTCGCCATCAGCCGGATCGTCGCGGGTTTCAGGATGCGCGCGCCGTCGAGCGCGCCGCCGTTCAGCAGCATCCGGGCGAAGCGCATATAGTCGTCGATCGGCGCGACGATGCCGGCGCCGCCCATGGTGAGCCTTGCGCCAGGGAAGTTGACGCGGCGCGTCATCTCGTCGGCCTGGCGGGCGGACTTGCCATTCTGCTTCACATAGGTGGCGGCAAGGCGGGGCAGGCGGCCCATCGGCTGATGCCACCCCGCCTCGCGCATCTTCAGCGGCTCGAAGATATGGGTGCGGACATAGTCGGCGAATTTGATCCCCGAGAGCCGCTCGACCAGCAGCGCCTGGACGTCGACCGCGGCGCTGTAATGCCATTCGGCGCCCGGATCGGAAAGCAGCGGGACTCGCGCCATCCTGCGCCCGAACTTGGCGAGGTCGTTGTCCAGGTTGAGCGGGTCGGCGCCGAAGAATTCCGCGTGCGCCGCCGTGGGCCCGCCGCCATAGGCGAAGCCTGCGGTGTGGCGCAGGATGTCGCGGATCGTGATCGGGCGGCTCGCGGCGCGCCACAGCGGCTTGCCGTCCTTATCCGTGCCGTCCTGGACGAGCGGGTTGGCGAAGTCGGGCAGATAGCGCGCCAGGGGATCGTCGAGCCGGAACTTGCCCTGCTCCCACAGCTGCATCAGCGCGACGCCGGTGACCGGCTTGGTCATCGACCAGATCTGCACCAGCGTGTCGCGGCGGAACGGCTTGCCGCCCTCGCGATCGGCGAAGCCGCGCTCGCCATAATAGGCCTCGTGCCCGTCCTTCCAGATCAGCGCTGATACACCCACGGCGCGGCCGTCGGCGACCATTGCGGAAAGCATGCGGTCGATCCGCGCCTTGTCGATGTGCAGTGCCTCCACGGTCGGCGGGCGCTCCTGCGCCAGGGCGGGCAACGGCACCGCCGTGGCCAGCACCAGTCCGGTCAACGCTGTCACCATCGATCGCTGCATGAATCCCCTCCGCTTGTTTCGGACGAGGCTATCGGGCTTCGCGTCGGGATGAAAGATCGTTCGCTTGCGGCATTGCCGCCGCTGCGCCAAAGAGTTGCGCGAATTGCCGGAGCAACCTGTGACCATCTCGCCCACCGATTTCGCCAGCCTGCTTTGCTCGCGCCTGTGCCACGACCTGCTCAGCCCGGTGGGCGCGCTCAACAACGGGCTGGAGCTGCTGGCGGACGAGAACGACCCCGAGATGCGCGCGCGCTGCCTCGAGCTGCTGGCGGAGAGCGCACGGGCGAGCGCCAACAAGCTCAAATTCTTCCGCCTGGCGTTCGGCGCCGCGGGCGGGTTCGGCGATACGGTCGACACGCGCGAGGCGCAGGCTGCGATCGAGGGGCTGTTCGGCGACAATCACCGCGTGTCGATCGGCTGGATGGTCGAGGATCCGCAGCTGCCCAAGCAGGTGATCAAGGTGCTGCTCAACCTCGCGCTGATCGGCGGCGACGCGCTGGTGCGCGGCGGCCAGCTCGATATCGGGGCTGAGGCGCGCGACGGTACGGTCGAGATCGTGGTGCGCGCCGACGGGCCGCGCATCGTGCTCGACCAGGAGCTGCGTGGCGCGCTGACCGGCGACACGGGCGATGCGACCGTCACCCCGCGCGCTGCAGCAGCCTATCTAGTACATCAGCTGGTCGCGCAGGGCGGCGGCGAGCTCCAGGTCTCGCCGCCCGATGCCGAGGTGCTGCTGTTCGGGGCGGCGTTCAAGCTCGGCTGACGCGCCCGAACTTGCTGTGGAGACTGTGGCGATGGATGAGATCGGCGTCGGACTGATCGGCTATGGCCTGGGCGGCCGGGCCTTCCACGCGCCCTATGTGCGGATCACCCCGGGCATGACGTTGCGCGCGGTCGTCTCGCGTGATCCGCCCAAGGTGCACGCCGATCTTCCCGGCATGCGCGTGGTGCCCGACGTCGCGACGCTGCTCGCCGAGCCGGGGATCGACCTGGTGATCGTCTCCAGCCCCGACGAGCTCCATGCCGAGCATGCGCTGGCGGCGATCCGCGCGGGCAAGCATGTGCTGATCGATAAGCCGTTCGCCACCACGCTCGCCGATGCGCGCGCCGTCGCCGCGGAGGGCGAGGCGAGGGGCGTCACCGTCACCGCCTTCCAGAACCGCCGTTGGGACGCCGATTTCCGTACCTTGCAGGCCCTGATCGCCGAGGGAACGCTGGGCGAGATCGTCGAACTCGAAAGCAGGTTCGACCGCTGGCGCCCGGTGGCGGCGGATGTGTGGAAGGAAGCGCGTCCCGGTGGCGTCTGGCTCGACCTCGGCCCGCACCTTGTCGATCAGGCGCTTCAGCTGTTCGGCCGTCCGATCGGCGTCAGCGCGGACATCGCGGCGCTGCGGAAGGGCGCGCCCGCACCCGATTATTTCCAGGCGGTGCTGCGCTATCCCGGCCACCGCGTCGCCCTTCACGCCAGCAAGCTCGCCGCCGCCAATACGCTTCGCTTCAAGGTCCATGGCACGGGCGGCAGCTGGGTCAAGCACGGCATCGACCCGCAGGAGGCGGCCACGGTCGCCGGAAAGACGCCGGGCGAGGGAAATTGGGGCGCCGATCCGGTCGATGGCATGCTCACCCGCGCCGACGGATCGATCACGCCCGTGCCCAATGCCGCGGGCGACTATCGCCTGTTCTGGGAGGCGCTGGCTGCCGCGGTGCGCCGGGAGGGGGCGAACCCCGTGCCCGCGTCCGATGCCATTGCGGTGATGGAAGTTCTCGACGCGGGGCTGCGCAGCGCGGAAACGCACGCCGAGGTCAGAATCCCGGCATCTGGCTAACCCAGTCTTAACCCCCGCGCAGCCATGACCGGCGCGTATCTGTGGGGGCATCGTGGACGACCTGCTGCAAGAATTCATCGCGGAGACGCGGGAGACGCTGGAAGCGCTGTCGGGCGAGATCGTCGCCTGGGAGGCGAATCCGGCCGATCGCGCGCGGCTCGACGCGATCTTCCGCTTCGTCCACACAGTCAAGGGAAGCTGCGGCTTCCTCGACCTGCCGCGCCTCGCCCGCCTCAGCCATGCGGCGGAGGACGTGCTGGCAACGGTGCGCGCGGGCGAGCGGGTGCCTGATCGCGCGCTGGTCAACGCCGTGCTCGCGGTGGTCGACCGGATCGGCGAGCTGGTCGAGGCGATCGACGCCGGCAGCGGCCTCGACGACAGCGGCGAGGATCTGCTGATCGCGGCGCTCGAGGAAGGCTCGGAGGAGGTCATCCAGGCCGCCGCGCCGGCAGCGCAGCGCGCGGCGGCGCGCAGCGTGCGGCTCAATGTCGACCTGCTCGACCGGATGATGAGCGGCATGTCCGACATGGTGCTCGCCCGCAACGAGCTGTCGCGGCGGCTGCGCAATGCGGAGGTCGATCCCCAGATCGAGGCCGCGCTGGAGCGCATGTCCGCCACCGTCGCCGACCTGCGCGACACCGTCACCCGCACGCGCATGCAGAAGATCGACGCGTTGTTCTCGGCGCTGCCGCGCATGGTACGCGACACAGCGGCGAGCCTGGGCAAGTCCGTCAATCTCCAGATCGAGGGCGCCGAGGTCGAGCTCGACCGCGAGATGATCGAGGTGCTGCGCGATCCGCTGGTCCACATCATCCGAAACGCGATCGATCATGGCATCGAATCGCCCGAAGGCCGCCGCGCCGCGGGCAAGCGCGAGCATGGCCGCCTCAGCGTCGCCGCTCGCCAGTCGGGCAATCAGATCGTGGTCGAGATCGCCGATGACGGCCGCGGCATCGATACCGAGCGGCTGATCCGCAAGCTCGCCGATACCGGCCGTGACGAGCGTGCGCTGCGGTCGCTCAGCGAGCGCGCCAAGCAGGAACTGGTGTTCGAGCCGGGTCTGTCGAGCAAGGACGAGGTCTCCGAAGTCTCCGGCCGCGGCGTCGGCATGGACGTGGTCCGCGCCGCGATCGAGCAGATCGGCGGCCGCGTCGATCTCGACAGCCAGCCGGGCAAGGGGCTGCGCATCCTGATCCGCGTGCCACTGACCCTTTCGATCATCCCGACGATCGTGGTCGCCGCCGCGGGCCAGCGCTTTGCCGTGCCACGCCAGGCGATCGAGGAGATCGTCAGCGAATCGAGCGAAGCGATCCGCGTCGATCGCATCGGCAGCGCCGAAGTGGTGACGGTGCGCGATCGTCGGCTGCCGCTGGTCGAGCTGGCGAGCGTGCTCGGCATCGGCGGAAATGTCTGCGCGATGCGCACGATGCTGGCGATCGTCAGCGTGGGCGAGGGGAGCTATGCGCTGCGCGTCGACGACGTGCTCGACAATGAGGAGCTGGTGATCAAGCCGGCGGCACCCGCGATCATGGCGACGGGCGTCTATGCCGGCCAGACGCTGCCCGACAGCGGCCGCCCGATGCTGCTGCTCGATTGCGGCGGGATCGCGCGGGATGCCGGGCTGCAATTCATCCACGACGTGCTCGCCGACGAAGCCGATGAAGCGGCCGGGGCCGAGGTGGAGGGCGTTCAGGCGCTGGTCTTCATCGATCTCGACGGCGCCCGCCGCGCGGTCCCGCTCGCTGTGGTCGACCGCATCGAGCAGGTCGCTGGCGACGCGATCCGCCACGCCGCAGGCCGGATGCGGCTCACTATCGACGGCCGCATCATCCCGCTCGCCGCGCGATGTGAGCTTGCCGGCGCTTCAACCTGGTCGATCCTGCGCCTCAAGGATGGTGTGAGCGAGATCGGCTATGCCATTGCCGAGGCAGCAGATATCGTCTCGCTGCCGGCAGAGATCGTGGCTGCCGGCGCCCCCGGCCCGATCGCCGGTGCGGTGCTTCTCGATGATGAGCCGGTCGAGCTGCTCGATCCGCACTGGCTGTTCGCCGAGCATGGCGAGGAAGGCACGGATTCGGCGACCGCGCCGCTCTGCCTGCTCACCGGCGGGGACGACGGGTGGATGCGCACCTTCGTCCAGCCGATGCTCGAGACCGCCGGCTATCGCGTCACACTCGATGCCGGCGAAACCGCCGATGTCGTGCTCGCGCTCGACAGCCCGGCCGATGCGCATGCGGCGTCGGCACCGGTGGTGCGCCTGCGCAGCAAGCGCGGCTGCGACGGCGACGGCAGCATCTGGCGCTATGACCGCGACGCGCTGCTCGGCGCGCTCGCCAGCGTCGCAAGGGGGAAATGATGGAGCGGCTTTTCCTGATCGCGCATGTCGCGGGCCAGGCGGTGGCGATCGGCGCCGACCAGGTCGAATCGGTGGTGGATATCGGCACGATCGTCGCCGTGCCGCGCGCGGGCGGGCATGTCCGCGGGCTCGCCGCGCTGCGCAGCCGCGTCGTCACGGTGATCGATACCGTCGCGGCGCTGGGGATGACGGGCGGGCAGGATGCCGGCCGCGCGGTGATCACCCGGGTCGACGGCCATCACTATGCGCTGCTGGTCGATGCGCTCGACGATATCGCGCCGTTCGACCTTCAGCCGCTTGCCTCGGGCGTGCCGCTTTCCGAAGCCTGGCAGCGTGCCGGCATCGGGCTGGTCGAGCGGGACGGCGAGCCGATCCTGGCGATCGACCTGACCGCGCTGGTGCCGGCGACGCCCGCGCAGGCGGCGTGAACGGCGTTAACGCGGTGATTACATCTTTCGGGCACAACTACCGGTGAACGCGCCAAAATCCGGGAACGGCACAACATGAAGACCTGCCTCGTCGTCGATGATTCCAAGGTGATCCGAAAGGTGGCGCGCCACATCCTCGAGACCATGAACTTCGAGGTGCGCGAGGCAGGCGACGGGCGCGAGGCGCTCGATGCGTGCCTGGCCTCGGTGCCCGACGTCGTCCTGCTCGACTGGAACATGCCGGTGATGAGCGGGATGGATTTCCTGCGCGCGCTCAAGGAAAGCGGCATCGCCGAGAAGCCCAAGGTGGTGTTCTGCACCACCGAGAACGGCATGGCCTATATCCGCGCCGCGATCGAGGCGGGCGCTGACGAATATGTGATGAAGCCGTTCGACCGCGAGACGCTCGAGAGCAAGCTCCAGATCGTCGGCGTCGCCTGAGGGCCGCTGATATGGTGAGAACCACAGCCGCGGCCGGCCCTCCGCCGGACCGCGATGGCGAAAGCGTCCGCGTCCTGATCGTCGATGATTCGGTTGTCGCCCGGGCGGTGCTCGGCCGGATGATCGAGGGGATGAACGGATTCCGCATCGCCGGCTCGGTCAGTGACGTCGCCGGGGCGTTGAAGTTCCTCGCCAGCGAGCGTGCCGATGTGATCCTGCTCGATCTTGAGATGCCCGGCATCCACGGCCTGACCGCGCTACCCGATCTGGTCGCGGCGGGGCAGGGGGCCAAGGTGCTGGTGGTTTCCTCCGCCGCCGATGACGGTGCCGCCGCCGCGGTGCAGGCGCTCGCGCTCGGGGCCGCGGATACGCTGGTCAAACCTGGCGTCGGCAACTTCGCCGGGCGTTTCGCTGCGGTGCTCGAGGACCGGCTAACCCGGCTCTTCGACGCGGACGATCCCGGCACCGCGGTCTCCGCGCATGCCGATCATGCGCCGGGCGAGTTCGATATCGTCGCGGTCGGTGCTTCCACCGGCGGCATCCACGCGCTCAGCCAGATGCTGCGCGCGATCCCGCCTTCCTTCCTGCCCCCGATCCTGGTCACCCAGCATCTGCCGGCGTCGTTCATGAGCTATTTCGCGGCGCAGCTCGCCGTGCTTGCGGGGCGGCCGTGCGAGGTCGCGGCCGACCATATGCGCGTGCGGCCGGGCCGCATGCTGGTCGCGCCCGGCGACGCGCATCTGCGCGTGGCGCGCGCGGGCGAGGGCTATTACGCCGTCCGCCTCTCCCATGAGGCCGTGGCGAGCGGGTGCATGCCGTCGGTCGACCCGATGCTCGATTCGATCGCCGACCTGTTCGGCGCGCGCGGGCTGGGCGTGGTGCTGTCGGGCATGGGCCGTGACGGCGCGGTGGGGGCGAAGCGGCTGATCGATGCAGGGGGCAGCGTGATCGTACAGGACAAGGCGAGCTCGGTGGTGTGGGGGATGCCCGGCGCGATCGCCGAAAGCGCCGCCGCGGTGCTCCCGCCCGACGAGATCGGCCGCATGATTGCCAGCCAGCGGAGGCCCGGCTGATGGCGGCACTTCCCCAGAGCTTCGCCTCGACCGGGGCGATGCAGGTGATCGGCATGCTGCTCGAGCAGCGCACCGGCCAGCAGATCGCCGCCAACCGGGCGTGGCGGGTCGAGACGGTGCTGAAGCCGGTGCTGCGCGCCAACGACCTCGATACGCTCGACCAGCTGGTCGGGCGGCTCGCGGCCGAGCGCAGCGGCCCGCTCGCCGATGCGGTGGTCGATGCGCTGCTCAATCACGAGACGTCCTTCTTCCGCGACGCCGCGGTGCTCGACCTGGTGGTCGAGGCGGCGCTGGCGCTTCAGGCCGAGACGCCGGGCCGGCGCCTGCGCATCTGGTCGGCGGGCTGCTCGCTGGGGCAGGAACCCTATTCGCTGGCGATGCTGTTCGAGGAAGCGGCGATCACGCGCGGCATGGTGATGCCGGAGATCATCGCCACCGACGTCTCCACCGCCGCGCTCGCCCGTGCGCGCGCCGGCCGCTTCTCGCAGTTCGAGATCCAGCGCGGCCTTCCCGTGCGCCGCATGGTGAGCTGGTTCGACAGCGTCGATGGCGACTGGGTGATCCGCCCCGAACTGTCCCGTCGCGTCCAGTTCCGCCAGCACAATCTGGCCCGCGACCCGGCGCTTGCGGGCAAGTTCGACCTCGTCCTGTGCCGCAACGTGCTGCTCTACTTCGCCGCAGATGTGCGCAGCCGCGTGTTCCGCACGCTGCGCACCGCGACGCGCGACGGCGGCCTGCTGGTGCTCGGTGCGGGCGAGACGGTGATCGGCCAGACCGACGCTTTCCGCCCCAGTGACCGGTTCCGCGGCCTCTATCTGGCGGATGAGGCCCGCGTCGCGCCGTTCCGCGCGGCCTGACGCCGAAGAAGCGTGCGTTTCGGCGCATCGATGTTCCGGGGCGACTTGCGTTTCGCCGCGCGCCGCCGCATCCCTCGCTTCGATGATGCAGGACGGGACCGAGCTTGAGTGGATCGACGCGCCGTCGCCCAATTTCGACGCGCGCACGCTGCCGGTCAGCATCATTGTGCTCCACTATACCGGGATGCAGAGCGCCGAGGAGGCGATCATGCGCCTGCGCGATCCCGAGGCGAAGGTGTCGAGCCACTGGCTGGTGGCCGAGGACGGGCAGATCGTCCGGCTGGTCGATGAGGCGCACCGCGCCTGGCACGCCGGCAAGTCGCACTGGCGCGGCGTGACCGACATCAACTCGGCCTCGGTCGGGATCGAGATCGTCAATCCCGGTCACGAATTCGGCTATCGCCCGTTCCCCGACGAGCAGATCGAGTCGGTGGTCCGCCTGACCGCGGCGATCAAGAACCGCTACGGCATCACCCGCGGCAATGTCGTCGGCCATTCGGACATCGCGCCCGCGCGCAAGCAGGATCCGGGCGAGCTGTTCCCATGGGGCAAGCTCGCGCGGCTGCGGCTCGCGCTGCCGCGCCCGACGAAGAATCTGATGGATCCGGGCTGGACCGATGGCGGTTTCTTGCTCGCGCTCGAGCGGTTCGGTTATGACGTGACCGACGGCCTCGCCGCGACCGTCGCGTTCCAGCGCCGCTTCCGGCCCGAGCTGGTCGATGGCACGATCGATGCGGAATGCCGGATGATTCTGCTCGCGCTGCTCCTGCCCAAGCCGCAAGGCGACGAGTGATGCTTGATCGCGTGCCCGACGGCGCGCCGATCCTGACCGCGGCGCAGATGCGCGCGGCCGAGGATCGCGCGATTGCCGATGGCTCCAGCGTGTCCGCGCTGATGGAGCGCGCGGGGGCTGGCGTGGCTGAATGGGTGCACCGCCTCGCTGCGGGCGCGCCGGTGCTGATCCTGTGCGGCCCCGGCAACAATGGCGGCGACGGCTATGTCGCGGCGCGCGTGCTGGCGGGCAGGGGGATGGACGTGCGCGTCGCGGCGCTCGACGATCCGCGGACCGAAGCCGCTATCGAGGCACGCAAGGGCTGGACCGGGGTGGTCGAACCCTTCCCCGGCGATCTGCCGGGCGCCCCGGTGGTGGTCGATGCCTTGTTCGGCACGGGTCTGGCCCGCCCGGTGGCTCCTTGGATCGCACACGCAATCAAGACGTTCGTCGATCAGGCGAGGCTGTCGATCGCCGTCGACCTGCCGAGCGGGGCGGAGACCGACAGCGGCGGGGATTTCGGGCAGTGCACGCTTGCGGATTTCGACGTGACGCTCGCGCTCGGCGCGCTCAAGCCCGCCCACGTCCTGCAACCCGCAGCAGCGTATTGCGGCAACGTGCGGCTGGTCGATATCGGGCTCGAGCTGGAAGGTGCGGCCGAGCCCGCCGTCCGCACGATCGCCGTGCCCCGGATCGCGAAGCCGCAGCCCTCTTCCCACAAATACAGCCGCGGCATGGTCGCGGTCGTCTCGGGCCCGATGCACGGCGCGTCGGAGCTGGCCGCGCTTGCCGCCTATCGCGCCGGGGCCGGCTATGTCCTTCTGCTCACCGGCGGTTTGCCCCATCCGCCGCATGCGATCGTCCGCCGCCGCTGGAGCGCGGACGCGCTCGATGACAAGCGTATCGGCGCGGTGGTGATCGGCCCCGGCCTCGGCCGCGACGATCGCGCGCGCGAGAAGCTGGAAGCCGCGCTCGCCAGCCCGCACCCGCTGGTGATCGATGGCGATGCGCTTCACCTGCTTGACCTCGATCGGATCAGGACCCGTGATGCGCCCACCGTGCTCACCCCGCATGCGGGCGAGTTTGCGGCGCTGTTCGGCGAGGGCGACGGCAGCAAGATCGCGAAAACGCAGCGCGCCGCGCGCCGCTGCAACGCCGTGGTCGTCTTCAAGGGCGCGGACACGGTGGCCGCTGCGTCGAATAGCCGGGCCATTGTCGCAAGCCCTGCCAGCCCGTGGCTGTCGGTTGCCGGAACCGGTGACGTGCTGGCAGGCGCGATCGGGACGATGCTGGCGCAGCGCACAAAGTCGCCCCTGCAAGCCGTTTCCGCCGGCGTCTGGCTCCATGCCGAAGCCGCACGGCTGCTACACCGCTGCTTCCTCGCCGACGATCTGGCCGACGCGCTGCCGCAAGCGCTGGCGCGCGCCCTGTGAGCGAGGACGCGACCATCGTCCGCGTCGCGGCGCGCGGGGACGGCGTGACGGCGGACGGCCGCCACGCTCCGCTCGCCGCACCTGGCGACACGCTGCGCGCCGATGGCACGCTTCAGCCCGGCCCGCGCCACCAGGCGCCGCCATGCCGCCATTTCCCCGAATGCGGCGGCTGCCAGCTCCAGCATCTCGACGATCGCGCTTATGCCGAGTTCCTCACCGCGCGCATCGCCGGCGCGCTGATGCAGCAGGGGGTGGAGGCGGAGATCCGCGCGCCCATGCTCTCCCCGCCGCGCACCCGCCGCCGCGCCGCGCTCCATGCCGAGCGGCGCGGGCGGCAGGTGCATCTAGGCTTTACCGAGCAATCGAGCCATCGGCTGATCGACCTCCAGCAGTGCGAGATCCTCGACCCGCGCCTGTTCGCGCTGCTTCAGCCGTTGCGCGGGTTGCTCGCCGCGCATCTCCCCGCCAACCGCCGCGTCAACGTCCATCTCGCGCTCACCGACCAGGGACCGGACGTGCTGGTCGAGGGGTTGGTCACCGACAGTTTGAGTGCGGTCGAGGCGATCACCGCTTTCGCCCAGCGCCACCGCCTCGCCCGGTTATCGGTCGACGATGGCCTTGGCCCCGAGCCGCGCTGGGAGCCCGAGCCGGTGACGGTCAGCTTCGGCGGTGTCCCTGTGCCGTTCCCGCCCGCCAGCTTCCTCCAGGCGACGCCGGAGGGCGAGGCGGCGCTGGTCGCCGCGGTGCGCGAAGCGATCGGTGGCGCGAAGGCGGTCGCTGACCTGTTCGCCGGCCTCGGCACCTTCGCGCTGGCGATGGACCCGGGCGCCAAGGTCTATGCCGGGGAGGGCGCGCGCGAGGCGATCCTGTCGCTCAAGGCTGCCGCAGGCGCAGCGCAGCGCCCGGTTTTCGCCGAGCATCGCGACCTGTTCCGCCGCCCGCTGGTGCCGAAGGAACTCGATCTGTTCGATGCCTTAATCCTCGATCCGCCACGTGCGGGCGCGAAGGAGCAGGTCGAGCAGATCGCCGCGTCCAAGGCACCGGTAGTCGCCTACGTCTCGTGCAATCCCAATACCTTCGCGCGTGATGCCAAGACTTTGATTGAAGGCGGCTATCGTCTCGACTGGGTGCTTCCGGTCGGTCAGTTCCGCTGGTCGACCCATGCCGAGTTGGCGGCGCGGTTCAGCCGCTAACCCTTTTCACCGTTCGTGCTGAGCTTGTCGAAGCATTGTTCTTCTTCTGGCGTCTGAAAGGAAAGACGGCCCTTCGACAAGCTCAGGGCGAACGGAAGGACTCAGGGGTAATCCGCCCGAACGAAATACAGCCCATCCGGCGGCGCGTTCAGCCCCAGCGCGGCGCGATCCTTCGCCTCCAGGGCATCGCGCAGATCGCCCGCGCTCCATTGCCCGCGCCCGACCATCGCCAGGCATCCGACCATCGATCGCACCTGATGATGCAGGAACGAGCGGGCCGAGGCGAACACGCTGATCTCATCGCCCTCGCGCACCACGTCGAGCCGGTCGAGCGTCTTGAGCGCGCTCGCCGACTGACAATGCGCCGAGCGGAAGGTGGTGAAGTCATGCAGCCCCACCAGCAATTGCGCGGCATCGTGCATCGCCGCCGCGTCCAGCTCGGCCGGAACGCGCCATTTCAGCCCCTTGTCGAAGGTCAGCGGCGCGCGGCGGTTGACGATCCGGTACACATAATGCCGCGCGATGCACGAGAAGCGCGCATGCCAGTCGTCCGCCACCGTCTCGCACGCCAGGATCGCCACCGGCACATTTCGCAGATGCGCATTGAGCGCCTCCATCAGCCGGAAGGGTGCGATGTCCTTCCCGATCTCGGTATGCGCTCGCATCGCCAGCGCATGCACGCCCGCATCGGTGCGCCCAGCGGCATGGACCAGCGCGTCCTCGCCGGTGATGCCGTGCAGGGCCTCCTCGATCGCCTGCTGCACGCTTGGCCCATGGTCCTGATGCTGCCAGCCCATGAAGGGCCGGCCGTCATATTCGATGGTCAGCGCGAAGCGGGTCAAAGCTGAGTTCCCGCCGGGATGGGGAAGCCGTTGAGCAGCTCGGCAGTGGTCATGACGCCACGCCCGGCGCGCTGCACCAGCGTCGGCCGGATCGCGCCCGTAGCGCATGCGATCGTTAGCTTGTCATCCAGAACAATCCCGTCACCCCAGCGAAAGCTGGGGTCTCGTGCGGCAAGCGTGGCGCTCGACGACGAGAGATCCCAGCTTTCGCTGGGATGACGGGTGGTTTCGAGCACGCGCACGCGCTCGCCGTTCACCTCGAAGAACGCCCCCGGCGGGTTGAATGCGAGTACCTGCCGCTCGACCGCCTCAGCATCCTGCGCGAAATCCAGCCGAGCCTCCGCCTTGTCGATCTTGGAGGCGTAGGTAACGCCGTCCTCGGCCTGCACCACCGCCGGATAGGCCTTCACATCAGCCAGAACCCGCACCATCAGCCGCGCACCCATCGCGGCCAGCTCGTCGGTCAGCTCGCCCGCGGTTTTGCCCGCGACCGGGGTCCGCCCTTCCAGCCGCACCGGCCCGGTATCGAGGCCAGCCTCCATCTGCATGATCCCCACGCCGGTCTCCGCGTCCCCGGCCAGGATCGCGCGCTGGATCGGCGCTGCCCCGCGCCAGCGCGGGAGGAGCGAGGCGTGGACATTCATGCACCCGAGCCGCGGCGCTTCCAGCACGCTCACCGGCAGAATCAGGCCATAGGCCGCGACCACCGCGACATCGGCCTCGAGCACCGCGAACGCCGCCACAGCCTCCGGGTCCTTCCTGAACGACAGCGGCGTGCGCACCTCGATCCCCAGCGCTTCGGCGCGGGCGTGGACGGGGGAGGGGGTCAGCGCCTTGCCGCGCCGCCCGCCCGCGCGCGGCGGCTGGCTGTACGCCGCCACGACGTCGTGACCCGCCTCGACCAGCGCGTCGAGCGTCGGCACGGCAAATTCCGGCGTTCCCATGAAGATGATCCGCATGGAGGGCCTTTCGGATCAAGTGCAACCCCGCGCAACAAAAACCGTTCGCCCTGAGCTTGTCGAAGGGCCGCTTTTCTTCACATCTACGGAAGAACAGGGCTTCGACAAGCTCAGAGCGAACGGCTAGGGATTGGCGCAATATGGCCTCGCCCGAGATCGAAACCCTGACCCAGGCCCTGTCGCGCCTGCCTGGCCTTGGCCCGCGCTCGGCACGGCGCGCGGTGCTGCACCTGCTCAAGAAGCGTGAGACCGCGCTCGACCCGCTGCTCGCTGCGCTCACCGCGGTCAGTCAACGGCTCGCCACCTGCGGCACCTGCGGCAACGTGGACACGTCAGACCCTTGCGCGATCTGCGCCGATCCCCGCCGCGACACACGCCAGCTCTGCGTGGTGGAGGAAGTCGCCGACCTATGGGCGCTCGAACGCTCGCGCCTGTTCCCCGGCCGCTTCCATGTCCTCGGCGGCAAGCTTTCCGCGCTTGACGGCGTGCGGCCCGAGGATCTCGCGATCGACAGCCTCATCAGCCGCGTCGCCGCGGGCGGGATCGATGAGGTGGTGCTGGCGATGAATGCCACGCTCGAAGGCCAGACCACCGCCCATTACATTGCCGAGCGGCTGGAGAGTCGCCCCGTGCGCCTCACCCAGCTCGCCCACGGCCTGCCCGTCGGGGGCGAGCTCGACTATCTCGACGAGGGCACGCTCGCCCAGGCGCTACGCGCGCGGCGGCCGGTGGCCTGATCCTTTCCTTGAAGCCGGACCCCGGCAGCGCTAAATTGCAGCCATGTCTATTCTTCCGATCCTCGAAGTCCCCGATCCGCGCCTCAAGCTGGTGTCCACCCCTGTTGACAAGGTCGATGATGAACTGCGCGCGCTGATCGCCGACATGTTCGAGACGATGTACGCCGCCCCCGGCATCGGCCTTGCCGCGATCCAGGTCGGCGTGCCCAAGCGAGTCATCGTCATGGACCTGCAGGAGCAGGAGGACGAGGAAGGCAAGCCGATCCGCGAGCCGCGCGTGTTCATCAACCCCGAGATCCTCGACCCGTCCGAGGATCAGAACACTTATACCGAGGGATGCCTGTCGGTCCCCGATCAGTTCGCCGATGTCGATCGCCCCGCGACGTGCCGCGTCAAATGGCTGGACGAGCACGGCAAGCCGCATGACGAAGTGTTCACCGGCCTGCTCGCGACCTGCATCCAGCACGAGATGGATCATCTGGAAGGCATCGTCTTCCTCGACCATCTCTCGCGCCTCAAGCGCGAGATGATCATGCGGAAGCTCAACAAGGCGCGCAAGGCGGCGGCCTGACGTCCCGTTGCGGCACGCGGTTGCACGCGCCGCAATTAACCCTGTCCTACAGCGTCCGTTCGGGCTATGTTCCTCGCTTGCCGCGGGGAGGCGGCCGCTTGTCACCTCCGCGCGACACACGTGTTTTGTGTCAACCTTGTCAACCTCGCGTGAGGAACCGTGACGCTTGAATTCGCCCTTGCCCTGATCTTCGCCCTGCTGCTCGGCGGCGCCGTCGGCTGGTTCGTCGCGAGCCGCCGCATCGCCGAGATCCGTGCCGAGCGTGACAAGCGCGAAGCCGATTTCAAGGCGGCGATCGTCGATCTCGCCGGGGCTGAGGAGCGGCTCAAGGAGCTTCCCGAGCTGCGCGACCAGCTCGATGCGATCCGCGACGAGCGCGACATCGCCAGGCTCCAGCTAACCGAGCTGCGCGTCAAGGCCGACGGGTTCGAGCAGCGGCTGACCGGCCAGTTCCGCGAGCTCGCCGGGCAGATGCTGAGCGAGACCCAGGAAGCCTTCCTCAAGCGCGCCGAGGACCGCTTCAAGCAGTCCGAGGTCACCGCGGGCCAGAACCTCAAGGCGCTGCTCCAGCCGGTCAACGAACGCCTCCAGCGCTATGAGGAGGGCGTCGCCAAGGTCGAGGCCGAGCGCCGCGACGCGTTCGGCGAATTGAAGGGCCAGATCGAGCAGATGCGGATCGGGCAGGAGCGGGTGAGCAGCGAGGCGGCGAAGCTGGTCAACTCGCTGCGCAACGCCCCCAAGTCGCGCGGCCGCTGGGGCGAGCAGCAGCTCAAGAACGTGCTCGAGACCTGTGGCCTGTCCGAGCACACCGATTTTGCGACCGAGGTTAGCGTCGCGCAGGAGGAGGGCGGACGCCTCCGCCCCGACGCCATCGTCCGCGTGCCCGGCGGCAAGGCGCTGGTGATCGACGCCAAGGTGTCATTGAACGCTTATCAGGATGCGTTCGGCGCGGTGGAGGAGAGTGAACGCCAGGCCGGCCTCGCCCAGCACGCGGCGTCGATGAAGAACCACATCAATGCCCTCGGCAACAAGGCGTACTGGACCCAGTTCGACGAAGCGCCCGATTACGTCATCATGTTCGTTCCCGGCGAGCATTTCCTCTCCGCCGCGCTCGAGCACGATCACGGCCTGTGGGATTTCGCGTTCGAGAAGCGTGTGCTGCTCGCGACCCCCACCAACCTGATCGCCATCGCGCGCACCGTCGCCGCGGTGTGGCGGCAGGAAAAGATGGCCAAGGAAGCGCGCCAGATCGGCGAGCTCGGCAAGGAGCTGTACGACCGGCTGGCCAAGGCGATGCAGGACCTGCGCGTCGTTGGCACCGGTCTCAACAGCGCAGTCAAGAATTTCAATACCTTCGCCAGCAGCCTCGAGACCCGTGCTCTGGTGTCGGCGCGCAAGCTCAAGGACCTCAACGTCGAAACCGGCGCGCGCGAGATCGAGAGCGTCGCCCCGGTCGAGCTGCTCGCCAGCTACGCCGAAACGCCCGACTCGGAGGAGCCGCCCGCGCAGGCTGCGGAATAGGGGGCAAGCTTCTCTTTACGTTGATTTTCCGTGCGGGTGCGCGGCGTTCGATCTATACTGAGGGCGAAACGACTTGGCCGGCCGCGTTCCAAACAGGGGAGTCCGCGCATGAAAAGCACGTTGAAGCTGGTGGTCTTGTCCACCGCACTCGTCACCCAGAGCATCACGCCGCTGATGGCGCAGACAAGGCCGGCGCCGCAGGAGCGCCCGGTCCCGCTGCCCCAGCCGGTGCCTGATCGCCCCGTGCCGCTGCCACAACCGGTCCGCCCCGAGATCCAGCCGCCGCGTCCGATCCGCCCCCAGCCGCCCCGCCCGGTGCGTCCGCAGCCGCCGCGTCCCAATCCCGGCTATGGCCAGGGCTATGCCGGCAGCATCACCTGCGAATCGCGCAACAGCCGCACGCGCTACTGCAACGTCAACACGCAGAACCGCGTCATGCTGATCCGCGCCAATGGCGGCGTCTGCAACCAGGGGCGCGGCTGGGGCTATGATCGGCGCTCGATCTGGGTGCGCAATTGCCGCGCCCAGTTTGCCTATGGCTATGGCAACAACTGGGGCGGTGGCGGCTGGCAACCCGGCTATCCCGACCGGGATAAGGGGCCGAGCACTGGCCTGATCATCGGTGGTGTCGCGGTGGCGGCGGGCCTGATCGCCCTGCTCGCGAGCAAGAACAAGAAGCCGAACGCGCCGGCGACGGAAGCCCCGACCAGTTACCCGCCGGGTCCGCCCGCGGCACTTTCGGCCGATCTCAATCTGGTCCGCTCGGAGGCCCGGCCTTCATTGCAGACTTGTCTGTTTGAGGCGTCGCGCCAGATCGGCGTCACCGGCGGCACGCGACTGCGTCTCGACCGGATCACCAGCATCGAGCCGGGCAATGGCGGCTGGCGCTTCGCGGCCGATCTGACCGCGACCTATCCGGACGGGGAACGGACGACGCCCTTCTATTGCCGCGCGACCCCGACTAAGGTGGTTCAGCTCGACTTCACGAGCTGAGGGCTTAGGGACGGCGCAATGGATTTCGACGATCAGTTGCGCCGCTACTTCGGCTCCGCCGACCTCGCCTCGATCCCGCCCTCGGCGATCGAGGCCGGGGTCGAGCGGATGCGGGTCGATTTCGGGCTGGAGAAGGACCGCGCGCGTCGCTTCGCGCTGTGGGCGGTGATGCACCTGCTCGGCGCCGCGCCGGATCTCGACGTCGCGTTCAAGGATGAAGCGGACCGGGATGCTGCGCGGAACTTCATGGACCTGATGGTTCGGTCGCAGGGGGAAGAGGGCGGCGGATAGCACCCTCGCGCGCTGTGGAGGCCCGAGCCGGAATCGAACCGGCGTGCAAGGATTTGCAGTCCTCTGCGTAACCACTCCGCCATCGGGCCTCGGGAGCGAGCGGGCGATGTGCGCGGGGGCGTGGCGCATGTCAACACTTGGCTACGAAAATTGCGTTCGCCCCCGTCGCCCACTTGGTGTGGCCCACTTGCTTGGCTATGCGACTGCCACGAGATACAAGCGCGCCAATCGAACAAGTGTATTGCATGACTATAACAGTTGTGCAAACAGGGCTGGAGTGATGATGACCGCAACTGTCGAACTTCCCGGTTCCGAAGCCGCACGCGCCGCGATGGTGGCGAGCCAGCTGCGCACCAGCGGCGTCAGCGACGCGCGCGTCGTGGCGGCGATGGCGCAAGTCGAACGGGAGAGGTTCCTGCCCGAATCGCAGCGCGCGCTGGCCTATCGCGACCGGCCGCTGCCGCTGGGCAATGGCCGCCTGCAGAACCCGCCGCTCGCGACCGGCCTGCTGCTCACCGAAGCGCGTCTCCAGCCGCAGGACAAGGTGCTGATCGTCGGCGCCGCGGGTGGCTATGCCGCGGCGGTCGCGGCGAAGCTGGCGGCGAAGGTGGTGGCGGTCGAGGCTGATCCGGCGCTCGCCGGCGCGGCACGCGCCGCGCTGGAAGGGAGCGTCGAGCTGGCCGAAGCGCCGCTTGCCGATGGCCATGCCGCCGGCGCGCCCTATGACGTGCTGATCGTCGATGGCGCGGTGGAGGAGCTTCCGGTCTCGCTGGCCGCGCAGGTGGCGCCCGGCGGCCGAATCGTGGCGGGATTGGTCGATCGCGGCGTCACGCGCCTCGCTTCGGGCGTGCGCAGCGAGGGTGGCTTCGGCCTGAAGCCGTTCGCCGACGTCGAATGTGTCGTGCTTCCCGGGTTCGAGAAGCCCCGCGGGTTCAAATTCTGAGAAAGACAGACGCATGCGATTGAGCCATTTCCTTGCCGGTGTGAGTGTTGCCGGCCTCGCGCTTCCCGCCGTGGCGCAGACCGCGCCGCCGCCCGCGCAGGCCCCGCTCGCTCCCGTCGCGCCGGTGACGAGCCTGCGCGAGGCGATGGTTCAGGCCTATGCGACCAACCCGGATATCCTGGCGGAGCGCGCCAATCTGCGCGCGACGGACGAGAATGTGCCGATCGCGCGAGCCGAAGGGCTTCCTTCCGCGCGCTCGACCGCCGGCTACACCGAGAATACCTACAACAGCAACTACAACGGCGTCAGCCCGGTGCGTCAGGTGACGGCAGGCATCAACCTGTCCGCGCCGATCTACAGCGGCGGCAGCGTGTCCAACTCGATCCGGGCGGCCGATGCGCGGGTCGAGGCAGGGCAGGCGAACCTGCGCACTGCCGAAGCGAACCTGTTCACCAACGTCGTCGCAGCGTACATGAACGTCATCCGCGACGAGGCGATCGTCCGGCTCAACCAGCAGAATGTGAATGTGCTCGAAGTGAACCTTCGCGCCGCGAAGGACCGGTTCGAAGTCGGCGACCTGACGCGCACCGACGTCGCGCAGTCCGAGGCACGCCTGGCGATCGCCCGCGGCCAGCTGCAGGGCGCACAGGCGCAGCTGATCACCAGCCGCGAGAGCTATATCCGCGTCGTCGGCTCGCCGCCGGGTGAACTGGCGCCGCCGCCGCCGCTGCCCGGGCTGCCCGGCGATGCCGGAAGCGCGGTGAGCGTGGCGATGGAGGAGAATCCCAGCCTCGACGCAGCCGGCAAGGCAGCGAAGGCGGCGGGATATGACGTGAAGGTCGCCCGCGCCTCGCGCCTGCCGACGCTGTCGGTGGGGACGTCGAGCAACTATTTCAACAACATGAACTCGGGCGGCCTCCAGCTTGGCGGCGGGGGCGTGGAGCCGCAGAATGACGGCATCGCCACCAGCGCGGGTGTGACCCTGTCGCTGCCGCTGTTCCAGGGCGGTGCGCCCGCCGCGCGCGTGCGCCAGGCGCAGGCGCGCCAGTCGGCCGCGCTCGAGACCGTCACCTCGACCGAGCGCAACGTCATCGCCAATGTCCGCTCGGCCTTTGCGAGCTATCGTTCGGCGCTGGAGGTGATCCAGTCGGCGCGAATCGCGGTGGACGCCAACCGGCTTTCGCTGGAGGGCGTGCGCGCCGAGAACAGCGTCGGCACGCGCACCATCCTCGACATCCTCAACGCCGAGCAGGAATTGCTCAACAGCCAGGTCACCTATGTGACCGCCGAGCGCGACGCCTATGTCGCCGGGTTCGCGCTGCTCGCGTCGATGGGCCGGGCCGAGGCCGCGGATCTGGGCCTCGACGGCGGGCCGCTCTACGATCCGGTCGCGCACTACAAGGACTCGCGCCGCCGCTGGGGCGACTGGAGCGACGGCCCCAAGCCGACCGCCCAGGGCACGCGCACAATCGACAGCCCGGCGCAGAATCCCAGCGTTTCCGGGCCCGTTGATCCTATCGGCGCGCGCTGATTGTCGGATTCTTAAGGGGTGATGGTTGACAGCTACCCGCCAAATCCGACACTTGGCGGGTTTGGTTATCCCTAACGCGGGAACAACGAAATGGGGGACGTCAGCAACGAGCCGTCGATGGAGGACATCCTGTCCTCGATCAAACGGATCATCGCCGAAGAGGGCGAGAGTGCGGTCACGGCCCGCACCCGCCGTCCCGCGCGCGCCACGCCGCCCCTGCCGGCGGTGGACGAGGAGGAGATTCTCGAGCTGAGCGAGCCGGCACCCGCCGAATCGCTCCCGCCCGAGGAATCCGCCCAGGCCGAGGCGCCCGCCGAACCGATTCTCTCCGCCACGACCGCGCAAGCGAGCCGCGGGCCGCTCGAAGCGCTTTCGCGGCTGATCGTGAAGCCCGATGTCGCGGGCAGCGATACGCTGGAGGGCCTCGTGCGCGAGCTGCTCCGCCCGATGCTGCGCGAATGGCTCGACGCCAACCTGCCGCGGATGGTCGAGGAGATGGTTCAGCGCGAGATCGCACGGATTACCGCGGGCCGCGACTGATCTTGCCTTGCCCGATACGCCCGTTAAGGGCGGGGCATGAGCGAACTCCCCAAGACTTTCGACCCGGCTGAAATCGAATCGCGCTGGTACGCGCATTGGGAAACGAATGGCCTGTTCCGGCCCGAGCGTCCCGGCGCGGAGCCGTGGACGATCGTAAACCCGCCGCCCAACGTCACCGGCAGCCTCCATATCGGCCACGCGCTCGACAACACGCTGCAGGACATCCTGGTGCGTCATGCGCGGCTCAAGGGCAAGGACGCGCGCTGGGTGGTGGGCACCGACCATGCCGGTATCGCCACGCAGATGGTGGTCGAGCGCCAGCTCGCCGAGCGGCAGGACAAGCGCACCAACTATTCCCGCGAGGATTTCGTCAAGAAAGTCTGGGAGTGGAAGGAGGAGAGCGGCGGCACGATCACCCGCCAGCTCCGCCGCCTCGGCTGCTCGATGGACTGGTCCAACGAGCGCTTCACGATGGACGAAGGCTTCTCGAAGGCCGTGCTCAAGGTGTTCGTCGAGCTGCACAAGCAGGGGCTGATCTACCGCGACAAGCGGCTGGTGAACTGGGACCCCGCGCTCAAGACTGCGATCTCCGACCTCGAGGTCGAATCGCGCCCGGTGCAGGGCCATATGTGGCACTTCAAATACCCGCTCGCGGGCGGTGAGACCTATATTTATGTCGAGCGTGACGCTGACGGGAACGTCGTGCTGGAGGAAGAGCGCGATTACATCTCGATCGCGACCACCCGGCCCGAGACGATGCTGGGTGACGGCGCGGTCGCGGTGCACCCCGATGACGAGCGCTACCGCCCGATCGTCGGCAAACTCTGCGAGATCCCGGTCGGCCCCAAGGCGCTGCGCCGTCAGATCCCGATCATCACCGACGACTATCCCGATCCCCATTTCGGCTCGGGCGCGGTCAAGATCACCGGCGCGCATGACGAGAACGACTATGGTGTCGCTCAGCGCAACGGCATCCCGATGTACCGGCTGATGGACGAGAACGCCGCGATGCGCGCGGACGGTGCGCCCTATGCCGAGGCCGCAGCGCGCGCGCAGCAGATCGCTGGCGGCGCTGCCTGGACGGCGGCCGAAGTCGATACGCTCAATCTGGTGCCCGAGGCCTATCGCGGGCTCGACCGCTACGAGGCGCGCAAGCGGGTCGTCGCCGACATCGATGCCGACGGCCTGATGATCAAGGTCGAGGACAAGCAGATCATGCAGCCCTTCGGCGACCGCGGCGGCGTGGTGATCGAGCCGATGCTGACCGACCAATGGTATGTCGATGCCGCGACGCTGGCCAAGCCGGCGATCGAGGCGGTCCGCTCGGGTGCGACCAAGGTCGTGCCGAAGAGCTGGGAAAAGACCTATTTCAACTGGATGGAGAACATCCAGCCGTGGTGCGTCTCGCGGCAATTGTGGTGGGGCCATCGCATCCCGGCCTGGTATGCCGAGGATGGCCGTATCTTCGTCGCCGAGACCGAGGAAGAAGCGCAGGCGCAAGCCGGGCAGGGCGTTGCGCTGAGGCGCGACGAGGACGTGCTCGACACCTGGTTCTCCTCGGCGCTGTGGCCGTTCGCGACGATGGGCTGGCCCGAGACGACCGACTCCACGCTCGGCGGCCGCTATCCCAATGACGTGCTCATCTCCGGCTTCGACATCCTGTTCTTCTGGGATGCGCGGATGATGATGCAGGGTTTGCACTTCATGAAGGAAGTGCCGTTCAAGACCCTGTATCTCCACGGACTTGTCCGAGCGGCGGACGGGCAGAAAATGTCCAAGTCCAAGGGCAACGTCGTCGATCCGCTGGGCCTGATCGACCGCTATGGCGCCGACGCGCTGCGCTTCTTCATGGCGGCGATGGAGAGCCAGGGCCGCGACGTGAAGATGGATGAGAAGCGCGTCGAGGGCTATCGCAACTTCGCGACCAAGCTGTGGAACGCCGCGCGCTTTGCCCAGTCCAACGGCATCCGTGCGAGCGAGCATATCGAGCCGCCCGAAGCGACGCTCGCGGTCAACAAGTGGATCGTCGCAGAGACCGTGGCGACGGTGCAGGCGATGGACCTCGCCTTCGCCGACTATCGCTTCGACGAGGCGGCCAACGCGATCTACCAGTTCACCTGGAGCCGCTTCTGCGACTGGTATCTCGAGCTCATCAAGCCGGTCCTCCAGACCGAAGGGGCCGAGGGTGCGGAAGAGACGCGGTTGGTCGCCGGCTGGGTGCTCGACCAGATCCTGGTCCTGCTGCACCCGTTCATGCCCTTCATCACCGAGGAGCTGTGGTCGAAGCTGGGCGATCGCCCCGACTATCCGCTGATCACCGCCAAATGGCCGATGGCCGATGCGCGGGCGCTCGATCCGGAGGCGGTGAAGGAAATCGACTGGCTGATCCGGCTGGTGAGCGAGTTGCGTGCGGCGCGGACCGAGCTCAACGTCCCCCCGGGTGCGCGGCTGCCGCTGTTCGTGCGCGACGCCCACGCCGACACCGCCGAGCGGCTGGTGCGGCAGGACGCGGTGCTGGGCCGTCTCGCTCGCGTCGATCGTGCCGAGGGCGATGCGCCCGCGGGCGGCGCGCTGCAGATCGTGGTCGACGAAGCGACCTTTGTCCTCCCGCTCGAAGGCGTGATCGATCTCGACGCCGAGCGCGCGCGCCTGACCAAGGCGATCGCCGCCGCGGAGAAGGAGCGCGACAGCCTGAACGCGCGCCTGTCCAATCCCGCCTTCGCCGAAAAGGCCAAGCCCGAGGCGGTCGAGAAGGCACGCGCCGACCATGCCGAGAAATCGGCCGAGGCGGCGCGGCTTCAGGCGGCGCTGGGTCGGCTGGGTTGACGACCGGCTGACAAACTTGACTCGAAACGCCGGTTTTCCGGCCGAAGCGACTGCGACGCGACGCCTTTGCGCCAGTGACGCGCTGGATTCGCTCCGGTGACGCGGCACCCGCGCGCCAGTCGCGCGCCAGCGACGCGCCACCCGCGCGCCGCCGAAGCGGCGGGTATGCGTCACCCGCGCGGCGGTATGAAGCGGAAGGCTATTGTCCCGGTCGATCATGGGACCGACCAGATATCGCGAAAGCGGGGCTGTAGGAAAATGGTTTCGCGTCAGATCCCCGCCGGCCGAGGCTTGCGCCGCCCCGCGGCCTGTCCCACAAAGCCGCGCGATGAGGCACGCCCGCGATCTCGACCGACTCAGCGCAGGCAAGCCACGGCGGGGGTGGGACTAGCATGGCGCCGCCAGCCGTTCGTCACGACCTGACCCAAGGTCCGATCGGCCGCACGCTGCTGCTGTTCGCGCTGCCCACGCTCGGGTCGAACATCCTCCAGTCGCTCAACGGCTCGATCAACTCGATCTGGGTCGGGCGTTTCCTCGGCGAGCAGGCGCTGGCCGCGACCAGCAACGCCAACATCATCATGTTCCTGATGTTCTCGGCGGTGTTCGGCTTCGGCATGGCCGCGACGATCCTGATCGGCCAGTCGATGGGGCGGCACGATGTCGAGGCAGCGCGGCGTGCGTTCGGCTCGGCGATCGGGCTGGTGATGGGCGGCGCGCTGGTGATCGCCATCCTGGGCTGGCTGTTCACGCCGCAGATCCTGCATCTGCTCGCCACACCGGGCGAAGCGGAGCATCTGGCGCGCGATTACCTGCGCGTGATCTTCCTCGGGCTGCCTTTCTCGATGCTCGGCGTGCTGATCCAGATGAGCCTGCGCGGCACCGGCGATTCGGTCACGCCGCTGTGGTTCATGGTGCTGAGCGTGGTGATCGATGCGGGCCTCAACCCGCTGCTGATCGCGGGGATCGGGCCGTTCCCGCGCATGGGCATCGCGGGCTCCGCGACCGCCACGCTGATCGCCGGGATCGTCTCCTCGGCCGGGCTGCTCGCCTATGTCTATTGGCGCGATCTGCCGATCCGGTTGCGCGGCCCCGAGCTGCGCTATCTGCTGCCCGAGCGCGCGCTGGTCCGCACCATCGTCGCCAAGGGGCTGCCGATGGGCGCGCAGATGCTGGTCATGTCGACCGCGGGCCTCTCCATGATCGGCCTCGTCAACCGGCTCGGGGTCGAGACCGCCGCCGCCTATGCCGTCTCGCAGCAGCTGTGGACCTATATCCAGATGCCGGCGATGGCGATCGGCGTCGCGGTGTCGAGCATGGCGGCGCAGAATATCGGCGCCGGGCGCTGGGACCGGGTCGGCGCGATC
This sequence comes from Sphingomonas sp., assembly GCF_036402235.1. Classification (GTDB taxonomy): domain Bacteria; phylum Pseudomonadota; class Alphaproteobacteria; order Sphingomonadales; family Sphingomonadaceae; genus Sphingomonas. Next base: position 94,929 of record NZ_DASWTG010000054.1, on the reverse strand, counting down.
ACGCGCGCGGGGCTGATCCTCAACACCGCGATCACGCTCTCGGTGATCGTGCTCATCATCCTGTTCGATCGCGAGGTGATGGCGCTGTTCGTCGGCAGCGACAGCCCGGCAATCCCGATCGCGCGCCACATCCAGCTGATCGCGAGCTGGACCTTCGTGATGTTCGGCGCGACGATGGTGATGTTCTCCACCGTCCGCGCCAATGGCGCGACCGTCGCGCCGCTCGTCATCCTCGCGATCACCATGTTCCCGGTTCGCCTCGGCTTCGCGCTCGGGGCCCAGCCTTGGCTCGGTAGCGACGCGCTTTGGTTCGCCTTCCCGATCGGCTCGGCCTGCTCGCTCGTGCTCGCCGCGCTCTACTATCGTTATGGCAAGTGGCGCAGCGCGGTGCTTGGGGTTCCGCCGGAGCCGGAGGATGCGGCGGAGCAAGCCCATGCGGCGACCGAGCCCGCCGGGCGCTTGCAACCCACGGGTTGAGAGCGCATCAGCGCTGCCATGAGCCACTATCCCGCCCTTCGCCTTCGCCGCACCCGCTCCGCCGCGTGGAGCCGGCGGATGCATGCCGAGACCGTGCTGACGCCCGCCGACCTGATCTGGCCGCTGTTCGTCACCGAGGGTGAGAGCATCGAGGAGCCGATCGCCTCGCTTCCCGGCGTGTCGCGCTGGTCGGTCGATCAGGTCGTGGTGCGTGCGAAGGAAGCGGCAGCGCTGGGCATCCCGTGCCTCGCGCTGTTCCCCAATACGCCACACGACCTGCGCACCGATGACGGGCGCGAGGCGCTCAATCCCGACAATCTGATGTGCCGTGCGATCCGTGCGATCAAGGATGGGGTGCCCGATATCGGCCTGCTCACCGATGTCGCGCTCGACCCCTATACTGCGCACGGCCATGACGGCCTGGTCGACGACAAGGGCTATGTTCGCAACGACGCCACCGCCGAATTGCTGGTCGGCCAGTCGCTCAACCAGGCGCGGGCAGGCGCCGACATCATCGCGCCGAGCGACATGATGGACGGCCGCGTCGGCCTGATCCGCGAGGCGCTGGAAGGCGAGGGGCATGTGAACGTGCAGATCATGGCCTATGCCGCCAAATACGCCTCGGCCTTTTACGGCCCGTTCCGCGACGCGGTGGGCAGCCGCGGGCTGCTCAAGGGCGACAAGAAGACCTATCAGATGGACCCCGCCAATGCCGAGGAGGCGCTGCGCGAGGTCGAGCTCGACCTGGACGAGGGCGCGGACAGCGTGATGGTGAAGCCCGGCCTGCCCTATCTCGACATCGCGCGCCGGGTGAAGGAGCGGTTCGAGGTGCCGGTGTTCGCCTATCAGGTGAGCGGCGAATATGCGATGATCGAGGCCGCGGCCGCCGCCGGGGCAGGGGACCGCGACGCGCTGGTGCTCGAGACGCTGATGGCGTTCAAGCGCGCCGGCTGCAGCGGCGTGCTGACCTATCATGCGGCGCACGCGGCGCGGTTGCTCGGCGCTTGATCGAGACCGACCGCCTGATCCTGCGCAAGCCGCGCCCGTCGGACCATGAAGCGCTGTTCGCGATGTGGGCCGATCCCGCGATGATGGCGGACCTCGGCCCGGTCAAGGACAGGGCGATGAGCGAGGCGACGCTCGCGCGCCACGACGCGTACCGGCATGAGGGGCTCGGTTTCCTTACCGTGGAGCGCAAGTCGGACTGGGCGGTGATCGGCTTTTGCGGCCTCAAGCGCGGCGATCCGCCGCATCCCATTGCGGGCGAGGTCGAGGCCGGCTGGATGATCGCGCGGCCATATTGGCGGCAAGGCTATGCGCTGGAGGCGATGCGCGCGGTCATGGCATGGGGCTGGGCCAGCTTCGACATGCCGCGGATCGTCGCGATCACAGCCGAGCGCAACCTCGCCAGCCAGGCGATGATGATGCGGCTGGGCATGACGCGGCTGGCCGACGGCGATTTCGAGCATCATGCCTTTGCCGCCGACGATCCCTTGCGCCGGATCGTTACCTACAGCATCAATCGCCCATAAGTGCCGCGTAACGAAGGGGAGACGATGAGCGCCGAAGCCATAACCGATGCGGCGCAAGTCGAACCCGCCGCGCCCCGGCGCGCCGTCGGCACCCTCTTCGTCGCCGCGATCCTGCTCGGCAGCTTCCTGCTGTTCCTGGTCCAACCGATGATCGCGCGCATGGCGTTGCCGCGGCTCGGCGGTGCGCCGGCGGTGTGGAACAGCGCGATGCTGGTCTATCAGGCACTGCTGCTCGGCGGCTACGCCTATGCGCATTGGCTGGGCCGGGTGCCGGTGCGGCAGCAGGCGATGATCCATCTCGCCGTGCTCGCGCTCGCAGCGCTGTGGTTGCCGATCGGGCTGATGGCGATGCAGATGCCCGCCGATGCCGAACCGGCACTGTGGGTGCCGTGGCTGCTCGGTGCGTCGATCGGCCCGCTGTTCTTCGCCATCTCCGCGCAGGCGCCGCTGCTCCAGCGCTGGTTCGCCGTCGCCTCGGGCGGGCGCGATCCCTATGCGCTCTATGCGGCGTCGAACGTGGGCAGCTTCGGCGGGTTGCTCGCCTATCCGCTGCTGGTCGAGCCGGGGCTCGCGCTCGAGGGGCAGAGCTGGCTGTGGACCGGCGGCTATGTGCTGGTGTTCGTGGCGGTGGCGGCGTGCGCGCTGCTGCTGCCGCGCAAGGCGGCGGACGAGCCGCACGTCCATGCGACCAGCCCGGCGCCGTCGCGCAGGCGCGTGGCGCACTGGATCGCGCTCGCCTTCGTCCCCTCGGGCCTGATGCTCGCCACGTCGAGCTTCCTCACCACCGACATCGTCGCGGTGCCGATGCTGTGGGTGCTTCCGCTCGGCCTCTATCTGCTGAGCTTCACCATCGCCTTCGCCGCGCGCCGCTGGCTCGCGGAGATCCTCACGCGCTTCGCGCCCGTGACCATCCTGATGTTCGGCGGGCTGATGATCGCCGGAAGCACCGGAAGCCCCGAGCTCAACGCGCTGATGGCGCTGGGCCTGTTGTTCATGGTCGCCGTCGCGCTCCACACGCACATGTACGATCTGCGGCCGGAGCCGGACCGGCTGACGGGCTTCTATCTCGCCATGTCGGTGGGCGGGGCGCTGGGCGGGGTGTTCGCCGCGCTGATCGCGCCGCTGGTGTTCGACTGGACCTATGAATACCCGATCCTCATCCTGGCGGCGGGCCTGCTGGTGCCGCAGGCGTTCCTGCTGCCGCCACTCGCCGGGCTGTGGCGGGCCGGCCGGAACGGCGTGCGGCTTCGCATCCTGCTGGTGGCGCTGCTGGTCGCGGCGATCGTGTGGCTCGGGCTGTTCGGCCCGGCGGCGCAGCTCGGCGACAAGCCGCTGGGTCTGCTTTATCTCGCCATCGCACTGGTCGGGCTGTTCACCATCGGCATGCGGCTGCCTTACATGATCGTGCTCGCCGGCGCGTTGTTCCTGTTCGGCGGCTATCGCTCGCTCGCGATGAGCTGGGAAGGCGACGTCCGTACCCGCAGCTATTTCGGCGTCTACACGATCACCGATCTTTCGACCCAGAAGCGGCTCGCGCACGGCACCACGCTGCACGGCGTTCAGCTGGAGGGGCATGACCTGCTGTTGCGCATGCCGACGACCTATTATGTGCCCGGATCGGGCGTCGGCCGGGCGATGATGGCGCTGCCGGCGCTTTACGGCCCCTCGGCGCGGGTCGGCGTCGTCGGCCTCGGCACCGGCACGCTCGCCTGCTATGCGCTGCCCGGCCAGGACTGGCGCTTCTACGAGATCGACCCGGCGGTGGTCGATCTGGCGCGGGGGCCGTTCCGCTTCCTCGAGCTGTGCCTTCCCAAGGCGAACATCGTCGTCGGCGATGCCCGGGTGCGGCTCAACGAAGCGGCGTCGTCGAGCCTCGACCTGCTCGCGCTCGACGCCTTCTCGTCCGATGCGGTGCCGATGCACCTGATGACGCGCGAGGCGTTCGCGACCTATGATCGCGTGCTCGCGAAGAACGGCCTGCTGCTCGTCCATATCTCCAACCGCTTCCTCTCGCTCGAGCCGGTGGTCGAGGCCGCGGCGAAGGCGGGTGGCTGGAGCGCCGCGGCGCTGACCTATCATCCCTCGCCCGACGAGGAGATTCAGGAAGCGGCGACCTCCGACTGGATCGCGCTGTCGCGCTCGCCCGAGACCATCGCCCGGCTCAAGGCGCGGGGCGGCGCGTGGCGCGATCTGCAGCAGACGCCCGGCTTCACCCCCTGGACCGACGATTATGCGACGATCCTGCCGGTGCTGCGCAGCCTGAACAAGGACCTGCCCTGAGCGCGCCTATTTGAGCTTGAGCGGCAGCCCCGCGGCGACGAACACGACGCCGTCGACTGCCGCTGCAACCTGCTGGTTGACGCGCCCCGCCTCGTCCCGGAAGCGGCGGGCGAGGGGGTTGTCGGGAACGATGCCGAGGCCGACCTCGTTGGCGACCAGGATCAGCGGCCCCGCGGCGTCGGCAATGGCAGCGATCAGCGCTTCCGCGGCCGCCGGGATGTCACGCTCGGCGAGCAGCAGGTTGGTCGTCCACAGCGTCAGGCAATCGATCAGCAGCACGCGATCCTCGCGGCTCTCGCTCCGCACCGCCGCGGCAAGCTCGATCGGCGCCTCGACCGTGATCCAGCGCGGCCCGCGATCGGCGCGGTGGCGGGCGATCCGGTCGGCCATCTCGGCGTCGAGGGCCTGCCCGGTGGCGACGAACACCAGTTCGCCGTCCAGCGCTTCGGCGCGGGTTTGCGCATAGCGGCTCTTGCCCGATCGCGCGCCGCCCAGGACGAGAAGGGTGTTCATGCCGCCGTCCTTTCCATCGCCAGGGCGATCAGGCTGTCGATATCGAGATGCGTTTCGAGCGAGCCGGCGATGTCGTCCAGCGCGGCGTTCACCGATGCCGCATAGTCGATGCCGGCTCCGTCGGCCCCCAGCTGCGAGAGCAGCGCCGCGCGCAGCGACGGATCGGCGAGCAGCCCGTGGACATAGCTTCCCATCACCCGCCCGTCCGCACTGATCGCGCCATCGCTGCGGCCATCGTCGAAGGTCGCGAAGGGGCGGTCCGCGCCCGCGCCACGCGTCTCGCCCATGTGCATCTCGTATCCGTCGAAGCGCGCGCCAAGCGCGCGGCCCCGCACGGGGCGCAATGCCTTGGTCGCCCTCAGCTCCGTCTCGACCTCGAGCAGCCCCAGCCCGGCCGCCTCGCCCGGGGCGCCTTCCAGCCCCAGCGGGTCGGCGATCCGCATGCCCAGCATCTGATAGCCGCCGCACAGCCCCAGGATCCGGCCGCCGCGGCGATGATGGGCAAGGAGGTCGATGTCCCAGCCCTGCGCGCGCACCGCCGTCAGATCCGCCAGCGTCGCCTTCGATCCGGGCAGTACGATCAGTGCGGCCGCGGCGGGGATCGGCTGCCCCGGCGGCACCATGGCCAGCTCGACATCGGCCTCGAGCATCAGCGGGTCGAGATCGTCGAAATTGGAGATGCGCGGCAGGATCGGGCAGGCGATGAGGATGCGATCGCCGCTGCGGGCCGCCGGCCGCTCGAGCCGAACCGCGTCCTCGCTCGGCAGGCGCGCGGTGGCGGGCAGCCAGGGGACCAGGCCATAGCCGCGCCAGCCGCTGCGTTCCTCGATCGCGCGATAGCCGTCGGCGAACAGCGCGGGATCGCCGCGGAACTTGTTGATGATGAAGCCGTGGATCATCGCGGCGTCCTCCGCATCGAGCACCGTCCGCGTTCCGACGACCGATGCGATCACGCCGCCGCGGTCGATATCGCCGATCAGCACCACCGGCACCGCCGCGGCGCGGGCAAAGCCCATGTTTGCGATATCCCCGGCGCGGAGATTGATCTCAGCAGGCGATCCCGCGCCCTCGATCACGACGATGTCGCATGCCCGTTCGAGCCGCCTGAAGCTCTCCATCACCTCTTCGAGAAGCGCGCCCCGTCCGGCGCGGAAGTTGCCGCTACCCAGCGTGCCGCGGACCCGGCCCTGAACCACCAGCTGGGACGTGTGGTCGGCCTGGGGCTTGAGCAGCACCGGGTTCATATCGGTGTGCGGTTCGGCGCGACAGGCGATCGCCTGAAGCGCCTGCGCCCGCCCGATCTCCCCGCCGTCGATCGTCACCGCGGCGTTGTTCGACATGTTCTGGGGCTTGAACGGGAGCACGCGCAGCCCGCGATTGGCCAGCGCGCGGCACAGCCCGGCGACCAGCACCGACTTGCCGACGTCCGATCCGGTTCCCTGCAGCATCAGCGCGCCCATGCAGCCACTCCTGCAATCAGCCACAACAGCGCACAAGCGCGCAGATAGAGGCTCAGCGCGCGCGTGACGTCGGCGGTGCCGGCATCGGCGCGGCCGTCGCCGATCCAGGGTTTTACGTGCGTCTCGCCGTCATAGCTTGCCGGGCCGGCGAGCTTCAGGCCGAGCGCCCCGGCCATCGCCGCTTCGGTCCAGCCGGCGTTGGGCGAGGCGTGCTCGCGCGCGTCACGCCACATCACGCGCCAGCCGCGCAGGGCCGCCAGGCAGATCAGCGCGCCGGCAATCCGCGCCGGCACCAGGTTGAGCAGGTCGTCCGCCCGCGCCGCCGCGCAGCCGAACGCGCGCCACGACGGCTCGCGATGGCCGATCAGGCTGTCGGCGGTGTTGATCGCCTTGTAGATCCAGAGCCCGGGCAGGCCGAGCACCAGCAGCCAGAATAGCGGCGCGGCGATCCCGTCGCAGAAGCTCTCGGCCAGGCTTTCGATCGCCGCGCGCGCGACACCGGCTTCGTCGAGCGTCTCGACGTCGCGGCCCACGATCATCGCCACGGCGCTTCGTGCGGCTTCGATGTCGCCGGTGCCGAGCGCATCGCGGACCGCCCCGACATGCTCGAACAGGCTGCGCTGGGCGAGGCCGGGCGCGGCGAACAGGGCGATCCCGATCCAGCTCCAACCGCCGAGCGCCTGATGCGCCAGCCAGGTCAGCAGCCAGCCAGTGCCGCCGGCAACCCCGGTCAGGATCGCCACCGTCGCGAGGCCCATCACCCGGCGCGCTCCGGGGCTGCGCGACGACGCGTTCCACATCGCCGCGCATCGCCGGATGATCGCTGCAAATCCACCCACCGGATGCCCGACGCGGCGGTAGAGTGCAGCTGGCCAGCCGACCGCCGCGTCGATCGCCAGCGCGGCCAGCGCCACCGGCTCAGGCATCGGCCAGCGCCGCGCCCAGCCGTGCCAGGGCGTCGGCATCGCGCGGCAGGCCGATGCGCAGCCAGCGCCGGTCATAGTCGAAGGGCCGGGTGAGGATCGATCGCCGGGCGAGGCACTCGAACAGCCGGTGCGCGTCATCGGTCTCGATCAGGCGGAACAGCGGGCACGCGCCGGTGACGGTGTAGCCCCGTGCCTCGAGTAGCTGGTCGAGCGCGGCCGCCGCTTCCGTCAGCCGGATGCGCATGGCCGCGATCCATGCCGCGTCGCGATAGGCAGCGCTGCCGATCGCGATCGCCGCCGCCGATACCGGCCATGCGCCGATCCGCGCACGCAACTCCGCGGCCAGCGCGGGCGGGGCGATCAGAAACCCCAGCCGCACCCCGGCAAGCCCGAAGAACTTGCCGAAGGAGCGCAACACGATCAGCCGCCGGCCCGCGCCGACTTCACCGGCGAGGCTGTGGCGCGGATCGGCATCGGCAAAGGCCTCGTCCAGCACCAGCCATCCGCGCGCCATCTGTGCCCGCAGCGTCGCAGCGGGGATCAAGCGCCCGTCAGGGTTGTTGGGATTGGCGACGATCAGCGTCCCTTCGGCCGGATTCACCGCTCCTGACGCCACCGGGACGGCGTCCGGCACCATCTCGCCATGGGTGCGATAGCCGGGCCGGACATGGCGCACCGGTCCGGGAAGCCTTTCCCCGAGCAGCCGCAGGCCGATCTCGCTGCCCGGCAGCGCCAGCACGCAGGCGGGGTCGGCACCGAAACAGGCGGCGGCAATGGCTTCCAGATCGGCGAGCGCGCCGGGATCGGGCAGCCGCGCCCAGTCGATCGCCAGTTCGCCCACACCCGGCCATGCGTGCGGATTGATTCCGGTCGAAAGGTCGATCCACGGCTCGGCAGTGTCGCCGAACGCCGCCCGCGCCTGCGCCAGCTGCCCGCCATGCCATGTCCATGCGCTCACGCCAGCCCGGCCCAGAGCACTGCCGCGACCAGCAGTCCGGATTCGACCAGCTCGATCCCGGCGCCAAGGCAATCGCCCGAAACGCCGCCAAGCTTGTGCCTGAGCCACAGCCCCCACCACAGAATCAGCAGCGGCGCGACCAGCAGCGCCGGGGCCACCCAGCAGGCCGCCGCCCAGCCAATCGTCCATAGCGCCAGAACCGGAAGGCTGGCGATGCCGACGAACCGCTCGGCAAGCCCCGCGTGCAACGAGGGCAACCAGCGCGTCCACGCCAGCGGCGCGATCCGTGCGACGGCGGGGATCAGAAGCAGCGCCGGCCATTGCGCGGCAGGCAACAGGTGAAGCAGCACCAGCTTGGCGATGAGCTGGACGACCAGCGCGACCACCCCGAAGCTGCCGACATGCGGATCGGCCATCACCGCGAGCAGCCGCTCCGGGTCGCGATGCGCGGCGCCGCGCGCATCGGCCAGGTCGGACAGCCCGTCGAGATGCAGCGCACCCGTCACCCACACCCAGCCGATCAGGCCGCAAAGCGCGGCCATCCACGGATCGACCAACCCGCCGAGCCAGAAGGCCCCGGCCACGACGCCGCCGACCGCCAGCCCCGCGACCGGAAACCAGCGCATGCTCGCGGTGAAGCTTGCCGCGTCCACCGGCACGCCCGGCATCGGCAGGCGCGTCAGGAACTGGAGCGCGATGATCAAGCCTTTCATGGCCACAGCCCCACAATCTGCCCGCTGCGCGCGGGTCCGTCCCAGATACGCAGCGCGAGCACGCTGGCATAGGGAAGGTCGAACCCCCAGAGCTGGGGCAGGGGAAAGCCGCACAGGACATGCAGTGCCGCGCGCATCGCCCCGCCATGGGTGACGACGAGCGCCGGCTCGGCGGGAAGATCGCCGATCGCGGCGCCGACCCGCTCCACCAGCGCCGTCCAGCGCTCGCCACCGGGCGGGGGATTGGCGTCGGGGTCGGCCCAGAACCGCCCCAGCGCCGCGGTGTCGATCGCGCCGCTCTCCAAGCCTTCCCACGCGCCGAAATCCAGCTCGCGCCAGCGCGGATCGATGTGCGGGGTCAACTCCAGGTCCGCGGCAACGGCTTCCGCGCACCGCGTTGCACGGCGAAGGTCGGACGCGATGACCCGTACCACCGCCAGCCCCTCGGCCTGCGCGCGGCACGCGGCCACGCCTTCGTCGGTCACGCCACAATCGGTGCGGCCGAGCATTCGCCCGGTCAGCGCCGGCGTGCCGTGGCGCATCAGGTAGAGCGTCCGCGCGCTCACAATTTCCCCGAGACGCTCGCCTCGGCAAAGGTGGCCATGCCGTTGTGCGTCGCGAGCGCGGCGCGCACGATCGGCACCGCCACCGCCGCGCCGCTGCCTTCGCCCAGCCGCATGCCGAGCTGAAGCAGCGGCGTGAGGCTGAACTGGTGGAGCAGGCGGCGATGGCCCGGCTCAGCCGAGCAATGGCCGGCCAGGCAGTGCTCGGCCAGCGAAGGCTGCTGCGCCACCAGCGGCGCGAGCGCGGCGCAGGCGATGAATCCGTCGAGCATCACCGGCACGCGCGCATGGCGTGCGGCCAGCACGGCGCCGGCGATCGCCGCGATCTCCCGCCCGCCCAGCCGCCGCAGCGTTTCAAAGGCGTCGTGCGGCGCGCCAGCATGGAAGGCGAGTGCGCGCTTGATCACCGCGACCTTGTGGGCCACGCCCGTGGCATCGAGGCCTGTGCCGGGCCCGACCCAGTCGCGCACGTCGCCGCCCAGGCTGCGCGCGCACAGCGCCGCAGCGGCGGTGCTGTTGCCGATGCCCATCTCGCCCACCGCGAGCAGGTCGAGGTCGGCATCGACCATCTCGGCGCCGCGATTGAGCGCATTGAGGCATTCGTCCGCGCGCATCGCGGGCCCGTCGGTGAAATCCGCGGTCGGGTTGTCGAGATCGAGCGCGACGATATGAAGGTCGAGACCGGCTTCGCGCGCGAGCTGGTTGATCGCCGCGCCGCCTGCCTCGAAGTTCGCGACCATCTGGACCGTCACGTCCGCGGGAAAGGCGCTGACGCCGTGGCGCGTGACGCCATGGTTGCCCGCGAATATCACGGCGCGCGCCCTGTCTAGGGAAGGGCGCGCCTTGCCCTGCCAGCCTGCCATGAACAGCGCGATCTCCTCCAGCCGCCCCAGCGATCCCGCGGGCTTGGTCAGCTGCGCCTGCCGAGCGCTCGCCGCATCGCGCACGGCAGCGTCCGGGCCGGGAAGGTCGGCGAGCGCAGCGGCGAAGGCTTCAGGTGAATCGAAACGCATCAAACAATCCCGTCCTGTGCGATCCGTCCGGTCGGCACGACCAGCGGAGACGCTTCGCTCTCGTCGATCCTTGCCTGCACGCCATAGACGGTGCGCAGATTGGCTTCGCTCAGCACCTCGAGCGGCGCGCCCTGTGCGATCAGCCGTCCGCGATCCATCAGCAGCAGCCGGTCGCAATAGCGCGCGGCCATCGTCAGATCGTGCAGGATCGCGACCACCAGTGCGCCGGTCCGCGCCTCGCTGCGCAGCAGCTCCATCACGTCGATCTGGTGCCCGGGATCGAGCGACGCGAGCGGCTCGTCCGCGATCAGCCCGCGCGCTTCCACCGCCAGCGCCCGCGCCAGCAGCACGCGCGCACGCTCGCCGCCGGACAGCTCGGTGGCGATGCGGTCGCGCAGATGCGCGACGTCGGCGCGTTCCATCGCGCGATCGATGATGGCCTGATCCGCTGAGGCGATGCGCGACATCGGCGCGAGATGGGGCAGGCGGCCGAGACCGACGAGCCGCTCGACCGCCAGCGGCCAGTGCAATGTCTGGCCCTGCGGCAGATAGGCCAGCGCACGGGCGATCTGCGCGCGCGTCAGGCCGGTGACCTCCATGCCGTCGAGCGCGGTGCCGCCGCGATAGGGGATGAGGCCGAGCAATGCGCGCACCAGCGTCGACTTGCCCGCGCCATTGGGGCCGATGATGCCGATCAGCCGCCCCGGCTCGAGCGACAGCGTGATGCCGTCCACCACCGTGCGGGTGCCGAGCGAGACGCTCAGGCCGTGCGTCGTCAGCGTCACCATAGCCGGCGCTCCCGCAACAGATGCACAAGGAAGACCGGGATTCCAAGGAATGCCGTGACCACGCCGAGCTTCAGCTCGTTGGTCGCCGGGATCAGCCGCACGCCGAGGTCCGAGACGGTGAGCAGCAGCGCCCCGCCGATCGCCGAGGGAATGAGGATCGCCGAGGGGCTGCGATCGGTGAAGGGACGGATGATGTGCGGCACGATCAGCCCGACAAAGCCGATCGATCCCGAGACGGCGACCGCGCCGCCCACCCCGATCGCGACCCCGGCCAGCAGCCGCCAGCGCACCGCGCGCAGGTTGATGCCCAGCGCGCGCGCACCGTCCTCGCCCAGCGTCAGCGCATCCAGCGCACGCCCGTCCCACAGCAGCAGCGCGCTGCCGACGACGATGCAGGGCAGGGCGATCCACACATGCTGCGACGAGCGGTTCTCGAGGCTGCCGAGCAGCCAGTTCATGATCTCCATCGCCGCGAACGGATTGGGCGACAGGTTGAGTGCCAGGCTGATCCCGGCGCCCGCCAGCGTCGCGATCGCGATGCCGGCGAGGATCAGGGTCAGCGCGCTCTCCGACTGCCCCGACAGCCCGAACAGCGCCACCAGGGCCGCCACCGCCGTGGCGATGGCGAGCAGCGGCAGCAGCGCCGGATGCAACTCGGCGATCCCGAAATAGAGCGCGATCACCGCGCCCAATGCGGCGGCATTGGAGGCACCGAGCACGGACGGTTCGGCCAGCGGATTGCGCAGGAAGCCCTGCAATGCGGCACCCGCCAGGCCGAGCATCGCGCCGACCAGCAGCCCCAGCAGCATGCGCGGCATGCGCAGGTCGAGCACGATCGTCGACGCGATGGGATCGCCCGTGCCGAGCAGCGTCGCGATCACCCGGTCGGGCGCGAGCGATACGGTGCCGAGGCCGAGCGAGGCCAATCCCGCCAGCGCGGTCAGCACCAGCAGCACGGCGGAGAGGCGGAAGGATGCGCCGCGGGTCATCGCGTCACGAACCGCTTGCCCGGCGCGCGAACCGGGCTAGGAACGCAGGTATCATGCGGCGTCTTCTCCATCTTGCGGTCATTTCCCTGTTCACGCTCGGCGCCTCCGCGGCGCCGGTCACGCCGCAGCGGACGGCTGCGCCCGTTCGACCACAGCGGATCGTTTCGCTCAACCTTTGCACCGATCAGCTGCTGCTGGCGCTCGCGGACCGCTCGCAGATCGCCGCGCTCACCCGCAACGCGCGCGATGCCGAGATGTCGGCTGCGGCCGCCCAGGCGCAGGGCATCACCTTGCTCAAGGAATCGGCCGAGCAGCTCTATGCGCTGCACCCTGACCTGATCCTCGGCATGCCAGCCAGCCGCCATCCGATGCTGCGCCCGCTGGGGCCGGAGAAATACCGCACGCTCGACCTGGGATACGCCGAAAGCTACCCCACCATCATCGAGCAGATCCGCACCGTCGCCGCGGCCGTCGGCCATCCGGCGCGGGGCGAGGCGCTGATCCGCCGCATGGAGGCGGATCTCGCGAAGATCGGCAAGCTCAGGGGCGGCAAGGTCGCGGCCTATTACCAGCGCCGCGGGTTCATGACCGGCACCGAGACGCTGATCGACGACCTCATGACCCGCACCGGCCTCATCAACCTCGCCGCCAAGCTCGGCAAGCCGCCGCTGTCGCAGGTCAGCCTCGAGGAGATGGTCGCGGCCAGGCCCGATTTCCTGATCGTCGAAAGCGCTACCGACCGGATCACCGATCAGGGGACGGAGATGCTGCACCACCCCGCGCTGCGTAGCATCCCGCGCATCTCGATCCCGCAGGCGTGGACGGTGTGCGGCAGCCCCGCTTATGTGCTGGCCGCGCGCGGCATCGTCGAGCAGGCGGCCAGGCGCAGGCACTAGAATTCGATTCCCTTCTGCGCGCGCACATTCTGCGTGCGGAAGGGGTGCTTGATCTCGGTCATCTCGGTGACGAGGTCGGCGGCGTCGATCAGCGCCTGGGGCGCGTTGCGGCCGGTGATGACGACATGCTTCATCTCCGCGCGGGCGGTGACCGCCTCCAGCACCTCCTCGACCGGCAGGTAATCGTAGCGCAGCACGATGTTGAGCTCGTCGGCGATCACCAGCGCATAGGCGGGGTCGGCGATCATCCGCTTGACCTCTTCCCAGCCGGCGCGCGCCGCGGCGATGTCGCGCGCGCGGTCCTGCGTGTCCCAGGTGAAGCCTTCGCCCATCCGCTTGAACTCGATCTCGTCGGGAAAGCGATCGAAGAAGCGCTTCTCGCCAGTGTCGATCGTCCCCTTCACGAACTGGACGATCCCCACCTTCATGCCATGGCCGATCGATCGCGCGGCCATGCCGAAGGCGGAGGAGGACTTGCCCTTGCCGTTGCCGGTATGGACGATCAGCAGGCCCTTCTCGACCGTCTTGGCCGCGATCTTCTTCCGCTGTGCCGCCTGGATCTTCTTCATCCGCTCATTGTGCTCGGCATCGGTCCGGGGCTTCATCGCATCCTCCGCAGATAGGGAAAGGGAGGCGGGCGACCACCTCCCCCAAGGGTTCAGAAGCGCAGGCGAACGCCGCCATAGGCGCTCTGGCCCAGCGCGTTCTTGCCGTAGCTCATCTGGTATTGCTTATCGAACAGGTTCACGACGCGGCCATAGACCTCGACATTGCCGGTGATCCCATAGGATGCGAGCAGGTCGACCACCTCATAGCCCTTGGTCGCGGGCGAGAAGCTGCTCGATGCGTTGCGGTCGCGATAGCGCGCGCGGGCACCGATCGAGAGGCGCTCGACCGGGGTCAGCGTGATCGAGGTGCTGCCCGAATGCTTCGGGCGGCCCAGATCGACCCAGCCGCCATTCTCGCGCGGATCCTGCTCGGCCTCGAGATAGGTGTAGCTCTGGCGGATCGTCAGCCAGCCGGTGGGACGGACATCGAACGCGACCTCGACCCCCGACTTGCGCGTCTTGCCGAACTGGGCATAGCCGCCGAATGGCGGGCGGGCGCCGTCGAACACGATCTCGTTGCGAGTCTTCGCGAAGAAGTAGGAGAATTGCGCGCTGAACTTCGAGCCGAAGTTGAAGTCGATGCCGACATCGCCGCCCTCGCTCGTCTCGACCTTGAGGTCGGGATTGCCGTAGCTCGGGTCGAACAGCTGGTAGAGGCCCGGCGCCTTGGCGCCCGAGCCGTAGCTCGCGCGCAGCTTGACGTCGCCGCCGCCGATCGCGTCCTCGACGACATAGGCACCGGTGACGCGATAGGTGTCGAAGCTGCCGAAGCGGCTATTGTCGTCGATGCGCGCCGCACCGGTGATCGTCAGGCCGGTAACGGGTCGCAGCGCCAGCTCGGCGAACGCCGACCTGGTCGTGACCCTGGCGTCGAGCGCACCCGAGAAGCTGGTCAGCTGGTCGGTATATTCCTCCTCGTAATTGCCGCCCACGGCGACGCCGAAGATTCCGCCCTTGTCGTAGCTGGCGTTGAGCGCGAGCACGTCCTTGGTGCCCTCGTACAGGTCGCCCTCCGGACGGTTCCATTGCCCGAAATAGCGGCGCTGGGCGACATAGCGGCTCGCCGTCGCGTTCGCGCGCAGCGCGCTGTCGTCGCTGCGGAAGCTGGCCTGGCCGGCATAGGCCCATTCCTTCTTGCGCACCGTGTCGAGGCTGTCGCCGTTGGTGGCATCAAGGTCCGAATGCGCATCCTGCCAGAAGCCGATGAGCTGCAGATCGATGTTGGACGCCGCCGCAAGCCCGACGCGGCCGCTGAAGCCGTAGCGCCAATATTCGTCCTCTTCCGCCGCCGTGCCGGTCGCCGGATCGGCCAGCGACGGGCCGTCATGCCTGTAGCCGCTGGCGGTGACGCGGAAATCGAGCGCGCCCTTCTTGCCGAGGATCGAGGCGGCGCCGCTGCGCGTCTCGAACGATCCATATTCGCCCTGTGCGCTGACCAGGAAGCCGTCTTCCCTGGCGCGCCTGGTGATGATGTTGACGACGCCGCCGATCGCGTCGGAGCCGTAGAGCGAGCTCTGGTTGCCGCGCAGCACCTCGATCCGCGCGATATCGGCGGTGGTCAGGTGATCGGTCTGATACTGGGTGCTGGTCGAGCTGGGATCGCCCAGCTCGATGCCGTCGATCAGGAACAGCACCTGATCATTGTCCGATCCGCGGATGCTGACGCTGTTGGCGTCGCCGGGGCGGTCGGAGCTGATCTGCACGCCGGCAAGGTCCTGGAACATGTCCTTGGCGAAGAAGGCCTGCTCGCGCTGCAGGTCCTCGGCGGTGATCACCGAGACGGCGCTGCCGACCTCGCGCGCGGTCAGCGGCACGCGGCTGGCGCTGATCACCACATCGTCGCCGGAAGCGGGCGCCTGCTCCTGTGCAAGGGCCGGGGCAGCGGCGCCGGCCAGCAAGATGGTCAAATAACGGTAGCTCACATCAAATCCCCCCGCGTCGAGCAACTGGAAGGCGGGACCTGCCGGATCGCGTCAACGAACGGCCGGCACGCGCGTGCGGACGGACGCTGGAGGCACCCGCACAGGCGTGACCGTGCGGCCCCGCCGCATGGTTCGTCGCTCAGACGGAGAGAAACCGTGCCCTGGCCATTCCCTGGACCACGGCAAGAGCGACCCGCACCGGCAGGTCTCCTGGCTTGCGGGTCATCGCTCGATGCGCGGCCTTCCCGGACCGGTTCGGTCCAGTGGCTGCTTCCTCGGGAAAGGGAAGCCAGCGCATCTCGCTCGCCGCTCACAGTTGCAGGGACAGCCGCGGATTTGGATGGGGAGGCCCATCCGCACCGCATTCCCATATTAAGCCCCTTGCGGGGCACCGGTGCGATCAAGGGACACCGGATTTCTCCCGGCGTCCGCGGCGGCCCCTACGCGCAATCGCGGCGATTGCCAACGGGGGTCGCAAGGGGATGGTGAGGTAAGTTGAGAGATATCAACTCTGATGCCCGTCATCCCCGCGTAGGCGGGGATCCATTCGCCCTGTCGTTGAAGCTCGATCCTCGTCGTGGGGATGAATGGATTCCCGCCTGCGCGGGAATGACGAACAGGAATGTGAGGCGCGAGCTTCAAACCACCTCACCACCCGCAATCCGGAGCTTGCCGCGGCTAGAAATTCCAGTCGAAGCCGATCCGGATGCTGCGGGGGCGCAGCGGGGTGATCTGGTCGCGATCGCGGATCAGGAAGGGCGATCCCAGCGCGAAGCGGTTGCCGCGCGAATCGAGCAGGTTGGTCAGCGACAGGCTGATCCCGCGCCGCCGGTCGCCGATCCGCGCCTCCAGCGCCGTGTCGAGATAGTCGCCCTGCAGCCGCTCGAGGATCGGCCCGATGCCCAGCGTCGACTGGCCGACATAGCGAGCGTGCCCGTCGATCGTCAGCGTCGCGCCGGACCTGAGCTCGGCGGTATAGGCAAAGCCGAGCCGCCCGGTGGCGTCGGCGACGTTGGGCAGGCGGTCGGCAGGGATCGAGGGCGCGTCGATCGGCAGCAGGATCACGTCGCGGCGGGTGACGCTGCTGTCGTTCAGGTAGATCGAGGCGTCGATCTCCAGCCCGTCGACCGGGCGCCAGCGCCCGGCGACGCCCAGCGAGAACACCTCGCCGTCGCCGATATTGGCGGTGGTGGGAAAGCCGAAGCCGTCGATCAGATCAGCCTGGATATGCTTCCAGTTGGTCCAGGAACCGCTGATCGACAGATCGAACTGGTCGCCGGCATAGCGGCTGCCTGCCTCCAGCGTCGTCACCCGGTCGCCCTCGAAGCGCTGCACATAGTCCTGCCGCACGGCGATTCCGCCCGGACGGAAGCCCTGCTGGAAGCGCGCGAACAGCGTCAGGCGATCATTGGGCCGCCACGCGAGCGCTGCGGACGGGAGCAGCCGGGTCTCGCTGCGGCTGCCGCGCGCGCCGGGATCGTTGCGATAGGCCAGCGTCTCCAGCACGTCCTCCGACCGGCCCGACAGGCTCGCATGGGTCAGCCGTGACCCCAGGGTGAGCGTGACGCGCGGCATCGGCTGGATCGTCGCCTCGCCATAGAGCGTGGCTTCGTCGACCTTGTTGGTGACGCCGGTCATCGGCTGGAAGATCGCCGTCGACCACACATAGCCGCGGCTGGGCGTCACGACATTGCCGGGGTTTCCAACCTGCGCGCCGCTTGCCGCCGCGAGAGTGGGGGCGATATCCATGCGCCGCTCGACGCGGGCGTCGTTGCGTAGCAGGCTGGCGGCGACCAGCCAGCCCGTGCCGTCCGGCCCGCGCCGCGCCAGCCGCGTCTCGAAGGTCAGCATGGAGATGCGGTTGGCCTGCGAATAGCCGGTGCCGGGCGAGTCCAGCGCGGGGCGGACGTCGGGCGCGCCGGGGTCGGTCAGCGCCTGCCCCTCGAACATCTCGAACACATATTGGCGCGCATAGCCGAGCGATGAGGTGAGCTCGAGATCGTCCCAGCGCTTGCGCACGACGAAGTCGGCGAGCCAATAGTCGCTGCGGAACGGCTGGGCGATGCTGCTCACCCGGGCAAGGTCGCCGGCGCCGCGCTCGGCATATTGGCTGTCGTCGCCGCGGATCTTCTGGCCCACGCCGGTCAGGTCGAGCAGCCAGCCGTCTCCGGCATCGAAGCGCAGCGCGCCGCGCCCGCCGATCGTCCGCACGCGGTTCACGTCGCGCAGCCCGCGGCCGAGATCGTTGATATAGCCGCCCTCGACCGATCCGAAGGCGAGCCCGCGAAAGGCGAGCTTGTCGCCGATCAGCGGCACGTTGACGATCGCGCCGCCGTCGACCGACGGCTGCCCGTGCTGCACGCCGGTCACGCCGCCCCACGCCGAACCCTCGACGCTGCGCAGGTCGGGCGCGCGCGGCACGACGCGCACCACCCCGCCGAGCGATCCCGCGCCGTAGAGCGTGCCCTGCGGCCCTTCCAGCACCTCGATGCTCTGCACGTCGTAGAGGCGCAGATTGGGGTCGGGCGCGCTGTAGGTGATGCGGCTGTTGCCCCAATATTGCCCGACCGTCGCCTGGGTGGGGCCGACGAAGCTCGAATCCGCGATGCCGCGCACGAACAGCTTG
Organism: Sphingomonas sp.; assembly: GCF_036402235.1. Taxonomy (GTDB): domain Bacteria; phylum Pseudomonadota; class Alphaproteobacteria; order Sphingomonadales; family Sphingomonadaceae; genus Sphingomonas. Next base: position 76,665 of record NZ_DASWTG010000054.1, on the reverse strand, counting down.
TTGCGGCCGGGGCCGAGATGGGTGGAGACGACGCTGGCGATGCGCGCTTCGATCGCTCCCGTGCCCTGCAGCCCGTCGGCCGCCGACAGGCTGTCGCCGCTGATGATCTGCACGCCGCCCGGATAGGCGCCGAGCGGGATGTCGCGCTTGGTGGCGGTGACGACCACCTCGACCGGCTCTTCCGGCTCGGAGGGCGGCGGGGCAGGGCGAGGCGGGGCCGGGCGCGGCGCTGGCCTGGCGACGGCGGGCGCACGCTCGATCAGATAGGTGGCGGCTGCGACCTGGCGGGCGCGCGCGCCGGTGCCGCGCAGGGCACGCTCGAGCGCGGTGCCGGCGCTCAGCCGGCCGCGGACGGGCTTCACGCGGACCGCGGCAAGGGCGGGATCGCGGAAGCCGATGCTTGCGCCGGATTGCTGGCTGAGCAGGCGCACCGCGGCGTCGAGGCGCATTTCGGGCAAGCGAATCTCCGCCGCCCGCTCCTGCGCGATCGCAGGAGACGCCATCAGGATGGGGATCAGGGCAAAGGGGCTAGCGCGGCGGACCATTGGCAGGTGACATTACCCATCCTTCTCCCTGTGCGGTGAACCGCACGCCCAGCAGCGGCGCTGCGCGGGCGAGCACGTCCTCCGCACTTCCGTTGAGCATCAGCGCGCCGGTATAGGGCGCGAAGCCGCGGCCCTCGATCTTCACCGTGCGCCCCAGATTGCGCGTCAGATCCTGCGCCACCCGGTCGAGCGGCGCCCGATCGTAATAGAGCGCGCCCGCACGCCAGCCGCCGACATTCTGCGGGGCCGCCTTGCGCAGCACCGGCAGCGCGCCGGCGCGTGCGCGCGACAGGCCGTCGCCCGCGTCGAGCCGCACCTGTCCGGCGCCCGGCTGATAGATCACCGCACCTTCGGCGACCTCGACATCGAGCGCACCGCCCTCGGCGACGACGTTGAACACCGTACCCGCGTCGAGCAGCCTGGTGTTGCCGGTGACGACGAGGAACGGGTTGGCCTCGTCATGCTTCACCTCGAACAGCGCCTCGCCCTGCGCCAGCTCGACATGGCGCGGCGCATCGCGATCGATGGTGATGCGGGTGCTGCCGTTGAGGATGATCCGCGACCCGTCGGCCAGCTCGACCGTGCGATGCTCGCCCGGCGCGGTCGCGATCAGCTCGGGCGAATGACCGCGATCGATCAGCCCCCAGCCGGCGACTCCCGCCACGGCTGCTGCGACTGCCACGCCGGCGAGCCAGCGGCGGCGCGGCGGCCGGTAGCCGGCGTCCGGCTCGGGCTGCCAAGCGGGCCTGGGCGCGCTGGCGAGCAGCTCCGCCGCTTCGTCCGCCTCCGCCAACGCGGTTTCATAGGCGGCGAGGTGGGCAGGGGACTCTTCCAGCCACAGCATGAAGCCGTCCCAATCGGAAAAGCCCGGATCGCTCGCACGGATCGCCCATAGCCGGGCGGCTTCCGCGATCCCGGGCGTCGGCAGGGCGTTGGATTCCATCGTCATATCGCCCTCATGACGGACTCGCCCCGATCAATCCGCATCGAATGCCGCCTTCAGTTGCGCGAGCGCGCGGTAAGCCTTTTGCAGGTCCTTCTCCACCGAGCTCAGGCTGATCCCGAGCTCACGCGCGATCACTGCCTGCCCGACCCCGTCGAGCCGGTAGCGGCGGAAGACGTGATCGGTGCGCGGGCCGAGCTCGGCGAGCGCGGTCTCGACGCGGCGCAGCTGCTCGCGCGCGATCAGCGCGCGCTCGCCCTTGGGCGCCTCGGTCTCGGGCACGCTCACCTCGTGCCACTCCTGCTGGCGGCGCGCGCGGCTCACGGTCGAGCGGCGGCGGTCGCGCATCAAATTCTCGGCGGCCCGGAACAGATAGGATATCGAATCGGCGATCGGCTCGCTCGGCGCCGCCGCGACGCGCTGCCACAGGTCTTGCAGCACGTCCTCGGCCTCGTCGCCGGCGCCGCGCGCGACAAGGAAGCGCAGCAAGCGGCTGCGCTCGTTCAGGATCACCCGCTGGAGTCCGCTGACCGCTTCGTCCGAAGTCATGGCCGCCCGGTAGCTTTGTTGCGTACGGAATGCGAATCCGTCCCTCTTGCCGCGCGCGGGAATGGTTCCCGGAGCGCCGTCAAAACGGGCGGATTGCAGGTCGGGCATCGAGTCTTCACGGGACGCGAGTGTGTCGTCAAGGCTCAGATCCGCGCTCCTCGGGCTGATGCGCGTCGCGGGCGCGCGCAAATGCGGACCGATGGGTCGGCGCCCGAGCGGGTGCCGGTGCGGTGGCGCGCTCGACCGTCCCGCCGAGATGCGGCAGCGGGTCGAGCGCGCGGCCACCGGCGCGCAGCTCGAAATGAAGATGATTGCCGGTCGAGCGACCGGTCGAGCCCATCAGCGCGATCGTCTCGCCGCGCGTCACCGTCGCACCGGCCGGGACCAGAATGCGCGCGAGATGCCCGTAGCGGGTCGCGAGGCCATCGGCATGCGCGATCTCGACCAGATTGCCATAGCCGCCCGCGCGCCCAGCGAAGCGGACCACGCCGCCGTCCGCTGCCAGCACCGGGGTTCCGGCGCGTCCGGGGATGTCGATGCCGTAATGCATCCGCGCGGCGCGGTGGAAGGGATCGGCGCGGCGGCCGAAGCGGGAGGAGATGAACGGCAATGCCGCCGGCGCGCCTTTTTTGGGGGCCGACGCGCCGGCGGCTGGACCGGGGGCTAGTTCCGGCCGTGTGGCTGACCATGCGCGATAGGTTGGGCCGTTCGCGCGAGGCAGCTCGATGATGTCCGGTTCGACGGCATCGGGGCTCGCTAGCAATGAGAGCGCCAATGGCATCGCGGGGGTAAAAAAGCCGGGCATCGCCCGCAAGACGGAGCCGCGCGGACGAACCCGCATGGCCTGCCGCAGAAAATTTGTCCGGGGCCGCGGATTGCGGAATGCGGCGCCCCGCTCCGTCTCGCCAGGCATCAGTAAATGCTTTGCAGCCCAAGGAGACCCGCCCATGAATTCCGCCGAACGCCGCATGCTCGACATGCTGAAGAAGGGCCGGGACCAATATGGCGTGGTCGCCGTCAAGGCCGAGTTCGAGGCCGAGGGCACCCGTCCCGACGAGTTCCTCCGCCTGCTCGAGCTTGCCCGCCGCGCCGACCTCTCGGTCGCGCTCAAGATCGGCGGGTGCGAGGCCGTGTCGGACCTCCTGTCCTCGCGGCTCTATGGCGTCGACCACATCATCGCGCCGATGGTCGAGACCCGCTACGCTTTGTCCAAGTACATCGACGCCAAGAACAAGACCTATGGCGACGAGGCCGGCAGCGCCAAGTTCCTGTTCAACCTCGAGACCGAGGCGACTCTGGGCAATCTCGATGCGATGCTCCCGCTCGCTGCCGAGGGCGTCGATGGCATCGTCTTCGGCCGGGTCGACTTCACCCTCTCGCGCGGCCTGCCGCGCAAGGCGGTCAACACGCGTGAGATCAGCGATGCGGTGCTGATCGTGGCGCAGGCCTGCGCCGACAATGATCTGGAGCTGGTCGTCGGCGGATCGGTCTCGCCCGAGGCGGTTCCGGCACTGCGCGAGTTCCGCAGGATCCGGCTCGATCGCTTCGAGACGCGCAAGATCGTGTTCGACGGCGCCGCCGCCGACGCCGCCGACATCGACGCCGGCATCGCCAACGCGGTCGCGTTCGAGCTCGCCTGGCTCGAGAACAAGCGCGATTATTATCGCGCCGCCGCCGAGGAGGATTCGGCACGCATCCGCATGATGCAGGAGCGCGCCGGCACCTCCGCTGCCCTGGCCAAGCTGGCCAGCGTGGCGGCCTGAACCGATGCCGTTGAAGGACGAAGTCTCCGCGCTGATGCGCAGCGTCGCCGCGCAGGAAGTGATGCCGCGCTTCCGCGCGCTTGCGGCGGACGAGATCGTCGAGAAGAGTCCGGGTGAGGTGGTGACCACCGCTGACCGCGAGTCCGAGCTGCGGTTGAGCGACGGCCTCGCCGCGCTCGGCCTCGCCGCGCGCATCGTCGGGGAGGAAGCGGCATCGCGCGATCCCTCGCTGCTCGAGGGCGTGGGTGAGGGGCTGGTGTGGCTGATCGACCCGCTCGACGGCACCGCCAACTTCGCAGCAGGCCATGGCCCGTTCGGGATGATGGTCGCGCTGGTCGAGGATGGCGTGCCGCTCGCCGGCTGGATGCTCGATCCGCAGAGCGGGCGGCTGTGCCATGCCGAGCGCGGCAAGGGCGCGACCTGCGACGACGTCCGCGTCAGTGCCCGCACCACGCGGGGTGACCGGCCGGTCGCGGCGCTGGCGACTCAGTTCATGAGCGCCGCGCGGCGTGAGCGCGTCCACGCCTCGGCGCGCCGCCGCTTCGCGCAGGTGCCGATCCCGCGCTGCGCCGCCGAAAGCTATCCGCGCCTCGTCCTCGGCAGCAACGACGTCGCGCTGTTCCAGCGCATCCTGCCCTGGGATCATGCGCCGGGCGTGCTGTTCCTGACCGAGGCGGGCGGCCACGCCACCCATTGGGATCGCACGCCTTATCGCGTCGGCGGTGAGAGCCCCGGCCTGCTGGCCGCCGCCGATGCACGCCACTGGGACGCCGCCGCCGAGCTGCTGCTGGTGCCGGGCGGCGCGTTGATCGACATGGAAACCCGTGCGGCATGAGGCTTTTCTCGAAGGTGTACCCAAGTTCGATCTTATCCTCCCCCGCCAGGGGGAGGTGGCACGCGAAGCGTGACGGAGGGGGAGGAACCCCCACCGGCGTTGTCGCCTCCTCCCCCTCCGCCAGCCTGCGGCTGACACCTCCCCCTGGCGGGGGAGGATTGAGATCGATCTGTTCAAATGCACTTGCCACGGTCTCGGCGGTGGCGATCCTGCTCCCTGTTTCCGCCTTCGCCCAGCTCGCCTCGCCGGTCGCCCCGGGCGCGCAGGGCAGCGCCGCGCCGGTCACCGGCACGCCTCAGATTGCGGTGCCGCAGGCGGAGATCGTCCCGTACCGTCCGCAGACGATCGAAGCCGCGCCCGTCGAGGCCGCCGCCGTGCCCGAGCCCGAAGCCAAAGCGCCGCTCTCCGCACCCCGCCCGCCCAGCGAATATGAGCGCTTCGTCTCACAGGTCGCGGGCAAGCCGCTGCGCCGCTTCGGCACCGAATTGCTGCTGCCCGAGGCGAAGGGCTTTGCTGTCCCGCCGGTCGCCGCCGTCCCCGCCGACTATCGCCTCAACCCGGGCGACGAGCTGGTGCTCGGCCTCACCGGTTCGGTGCAGGCCTCGGGCCTGCGGCTGACGATCGATCCCGAAGGCCGCATCTTCATCCCCCGCGTCGGCGCGATCCGCGTCGGCGGGGTGCGCTATGGCGATGTCCATGCCGTGATCGAGCGCCAGGTCGCGCGGCAATATCGCGGCTTCACGCTCGAGATTGCGGTCGGCAAGCTGCGCGGCGTGACGGTGTATGTCACCGGCTTCGCGGCCAGGCCCGGCGCGTACAATGTCGGCAGCCTCTCCACTTTGGTCAATGCGGTGCTCGCCGCGGGCGGTCCGTCGGAGGGCGGCAGCTTCCGCTCGATCCAGCTGCGCCGCAACGGCAAGCTGATCTCCGATTTCGACCTCTACGATCTGCTCCTGCGCGGCGATCGCAGTGGCGACGCCGTGCTCCAGAATGGCGACGTCCTCTTCATCGCCCCGGCGGGCGATCAGGTCGCGGTGATCGGCAGCGTCAATCGCGAGGCGATCTTCGAGATCGCCCCGAACGAGACCGTCTCCGACGCGCTGCTCTATGCCGGCGGGATCAGCACGGTCGCCGACGGCACACGGCTGATGATGCTCGATTCGCTCGCGCGCTCCGCCACCGGCTGGACCGAAGTTAGCGCCGCCGATGCGAGGGTGCGCAAGGCGCAGCGCGGCGACGTGCTGCGCGTGCTCTCCAACGTCGATCTCGCCCGACCGCTGGGCCAGCAATCGGTGCTGGTGACGATCAGCGGCGAGGTCGCGAAGCCCGGCCGCTACTACTTCAAGCCCGGCACCAGCATGGCCGAGGTGGTCGCGGCGGCGGGCGGGCTGACCTCGCATGCCTTTCCCTATGCCAGCGTGATCACGCGTGAGAGCGTCAAGCGCCAGCAGCGCGAGAGCTTCGATCGCGCGATCGACGATGTCGAGCTTCAGCTCACCGCGCAGCCCGCGACCTCGGTCAATCGTGCCCAGCTGATCCAGCCGTCGAACCTCGCTCTGGTGGATTCGATCGTCGATCAGCTGCGCAAGCGCGAGCCGACCGGGCGGCTGGTGTTCGACCTGCCGGTCGATGCGCCGTCGCTGCCCGCAGACCTGATCCTCGAGAACAACGATACGATCCATGTGCCCGCGCGCCCGGTGACGGTCGGCGTGTTTGGTGCGGTGCCCAGCCCGGCGTCCTTCGTCTATCGCGCGGGCAGCACGATCGGCGATTACGTGACCTCGGCCGGCGGCGTGCAGAAGCTCGGCGACAAGAAGGAGGTCTTCGTCGTCCGCGCCAACGGCACCGTGCTGTCCGACGGCAAGCGCGTGCTGCGCGCACCCGCGCTGCCCGGCGACCTGATCTATGTGCCGATCGAGGCCAATCGCGGCGAGTTCTGGGCGCGGCTGCGCGACATCACCGGCACGCTGTTCGGCGGGCTGGTCGGCGCCGCCTCGATCGCGTCGATTGTCAGATGAGTGCGATCCGGAAGATGGGCGCGTGGATCGGCGATCCGCGCCGCCGCCGCATCGCCTATGTGCTCCTGGCGCTGGTGCTGGCCGTCCTCTGTGTCGTCCCGCGCCCCTATGTCGCGCGCGCGAAAGTCGTGCCGCAGGACAGCAGCACCATCGGCCTCGGTTCGATGACCAATGCCGTGGGCGGGCAGATGCAGGGCTTCGCCGCGCTGCTCGGCGGGGCCAAGACCCCGGTCGATCTCTACCTCGCCATCGGACGCGGGACCGAGGTGACCGACAGCGTGATACAGCGCCTCAACCTCGTTGGCTCGGGACAATATCCCAGCGTCGAGAAGGCCCGTCTCGCGCTCGCCAAGCGAGTCGACATCCACTCGCTCACCGGCGGCATCGTCGAGGTCGAGGTGCGCACCCACGACCCCGCCTTCGCCCAGCGCCTGACCGAAACCTATGTCCGCGCGATCAGCGACCGGCTGACCGCGCTCGGCGAGGATCGCGTCAAGCGCAAGCAGGCGGTGGTGCAGCGCCGCTTCAAGGAAGCCGCGGGGAGGGTGGTCAAGGCCGAGGCAGCGCTGGGCGACTTCCGCCGCCGCAACAACCTCGCCGTGCCCGAGGCGGAACTCGGCTCCGCCCTCTCGCTGCGCGCCGGGCTCGAGGCGCAACTCCAGGCCAAGCTGGTCGAGCTCAGCACGCTCGAGCAGTTCCAGGGCCCCGAGAACCCCCAGCTGATGGCGGTCCGCTCGGAGGTCGCCCAGCTGCGCACCCAGATCGCGCAGAGCGCCCGCCCCGGCACCGGCCCCGCCGGACCCAACGTCGCGGGCCTCACCGAAGTCTCGGGCGAGTATCTTAACCTCTACCGCGACTATCGCTTCGCGCAGGCGCTGTACGAGGTCTATGCGCGCTCGTCCGAAGAGGTTGCGGTCGAGACGCTCGCCACCGAGACCGCGACCGACGTCCAGATCGTCGAAGCCCCGCGCCTCGACGACGACCGCAAGTTCAACATCTCCGCCGTCGCCCTGCTCGCACTGGTGATCGCGCTCGCGCTGTTCACGGAGGTCTATGCCCCCGCGACCGGCATCCGCCTGTGGAAACGGGCCGAGCCGTGACCACGTCACCGGAGCTGTCGATCGTCATTCCCTGCTTCAACGAGGCGGAAAATGTGCGGAACATCGTCGCCGAGGTGACCGCGGCGGCAGGCGACTGCACGGCGAGCCACGAGATCATCCTGATCGACAATGACTCGACCGATGGCACGCGCGACATCATGCGCGAACTGTGCGCCGCCGATCCGCGCGTGCGGGCGATCCTCAACAACCGCAACTACGGCCAGATGCGCTCGCCCACCTACGGCATCTATCAGGCTGCGGGTGCGGCGGTGATCGGCATGGGCGCCGATTTCCAGGATCCGCCCGCGATGATCCCGGTCTTCGTCGCGCAGTGGCGCGCGGGCGCGCAGATCGTCCTCGCCCAACGCCGCAGCGAGCGCACCTCGCTCCTGCTCGGCCTCGCCCGCAAGCACGGTTATCGCTTCCTCGCACGCTTCGGCGACACGCCCGTCGTCCCCGGCGCCACCGGCTTCGGCCTGTTCGATCGCAAGGTGGTCGATACGCTCGCCCGCTGGAACGAGCCCGAGCCCTTCTTCCGCGCGATGCTGGTCGAGAGCGGATTCCGCCTGGCGGTCGTCCCCTTCGACCGGCCCGCGCGCGCCGCGGGGGAGAGCAAGAACGATTTCGCGACGCTCTTCGCCTTCGCGCTCTCCGGCCTCGCCGGCTCCGCCAAGTCCCTCCTGCGCCTCCCCGTCATCCTGTCCTTCTGGGCCGCCGCCGCCGCGCTCTTGCTGCTGCTCGCCGCCTTCGCCGCCGCGCTGTTCGGCGGACCCGGCCTCGCCCTGCTCGCAGCATCAGCTGTCACCGGCATGTTCGCCGTCCTGCTCCTCTTCCTCGGCCTGATCGGCGAGCAGGTCCGCCTGATCTCCGAGCGCACGCGCAACGTGCCCCTCGTGATCGAGGCCGAGCGGATCAACTTCCCGTGACATCGCGCCTGCGCCTCCTCCCCGAGATCCTGCTCGCCGCCGCGGTGGTGGCGAGCCTGATCGCATGCGCCGCCTTCTTCCACCGCACCGGCTATCTGCCCCAGCCGTTCGTGTTCGACACCAACGACACCTTCATGGACTGGTTCAACACCGCCTATTGGGCCAACAATCCCGGCGCCTACGACGTGTGGCGGACGATCTACCCGCCGCTGTCCTTCGTCTTCCTCGATACGTTCAGCCTGTCGGGCTGCTACCTCCAGTCGCCTTTCCACGCGCGCGACTGCGACTGGCTCGGCCGCACCACGATCTACGCGCTCTATGTCCTCGACGTCGCGCTGGTCTGGCTGAGCCTGCGCCGCCTCGACCGCGCCACCGCACCGATGCGCACCATCGCCTTCGCGCTCGGCCTGCCGTTGCTGTTCACGCTCGAGCGCGGCAATCTGATCCTCGCCGGTTTCGCCTGCTTCGTCCTCGCGCACGGCCCGCTGCTGCGGGAAGGCTGGGGCAGGGCGCTCGCCGCCGCCGCCACGATCAACTTCAAGCCCTACCTCCTGCTCCCCGTCCTCGCGCATGCGGTGAAGCGCGACTGGCGCCCGCTCGAGCTCGCCGGCATCGCCACCGTCCTGCTCTACCTCGTCACGCTCGCGCTGGTCGGCGCGGGGACCCCGGGCGAGATCGTCTCGAACACCGCCAACTGGGTCGTGTTCCAGAGCGGGCAGGTGTGGGGCGAGATCAACTACTCGACCAGCTACGCCCCGCTGATGCTGGTGCAGAAGGCGCCGATCCCGCTGCTCCAGTTCGTCTCGTCGGAAACGGTCGACACGATCATCCTCGCCGCCGCGACCGTGATCCGCGCCACCCAGGGGATCGCGCTCGCCGCCCTGCTCGCCGCCTGGCTCCAGCCCGGCGCGATCCCGCGCGAGCGCATCGCCGCGCTGCTCCTCGGCGCCTATCTCGTCACCCAGTCGCCCGGCGGCTACACCCAGACCTTCCTGATCTTCCTCGTCTTCCTCGAGCCGTGGCGCCGTCCCGGCCCGATCGTCGCGCTGGTCTGCGCCTATCTGCTCTGCCTGGTCGGCGACCTCCCGCTCTCGACCATCCTCGAGCTGTCGACCACCAGCTGGCTCAGCGGGCGTCCTGTGGAGCCCGCCTTCGGCCTCACCATCGGTCATTTCGTGCGCCCCGGCGTGATCGCGCTCCTCGTCTGGTCGCTCGCGCTCGACACGATCGCACAGAGCGTCCGCGCGCATCGCGCCCACCGACCCGTGCTCGGGCTGAGCCCGGCATGATCCTCGACCGCGATCTCGAAGCGGTGAACGCCGCGCTCGCCCCACTGTGGCCGCGGCTCACCGGCGCGCGCATCTTCATCACCGGCGGCACCGGCTTCATCGGCCGCTGGATGCTCGAAGCGCTCGCCCGCGCCGACGTCGATGCCGAGGTTGTGGTGCTGACCCGCGACCCAGCCGCCTTCGCCGACAAGGCACCGCACCTCGCCGGCCGTCTCACCCTGCTCCCCGGCGACGTGATGCGCTTCGAGCCGCCCAGGGGCCACTTCACCCACATCGTCCACGCCGCGACCGACGCCAGCGCCGATCTCAACGCGCGCGATCCGCTGCGCATGTTCGACACGATCGTCACCGGCACCCGCCGCACGCTCGACTTCGCCCGCACCAGCGGCGCCACCCGCTTCCTCTACCTCAGCTCCGGCGCGGTCTACGGCGCCCAGCCGCCCGAGATCGCCCATGTCGCCGAAAACTGGCACGGCGGCCCCGATCCGCGCGATCCGCGCTCGGCCTATGGCGAGGGCAAGCGCGCCGCTGAGATGCTCTGCGCGATCCACGCCCGCCAGTTCGGCCTCGAGGTCGTCGGCGCGCGCATCTTCGCGCTGCTCGGCCCGCTGCTTTCGCTCGACATCCATTTCGCCGCGGGCAACTTCATCCGCGACGCGATGGCCGGCGCGACGATCCGCGTCGAAGGATCGGGGCAGGCGGTCCGCTCCTATCTCTACGCCGCTGATCTCACCGTCTGGCTGTGGACCTTGCTCCTCAAAGGCCGCCCCGGCGAGACCTACAATCTCGGCTCCGAGGAAGCCGTCTCGATCGCCGATCTCGCGCGCCGCACCGCCGCGATCCTAGGCGGCCCCGGCGTCGATATCCTCGGCCGCCCCGATCCCGGCTGGAACCCCGGCCGCTACGTGCCCTCGACCGCCAAGCTCCGCCGCGACCTCGGCCTCGCCCCCACCGTCGACCTCGACGAGGCGATCCGCCGCACCGCGCTTCACTACGGATGGACTCCATGAATCTCGTCAAGCTTTCCGACTGGGTCGCCAATACGCTGGCCGAACGCGGCATAAGCGACGTCTTCATGCTGACCGGGGGCGGGGCGATGCACCTCAACCACTCGCTCGGCACGCATCCGTCATTGAAGACCACCTTCACCCATCACGAGCAGGCGCTGGCGATGGCGGCGGAGGCCTATTACCGCCTCACCAACCGGCTCGCGGTGGTCAACGTCACCTCCGGCCCCGGCGGCACCAACGCGATCACCGGCGTCTATGGCGCCTATGTCGATTCGATCGGCATGCTCGTCATCTCGGGCCAGGTGAAGACCGAGACCACGGTGCGCCACACCGGCCTGCCGTTGCGCCAGTTCGGCGACCAGGAACTCGACATCGAGGAGCTGGTGCGCCCGGTAACGAAGTACGCGACGATGGTCACCGATCCGCGCTCGATCCGCTACCATCTGGAAAAGGCGATCCACCTCGCCACCACCGGCCGCCCCGGCCCGGTGTGGCTCGACATCCCGCTCGACATCCAGGCGGCCAAGATCGACCCCGGCGACCTGCTGCCCGGCTTCGACCCGGCCGAGCTGGAGCAGCCGTGGCAGGCCACCGATCTCGACGCCACCGCCGACGCGATCCTGGCAAAGCTCGCCGCCGCGCAGCGCCCGGTAGTGTTCGCCGGCGGCGGCGTGCGGCTGTCCGGCGCGCATGCCGATTTCCTCAGGCTGATCGATCGGCTCGGCGTCCCGGTCGTCACCGGCTGGAACGCGCACGACGTGCTGTGGAACGACCATCCGCTCTATTGCGGCCGTCCCGGCACGGTCGGCGACCGCGGCGGCAACATGGTCACCCAGAGTGCGGACCTGCTGCTGGTGCTCGGCAGCCGCCTCAACATCCGCCAGGTGAGCTACAACTGGAAGAGCTTCGCGCGCGAAGCCTACAAGATCTGGGTCGATATCGATCCGGTCGAGCTCGCCAAGCCCACCGTCATCCCGGACATGCCCGTGGTCGCCGATCTCGCCGATCTCATCCCCGCGCTGCTGTCGCGCCCCTATGCCGGCCCTACTGCGGCGCACAGCGAATGGCTCGGCTGGGCGCGCGAGCGCGGCCCTCGCTTCCCCGCGGTGCTCCCCGAATATCGCGACCACGGCCCGAGCATCCATCCATACGTCGCGATGGACGAGCTGTTCGCTCAGCTCGGCGACGACGACATCGTCGTCACCGGCAACGGCAGCGCCTGCGTGGTCAGCTTCCAGGCCGCCGACCTCAAGCAGGGCCAGCGCCTGTGGACCAATTCCGGCTGCGCGACGATGGGCTATGATCTCCCCGCCGCGATCGGGGTGTGGGCGGCGACCAATGGCGAGCAGCGCATCATCGCCATCGCCGGTGACGGCAGCATCATGATGAACATCCAGGAGATGCAGACCATCGCCGGCTACAACATGCCGGTGAAGGTCTTCCTCGTGAACAACAGCGGCTATGTCTCGATCTTCCAGACTCACCGCAACTTCTTCAACGGGGTCGAGGTCGGCGGCGGGCCCAAGAGCAACGTCACCTTTCCCGATTTCGGCAAGGTCGCGACGGCGTTCGGCTTCGCCTATTTCCGCGCGGAATCGCACAACGACCTGCCCGGCACGATCGCCGCGGCGCTCGCCGCCGACGGCCCGGTCCTGTGCGAACTGGTGATCGACGAGCATGTCGGCTTTGCGCCCAAGCTCGGCGCGAAGGCGCATCCCGACGGCCGCATCACCTCGCCCGCGCTCGAGGATCTCTCGCCCTTCCTCCCGCGCGACGTGCTCGCCGCCAACATGCGCATCCCGCTGATGGAGGACTCGTGATGGGCACGGCTCCCATCGCCCCTCCTCCGTCACTCGATCCTCCCCCGCCAGGGGGAGGTGGCGCCGAAGGCGACGGAGGGGGAGGACTCCCGCCCCTAGTGGGTCGTCGTCCTCCCCCTCCGTCAGGCTGCGCCTGCCACAGTATCGGGTCGCCCGTGCCCCCGGCACGGGCTTGGATTGCCGGGGGCAATCCAACCCGACACTCCCTGGCGGGGGAGGATTTCGAATCGCCGCAGACTGCGGTGCTCCTGCGAAAGCAGGAGCCCACGGCCACAAGCGGTGAACCCCGCCACCCTGGCCCGCTGCTTTCGCAGGGAGAGCTGCCATGATCGCCCGACACGCCGAACGCCCGCTGCGCTTCGCCGCGGCCGGCATCGCGAACACCGTGTTCGGTCTCGGCATCTATCCGCTGCTGCTATGGGCGGTGCCGGCGTTCCATACCCATTATCTCATCGCGCTCGGCATCGCGCAGGTGGTCAGCCTGTGCTTCGCCTTCACCACCTACAAGCTCGGCGTGTTCCGCACCCGCGGCAATGTCGCGCGCGAATTCGGCGCCTTCGCCAGCTTCTACCTCGCCAATTATGCGGCCAACTGGATCATCCTGCCGATCCTGGTCGAGATCGGCGGCGTCCCGCCCATCATCGCCCAGCTCGGCTTCGCGCTCGTCATCATCGTGACGAGCTGGTTCTGGCATAGCCGCGTCACCTTCCGGGCTGCGGAGAGACCCCGATGACCGACTATCTGCACCGCAACTGCCCCGCCTGCGGTTCCTCGAATGCGAGCCGTGAGGTCCGCGCGGGCAAGGCCGCCGAGACGATGACGCTGGACCAGCTGCGCCCCTTCTGGGCCGGCCTGTTCAAGGAGAAATGCTTCTTCTCCTATCATCGCTGTGACGACTGCGGGCAGCTCTACAACCCCGTGTTCTTCACGCCCGATCAGCTCGGCGAGCTGTATGCGCGCATGGCGCCCAACATGGATGCGGTCGGCGATGCCGCGATCGTCGCGACGCAGCAGGGCTATTTCGCCCGCGTCGCCGCGCAGGGCGGGCTGGGTGGCGGCTATCTCGAGATCGGCCCGGATGTCGGCCATATCGTGCGCGAAGCGGCGCTGCATGGCGGTTTCGATCGCTTCTGGCTGTTCGAGCCGAACGTTGCGATCCACGACCAGTTGCGCGCCGCTGCGGGCCGCGGAAAAGCGCGGCTTTCGACCGAGATGGACGATCTCTCGCCTGTGCCCGAGGGCTCGGTCGGCCTTGCGGTGATGGTGCATGTGCTCGATCACCTGCTCGATCCGCTGGCGATGCTGCGGCAGATCCGTGCCAAGCTGCGCCCCGGCGGCACGCTGATGATCGTCACGCACGACGAAAGCTCGCTGCTGCGCCGCGTGATGGGCAATCGCTGGCCGCCCTTCTGCCTCCAGCATCCCGAGCTCTATCGCCCGTCGACGATGAAGGCGCTGCTCGGCCGCGCCGGGTTCGGCGATGTGCATGTCGAGGGCAGCCGCAACGTCTTCCCGCTCGATTTCCTCGTGCGGCAGGCGGCATGGGCGGCGGGAGTCCGGGTCGGGCGCGTGCCGTTGCCGCCGGTCCCGGTGGGCCTCAAGCTCGGCAATATCCTGACGCTGGCCAAGGCACCGGCCCAGGCCGAAGCCGCGTCCAACGACGTCGAGGATTCTATCCTCCCCCGCCAGGGGGAGGTGGCAGCCGCAGGCTGACGGAGGGGGAGGAACCTCGGTGAGACGTTGGGAGTCCTCCCCCTCCGTCACGCTGCGCGTGCCACCTCCCCCTGGCGGGATTTGAATGGGTTCACGCAGCCGCCCGCATCCCCGAAGCGGCGGCGTAATCGGCGATCTGGGCAAGGGTGACGGCGCGTGCGCCCTCACCCGATCCCACCGCCTTGTGCCAGTCGACGATCCATTCCAGCGCACGGTCGAGCGTCAGGGCAGGGCGCCAGCCCAGCGCAGCGCGCGCCTTGGAGCTGTCGAGCCGAAGCAGCCCGGCCTCGTGCGGCCGCGGCCCGCTGTCGAGCAGCGGCGCCTCGCCGTCACCCCAGGCCGCGCGCATCCGCTCCACGATCCAGCTCACCGGCCGCGCATCGTCGTCCGACGGGCCGAAGTTCCATGCATCGGCGAAGCTGCGGTCGCCCGCCATCAGCCGCTCGGCGATCGCGATATATCCGCCCAGCGCCTCCAGCACGTGCTGCCAGGGGCGCACGGCATCGGGCGCGCGGATCAGCGGCGCTACGCCCGCCTCGAACGCGCGGATCAGGTCGGGAACCAGCCGGTCCTCGGCCCAGTCGCCGCCGCCGATGACGTTGCCCGCGCGCACCGTGGCGAGGGCAGGGCCGTCGTCCCCGAAGAACGAGCTGCGCCACGATGCCGCGGCCAGCTCGGCGCAGCCCTTGCTGCTGCTGTACGGGTCGTGCCCGCCCATCGGATCGCTCTCGCGATAGGGCCACACCCACTCGCGGTTGGCATAGCATTTGTCGCTGGTGACGCAGACCACGCCCCGTACCCCGCCGACCTGCCGCGCGGCTTCGAGCACATGCACGGTGCCCATCACATTGGTCGCATATGTACTTACAGGGTCGGAATAGGACTGCCGCACCAGCGGCTGCGCGGCGAGGTGGAAGACAAGTTCCGGCTTTGCCCTGGCGAACGTGGAATGCACCGCGGCGTAATCCCGAACATCGTCCACGACATGTTCCACCAATTCTCCAATCCGCGCCGCCTCGAACAGGCTCGGCTCGGTCGGCGGGGGGAGGGCCAGGCCGGTCACCTCCGCGCCCATCGAATGCAGCCACAGGCTCAGCCAGCTGCCCTTGAATCCGGTATGCCCGGTGACCACCACCCGGCGCCCGCGCCACCCGCTCACCAGCGCTTCCACGGCGCATTTCCGCCGTTCCACAGCTCTTCGAGGTACAGCTTGTCGCGCAGCGTATCCATCGGCTGCCAGAAGCCGTCGTGGCGGTATCCCATCAGCTCGCCGCCCCGCGCCAGCGTCTCCAGCGGCTTCTGCTCCCACACGCTCTCGGGCCCGTCGATCAGGTCGAGGACGGAGGGATCGGCGACGAAGAACCCGCCATTGATCTGCCCACCGTCACCGGCAGGCTTTTCCTTGAAATCAGTGACTTGCGTGCCCTTGAACTCGAGCGCGCCGAAGCGCCCGGGGGGCGATACCGCGGTGATCGTCGCGCGCAGCCCGTGCGATTTGTGGAAGGCTACCAGGTCGGCGATGTCGATGTCCGCCACCCCGTCGCCATAGGTGAAGCAGAAAGGCTCGCCATCCTCCAGATACGGCCGGATCGCGCTCAGCCGCCCGCCGGTCATGGTCGATGCGCCGGTCTCGACCAGCGTGATCCGCCACGGCTCGCTGCGTGCGTGATGCACCTCCATCCCGTTGCCGCCGCGCAGGTCGATCGTCACGTCGGAGGTGTGGAGGAAGTAGTTCGCGAAGAACTCCTTGATCAGATAACCCTTATATCCCAGGCAGATGACGAAGTCGTTGAACCCCGCCGCCGAATAGATCTTCATGATGTGCCACAGGATCGGCATCCCGCCGATCTCGACCATCGGCTTGGGCCGAACGGCCGTCTCTTCGCCGAGCCGGGTGCCAAGGCCGCCGGCCAGGATTACGGTTCGCATCGTCACTCCACGTCATGCCATTCGACACCATGACGGACCCGACCATCCCGCCCCGTAACCGCGATCAGACGCGCTGGACCCGCCATGCGGCATTGCTGCTGATCCTGCTGGTCGCCGCCGCCTTGCGCATCCATGGCGCCACCTTCGGTCTGCCTGCGCTCAACGATCCGGACGAGCCGCTGTTCATGATGACCGCGCTCGACATGCTGCGCAGCGGCAACCCCAATCCCGGCTGGTTCGGGCATCCAGCGACGCTCACCTTCTATGCGATCGCACTGGTGATCGCCGCGGTGGCGGGAATAGGTATTCTCGCCGGCCGCTTCGCCGATCTCGATGCCTTCGTCGCCGCGGCCTATGCTGATCCGTCGATCCTGTTCCTGCCCGCGCGGCTGTTCTTCGTCGCGTGCGGCGTGCTGTGCGTCTCGCTGACCTGGCGGCTGGGCAAGCGGCTGGGCGGCGAGCGGCTGGGGCTGGCGGCGGCGGCACTGCTCGCGGTCAATTCGGCCCATGTCGAATATTCGCAACTCATCCGCACCGACGTGCAGATGACCGTCTTCGTCCTGCTCGCAACGCTGGCTTCGCTTGACATTCTGGAGCGGGGGCGGCTGCGCGATCACGCGGCCGCCGGGATCTTCGTCGGGCTCGGCATTGCGACGAAATGGCCAGCAGCGCTGATCGTGCTCAGCCCGATCGCCGCTGCGGTGGCGCGGGGCATGCCGCAGCACAGGGCGTTGCGACCGCTGGTGGTGGTGGCGGGCACAACCGCCACGACGCTGTTTGCCGTCTCGCCGTTCCTGCTGCTCGACTATGCCACGGTCGCGCAGAATCTCGGCGGCGAAGCGCGACCGGTGCATCCGGGCGCCACCGGCGGCGGATTCCTCGCCAATCTCGGCTGGTATGCACGCGGTCCCTTGCTCGAATCCTTCGGTGCAGCGGGCCTGATCGCCGCTGCTGCCGGAAGCGTTCTCGCCCTGCGCGACCGCCGCGCGCTCATCGCCGTCGTTCCCGGGGTCGCCGCATTCTGCCTCGTCATCGCGACGCGCGCGCTCGTCTGGGAGCGGTGGGTCGTCCCCCTGCTGCCCTTTCTTGCGCTCGCCGCCGCCGCAGCGATCTGCGCGCTTGGCGACTGGCTGCGCAAGCGGTTCAAGCGCCGCATTCCCGCGTTCGAGGCCGCCGCCATCGCGCTGCTTCTCATCCCGATGGCGATGGCGACCCGCGCGAGCCAGGCCGAGCGCTTGAACGACACCCGACAGGTCGCCGCCGCATGGATCAGGGCCAATGCGCCGCGCGGCAGCACCATCCTGGTCGAGCATGCCGCGTTCGACCTGCTTCAGGACGGCTGGACGCTACGCTTCCCGCTCGGCGCGGCGGGTTGCGTCGATGCCGTTTCGTTGCTGGCGGGGCGGATCAGCTATTCCCGCGTCGAAACGCTACGCTCGGGCCGCGCCGTGGTCGATATCGGGCACGTCGATCGCGCCCAGCTGCCCAGCTGCCACACCGACTATGCAATCTTTACCCATTATCAGGTCTATCACGACGACCGGCAGCGCTTCGGCGCGCAATGGGAGGCGTATCGCGCAATCGCGGCGGGAGGACGGGTGCGGGCCGTCATTCGTCCGGCCGCAGGCGTCCGTGGCGGACCGGTCGTCCACATCCTCGAGCTGCGCTAGCTGATCAACCTCGTCACGGCGGCGGGCGGGTGGTGATCCCTGCGGGCATCTGGCCGACCAGGGGCATCCGCCTGAAGAGCCACGTCAATCTGCACCTTTCGGCTGGGGCGACGCTCCGCTTCTCGACCGATCCGAACGACTATCTCCCGCCGGTGCTGACGCGATTCGAGGGTGTCGAGTGCATGAACTTTGCGCCGCTGATCTATGCCTTCGATGCCGAGGATGTGGCGATCACCGGCTCCGGCACGCTCGACGGGCAGGCGGGATGGAAGAACTGGTGGGGCTGGATCTCGCGCGACGACGCCACGATCAACGCGGGCCGTCAGGAAGCGCAGAAGCGGCTCGCAGAGTTGGCCGAGCGCGGCGCGCCCGCGTCCGAACGGATCATGGGCGCGGGCGCCTATCTGCGGCCGAGCTTCGTCCAGCCCTATCGCTGCCGCAACGTGCTGATCGACGGGCCTACGATCCTCGGCTCGCCGATGTGGATGGTCCACCCGGTATTATGCACCAACGTCACCGTGCGCGGGGTGACGATCAATTCGCTCGGCCCGAACAATGACGGCTGCAACTCGGAATCGTGCCGCGATGTGTTGATCGAGGGGTGCGACTTCACGGCAGGCGACGATTGCATCGCGATCAAGAGCGGGCGCAACTTCGACGGCCGCCGCATCAACGTGCCGAGCGAGAATATCGTGGTGCGCAATTGCCGGATGCGCGATGGGCATGGCGGCGTCTCGCTCGGCAGCGAGGCGTCGGGCGGGATCCGCAACGTCTATATCCGCGATTGCCGGATGGGCGGCTCCGACCTGCTGCGCGCGCTGCGGCTCAAGAGCAATTCGTACCGCGGCGGTTATATCGAGAATATTCTGTTCCGCGACGTCGAGGTCGACAGCGTGGGGGAGGGCGTGCTGGAGATCAGCCTACTCTACAGCGAATCCGGCAAGAAGGGCACGCGGGGCAATTTTCTGCCCCGGCGTGTGGGCGGGGTGACGATGCGCAACGTGCGCAGCAAGGGGAGCCTCTATGCTCTCGATATCCAGAGCTATCCCGAACTGCCGGTCGACGCGATCCGGGTCGAGGATTGCCGGTTCGAGAATGTGAAGCAGGGCAACCGGCTGGTGAACGTGCAGGTCACCGCCGCGCGCGTCACGATCAACGGCAAGCCGTGGGTGCCGGCATGAGGTGGTTGCTTGCGCTGCTGCTGATCGGCTGGCCATTGATCGCCTTCTCCGAGACCGTGCGCGTGTCGCCGAGCGGAAAGGCCTATTGCACCGTCGGCGCGGCGATCGCGGCACTGCCGGAGTCGGGTGGAGAAGTGCGGATCGCGCCCGGCACCTATCGCGAGAAGCTGTGGATCGGGAAGGCGAACGTCCATTTGATCGGAACCGGCAAGAGGCCCGAGGAGGTCGTTCTGGTCTATGCCGACAGCTCGATCACCGTGGGCAACACCTACAAGACGCCGAGCGTCCATGTCGCGGGGGACGGCTTCCGCGCCGACAATCTGACGATCGCCAATGACTGGGGCAGTGATCCCTCGCGCAAGAACTCGCAGGCGGTCGCGCTCGCGTTGTCCGGCGACAGCGCGGTGCTTACGCGCGTCCGCATCCTCAGCACGCAGGACACGCTTTATCTGGTCAAGCCCGAGGGCAAGCAGGCCCGCCACCTATTCCGCGACTGCTATGTCGAGGGGCATGTCGACTTCGTGTTCGGCAACGCCAACGCCTATTTCGAGCGCTGCCACCTGCACGGGGTCGAGCGGTCCAACATCTTCTACACCGCGCAGAGCCGCAACAGTCCGAACGAGGAGAGCGCCTTCGTTTTCAGCGACTGCCGGCTGACGTCCTATGCCGCGCCGGACGGTGTATTCCTGGGGCGGGCGTGGCGGCCCTATGCGCGGGTGATCTGGCTGAACACGCAGATGGATGCGCCGATCGCGCCCGCCGGCTGGCGCGAATGGTATCCCGATCGGTCGAAGACGCTGGATACGGCCTATTATGCCGAATATCGATCGCGCGGGCCGGGCGCGTCGCCAGCCACGCGCGACCCCCGCTCGCATCGGTTGAGCGACGCGGAAGCGGCGCAGTGGACGCTGCCCAATTTCTTCAAGGGCGATATCGACTGGATCGATCCACCCGCACGGTAGCGATCCGCGCTCCTCCTACGCGATGGAGAAACATGCCCGAGACCGCGTTGGTGCAAGGCCTGATCGCAGGTGCACAGCGGCGTGAGAGGGATGATCGGCGGCAACTTAACCAACAGCTGGAAAGCGCTGCGCGCAGAGGCGATGCATTGCACCCGCTGCGACCTTCACAAATGCGCCACCCAGACGGTGTTCGGCGAAGGGTCGCTCGCAACGGAGCTTGTCTTCGTCGGAGAGCAGCCTGGAGATCAGGAGGATCTCGCCGGCCGGCCCTTTGTCGGCCCGGCGGGCCAACTCTTCGACCGGGCGCTGGCGGATGCCGGGATCGATCGCGCGCACAGCTACGTGACCAATGCGGTGAAGCATTTCAAGTTCGAGCGGCGCGGCAAACGGCGCATTCATGACAAGCCCAATGGCGGTGAGGTCGCCGCCTGCCGCTGGTGGCTGGAGCGGGAGCTGGCGCTGATCCGTCCGCGGATCACGGTGGCGCTCGGTGCGACGGCGGCCCGATCATTGTTTGGAAAGGTTGTGACGATTTCGGCGTTGCGCGGTGAGGTGCAGCGAATGCCGGACGGCGGCGAGGCGTGGGTTACGGTCCACCCCAGCTATCTCCTGCGCGTCCGCGACCATCGGGATGAGGCGTATGAGAAGTTCGTCGAGGATCTCCGCCAGGTCGGCAAGCGCATCGCACAAGTCTGACAGCCGAGCGCCCGTTATTGCCGTCGCGCAAGAAGTACTCCGTGTTCTTAAATGATCGGCTTCGGCATGGATCCCTATCCGCAACAGGGGGCCGGCGGCCGCTGTGTATGCCGCGGATTCGGAAGAGAAGATCGTGCTTGGGCCGCGTGGTGGCCTCGCGCTCGGAACGGCACCCTTCGGCGGCCCGGCCGCACGTAAGATCCTGCCCTCGCTGGCGCGTGTGGGGAACGATAACCGATACGCTCTCCATAATCGAACTCCCATTGACACCTCGTCCCTTCAGTGTATTTAGGTAACGATAACAGAAAATGTAGCGGACCGGCTCTTTGGGAGCCTGTAGCTAGGGGAGAGGAAATGAGGCGAGTTCAGCTTATTGCCGGTTTGTTGTGTGCCACGGCGTGGCCCGCGTTGGCGCAGACGGCCACGGAGGGGGCGGATACGAGCGCGTCGCGTACCGCCGATGCGCCGCAGGACGCGAGCGGCGAGATCGTGGTCACCGGCATGCGCGAGAGCCTCGCCAGCGCGGTGTCGATCAAGCGCAATGCTGCCGAGATCGTAGAATCGATAACTGCCACCGACATCGGCAAGCTTCCCGACCCCAACGTCGCCGAGACGCTCACCCGGGTTCCCGGCGTGCAGGCCTATCGCTTCGGCGGCGAGGCGGCGTCGCCGGTCGGGCAAGGAAGCGGAATTACGATCCGCGGCCTGAGCGGGCAGACGGCGTCGCGCACCAATGGGCGTGCCTATTTCAGCGCGGGCCAGCGCGAGTTCAACATCGAGGGTACCAGCCCCGCGATGGTGGCCGGTGTCGATGTCTACAAGAACCCGTCTGCCGAGCATATCGAGGGCGGGATCGGGGGACTCGTCAACGTGCGCACCCGGCGACCGCTCGATTTCCGCGGCTTCACGGTGGCTGCATCCGCCGGCGTCAAGTATAATGATTTCGCGGGCGAAGTGACGCCGGATCTGTTTGCTTTGGTCTCGAACCGCTGGAGCGTTGGCGAGGGCGAACTCGGCATCATGCTGGCCGGCAGCTATCTGAGAACGGTCAACCGAGGTGACAATACGCCTGCGCCGGCTGGCCTAAACTTCCGGCGCGCGATTGCCGCAAACAGCGCTGAATATGCCGCCGGGGCGGCCAGCGGTCTCTATAACCCGGCCTATGTCGGGCGCGCCGACATCAATTTCCTGGCGACCGTCGATCCCACGACCGTGCCGCTGGCGGACCGGGCCAATCTGATCTCGGCGGTGGCCGAGCAGCCGACGGTCGGCGACGAGATATATGTCCGCACGCGCAAGGGGCTGAACGGCGTCATCCAGTATCGCCCGCGGCCCGGCCTCGAATTCTATGTCGAGGGCGTGTACAATTATTACCTGTACGACCAGGACTATAAGTTCCTCGCCCCCGTCGACAGCCGCTACGTCCAGAACCTGACCACGGCAGCGTTCAACGCGACCGAAGGGCTCGCCAACCGCAACTTCAACGGCGGCGCCGACGACCTGCTGTCGGGGAAGCGCATCACCGGCGGCACGTTCCTGGGCTCGACCTTCACCTCCACCGGCGGCGACGAGCATCGCGTCTACGAGACAGGCGTGGTCTCGGCCGGCGTCAAATGGGAGGTGACGCCGCAGTTCGACGCCAATTTCGACTTCACCTATGTGAAGGCCTATCAGAAGCAGGACAATCGCAACGTCACGCTGACGCCGCGCGCAGGGCTGACCTGGGACATCGCCCGCGACCTCACCCGCCGGCCCTCCTATTTCACGATCAGCGGGCCCGATCTGAGCGCACCCGGCAACTGGGTGTTCAACCAATATGCCAATGGCACCAACCAGACCTTCAGCGACGACGGCATCGCGGCCGCGCTGGACCTTCAATATCGCTTCGACGGGGACATCCTGAAGCGCATCAAGTTCGGCGCGCGCTATGCGACGCAGAACGATTCGTATCGCAGCTATCAGTTCGCCGGCAAGAACCTCACCACCAACGGCGCGGCGCTCGCGGCGAACCAGGCGAACGCGATTCCCGCGTCGAGCCTGACCAGGCTGGTGACGACGGCGGACGACGATTTCTTCCAGGGCCAGGCGGGTTATGCGGGCGGGTTCCTGATCTACGCGCCGCGCATGCTGCTGGGCGATATCGTGCGCAACAACTTCCCGCTGGCGGGCATCCAGCCCGAGGACGCGCTCAGCGAGAATCTCGTCAACCGGCGCGAGTTCCGCGAAAAGACCTATGCCGGTTATGCCGTCGCCGATTTCGGTTTCCTGGGCGATCGCATCACCGGCAACGCCGGGGTTCGCGTGGTGAAGACCGACACTTTCGTCGAGGCCCAGGTCAGCACGGCGGGCGGTATCGTCCCGCGCAATGCGAGCAATTCATACACCGATGTGCTGCCCACGGTGAACCTCACCGGCAAGCTGACCGAAAACACGCTGCTGCGCTTCGGTTACGGCAAGGGCATCACCCGGCCGGACCCGGCGGCGCTCAATCCGTCGGTGGTGGTCAACCTCACCAGCGGCACCGCGCAGGTCGGCAACGCCGATCTCCAGCCGCAGCGCGCCGACAGCTACGATTTGTCGCTGGAACATTATTTCTCGCGCTCGAACTATGTGTCGGCGGGATTCTTCTACAAGAAGATCGACGGCTTCTTCAGCGCAGTCGGCTCATGCCAGACGGTGGCCGGCTTCACCTATAACGGCGTGACGCCGAACGGGTGCTCGGGCGGTCAGTTCTTCGTCAACCAGACCGTCAATGCCCAGCGCGGAACGGCCAAGGGCGTCGAGCTCGCCGCGCAGACCTTCTTCGATTACGCCTTCCTGCCCGACTTCCTGCACAAGTTCGGCGCCTCGGCATCGTTCACCTATGTCGATACGAAGAACCCGATCCTGCTTTCAAACGGTGTGCTGGTGAACTCGGTCCAGCCGTTCACCTCCAAGTACAATTACTCGATCGCGGGCATGTATGAGGATTCCTTCCTGTCGGCGCGGATCGTCTATACGCACCGGTCGTCTGCGCTGTTCACCTCGATCGCGCTGAACCCGATCGACAGCCGCTATGCGCAGGGCTTCGGGCTGCTCGACGCGTCGCTCAACTTCAACCTGCCCCATAATCTGCAACTGTCGCTCACGGCATCGAACCTGACCAACGCCGCGCCGCACCGTTTCTATGGCGAGCCCGGCTATGCGACGGGGATCGAACGGCAGCACTATCGCAACGGTCGCGTCTTCGGCGCGGCCCTGCGCTACCGCTTCGGGAGCTAGCCATCCCCCTGGGCAGCTCGATCGGCGAGCCGCCCACCCTTTCCAGTCTCGGTGGAGGACCAGGTGATGAATAGGGCAGGGTTCCTCTGTGCCGCTGCGATGATGTCGCCGATGCCGTCCGCCGCACAGGCTCCGGACGCCGGGCTGCACATCCACGCGCCGCCGCAGGGCGGCGCCTTCTATTCGCACCTCAACGACGATTTCACGGTGCGGGTGCGCGTGCCCGGCGGCGCGTGGCGGGACCTCTACGAATATAATGTCCGGATCGACTCCGATCAGAAGCAAAACGCATCGATGGTGTCGTTCGACATCGGCGGGCCGGTCGAGGTTGCCGTCAAGAAGAACAATGGCGACGTGCGCCGGGTGCAGGTGCGGCCCGACTCCGCCGGCGTCCGTGCGCGGCTGGTCGGCAACACCGCTTATTTCAGGCTCGACAGGCCGACCAAGGTCTCCGTCGAATTCGACGGAGACCGGCTGCATAATTTACATCTCTTCGCCAATCCGATTGAGTCCGATCTGCCGACCTCAGGCCCCGACGTGATCTACTTCGGACCCGGCGTCCACAAGCTGCCGGCGGGCCAGGAGAGCTTCCGGATTCCCTCCAACAAGACGGTCGTGATTTCGGGCGACGCCCTGGTGCAGGGAATGATCGAGATTCGCGATGCGGAGAATGTGCGGATCGTCGGACATGGCATCATCGAGGAGAAGGGCCTCCTTATCGTTCGTGCTCGCAACGTCACGATCGATGGACCGATCATCCTCAATCCAAAGCATTATTCAGTACAATGCGGTCAATCGACCGGGTTGACGATCCGCGAACTCAAGGCGTTCAGTGTCGGAAGCTGGACCGACGGCATCGACCTGATGAGCTGTTCGGACGTCGTGGTCGACAAGGTGTTTCTGCGCAATTCGGACGACGCGATCGCGATCTATGGCGGGCGCTGGGACTATCGCGGCGATTCCCGCAATCATCGCATCACCGACTCTATCTTGTGGGCCGATATCGCGCATCCGATCAACATCGGCCTCCACGGCATGCCCGATTCACCGGAGGTGATCGAGAATGTCGTGTTCCGTAACATCGACGTGCTCGGGCATGATGAGGACGACCGCAACTATCAGGGCGTGATGGCGATCTCGAACGGCGACAACATCCGCGTGCGTGACATCACCTTCGAGGACATCCGGGTCGACGATATCCAGGAAGGGATGCTGTTCAACCTGCGTGTCGTGTTCAATGAGAAGTACAGCCACGCACCCGGCGCGGGGATTGAGAACATCCACCTGCGCAACATCCGCTTCAAGGGCGGCGACGTGAACCGGTCCGTCATCGCGGGTTATTCGCAGACGCGTGGGGTTCGCGGTGTGACGCTCGAGAAGGTGAGGATCGCCGGAAAGCGCCTCAAGCGCGCGGATATCGATGTGGGTCCTTTCGTCGAAGGTCTCGTCGTTCGCTAGCCGCGGCGCGTGCCGCTGCTAGGCGGCCGGTATGACGCTCATCACAAAGGAAGCGGGCGATCGCCTCGGGACCTCTCCGAGTCGGGTCGACCGAGATGCTGTGCGGGGCAGGTTTATCGTGGGAACGATACCGTTCTATCAATACATTGATATTCCATAGCAATACTATCTGTAAAGCGCGATATTATGAAATAGGATTGACAATTATCGGATATTATCGGTATCGATACCAGTAAGGATGGGAGAGAGTCGCGGGCATGTCGTGCCCTCGTGGCCAGCTCGCCGCCTTCAATATCCAAGGGATCGGCGCGGGGTGCGCAGGGGAGGAAAAATGGACAGCCACAATCTTGATTGCCGCAGCGGATTCCGTGCTTCCCGCTTGATTCTGGGGCTTGCCGCAGGCGCCAGCGCACTGGCGATCACCGCCGCGCATGCGCAGTCGGCACCGGCGCTCCAGGCTTCGCAGCAGGTGGTCTCAGCCCCGCAAAATGCGCAGGCGCAGTCCACCCCCGCACCCGAGCCGGCCCAGCGCCGGTCTTCCCCGCAGGCGCCGGAGGAGGAAAGCGTCGCGCAGGAGGTAATCGTGACCGGCGTCATGGCGAGCACCAAGGCAAAGGACGCGAATACGTCCTTCTCGGTGCTGACCGAGGACGACATGTCCAAATTCACGCCGATCAGCGCCGACGACATGCTGCGCGACATGCCGGGCGTGGTCGTGGAGAGCAACGACGGCGTGGCGCGCAACGAGGTCTTCACGCGCGGCATGACGATCGGCACCGGGGCGAACACTTCGGGTTATTTCTGGTCGACGATCCTCGAGGACGGCCTGCCGGTCGTGCCGTTCAAGTTCAGCGGCTTCCAGGACGGCTATTTCTATCGCGCCGACATCTCGACGAGCAGGGTGGAATCGGTGCGCGGCGGTTCGTCCGCCACGGGCGTTACCACGTCGGTCGGCGCGACGTTCAACTACATCACCGGCAAGGTGAAGCCGGGCGGCACCATTCAGGCGCGCATCGGCTTTGAGGGCGAGGATCTGCATCTTTCGTGGAAGCAGATCGATGGCGCCTATGGCTGGGTGAACAAGGAAGGGGATCTTGGCGTCGGCGTCAGCGGCTTCTATCGCGTGTCCAACGGACAGGTGAATCCGGGCCGCAATCTGAACGAGGGCGGGCAGTTCAAGGTCAATTTCTACAAGGACTATTCGACCTCGAACGGCTCGGGCTCGTTCAACATCGTCTACAAGCATCTGGACGACACCAACGCCGAGCTGACCACGTTCCAGCAACCGGCCTATGGCTATCAGAGCCCGCAGGAGATTGCGGGTTTCGGCCGCGACGTGAACCTGTTCATGAACGGCGGCGAGCAGACCGTTCCCAACTATTTCCGGCGCGGCACGCATTCGCTCGATCCGTCGGCCGGCTACCGGTATCAGCAGGATGCGCTGTGGCTTCGCTGGAACCACAGCCTCGACAATGGCTGGAGCTTCAACGGCGCGCTCCGTTTGCAGAAGTCGCGGTATCGCGGGCAATCCTACAAGCCCCAGAGCGTCAATTCGCTGGCGTCGGCCGCGGCCACGCGCGAGCGCTTCGGATTGAACATCAACAATCTCG
Organism: Sphingomonas sp.; assembly: GCF_036402235.1. Lineage (GTDB taxonomy): Bacteria > Pseudomonadota > Alphaproteobacteria > Sphingomonadales > Sphingomonadaceae > Sphingomonas. The sequence goes on along the minus strand of NZ_DASWTG010000054.1, from coordinate 49,387 downwards.
ATCGCACGCCGGGCTTTTACGAATTCTATGACGATAGCGGGACCCAGGTTGCGCGCGTGGCGAACAACGTCGCCGGTTCGCAGCTCGGGACGAACTACCGCACGGGCGCGGCCTGTCCGCGCGTGACCCAGACGACCTGGCAGACGAACAGCCTCTGCGTCGTCGCCAACAGCCTGCCCAATCGCAACATCGACATGCGCGGCGGCGTGGTCACGGCGACCATCCCCAATGCCGACGGCTCGTTCAATTCGGGAACGGTGCCGGTCAATTCGGCTTCGCAGGATCTGGTGCTCCTGACCCGATCGGAAGACAATTACCGGTCCTCCACGGACTTCATGGCCAACTTCACGACCAGCTATCAGTCGGAGAAGTTCGGGTTGAACCTGGGGCTGTACTTCTCGCGGGCGCGGCAGGAGAACGACAACTGGGCCAATGGCCTGGGCGTGTCGGCCTGGGCGGACGGCCAGGTGCGCAATCTCAACGTCCGCTACGTCACCGCGACCGGCACCACCTATCAGCTGACCGACGCCGGCGGCTGGGGCAACTATGGCAGCGGCCTGTTCACGACGGTGTCGCAGCGCGCGCGCATTACGGAGATCTCGCCCTATGCCGGGGTGAGGTGGTCGCCGAGCCGGCACTGGGATTTCGACGCCAGCGTCAAATACCAGCATTTCAACGCTCACACCCGCTCGATCACCTGGGACACACGCAATCCCGGCGCGGGGTCGCTGAGCAATGGCGGCCTCGATGGCAACCCGCTGACCGTCTATGACAACGTCTATATGGTCCAGACGCCAGCCAAGACGATCACGGCGGACAAGAATGTCGGGGTGTGGAATTACACCGCCGCGGCGGGTTACAACATCAACGACAACCACAAATTCTATGTCCGCTACACGGACGGCAAGCAGCCTGCCGCAGGCATCGTCAACCGCTACTCGACCGCGGCGACGCTGGTGCGCCCGCTCGGCCCGACTGCCTATGTGAAGGGATACGAGATCGCCTATACCTTCGCCGAGAGGAACCTGACCGGCCAGATCACCTATTTCCGGCAGGATTTCGCCGTGAACGACTATCCGACGGCGATCGACAAGGACAATGTCTCGACCTACCTGCTGCCCGAGAATTTCAACAAATACTTCACCCGCGGCGTCGAGGCTTGGGCGAAGTGGAAGATCACCCGCAACCTCGAATGGAGTCCGTCGGTCACCTATCTGAACGGCAGGACGCTCGAGAGCTATACCTGGCTCAACACCGGCGCCAACGGGCAGGGCGCGGATGACGACGTGCTGCGGGTCGACTCCGGCATCCTGGCGCGGTCGCCGAAATGGACGGTCAGCAACACCGTATCCTGGCGCTGGGACGATTTCCGCTTCAACCTGCGCCATCGCTGGATGGACAAGCGCAAGCTCAACGCCAATGCGCTGGACCAGCGCTACCTGCCGACGCAGGACAATGTGGACTTTTCGATTCAGTATAGCGGCTTGAAGAAGACCCAGATCACGCTGGATGTGCGTAACGTCTTCGATACGCAGTATATCTCGGCCTATGATCCGATGATCAGCACCAATTTGCCGGCCAATGTCCAGATTTACGACGTGGTCGCACAGCTGCCGGACTCGGGCTTCCTTCTGAAGCGCAACGCGCCGCGGTCGCTATGGCTGACCGTTCGCACGAGCTTCTGAGGCAAATGCTGGTGCCAACGGCGAGGGCGGCCGCTTCCTCGCCGTTGATCGTCCTTCCATGATAGTCGCAGGGCAATGACCGAAGATTACGACCTGAGACTTGTCGCGCCGTTCAGCCCGTCGATCATCAAGGCGCGGATGCCGGACGCGCTTGTCGCGCAGTTGAACGCGCGGGCGGACGATATCGTGTCGCGCAAGGATGAGGTGGCTGCGCGTGACTGGTCGAGCCACCTGGCTGGCGCCGTCAGTACCGAAATACGGTTCACGGATGTGATCCGGGAAATGCCCGACTTCTCGGATTTCCTCTACGACGTCGCCCGGACCTACACCTATCGCTGCGAGAATGTCCTCCTTCACTTCAGCGACTATGCGCGGACCGAGGAGCTGAGCGACAAGAAGCTGCGCATCGAGATCAAGGAAGGCTGGGTCAACGACATGGTGCCCGGCGACTACAATCCGGCGCATTTTCATCAGGGCTGCGTGTTCAGCAGTGTCGGGTTCCTGAGGATCCCGAATGGTTACGAGGCGGAGTTCGCGGCGGACAAGGCGCGGCAGAACACCGCCGGATGCCTCCAGTTCATCGACAGCCGCAGCGCCGTGGGCCTGCGCAACCTGTTCACGGTCAAGCCGGCGATCGGCGACTTCTACCTATGGCCGTCCTGGATGCTGCACTGCGTCTACCCGTTCAAGAGCGCGGGCGTGCGGCGCTCGATCGCAATCAACCTGGCTCTGGCCTGAAGAAGCGACGAAGGAGGTGGAATGAGCGGGTGGCGGTACGAGGCGAGCGATCTCATTCGGATCGTCCGGTTGGTTCTTGGGGTGGTGTCGCTCTGCGTGGCACCGGCCGCACTGGCTTCGCCGCAGGGCGAGCTGCGGGTCTATCCCGTTCCGCGCGAGCTGCTCTATTCCGTGCATAATGACGACTTTACGGTGCGCGTCCGCGAGGCCGGGGGCGACTGGCAGGATCTCTACGAATATCGCGTGCAGGTGGACACGGATACGCGGCTGCACGCATCGATGGTTTATTTCGACTTCGAGGGAACTGTCGAGCTCGAGGTCTTCAGGAACAACGGCCGGTTCGACGACGTCTCGGTGGCGCCCCTGTCGAGCGGGGTGAAGGTCGATCGCCGGGGCAATCTGCTGCGGATGACGCTCACGCGGCCGGAGAGCTTCTCGTTGCAGTTCGACGGCGATCGGCTGCGCAATCTGCATATCATCGCGGGGCCTCTGCCGCCGTCGCCGCCAGCGGGCGCGCATGTCCGTCGCTTCGGGCCCGGCCTGCACGTTCCGCCCGCCGGCAGCGACGTCTTCCCGGTCAAATCGGGCGAGCACATCCACCTCGAAGGTGGCGCGGTGCTGCGCGGTTCGTTCATGCTCGACGGGCTCAGCGACGTGAAGATCTCCGGCCGCGGCATGCTGTGGGATCCGGGGCGGGCGATCGATCTCGAAAAGGCGAAAAGCATCGCGATCTCCGATCTGATCCTGGTCAACAGCTACCGCAAGGATGCGGCGCGGGTGATCAACATTCGCAATTCGCGCAATGTCGCGGTCAGCGGAATCACCGGCTTCACCTCGGGCAAATGGTCGGACGGCATCAACATCTCGACGTCGCAGCATATCACGGTCGAGGGCAGCTACCTTCGCGTCTCGGACGACGCCGTAGTCGTCTATGCGGTGGCGGATTGCCCGCTCTGCCGCCAGCGCGCGGCGCAGACCGGCATCCCCGACCTCAATCCGCCGGGCGATACCTTCGACATCACGGTGCGCAACATGCGCATCTGGAACGATGTCGCCCACGCGCTCTATGTCGGCCATTTCGGCGACAATGCCGACCCGCGCACGATCCGCGACGTCACCTTCGACAATATCGACATCGCCAATCTCGACGAGGACGATCCCGACTGGGAAGGCGCCATCGCGATCTTCTCCGGCGACAGCACGCGCATCCGCAACATCACCTTCAGCAATATCCGCGTCGACCGAATCGAAGAGGGTAAGCTGATCAACATCGTCGCGGGCGACAATGCGCGCTACAACAAGGCGCCTGGCCGCGCGATCGAGGGAGTGACGCTGCGCAACATCAGCTTCACCGGCGAAGGCCTGCCGAGCCGCTCGATCATCAGGGGACTCTCCGCGAAGACCGCCGTCCGCAACGTCACGATCGAAAATCTGCGCATCGGCGGCCGCCGGATCGACAGCCCGGCGGCGGGCGATATCGAAGTCGGGCAGTTCGTGGAGGGGCTTCAGATCCGCTGAGCGGAATGCAGACGGAGTGGAAAGGTCGAGGGGGACATGATTTGCTGCCAGGAATGAGGGAAGGAAGCATGGCTGTCCGTCGACGGCGAGCAGCCGGCGCATGTTCGGTCGCGCTGGCGGCGGTCGCGATGCTCGTCTCGGCCGCGCCGCCCGATGCGAATCCATGGCTCCCCGACCAGGGCGACGGCACCTATCGCAACCCGGTGCTGGCCGGTGACTATTCGGATCCGGATGTCGTGCGGGTCGGGGATGACTTCTACCTGACCGCTTCGTCCTTCTCGAACGTTCCGGGGCTGCCGATCCTGCATTCGCGCGATCTTGTGAATTGGCGGCTGATCGGGCATGCGCTGCCGCGGATCGAGCCGGAGGGGCACTTCGCCACGCCGCGCCGCGGCGGCGGAGTATGGGCGCCGGCGATCGTTCATCGCGACGGGCTGTTCCGTATCTACTATCCCGATCCCGATTTCGGCATCTTCGTCGTCACCGCGCGCAACCCCGCGGGCCCGTGGTCGGCGCCGGTGCTGGTGGACAAGACGCGCGGCGCGATCGACCCGGCGCCCTTCTGGGACGACGACGGCACCGCCTGGCTCGCCCATGCCTTCGCCGCCAGCCGCGCCGGTTACCAGAACGTGATCGTGCTCAAGCGGATGAATGCGGAGGGCACGCGCACGCTCGGCGAAGGGCGCCGGATCATCGAGGGCGACAAGCTGCCCGCGGTGCGCACGAGCATCGGGCCGCGGCCGTGGCAGACCACCGAGGGCCCCAAGCTCTACAAGCGCGACGGCTGGTACTGGATCTTCGCGCCCAGCGGCAGCGTCAAGGGCGGCTGGCAGGGCGTGTTCCGCGCCCGCCGCCTCGAAGGGCCGTGGGAAGGGCGCAACGTGCTCGACCAGGGCAGGACGGCGATCAACGGGCCGCATCAGGGGGCCTGGGTACGAACCGTAGCGGGCGAGGACTGGTTCCTGCACTTTCAGGATACCGACAGCTATGGGCGGCGCGTGCACCTGCAGCCGATGCGCTGGCGCGGCGGCTGGCCGGTGATCGGCACGGACGCGGATGGCGACGGCATCGGCGAGCCGGTGCTGCGCCACGCCAAGCCCCGGCTTGCGGCTACGGCGCGGACTCAGCCCGAGACGGACGACCCGTTCGACACGGGCACGCCCTCGCTGGTCTGGCAATGGAATTCCAATCCGGGCGAGGACTGGATCGCGAAGGGCGCGCCGGGCTGGCTGCGTCTCAACTCGGCATCGACGTCCGTCAATCTGTGGGAAGCCGGCAATCTGCTGTCGCGCAAGCTGCCCGCCGAAACCTTCACCGCCACGGCGAAGGCGCGTTTTGCGCCGTTGCGCGACGGCGAGCGTACGGGGCTGTCGCTGTTCGGCGCCAGCTATGCCTGGATCGGCGCCGAGAAGCGCAAGGATGGCATCCGGATCGTAAGGGTTACGCGGACCGACGCAAACCAGCCCGGGAGCCGGGAGACGCTCGTCAACGGTCCGGCGCTCGAATCCGGTCAGCCCCTCTGGCTGCGCGTGTCGGCGGCGCCGATCACTGAACGCAATCCGCTACCCGATTTCACGCCCTATTGGCCCTCGATGCTGCGCTCCACCCATGCGCGGGCGCAGTTCTCGTTCAGCCTTGACGGAAAGCGCTTCGAGCCGCTGGGCGAAGCGTTCGTCAGCCGGGCGGGCCGCTGGGTCGGCGCGCAGCTCGGCATCTTCGCGCAGGCGCCGAGCGGTTCCGCCGCGTTCGCGGCGACCAGCGTCGGCCATGCCGAGTTCGACTCCTTCGAATGGGGCGTCGCGCCTTAGCCGCGGTTCCCTCAATCCAGCGTGATGCGCCGGTCGCCGGCATAGGCGACGAGCAGGTCGCTGCCGGCATCGGAGCGCAGATCGACGGTTCCGGCGAGGCTGAGGCACTGGCCGGGCGCGAAGGCGACGCCATCGACCTGCCCGGTGCCCGCGATCGGGATCAGCCACGCCGTCGCCTCTGCCGGAAGCGCGAAACGGCGGCGCGCATCCGTCCAGCGCTCGAGCATGAAGGTCGGCCCTTCGACGAGCAGGCGCCGGCCCGGCGCGACCTCGCCCGGCGCGTCCGGTGAAGCATAGGGAACGGGATCGGCCACCGCGACCCCGGCGTCGAGATGGAGCTCGCGCGGCCGCCCATAGTCATAGAGGCGATAGGTGGTCTCGCTGTTCTGCTGCACCTCGATCAGGGTGATGCCCGCGCCGATGGCGTGGACGGTGCCGGACGGGACATGGAAGAAGTCGCCCGCCTGCACCGGCTTCCAGTCGAGAAGCAGCTCGATTGAGCCGTCGATCGCCGCTTCGCGCAACGCCGCGCGCTCGACCGGGTGCGTGGTGCCGAGCGCGATCGTCGAATCCGGTGCGGCGTCAAGGATCAGCCAGCATTCGTCCTTGCCGCGCGGCAGCCCGGCGGCTTGCGCCTGCGCGTCGCCCGGATGGACCTGAACTGACAGCCGTTCGCTGGTGAAGATGTATTTGACGAGCAGCTCGGGTGCGAAATTGCCCGGGGTTCCGAACCAGATCTCGCCCACCGGGTCCTGATCCGGCCCGCAATCTGGGAAGCCCGTTCCGAGCTGACGCCGACCCCAAGGTTTCGCGACGCGGTGCGCGGTCAGTACAGTGGCGGTCATGATGCTCCTGAGGACTCGAGAACGATATCAGATTTGGCAGAAAAACGAGCGCTCTGCCTAAGAGATATGTCCTCGATACTCCTCACAGAATACGCAGCTGTTATCGATAGCAGTTCTTCGTTGTCTCGAGGCGTTGATCGCGATATGAGCATCTCAGATCGGCGAACTGCCGGCGAAGGGAGGGGTGGAGGCGTGATTCTGTCGGCAATGGCTCTTGTACTCACGGCCGCATCGCCGTCCGCGGCGATGGCGCCGCCGGAAGCGGAGGGGCCGGTTCTGGCGTTTCGCGACGCGAACATCACGCGGGCACGCAAGCTTTCGGCCGAAGATCCGGTTGCGCAGGCGCGATGGGCGGCATTGCGCGCACGCGCTGACGCCGCCATCGCCAAGCCGCCAACGGGCGAGCGCCAGATCGACGCGGCGCTCGAGGCGCTGGCGCTCAGCTATCGCATGACGCTGGAGACGCGCTACGCCGCGGCGGCGCGCGACCTGTTGCTGGTGCGGGCGGGACGCGCCGACTGGCTGACCGACCGGCCGCTGGCGCGGCGCGACCCGCCATGGCGATCCGACCTGGGCATGGGCTATGCCGCGGCGAGCTACGGCATCGCCTATGATGCGATCCGCGAGACGCTGACGCCCGGCGAACGGCGCAGGATCGTCGACGGGCTGGTGAAGGGGGCGATCGAGCCGATCCTGAACGACTGGATCGACGGGCGGCAACGCATCCATGCGCTCGATACGATGGGCCACAACTGGTGGGCGCATATCGTGTTCGGCGCCGGGGTCGGCGCGCTGGCGATCCTGCGCGACGAGCCGCGCGCCCGGGGCTGGGCGGAACGCATCGATTCCGCCTCGGTCGAATGGTTTCGCTTCGCCGGCTCGCGGATCGAATCCAAGCCGCTGACCTTCGGCAGCGACGGCGGCTATTCCGAAACCGTGGGCTATGCCGAGCTGGGCCTGCACAGCCTGTTGCTGTTCCGCCGCGCATGGGGGGAGGCAATGCCGCATCCCGCCGCGCCGATCCCCGGCCTGAATCGTGCCGCCCATTATTTCCTGGCCACCGCCTATCCGCGGACCGGCGGCTGGGTGTCGCTCAACTTCGGGGACAGCCGGCCGCCGAGCTGCGGTTGCCGCAGCCTGGCCGACCTGTGGGCGCTGGGCGACCGCAACCCCGCCTATCTGCGCTATATCGACGGTTTCGCGGGGACGGCGGACAAGGATGCGTGGGGCGACGCTACCAACCTGCCCTATCTGCCCGATGCGGCCGAGCGCGCTGCGGCGCGCGATCCGGCGCTGCCCACGGCGCTCACCTTCCCCAGCCAGGGACTCGCTACGCTGCGCAGCGGCTGGGAGCCCGACGCGACTTTGTTCGCGATCAAGGCAGGGCATACATGGAACCACAACCACGCCGATGCAGGCAGCTTCATCCTGCATCACCGCGGGCGGGTGCTGCTGTCGGATTCGGGGCATTCGGCTTATTCGTCGCCGGAGTATGACGGCTATTACCGGCAGAGCGTCGCGCACAACGTCGTCACCGTCGACGGCAAGGCGGAGCCGCCCAGCGACCTCTATGACGGCTCGCATTTCCCGGGAAGGATCGATCACCTGATCGATACGCCCGGCTTCCGCTATCTGTGGGCGGACGCGACGGGACCGACCTCGCGCTATTTCCAGCGCAATTTTCGTAATCTGCTGTGGGTCGGGGACACCATATTGGTGCTCGACGACCTGCGGGCATGGACGATCGGCCAATATGAGTGGTTGCTCCACTATCAGGGGAGCGCCAAGCGGGAAGGGCAGGTCGTGCGCGTCGTCGACCAGGATTCCGCGGTCGATGTGCGGCCGCTATTCCCCCAGCCGCTGCCCGATGGCGGGTTGCCCACCGACTATCCCGAGGCGATGCGGATGGTCGAGCATCAGGGACTGAAGGACGCCGATCCCAAGGCGCAAATCCCCTATATCGGCTTTCAGCCGACCGAGCTGCGCGAGCGCGAGAAGATCATGGTCGCGATCCAGCCGCGGACACCGGGCAGGACGCCGGCGCGGATCGAGCGCCTCGAGGGGATCAACTGGATCGGCGTGCGGCTGACCGGCGAGGACCGGACGACCGAGATCTACATGAACCTGCTCGCCGACGGCCGCATCCGCCATCGCAACGCCAATGCGACGCTCGCGGGTTATCAGACCGATGCGTACATCCTCGCGTTGAGCTGGCCCGCGGGGGCGAGGCGGGGGACGGAGCCGGACCAGCTCTTCGTCGCCAATGGCAGCTATCTGCGCCGCGACGGGCGGACGGTCGTCGACAGCCTGTCGAAGATGTTCGCGCATCTCGATCTTCGGGCCGGGGCGCTCGTGCTTTCGGGCCAGCCGGACCTGAACGCGCGCTTTGCGTGCCGGGGGCCGTTGCGGCTGGCCGGCGTCACGACGGCGATCGATTGCCGGGACGGCACGGCGACGCTGGTGCGTCGCTAGACATCTGAGCAGGAGAAGGAAGATCATGGCGCGCAGCACCGTCGTCGCGATGACTCTTGCCCTCGGCGTGAGCCAAGCCCAGGCGCAGACCATCGACCGCATCGATTTCGGCGATGCCCGCGCGGCGGGCGAGCATGCCGTCAGGCTCAGCGCCGCGCAGATGGTGCCGGGCGCGCTGGGGCAGGCGGCGGTGCGGCTCAAGCCGCGATCGAATGGCGACTGGCGCGGCGGCAACGTCGCCTTCCGGCTGAAGGTCGCGCCCGATGTTCCGAATTTCCTGAGCATACGGCTGTGGGGCGGGGATGTCGTGCAGGGCGGCCTGACGCTGATCTGCGGCGGCAAGCAGGTCGGCGATCGCCTGCTCAGCGATTATGACCAGCTCGACTATGGCGTGCTGGCCCCGCAATTTCCCGGCGCCTTCTACCGGACGTTGCGGCTGCCCGATGTCGTCACGCGCGGGCGGACGACCCGAAATAGCGTTCGAGGAGGATGTGGTCCCCTTGTCCAACGACCAGCCCGGCGCCGGGGACGATCCCGTCGCCCACCCAGGCGGCGACAAGCTCGGTCATCGGCGTGAGATCGGGCGGATCGCCCGGCGCCGCGGCACGCGCTGCCGGAACCAGCGCAAGCCCCGGGCCCGAAGCGGTTACGCCGATCGCGCTACGGCGCGTCAGATTCATCGCGCTGACCGGCAAGCCGTTCGGCGAGAAGATAGGCGCCGGTGAGGCCGGGTGCCTCGCCCGACAATGGCATCGAGATCCGTTCCGCCGCAGCTGCCTCCCATTGCGGGCAATAGCCGCCGAGTTGACGCAGTGCCGCCGCGCGCACCAAGTTGAGCAGGCGCGCCTGCTGCATCACGCCGCCGCCGAGAACGATTGTGCCCGGGGAGACCATGAGGATCAGGCTGGCGCACAATTGGCCGATATAGTCCGCTTCGATCGCCCAGGCCGGATGGTCGGCGGGCAATCGGTCGAGCGATGCGCCCCACGCAGCTTTGATTGCCGGGCCGCTCGCCAATCCCTCCAGGCAGTCGCCATGATAGGGGCAGATGCCGGTGAACCCCGAATGGCCTTCATGGCGCCGCACCGGGATATGCCCCGCTTCCGGGTGGCTCGTGCCGAGATGCGGCGTGCCGTTCAGGACCAGCCCGACGCCAATGCCCGTACCCACGGTAGCATAGGCAAGGCTGCTGACGCCGCGCGCATCGGCTTCGGCGAGCGCGGCGGCGTTGACGTCGGTATCGATCGCGACCGGGATGCCATAGCGCGCGCGCAACCACCCCCCGATATCGACGCCGCTCCATCCCGGCTTGGGCGTCGTCGTTATCTGGCCGTAGCGGTCCGCTTTCGGATCGAGCTCGAGCGGGCCGAAACTGCCCAAACCGATCGCGTCCAACGGGCCATGGGCCTCCAGCGCGCGGTCGAAGAAGGCGCCGACTTCGGCGAGCGTCGCGGCGGGATCGGTCGTCGCGATCACCGCTCGCGCGCGCGATCCGGCGCGCGCGCCACCCACGCCGCAGACGAACTTGGTGCCGCCCGCCTCGATTGCGCCGAACAGGGTCATGGCTGTTCGAAGATCACGGCCTGCCCGCCGGCCGGGGCGAGGGCCAGGACGAAGCGATCCGCGGCGGTGACTGTGTCGGTGGACAGCGCGACCGGCGTCTCGAACGGACGTGCGGCGGGGACGCCGTCGGCGAAGCGCCGCGCCCGCCATGTTCCCGCGCCCAGGAAGGTCAGGTCGATCGTCAATGTCCGCGCAGCTTCGTTGGTGATCGCGCCCAGGAACCAGCGCTTCCCCGCGCGCCGCGCGACCACCGCATGCTCGCCGATCGCGCCCGACAGCGCCACCGTCTCGTCCCAGCTGGTCGGGCACTCGTCGAAATAGGCGAGCTCGGGCCAGTCGCGTCCCGCATATTTGGACGGGGCATCGTACCAATAGAGGAAGGTCAGCGGGTTGTAGTAGATCGCAGCCAGCGCGAGCTGATGCGCGTTGGTCGTCCGATTGCGCGGGTTGGCGTAGCAGATCGTATAGTCGATGGGTCCTGACAGCGCACGGGTGAAGGGGAGGGTGCAATTGTGCGTGGCGGTTGGAAACTGCTCGTTGCCGCGCACGCCTTCCAGCGCGACATAGTTGGGCAGGGTCCGCTCGAGGCCCGCGGGCCGCAGATTGTCGTGCAGGTTCACCAGCAGCCGGTGCTCGCCACAGGTCTTCACCAGGTCATAGATGAAATCGACATCGGCCTGGCGGCCTTCCCAGACGAAGCCGAACTTGATGCCCGCGGCGCCCCACCGCTGATAGGTCTTCACGATCGCGTCGAGCTGCCGCATCGCCGGCACCCGATCGACATAGAGGATCATCCCGATTCCCTTGCTTCGCGCATAGCCGATCACGCGCTCGATATCGATGGCGGGGATGGCATAGGTCGCGTCGCTGGGGTCGGTGCCATCGCCATACCAGCGTGCGTCCCACTCGACATAATCGAGCTTGCGCTCGGCGGCGAAATCCACCGTGTCGAGTCCCGCCTGGGTGGTATATTTGGTGATGCGCACCGCGCGTCCGGGCTTGATCCAGCTCACATCGCCGAGCCGGTTGGGGCTGGCGAGGGTGGGGATCAGATCCTGGCGCTCGATCAGTGCCGCGGGGTTCGGCGCCGCCAGCACGACGCGCCACGGCGTCTCGAACGGCACCGGCACGCGGAAGGATTCCTCCGCAGGGGTGTCGCCCGGGCCCGAATAGCCGGTCGCGCGGCCGGGAAAGCGCATCAGATAGGTGACGATCCCCTTGTCCGTGCTGCGCAGCATCACGCGGGGGTAATGAAGCCGGTCGGATTCGCTGAGCAACAGCGTGGTGCCGTCGCTGAGCTGCGCGGTGAGCGGCGTGTCGGCGAGGTCGCCCTGATCGCAGCTCGCGGTCAGGTCCGGATGCGGCGTCGGTGCGATGCGCGTCTGAACGGTGCGCTGATACTCGCCCTCGTCGCGGCTGACATAGAGCTGCGCCTCCGCCGGCAGGCGGAACTCGGTCTCCTCGCCGGTGAGCACCAATTCGTCGCCGGGCGCAGCAAGCAGGCGGAAACGCACCGCGGCGCCATGATCATAAGCGCGGCCGACGATCGCGAAGCGGATGCCGCGCGCCGTATCGTCGAACTCGACCTCGACCTCGCGGCAGCGGCCGTCATAACGCTTGCGGATGCCATAGGGCGGTGACCAGTCGCCGTTGATGGTCTTGCGGCGCATCTGACCCGGCTTTGCGCCGGGGCCCAGCCGCTTGCCGTCCGCCAATACGAGCGCGAGCGTCGACCGCTCGATCGCCGCGCGTCCGTTCACCTTCACCGACCAGGTCGGGCCGGACGGATCGATCGTCAGCTCGACCTTGCCGTTGGGGGAAGAGATGCGGTGAATGGCCTCGGCCGCATGTGCGGCGCCGGTGCCGAAGGGGAGCGTGGCGGCGCCGGCGAGAACCGTGCGCCGTGAGGTCGAGATCACCAATAGGGCCTCCATATACGGCGCATGCGGACCAGCGCCTCGAGGTAGAAATAGTCGCCCCAGATGCAGCACTCGCTGATGCCGATTTGGTTGGGCATGTGATAGACGGCTTCGGCGAGCACGCCGTTGCTGCCTTCAAGGGGGGTGAGATGCGCGGCAAGCGCGCGAGTCATGCCCCAGGCGGCGCGGGCGTAGAGGCCGCGATCGGGATCGCTCAGCGGGAGGTGCCGGACGAGCTCGAGCAGGCCGCACGCGGCGATCGCCGCCGCCGAGGTGTCGCGCGGCGCATCGCCCCCGGTGAAGATCAGATCCCAGCGGCAGACGAGGTCGTCGGGCAGCCGGTTGAGGAAATAGTTGGCGAGCCTGGCGGCCAGCGCGACCAGGTCTTCGCGCCCGCTGTGCAGGTGACCGAGGGCGAAGCCGTAGATCCCCCAGGCCTGCCCGCGCGCCCAGCAGCTGTCGTCGGAATGCCCCTGGTGCGTGGTGCCGTGCGACGGCGCGCCGGTACGCGTATCCATGTGGAAGGTATGGAAGGTCGAAGCGTCGGGGCGCACGAGATAGCGCGAGGCCTGATCGAGATGTCGCTCGGCCGCGGTGCGGAAGCGCGCGTCGCCCGTCTCCTCGGTCGCCCAATAGAGCAGCGGCAGGTTGAGGTTGCAGTCGATGATCATGCGTCCCGCCTGCTCGGGATCGTTGAGGTCGCCCCATGCCTGGATGACCCCCGATACCGGGTCGAACCGGGCCAGCAGCAGCTCCGCCGCCGCAAGCCCTGCACGGCGCGCCTCCGTATCGCCGGTGAGCCGCCACGCCGCGCAGGCCGAGGGGGTGTAGAGGAAGCCGAGATCGTGATGCTCGACATTGACCCGCCGGTCGGCGCGCTCAACGAAACTTTCCACCTGCTGCTCCGCCGCGCTGCGATAGCGCTCGGCACCGGTCAGTTCCCATGCCAGCCACATGAGGCCCGTCCAGAACCCATTGGTCCACTCGACATTGCCGATCGCCGGATAGATGAGCCGCTCGCTCGACGGCGCCGGGAAGCTCCCGGAAAATTGCGGCAGCGCGCGGTCGAGCCGGGCGAGCACCTGGGCGATCGCATCGTCGAGCTCGGCGGCGGTGGGAGGGGCCACGGCCTCGAACCGGACACGGTCATGGATCGGCTCATGGACGACGGGGGACATGGGGAGATGCATGGCAGGGCTTTTCATTGCGTGAGCGGCGTGGCGTTGGCGGTGGACGCCGCTGCGGGCTTTTCCCGATCGCCGGCGTCAATCGGGCGGCCGCGCGCGTCGGTTCGCGGTGTGCTTTCCAGCGCGAACCAGGAGGCGATCCAGAACAGCAGCGCGCCGGCGGCGATCATCAGATAAGTGGCGGGGAAGCCGAACAGATCATAGCCGTGCCCGACGATCGGCGAGAGGATCGCCAGGCCCAGCGAATGGCCGAAGCTGACCCCCACCAGATAGACGGTCGAGGCGAAGCGGCTGTCGAAATGATAGGCGATGTAGCGGAAGATCGAGACGGCCAGGATCGGCAGCTCCAGCGAGTGCAGCATCTTGCAGGCGGAGATGGTGAGCGGGCCGGTGGCGACCGCCGATCCCGCGATGCGGATGATCATGATCGCCGCCGCCAGCATCAGCCCGTTCTTCGCGCCGATGCGCATGACGATCAGCGGCGCGATCAGCAGCATGCCGGCCTCGACGAAGATCTGTGCCGAGTTGAGATAGCCGAACATGACGTTCCCTTCCGCGGGGGTCGGGAACATCGATGCGAAATAGGCTGGGAACTGCTGGTCGTAGACGAGGTAGAGATTGGTGACGCCGAGGATCAGCACCATGAAGCGCCAGAATTGCGGCTGCTTCAGCACCGTCATCGATTCCCGTGGGGTGAGCGTCTGCGCGTGCGACTGCTCCGCCGGGTCGGGAACGATCCGCGTGGCGAGGATCAGCGGGATGAGGAGCACGCCCGCCGCCGAGGCGAGGTAGAAGTTGATCGACGGATCGATATTGTACAGCCGGCCCGAGAACACCGCAGCGCTGGCATAGCCGAGCGAACCCCATAGCCGCGCCCGGCTATATTCGAAGCCGTAGCGGCGCCCGACGCGATCGACGAAAGATTCGAGCGCGAAGCTGCCGGCGACGAACGTCAGACCGAGATAGAGCCCGCCGATCGCGGCGCCGAGCAGGAGGTTGGCCTCGAGCAGCGGGGCGTAGAGCCCGGTGAAGAAGATCCCGCACAACGTCACCATCAGCGCGATGAACAACGGCACATGGCGCTTGAGCCCGGCGCGATCGGAGATGTAGCCGTAGAGCGGCTGGCACAGCATGGCGGCGATGAAATTGGCCGAGAACACGGTTCCCGCCTGAGCGCCATCAAGGCCCATCGGCCCCTTGAGCCAGATCGCCAGGAACGACATTGCACCCGCCTGGGCAAAAAAGAACAGGAACAGAAAGGCGCTCAACAATATGTAGTTGCGCCGCGCGCCCGGCATCGTGTCCATCGCTCGCCTCTCCTTGACCGCGATTGGTCGTGCGGCTAGAGGTATCGTTATCAGTTCATAATTCAGATGGCAATCCACCCTATATAGGAAATTGGTAGATTATTGACTGGTATCGTAAACAGTATGGATGCTATGGCATTGACCACGGCGGCTCCTGACGGTGCCGCAGCTCGCGATGTCGGAAAAGGGAGTGGATCGGGTGAAACGCGGCAACAAGGCCGAGGCTGAAGGCGAGACTTCGGCATCATCGTCACGCCGCTCTGCGGTGACCGTCCACGACGTGGCGCGCGAAGCAGGCGTGTCATCAATGACTGTGTCGCGCGTGGTGAACGGGACCAAGGTTCGCGAGCCGCTGCGCGTGCGCGTCCAAGCCGCGATCGAGCGGCTCAACTATGTGCCCAACGTCGCGGCGCGTGCGGCGCGATCGGGCTCGCTCCGGATCGGCGTGCTGTTCAGCAACCCGCGATCCTCGAACCTGGGCGACTTCCTGATGGGGGCGTTTCAGCAGAGTGGGAGCGATGGAAGCCAGTTGGTTATCGAGCCGGTCGCCACGCATCCCAAGGCGACGGATGCGGTGCGCAAGCTCGTCGCCACGGGCGTCGATGGCATGATCCTGCCGCCGCCCTTGTGCGATTCGCTCGAGGCGCTGGATATCCTCTGGCAGGCGCAGATCCCGGCGTTGAGCTTCGCGACGGCGGACCCGCGGTCGCACTCCTCGGCGGTGCTCATCGATGATTTCGAGGGCGCGCGCGCCATGGTGCGGCACCTGATCGGCCTGGGGCATCGCGACATCGCCTTCATTCGCGGCAATCAGCGGCATTCGCCCGCGCTGCGCCGTGAAGAGGGATTTCGCGCCGCGATCGCCGAAGCCGGCCTGCAGCTCGACCCCGCGCGGCTGGTCGATGGCGATTTCAGCTACCGCTCAGGGCTCGACGCCGGGCGGGCGCTGCTCGACGTGTCGCCGGCGAAGCGCCCGACCGCGATCTTCGCCAGCAACGACGACATGGCGGCGGCCGTGACCGCGGTGGCGCTGGGTCTCGGCGTCAGCATTCCGGGCGAGCTGAGCGTGGCGGGGTTCGACGATACGCCGATCGCGTCGCTACTCTGGCCGCAACTCACGACGATCCGGCAGCCGATCGCGGAGATGGCTGCGACTGCGGTCGAGATCCTGTCCGACTATCTCAAGCAGCGCCGCAATACGCCGACGCCGCCGATCAAGCACCATGTCGCGCCTTTCGAGCTGAAGGAGCGTGGATCCACCGGACCCGTCCGCGTCGAGGTTCTGAACCTGGGCATCTGAGCGCCGCGCAGAGGCGCACACCACCCATTGGCCGGCCGGCGGGATCGCTAGAAGACCAGTCTGGTTCCGGCGGAAAAATAGCGGCCGACCACGTCGTAGAAGGGCGAATAGAGCGATCCGTTGGGGGCCTGCCTGTCCAGCAGGTTGGTCACGCCGCCATGGATCTCGATCTTTCGCGCGCCGGCCGCGATGCGCACGCGCGCGAAGAGGTCGACATAGGTATAGGCCGGGATATGGTTGTTGAGCAGCCGGATCGTGGAATTGTAGTTGCCGGGGGAGATGTAGCGTGCGCGTAGCTGCGCGCCGAAATCCTCGCTATCGTAGCCGATGCTGCCGTTGATCCGCCATTCGGGCACGCCGAGGCTGAACGAATTGCCCTGCGAGCGGACATATTCGATCGTCGTGACGCCGTCATTGGTCTTCAGGCTGTCGACCCAATTGCCGCGCAACCGGAGGACGAGCTTGCCGGGCAGGCCGGCGAAGCGGAGCGGGAGCGTCTGGGAAAGCTCGGCGTCGATCCCGTCGGTCCGGTATTCGGACAGGTTGAGATAGGAGGTGACGGTGCGGGTGATGTTGCCCGCGGCGTCGCGCTCGACATTCGCGCACAGAGCCTGGTTGCCGTTGAAGCAGCGGATCACCAGATCCTGGGCCGAGACGGTGGTGATCACATCGTCGATGCGCACGCGGTAATAGTCGGCCGACAGGCGCAGTCCGGGAATTCCCGGCGGCGCGTAGAGGAATCCCGCCGTGAAGGTGGTCGCGGTTTCGGGGTGCAGGTCCGGATTGCCGCCGCTGTGGTTGAGCACATAGACGCTCGCATTCTTCACCGGATCGGTGAGCGCGTTGTAGCCCACGGTGAGCTGCGTGTAGAGCTCCGCGAGATTGGCTGAGCGGATATCGCGCGAGCGCGTGAACCGCGCGCGGAAGCCGGGAAAGAACTCGTTCGTCGCGCCCAGCTTCCACGACCAGATCGATCCGGTGGTGTCATAGTCGGACAGGCGCACCGCCGCGTTCAGCTCGAGCTTGCGCAGCAGCGGCCGATCGCGCGCCAGCGGGATGAGGATCTCGCCAAAGGCTTCCCGGACGGTGAAGCCGCCGGCGATCGGCGCGAAGTTGAACGACCGGAACGCGCGGGCAAGGTCGAGCTCGCTCACCGTCTGGCGGATCGCCTCGCGCCGCGCCTCGATGCCCGCAGCGATCGAGACGGGGCCGGCCGCGAGCGCGAACGGCTCGCCGCGCAGGCTGATCCCGCCGACATCCAGCGTGGTCGTCGCGCGCTGGCGCGGCGTGCCGGTGACATAGGCGAGCGCCTCGGCCGAGGGCGAACCCTCGCCGAACAGGTTGATCGGCACGCAGGCGCTCGACGGATCGCTGAGCTTGACGCGGCAGACCGGTTGCCCGGTTGCCGGATCGCGCACCGCATCCACCGCCTGGCTGAAATTGGCGCCGATCACGAAGCCGGGCGTGTCGATGTCGTTGCGATATTCGCCATGGCTGTAATAGCCGCTCCAGCGCCAATGCCGGCCGATCGTGCCGTCCAGCGCGATCGTCCCCTGAGTCGTCACCCGCTCGAAATCGATGCGGGGAAAGGGGAAGTCGGAATTGAACCGGCCCATGGTGAAGCCGGCCTCGCCCGCCGTCAGCAGCCGCGCGGCGATGTCGGGCGACAGGAAGGCATTGTCGCGCGCGATGAAGATGTTGCCGCGATTATGGTCGCCGAACCAGATATAGTCGTTCCACATGCGCGAGTGGCGCAGCTCGGCCGAGAGCTTGACCGCGTCGCTCGCCTTGAAGCTGACGCGGCCGAGCGCGCTGTAGCGCCGCTGCGGCGTGACGAGCGCGCTGAGATCGTCGTTCGACGGCCCCTCGCCACCGATCATCTCAGTGCCCACCACGGTGCCGTAGCGGAAGTCGCGGAGCGATCCGTCGGGATTGAAGACCTGGCCGGCGAGCACGCCGCTCAGGATCAGGCCCCCGCGCGCCGCATTGGCGAAGCCGACGTCCGGCACCAGCATGAAGTTGCCGTTTCCGGCCGCCACGCTCCCCCAGCGGCCCACGCTGGGGCGGGATGATTTGGGAATGACGCCGTCATTGTCGAGATATTCGGCGCCGAGGATCAGCTGGCCGCGACCGCCGGCGAATGTCGTGCCAAACGCGCCCTCGAACCGGCGCTCCGCGGCATCGCCGCGTGAGGAGATTCCCGCCTGGGCTCCGAGCCTGATCCCGTCGATGTCCCCGTCGAGCACGATATTCACCACGCCCGCCACCGCGCCCGAGCCCCAGGCGGCGGAGGCGCCGCCGGTCACGATATCGACCGACTTGATCAGCACGGTGGGGACGGTGTTGAGATCATTGTCGCTCGAGAAGCGCCGTCCGTCGAGCAGCACGAGCGTGCGATTGATCCCGAGGCCGCGAAGATCCACCGGCGCCATGCCCGCGCTGGTGTTCGTGCCGCTGGTCTGCGGGGAGATGGTGCCCCGGAATTGCGGCAGGTCGTTCAGCGCGGCGGCGACGTTCGGGCGTCCGCCGATCTCGAGGTCGGCGCGCGTCACGTGCGAGGTCGGGGTCGGCGCCTCGAACCCCAGCGCGTCGATCCGCGAGCCGGTGATGACGACATCCTGCGGTTCCTCCGGCCTTTCCGGGGGAGGAGAGGGACGCGGGGGCGGGGGCCGCGCGGCCACGGGCGGGCGGCGCACGCTCCGTTCGGCCGCACGCCGGGAGATGACATAGGAGCCGCCGGCGGTGACGGTGAAGTCCAGCCCCGATTGCCGGAGCAGGCGGCGCAGCGCTTCGGGCGTGGTGTAGGTGCCGTCGAGCGCCGGCGCGACACGTCCCCTGACGGCGCTGGGCACGAAGACGATGTTGGTGCGGGTGATCGTCGCCACCGCCTCCAGCGACAGCGACAGATCCTGCCGCGGCAGCGCGAAGCGGAACCGGGCAGCGGATTGCGCCTGGGCAGCGGGCGCGGCCATGCACGCGATCGCGGACATCGCCGTCAACGTGCCGCCCATCCTCATCTGCCGCCTCTACTCCGCGCTGCCGGGCCGTTCCGGCGGATCGATCGAGGATAGATCACCGCACGCTGCACGGGCACGAAGACGTGATCAAGGCGTCAAAAGCACTGCTTCGCCCTCGCGCTGCACCCGCAGGCCGTGAAGCTGTGCCACCGCGGCGGCGAACTCCGCCGGGTCGTCGGTCGCGAAGACGCCAGAGATGGGAAGCGCGGCGAGGCGGGCATCGTTCACGATCACGCGCTGCCTGCCATAGCGGTTCACTTCGGCGACGGCTTCGGACAAGGGCGTGTCGCGGAAGCGCAGCTCGCCGCGGCGCCAGGCGGTGATCGATTCGAGCGCAGGGCGATCGAGCACCGGCACCGCATCGGGGGCCGCCGATACGCGCTCGCCCGGCGCGAGGACGGCGAGCAATCGCGGCCGTTCGCCCATGCGCACGACCTCGACCTTGCCGCTGAGCAGCGTGACGCGGACTCGATCGCCCTCCCGCCGCACGACGAAGCTGGTGCCCAGCGCCTTGATCCGCTCGTCGCCGGCCCGGACGACGAACGGCCGGGCGGCATCGTGCGTCACGTCGAACATCGCCTCGCCCCGGTCGAGCGAGACCTGGCGCTCGTCGCGGTCGAACTTCACCGTGAGGCGGCTGTCGGTGTTGAGCGCGATGCGGCTGCCATCGTCGAGCGTCGCCATGCGCTGCTCGCCGGTCCGGGTGTCGAAGGTCAGCGGCTGGTTGAGCAAGGCCGTCATCGCGCCTGCCCCGGCGAGCACGGCCAAAGACGCCGCGATCGCCAGCGGGACGAACCGCCGCGAGACCGGGCGCGGCGGCTCGGCATCGAACGCCGCCGCGCCCGGCAGGATCTCCCACAGCTCGGTGGCGCGCTCGAAAGCCTCCTGGTGCGCAGGATCGGCCTTGAGCCAATCCTGCAGCGCCCCTTCGGCATTGCTGCCCTGCGGACCATGCAGCCGGGCGAGCCAGGCCGATGCTTCCGCGTTGAGACGCGTTCGCTCCTCCTTCGACCGTATCACCATTGTTCCATCCAGTTCATCATCTCCAGGGTCGCTCGGGCGACCTGCTTTTCCACGGCGGGGATCGACATCCCTTCTTCCTTGGCGATTGTCGCGTAATTGGCTCCGTCCAGACGCCGGCGGAGCAGAATGCGGCGGGTGCGCTCGGGCAATCGCGCGAGCCCGGCCGCCGCATGGCTCAGCCGCGCCTGGGATTGCAGTACCTGCTCGGGATCGGGCGCGGCATCGGCGATGCTGAACACGTTCCCGGCCGAGAAGGGTGCACGGCGCTCGCGGCGCTCCTCGTCGATCGAGAGGTTGACGGCCGCCCTGACCAGGAGCGCCTCCTGCGAGCGCACCGAATGCCGCTGCTCGTAGCGCTCCACCTTGAGAAAGGCTTCATGCACCAGATCCTCGGCGTCCTGCTCGGCCACGCCGCGCCGGCGAAGGACGGCCCGGACGTGCCGCAACATCTGGTTCAACTGGCTCATCGCGCTCCCTGGCCGTCTCCTACATGATTCGGTCGCCGAAACTCGACAGGATTCTGGCGCGCCGTGCCTCACGGGCCGGCATTGCGCGCGATCTGCCGCCATTCGGCGCGCGTCAGCGGAAGCGCGGCGAGCTCGGCATAATAGGCGCCAAGGTCGCGAGTGAAGGGCCAGTCCGACGCCGGCAGGAAGTGGCGGAGCCCGATCCTGCGCATCAGGCCGACGAGCGCGGACTTGTCAGCCTCCGACGCTGCGCCGGGCTTGATGGCGGCAAGGTCGAAATAGAGATTGGCGCAGCGCTTGCGATCCTGCTCGCACGCATCGGCGAAGACGTCGAGCGCATCGAGGGTCGCTGCGTCGACGCCGCCCCAGCCTGCGGCATGCGCGACCTGCACCGTTGTGCCGCGCGCAGCCGGCAGTATCTCGTCGAGGAAGATGCGCGCCTCTTCCGCGCCATAGCCGACCGCCCGGTTGCGCATATGGATCATGATGCGCAGACGCGCGGCCGCCGCAGCGCGAAACGCCGACGCAAGCACCTCCACATGCTCGGGCCGGTGATAATCGAAGCGCGAGTTGGCGAGATGGAGCTTGATGCCGGCGACGTGGCGGTCGCCGCGCCAGCGCTCGATCTCCGGTAGCGCGGTCGTGGTGAGCGGATTGACGCCAATATAGGCCTGGAGCCGATCGGGATGGTCGCGCGCCAGGGCGACGGTGAAGTCATTCGCCTTGCGGACGATCTCGGCATGGCCCGGGGCCGGCGGCACCATCATCGGGCTTTCCGCCAGATAGGCGGTCGACATCAGCCGCGCGCGCTTGATGCCCGCTGCGTCCATTGCCTGCAGCAGATCAGTGACGGTCAGCGGGTTGGCAAACTCGGGGTCGCATTTGCCGGTCCTGCCCGGACTCGCGCAATAGCCGGGCAGGAAGGCGAGGATCGCGGGCGAATGGACATGGACGTGATGATCGATCGCCACCGCTGGTGGCTTGCGTTCTGCCGCGCTCGAGGGAGTGACGACGAGGAGCAGCGCCGCGGCGATCGTAAGCACCAGCACCAGGATCACCGCTGTGCGTCGCCGAGCAGCGTCTGCTTCCAGAACAGCGCGCTGGTCCAGAAATAATAGTCCTCATTCTCCTTCTTGCGGAAGACATGGCCGTCATTCTCGGCAAGCAGGTGCCAGACGGTGCCGCCCTTGCCGCGCACCGCCTTGATGATCTGATCGGCCTCGCTCGCCGGCACGCGCGGATCGTTGCCGCCGGTTGCGATCAGCAGCGGCAGGTCGATCTTGTCGACGCTGGTGAGCGGGGAGATCTCGATCAGCTTGGCGAGCTGCCTGGGATCGCGCTCGTCGCCATATTCGACGCGGCGCAGGTCGCGGCGATAGGATTGGGTGTTCTCGAGGAAGGTGACGAAGTTGGAGATCGCGACGTAGCAGTTCGCCCCCTTGAGCCGCGGCGAATAATGGGTGGCGGTGGCATAGCACATATAGCCGCCATAGGAGACGCCGGTGACCGCGAAGCGGGCGGGATCGAGCGCCGGGTCCTTGACCAGCGCGTCGAGGAAGGCGCCGATGTCCTTGACCGAATCCTCGCGCTTGAACGGCCCGTTGTCGAGATTGACGAAGCGCTTGCCGAACCCGCTCGACCCGCGGACGTTGGGGAAGAACAGCGCGATGCCGAGCTCGTTGAGGTAATAGTTGTCGGAGCCCAGGAAGTCGGGCCGGGTCTGCCCCTCCGGGCCGCCATGGATGTTGATGATCAGCGGGCGCTTGCCGGGGAAGCGCGCCGGATCGGGGCGATAGAGGAAGCCGGTCACCGTCTCGCCGTCGAAGCTCTTCACCTCGACGAGCTGCGGCTCGACATTCTTCGCGGGATCGAGCCCGCCGGTCTCGCTCGCGGTCCAGCGCGTCACCGCGAGCGTCTTCGGATCGACCGCAAAGGCATCGCCCGCGACGCGGGCCGAGGACATGCTGAGCCCGATCGTCCCCCAGGGCGCGATCTCGATCGCCGAGCCGATCGAATAGGGGATCACGCCTGCCGGCAGGCCGGTGACGTCGCGGGTGGCGCCCGTCGCGGCGTCGAGCACGTGCAGCCGGCTGACCCCGGCTTCATTGGTCGCATAGGCGAGGAAGCTGCCGTCGGGCGCGAGCGCATAGTCGCTCACGTCCCATTTCGGCTCCTTCGAGACCGGCGTGAACCGGCCGGTGCGCGGATCGAGGCGGCCGAGCCGCACGAAATCGGAATCGATGTCGGACAGCACCCAGATTCCACCATCGGGCGCGTAGCGCGGCGCGATGTACGAAACCTCGCGCTTTACATCGTTGAGGGGGCGCAGCTTGCCGGTCTTGAGATCGAGTTCATAGAGATCGGCGCGGTTGATCGACATGCGGTTGACGACCAGCGCCTTCGCGCCGTCCGCCGAGAAGTCGGCAATGTTCCAGCCGCCGCCCTTGACCGTCGCGACCAGCCGATCGGACTTGGGGTCGCGCGGGTCGATCACATAGAGATCGGCATCGGCGCCGTTGCGCCGGGTCGAGGAATAGCCGAGCAGCTTGCCGTCGGGACTCCAAGCGCCGAACCAGTTGCGGCTCTTCCCGTCGGTGAGCAGTTGCAGCCGCCCGTCGGCGAGCCGGAAGAGCTGATAGAATTCGCCGCCGCCGACGTCCTTCTGCACCACCGTCACGTCGCCGGCGCCGGGCGAGATGGCGGCCATCAGGATCGGCTCGTCCTCGAAGCTCAATTGCGTGCGGTCGGCATTCGGCGCGCGCACCTTGTGCACCTGATCGGTGTTGGCGAAGCGCGTCTTGATCAGCATCGAGCGATCGGCCGGATTCCAGCCGAGGAAGCTCGCCTTGCGCGCTTGAAGATAGGGCTGAGTATCAGCGGCCAGCGCGTCGGGAATGGCCGGGATGCCGTCGGCGACGATCGCGGCGGGTTTTGCGACCTGGGCGATCGCGGTGGCAGGCAGCAGCGCGAGCGCCGCGGCAAAGGCAGGGCGAAGGAACATCAGGCACTCTCCAAAAGGCCTGGGCCCGCCCGGCATCGCTGCCGGACGGGCCCCGATCAGATCAGAAGCGGACGCGGGCGCCGAGGGTGAAATAGCGGCCCAGAACGTCGTAATAGGGCGAGTAGAGCGATCCCGGGGGCGGCGCCTTGTTGAAGAGATTGGAGACGTTGGCGTAGAGCTCCATCTGCCGCCCGTCCGCCACCGGAACCCTCATCTGCGCCTGCAGGTCGAAATAGGTGTAAGCACCGATATGATTGTTGGTGAGCGGCACCTGGTTGTTATACTCGCCCGGCGAGATGTAGCGCGCGCGCACCAGGCCGGAGAAACTCTGGTCCTCATAGCCGATCGAGCCGTTCACCCGCCAAGCCGGCACGCCGAGACCGAACGAATAGCCCTGCGAGCGGACATATTCGAGCTTCACCACGCCATCGTCGGTGGTGAGGCTGTTGACCCAGGTGCCGAGGATGCGGAACTTCATCCGACCTTCGCTCGAGCCGAACAGGCGGTTCAGCGGCAGGACGTAGGAAACCTCGGCATCGATCCCGTCGGTCTTGTAGTTCGCCAGGTTCACGAAGGTGGAGATGGTGCGCGTGATCGTCCCGTTCGCATCCCGCTCGACCCGCGCACACAACGCCGTGTTGCCGTTGTAGCAGCGCGTCACCAGATCCTGGGCGGCGATGGTAGTGATGACATCATCGACGTCGATGTTGAAATAGTCGACCGACATGTTGAGGCCCGAAACCGCAGGTGGCGAATAGGTGAAACCGAACGTCCAGGTATCGGCTTTCTCCGGCTCCAGGTTGGGATTGCCGCCGCCGTTGCTCAGCACATAGACGTTCTGCTGGGTCACCGGGTCGTAGATGGTGTTATAGCCGGTGGTTGTCTGGGTATAGAGCTCGCTCAAGTTGGCCGAGCGGATGTCGCGTGAGCGGGTCGCGCGTCCGCGGAAGCCAGGGAAGAACTCGTTGGTGACGCCCAGCTTCCACGACCAGATCGACCCCGTCGTGCTGTAGTCGCTGACGCGCACCGCGCCGTTGAACTCCAGCTTGCGCAGCAGCGGGGTGTTGTGGATCAGCGGCACCAGCACCTCGCCAAACGCCTCCTTCACGGTGAAGCTGCCCGACATGGCCGAGAAGCTGAAGGTGCGGAACGCCTTGGCGGCGTCCAGCGCGCCGATGGTCTGGGTGATGCTTTCCTTGCGCGCCTCGACGCCAACTGCGAACGACACATCACCGGCGGGGAGCGCGAACGGCTCGCCGCGCAGGCTGACACCGCCGACATCCAGCTTGGTCGTGCCGCGCTGGCTCGGCGTGCCGGTGACATAGTCGATCGCCGCCTGCGAAGGCGCGCCCAAACCGAACAGGTTGATCGGCACGCAGTTGGTAGAGGGATCGGTCAGCGCGATCCGGCAGATCGGCGTGCCACCCGGTCCGGCCACCGCATCCACCGCGTTGGCGAACTCGCGTGTCAGTAGGAAACCGGGCGTGTCGATGTTGTTCTGATATTCGCCATGGCTGTAATAGGCGCTCCAGCGCAGGTTCGACCCGATCCTGCCGTCGAGCGCCAGCGTGCCCTGCGTCACCTTCCGCTCGAAATCGATCGTCGGAAAGGACAGGTCGCTGTTGAAGCGGCCCATGTAGAAGCCGTCTTGGCCGGCATTGGCGAGGGCGGTGCGTACCTCGTTCGAGAGGAAGGCGTTATCCGAGCGGATGCGGATCCCGGACGTCGCCGTGCCCTGCACATGATCGCCGAACCAGATATAGTTGTTGTACATGCGCGAGTGGCGCAGCTCGGCGGTCACCTTGATCGACGGGGTGACGTCGAAGGTCAGGCGGCCGAGGGCGCTGTAGCGGCGCTGCGGCGTCATCAGCGGGCTCAGATCGTCGTTCGACGGGCCCTCGCCGCCGGTCATGTAACCGCCGACCACTCGGCCAAAGTTGAAGTCGCGCAGTGAGCCGTCGGGATTGAACGCCTTGCCTGCCAGCACGCCCGAGGTGATCAGGCCGCCATAGGCGGAGGTGGAGAAGCCGACATCCGGCGTCATCGCGCCGCCGAACGACGCCCAGCGCCCGATCTGCTCACGCGCGACCTTCGGCACGATCCCGTCGCTGTTGAAATACTCGCCGCCGAGCACGAAGTGGCCGCGGCCCTCGGCGAAGCCGAACCCGGCCTTGCCCTCGAAGCGGTGCTGGGCGGCATCGCCATAGGTCGAGAGGCCCGCTTGCGCGCCGAGCTGGAGGCCGCTGAACTTCTCGTCGATGCCGATGTTGACGACGCCCGCCACCGCGCCCGAGCCCCAGGCGGCGGAAGCGCCGCCGGTCACCACCTGGGCACTGCGGATCATCACGTTGGGAATGGTGTTGAGATCGTTGTCGCTGACGATGCGGCGGCCATCGACCAGCACTAGCGTGCGGTTGATGCCCAGCCCGCGCAGATCGACCGGCGCGTTGCCGGCGCCGGTATTTGTGCCGGTGGTCTGCGCCGAAGTGGTCGCACGAAACTGCGGCAGATCGTTCAGCGCCGCTGCGACGTTGGGACGAGCGCCGACCGACAGATCCTCGGACGTGACGGTGAGGGTGGGGGTGGGGGTGTCGAAATTGCGGTCGATGCGCGATCCGGTGACGACGATCTCGCCGCTATCGTCGGCTGACGGTGCTTCCACCGGAGCGGTCTGATCCGGCGCTGTGGTTTGCGCCCAGGAGGTTGCGGGGACCAGGATTGCTGCGCACGCGCCAACTACACTGCCAAATCGCGTCATATGACCCTCTGATTCAGCCGGCGGTCCATCGCCGCGGGCTTTCAGAAGGGAAGACGAGCGGATTTCACAAAACCGACATATTTCTGAAAATTTATGTCGGGCGGGAACAAGTGGGACGCTCGACTGCCATTTCGTTGGCCGCAGGGTGAAATCGGAAAGACCCCTGCCTTCATCATCCCTGTCGCGTCCGATTAACACGGCTCCCAAAGCTGCTCCGGCATGCGGAGCCTTGCCCGGGAGCCATGCCGATGGAGGGCGCTCCGATCGTCTGCGGCGGCACGGCGTCGTGGATTAATGCCTCGAGCAATGCGTTTCTTTCCTGACACGGCGCGTCCGACAGGATATGCTTGCGGCTTGCAGGATGGCGATGGCATTGACCTGGCCGTGTTATCGGAACGCAACCGACAGTCCAAATTGGACGTGGGCCTGACATGGGGTCTGGTGCCCCGGGGGTCGGCGGCGGCACACTTTCACATCTAAGTCATTGAAAAAATGGTGGACGCACTAGGGCTCGAACCTAGGACCCGCTGATTAAGAGTCAGCTGCTCTACCAACTGAGCTATGCGTCCATCCGGGCGATCAGGAGCGCTGTTGGAAAGCGCTGCCTCGGTCGGGAGCGGGGCCACTAGCATCGGGTTTTTTCGATTGCAACACCCTTGCGCCCGAAAAAATCACTGCCAGCTGCGGGTATTGCGACTCTGGCGGTTCTCGCGGTCCAGCGACATCAGGATGCCGACGCAGATCAGCGTGGTCATCTGTGCCGATCCGCCGAAGCTGATCAGCGGAAGCGGGATGCCCACGACCGGCGCGAGGCCGATCACCATCGCCATGTTGATGAAAACGTAAAAGAAAATGGTGGTCGAAATGCCGGCCGCGGTGAGCTTGGCGAAACGGGTCTGGCTGCGCACGCCGACCATGATCCCCCAGCGGATCAGCAGGCCGAACGCGATGATCACGAACAGGCCGCCCATCAGGCCCCATTCCTCCATCATCGTCGCGAGGGCGAAATCGGTATGCCCCTCGGGCAGGTAGTCGAGATGGCTCTGCGTGCCGTTCAGGAACCCCTTGCCGAACCAGCCACCCGATCCGATCGCGATCTTGGACTGGCTGATGTGATAGCCCGTGCCGAGCGGGTCGTTCTCGGGGTTCAGGAAGGTCAGCACGCGATTGCGCTGATAGTCGTGCAGTACATAGTTGACGATGATCGGCACCGATACGGCAAGTGCGAGCGTGCCCCCGATGAACAGGCGCAGCGGCACTCCCGCAAGGAACATGACCGTAAGGCCGCCCGCCGTGATCATCAGTGCGGTGCCGAGATCGGGCTGGAGCATCACCAGCGCGGCGGGAAGGCCGATCATCGCCGCTGTCGGCCAGATCGCCCCGAAGCGGCGAATCTCGCTCGGCGGGAGCATGTCGTAGAATTTGGCGCAGGCGAGGACGATCGCGACTTTCATCATCTCCGAGGGTTGGATGCGGATGAAGCCGAGGTCGAGCCAGCGCTGGCTGCCGCCCGCGACCGCGCCGAGCAATTCGACCCCGATCAGCATGACCAGGAAGATGGCGTAGAGCGGGAAGGCAAGCGTCGACCAATGGCTCACGCGCACCCGCGAGAGCACGAGCGCCATGGCGAGGAATACGCCGAAGCGGATGCCCTGGGGCATCGCCCATTTGGGCTCGCCACCGGCGGCAGAGAACAGCACGAGGACACCAAATCCGCCGATCGCGCAGACGAGCAGGATCACCAGCCAGGGAAGCTGCGCCAGAGGGGCAGGGACAAAACCGGGTCGGTTCATTCGCCGGGAACCTGTGGTGGGGCGGTTGGGGAAGCCGTGGGCATCGGGGTCGCACGCGGGGCCGGCGAGACGCCGGGCGACGGGGCCGGAGAGGGACCCGCACCCGGCGTCGGCGCTGCGGCGGGCAGGCCCTGTGCCGCGCGATAGGCTCTGTCCTTGGCTGCCATGCGGGCGCGGATGTCGCCGCCCCATTCGGTCTCGAACCGGGCAAGCGTGTCGAGCGCCTGCTGCCGGTCGAACAGATAGGTGAGCACGTCCTTCGCCACGGGGGCTGCGGCACGCGCCCCGCCCATGCCGTGCTCGATCACCACCGATGCGGCGTAGCGCGGGTTCTCGACGGGGGCGAAGCAGACGAACAGGCCGTGGTCGCGATATTTCCATTCGCCACCCTGGCCGCGGTTGCGGTCCATGATGCGGCGGACCTGCGCGGTGCCGGTCTTGCCGCCCATGCGGATGCCATCGAGCCGCAGCTTTGACGCACCCGCGGTGCCGTGACCGTTCACCACCTCGTCCATCCCCGCGCGGACGATGGCGAGATGCTCGTCAGGAAAGTCGAGATGGCGCGGAGCGCTGCGCCTGGCGGCGAGGAGCGAAGGAATCAACTCGCGCCCGGACGCGACGCGTGCCGCGGAGAGCGCGAGCTGGAAGGGGCTGACCAGCACATAGCCCTGACCGATCGCCGCGTTGAGCGTGTCGGCCTGGGTCCATTCCTGCTTGTAGCGGCGCAGTTTCCATGCGCTGTCGGGGATGGTGCCATAGCGCTGCGAAGGCAGGGGCAGGTCGAACTCGGCGCCGAAGCCGAGCTTGCGCGCGGCCGCGGCGATGGCTTCGATGCCGATCTCGCGGCCTAAAGTGTAGAAATAGGTGTTGCAGCTGCGCGCGATGGCGGTGTGCATCGTCATTGGCCCGTGACGGCCGAGGCAGCCGAAACGGCGGTTGCCGAGCTGATAGCCGCCATTGCAATAGACCACGCGTTTGGGATCGATCCCGGCACCGAGAATGGCGAGCGCGGTAGCTGGCTTGAAGGTCGATCCGGGCGGATACAGACCTTGCAGCGTCTTGTTCATCAGGGGGAGATGGTCGTCCTCCGACAACATCTTCCATTCGGTGCGGCTGATCCCGTCGGAGAAGGCGTTGGGATCATAGGCCGGCATCGACACCATCGCGAGGATGTCGCCATTGGTGACGTCGAACACCGTGACCGAGCCGGATTCATTGCCCAGGCGCCGCGCGGTATATTCCTGAAGCCCGGCATCGATGGTGAGGTGAATATTCCGGCCGGGCACGTCGGCCCGGGTAGCAAGCTCGCGCACCAGCTTGCCGCGCGCGGTGACCTCGACGCGCTTGGCGCCGGCCTTGCCGCGAAGCTCGCCCTCCAGCATCTTTTCCAGCCCGTCCTTGCCGAGCTTGAAGCCGGGGGTGACGAGCAGCGGGTCCTTGGTCTCCTTGAACTGCTCCGCGGTCGCAGCGCCGACATAGCCGACCAGATGGGCGACCGCAGCGCCGGCGGGATAGTTGCGCGCGAAGCCGCGGGTGGGGGCGACGCCGGGCAGCTCGGGCAGGCGCACGCTGACCGCCGCGAAGCGTTCCCAGTCGAGATTCTCAGCGACCTGCACGGGCTGGAAACCGGCCGCGCCCTTCAGATCCTCTTCGATCCGCGCGAGGTCCTCGGCGGTCAATGCGAGCAGGTCGCGAAGCTGCCCAAGCACGCGGTCGCGGCTGTCCTTCTCCATCCGGTCGGGAATGATATCGACGCGGAAATCGGTGCGATTATCAGCGATCGGCACGCCGGTGCGATCGACGATCCATCCGCGGCGCGGCGGGATCAGCGTCAGGTTGACGCGGTTGCTCTCCGCCAGCAGCTTGTACTTGTCGTTCTCATAGACCGAGAGCCAGGTCATCCGTCCGGCGAGGATCAGCGCGCCGGTGATCTGAGCGGCGCCCAGAAACAATGCGCGCCGCGAGAAGCTATAAGTCTGCTGCGCCTCGCTGATCAGACGGACGGGGCCGTTCACAGATTTCTCCGCTTGCCGTCAAGCCGTGCGACGAGGCGCGAGAAGACCGGGAAGAATGCGATCGCGATCAGGATCTGGATCAGCAGGACGGTATCGACATGCGCGCCGAGCGGTGCCGCGACCAATCGCCCGCCGATCAGGCAGAAGCCGATCGCGCCTGCGGCCAGCAGCCAATCCTGAAGAAAATCCCGCCACACGATCCGCGTGTCTAGCACATCGATTGCGATCAACGACACCGTCCAGAACAGCATCGAGCTGCCCATGGGCTGCCCGCTGACAAGGTCATCGACGAAGCCGAGCAGCACCGGCGCCCAAGGCTTGAGCAGATCGGGGCGGTGCAGCCGCCATGCAAGCAGCATCATCAGCCCGAGCGGCGGCAGGATGGGAAAGCTCGCCTTGAACGGCACCAGCACCGTCAGCGATCCTAGGACGATCGTGAGCGGGGCGAGCCAGCGGGCGCGGGTCGAGGTGTCGGCCTTGCCCAGGCCGGCATAGGGCGATCCGCTCACCGCGGCGCGGCCCCTGGTTCATCGGCGCGCGCACGCACGGCGCCAGCTTCGGGGAAATAGCTTTGCTGCACGATCGCATAGTCGAGCGTGTCGGGGCTGGCGAAGACCACGCCCTCGGCGGTGTCGCGCGCGCGGGCGCGTACCCGTGCAACCGCGATGTTGGGCGGAAAGATGCCGCCGGTGCCGGAGGTCACGAAGCCGTCGCCCGGCTCGAACAGCACCTGCGCTGCGCCGGCGGAGCGGATCTCGATCAACCCGTCGCCGCGCCCGGCGGCGATGGCGGGCAGGCCGTCGCGCACTCGACGGACGGGGACGACGCTCTCGGGGTCGAGGATCAGCAGCACGCGCGCGGTGTTGGGGCTGACCTCGACCACGCGGCCGATCAGCCCGTCGGCGCTGCGCACCGGCTGGCCGGCGCGCACGCCCTGCCACGACCCGGCATTGAGCGTCGCGAAGCGCCGCGTGCTCGAGCCGGTGGAATAGACGAGGCGTGCGGTGACGACCGGCTCGGCGATGCGGTCGCGCAGCTTGAGCATGGCCCGCAGCCGCTTGTTGTCATAGGCGGTCGCGCGCGCTTCCTCGACCAGCTTGCGGTTCGCTTCCGCTTCGGCGCGGAGCGCGGCATTCTCGCCGCGCACGCCGAAATAGCTGCCGATGCCCGCGGGAATCCCGGAAATGCCGCGCCGCGTCCAGTCGAGGCCGGAGGCGACCGGCGTCACCAGCTCGGAGAAGGTGCCCCGCACCGCGGCGAAGGCGGGCGGGTGGAAGGTGGAGAGCAGCAGCAACACCACGCCGACCAGCGCACCGCCGCCCGCGAGGACATAGCTGATGAAGAGGCCGTATTGCGCCCGCCGCGAAAATCCGGGGCGCCGGTTGCGTGGCGGCGCCATCTCCTCTCGCCCTTATCAGACCGCGAGGAGCACGCCGCGGAACACCGGATCCTCCAGCGCGCGCCCGGTGCCGAGCGCGACGCAGGTGAGCGGGTCTTCCGCCACGGTGACCGGCAGGCCGGTCTCGTCGCGCAGCACCTCGTCGATCCCCTCGAGCAATGCGCCGCCGCCGGTGAGGACGATGCCCTGGTCGACGATGTCCGCCGCCAGCTCGGGTGCGGTGTTCTCGAGCGCGATGCGCACGCCTTCGACGATCGTGCCGACCGGCTCGCTCAGCGCTTCGGCGATCTGGCCCTGGTTGATCTGGATTTCCTT
The DNA here is from genome assembly GCF_036402235.1 of Sphingomonas sp. Classification (GTDB taxonomy): domain Bacteria; phylum Pseudomonadota; class Alphaproteobacteria; order Sphingomonadales; family Sphingomonadaceae; genus Sphingomonas. The sequence continues at coordinate 17,257 of NZ_DASWTG010000054.1, read as the reverse complement.
GGGCACGCCGTTGACGAGATCGCGGCCCTTGATGTGGATCGTCTTGCCGATGCCGTCCGCCGGCGGCTTGGCGACGCCGACTTCCTGCTTGATGCGCTCGGCGGTGCTCTCGCCGATCAGCAGATTGTGGTTGCGGCGGACATAGGAGACGATCGCCTCGTCCATCTTGTCGCCGCCGACGCGGACCGAAGTCGAATAGGCTAGGCCGCGCAGCGACAGCACGGCGACTTCGGTGGTGCCGCCGCCGATATCGACGACCATCGAGCCGATCGGCTCGGTCACCGGCATGTCAGCGCCGATCGCGGCGGCCATCGGCTCCTCGATCAGCATCACCTGGCTCGCGCCCGCGTTCGATGCGGCGTCGCGGATCGCGCGGCGCTCGACGCTGGTCGAGCCGGACGGCACGCAGATCACGATCTGAGGCCAGCGCATGAAGCGCCGCTGCCCGCCATGCACCTTGCGGATGAAGTGCTTGATCATCTCTTCGACGACGTCGATGTCGGCGATCACGCCGTCGCGCAGCGGACGAATCGCCTCGATGCTGCCCGGCGTCTTGCCCATCATCAGCTTGGCGTCGTCGCCGACGGCCTTCACCTTCTTGATGCCGTTGAGCGTCTCGACCGCCACAACCGACGGCTCGTTCAGGACGACCCCGCGCCCGCGCAGGTACACGACCGTATTCGCGGTTCCCAGATCGATCGCCAGATCGTGGGACATGAACTTGAAAAGGCGGGAAAATACCATCTGATCGCACCGTCCTGTTGCGGCTTGGCCCGGGCCGCATATTCGCACTGAGACTATAATCCGTACCGGTCCGGGCGGATCGACTCCGGCCCAATCAGGCGGACTCAAATCTGGCGGATGCGGGTCGCGGAATGGCGCCGCTTGGGCTACACCGGCGTCCATGTCAATACGCCGTCTCCCAGAGCATCTTGTCAACCGAATTGCCGCAGGTGAAGTGGTGGAGCGCCCGGCCAGCGCGCTCAAGGAACTTGTGGAAAACGCCATCGATTCAGGGGCGTCGCGGATCGCGGTTCGCCTCGCGGGGGGCGGCATCGACCTGATCGAAGTGACCGACGACGGGTGCGGAATGGACCGCGCCGAAATGGCGCTCGCATTGGAGCGGCACGCGACCTCCAAATTGCCGGATGACGCGATCGAGGCCGTCACGACGTTGGGTTTTCGCGGCGAGGCGTTGCCTTCCATCGCCAGCGTCGCGCGGCTGACGATCGAGAGCCGGGTGCGGGGCGCTGAAGGCTGGGCGCGGACGGTGGATAACGGCGCGCTGACGGGGGAGGACCCCGCCGCGCTGCCGCCGGGCACGCGGGTGCGCGTCGAAGGGCTGTTCGAGAAGGTGCCGGCGCGGCGCAAGTTCCTGCGATCGACCCGCGCCGAATATGCCGCGTGCCTTGATGTCGTGAAGCGGCTGGCGATGGCGCGGCCCGATCTCGGTTTCTCGGTCGAGCATGACGGGCGGCGCGTGCTGAGCGTGCAGGAGGGGATGACCCGGCCCGAGCGCGTCGCGGCGCTGACCGACCGCGAGCTGGCGGCGAACAGCGTCGGCGTCGATTTCGAGCGCGAGGGGCATGTGCTGGGCGGGGTGGCGAGCCTGCCGACCTTCAACCGCGGGGTGGCGGACCACCAGTATCTGTTCGTCAACGGGCGGCCGGTGAAGGACCGGCTGCTGAGCGGTGCGGTGCGGGGCGCCTATGCCGAGATGCTGGCGCGCGACCGGCATCCGGTGGTGGCGCTGTTCCTCGACGTGCCGGCGGATCAGGTGGACGTGAACGTGCATCCGGCGAAGACCGAGGTGCGCTTCCGCGATCCGCAGCTGGCGCGCGGGCTGATCGTCAGCGGGCTGCGGCGTGCGCTGGACGAGGCGGGGCATCGCAGCGTGCAGCGTGCGGATGCGGCGGTGATGGGGCTTTGGACGAGCGATGTTCCCGCCGCCGCTCCCCCGGACCTTTCGCGTCACCCCAGCGAAAGCTGGGGTCTCCCGTGGGGAAGCGATTCGGTGCATTACGGGGAGGCCCCTGCTTTCGCAGGGGCGACGGGTGAGGCCAGGGTGACGGGAGGAATGGTGTCGGATCGCCGCCCCACCTTCTTCGCCCCGCCGCCCCAGGCCCGCGCCGAACCCGCCGCCGAGCCGGTGCCGGGCGTCACCAGCTTCCCGCTGGGCGTGGCGCGGGGACAGGTGGCGCGCACCTATATCGTCGCCGAGGCCGAGGACGGGCTGGTGCTGGTCGATCAGCATGCGGCGCACGAGCGGCTGGTGCTCGAGCGGATGCGCCGGGCGATGAGCAATGGCGGGGTCGCGGCGCAGGCATTGCTGCTGCCCGAAGTGATCGAGCTCGACGAGCCGGCCTGCGACCGGCTCGAGGCGCGGCTGGCCGAGCTCGCCGAATTCGGGCTGGAGCTCGAGCGCTTCGGCCCGCGCGCAATGCTGGTGCGCGCAACCCCGGCGATGCTGGGCGGGGGCGATGTGAGCGCGCTGGTCACCGATATCGCCGACGAGCTGGCGGCGTTCGACGAAGCGCTGAGCCTCAAGGAGCGGCTCGACCATGTCGCCGCGACGATGGCGTGCCACGGATCGGTGCGCGCGGGCCGCGTGCTGTCGGTCGCCGAGATGAATGCGCTGCTCCGCGAGATGGAGGTGACGCCGCATTCGGGCCAGTGCAACCACGGCCGCCCGACCTGGGTGAAATTGGCCCATGGCGACATCGAGAAGCTGTTCGGGCGGAAGTAGGCCGAAAGGCGTCGAGCCAGGATTGGATGAATCGGTATCGGCTTTCAAATCCTCCCCCGCCAGGGGGAGGTGGCATCGCGCAGCGATGACGGAGGGGGCGGATGCCGGAATGAGCGCTGAGGAGTCCTCCCCCTCCGTCGCCTTCGGCGCCACCTCCCCCTGGCGGGGGAGGATTCAGTCGGGTTGGCAATCACTGAACGTTGAAGCGCTCTGATTGAATGCTGGTCCAACGCTGCGCCACCGCGGATGGCTGCTGAGCAATGTCAAAGAGCGGTGGCGTCAGCCACAACACCAGTTGAGCAAGCGAAATCCAACATTGCAAGCGCCGCTCCAACTGAAAGGGCCGCCCGGTTTCCCGAGCGGCCCTCTCTGTTTCTAGCCGGAACGGCGAGAGCCTTAGCCCTCGGCCTGCTCTTCGGCGGCCGGGGCCTCGTCCGCGGCGATCTCGCCCGGCTCGAGGTTGGGGTCGCGGGCTTCGACGAAGCCGGTCTCGTCCTTCTCGAACATCGCGGCCATGACGTCGACGCCCTGCGCCTGCATCTCGGCCTCTTCGGGCGAACGGGCGACGTTGACCTTGACGGTCACGGCGACCTCGGCGTGGAGCGCAACGCGCACCTCGAACATGCCGATCGACTTGATCGGCTTGTCGAGGACGACCTGCGACTTGGTGACCTTGTGGCCGTCGGCGACCAGCGCCTCGACGATGTCGCGCACCGCGACCGAGCCGTAGAGCTGGCCGGTGTTCGACGCCTGGCGGATCAGGGTGACCGAAACGCCCTCGAGGCCCTTCGATTCCTTCTCGGCCTCGGTGCGCTTCGCGGCGTTCTCGGCCACGATGCGCTCACGATTGGCTTCAAAGACCTTGCGATTGGCTTCGTTGGCGCGGAGCGCCTTCTTGTTCGGGAGAAGGAAGTTGCGGGCGAACCCGTCCTTCACCTTCACCACGTCGCCGATGTGGCCGAGCTTCTCGACGCGCTCAAGCAGGATGACTTCCATGAGCTGCGCTCCTTACTTCACGATGAAGGGCAGAAGGCCCAGATGACGCGCGCGCTTGATGGCGATGGCCAGCTCGCGCTGCTTCTTCGCGCTCACCGAGGTGATGCGCGAGGGGACGATCTTGCCGCGCTCGGACACGAAGCCCTGCAGCAGACGAACGTCCTTATAGTCGATCCGGGGGGCGTCCTTCGCGGAGAAGGGGCAGCTCTTGCGGCGGCGGAAAAAGGGTCGTGCCATGATCTTTCTCCTTACTCGCCCGCGTTGCCGAAGCCGGTGTTGCCACCTTCTTCACGGTCACGACGGCCGCGGCCGCGCTCGCGCTCCTGGCCCTTGCGCATCATCACCGACGGCCCCTGCTCCAGCTCGTCCACGCGGACGGTCATGTAGCGGATCACGTCCTCGTTGATCTGGGTCTGGCGCTCGAGCTCGGCGACGACGCCCGCGGGGGCATCGATCTCGAGCATCACGTAATGCGCCTTGCGGTTCTTCGCGATCTTGTAGGCGAGCGAACGAAGACCCCAGGTCTCGGTCTTGACGACCTTGCCGTTGTTGTCCTCGACGATCTTGGTGGCGGTTTCCGCCAGTGCGTCCACCTGCGCCTGTGCCAGATCCTGGCGCGCAAGGAACACATGCTCGTACAGAGCCATGCGTCTTCTCACTGTTGGCCGATCGCTGACGCCGCCCCGTGCGGACGCCCCTCCGGCTGTCGTTCCAAATACGAAAAGCGGCCAGCCGAGGCTGCCGCTCAACGCCGCGCCTCTACGCCGGGGCGGGGCAAAAGGCAAGGGGCGGAAGTTTACACTAGCTTGACACTATCGGCGCGTCCCGAGGCATGGATCATCGATTCGGCAACCAGAACCCAAGCCAAGCATCTGAATTCCAACATTGAAAGCGAAAAATCGCCCACAGGCGAAGGCGGCGGGGTGATTGACACCCCGCCGCCCTGAGGAAGCCTCTGTTCGGGCTTAGCGGATGATGTTCGCGATCACCGCCGCGACGATGCCGCTGGTGATGCCGACCAGCACCGCGTCATTGCCCGACTGGACATAGCGGTAGCCGCGCGGCGGCGCCTTGAGGCCGCGATAGTGGCGATAGTCGATCTGGCGATAGTTGCGGGCGTAGCGATAGTCGAACCGCTGGCCGCGCTTCCAGTTGCGATACTGGACGGGCGCCGGCTTCACGACCTTTCGCTTCACCACCACCTTGCCGTTGGGCTTGTGCTTGACGACCGTGGTGGCGTGGCGCTGGGGCGCGGCGGCGGCCGGGGCAGCCATCAGCACCGGGCTGGCGATCATCGACGCGGCGACGGCGGCGAGAATGAACTTTTTCATCTTCTGCACTCCTCTGCGAAACTGAGTCCCCTGATCGGGTGACAGGAGCAATCTGGGCCGGGGGTGTCGCGGAAGTTTCGCCGGCAACCCGGAAAATGGTCACCGATTGTCGCAAATCGCCCGCGTTCGTTCATCTTGCGGGATCGGCCCCGCGGGCATAGGGCGGCGGCTTGAATTCAGGGGAGCCATAACATGCGTGCGTTCATCTTTCCGGGGCAGGGGAGCCAGTCGGTCGGCATGGGCCTCGCGCTCGCCCAGGCGAGCGCCGCGGCGCGCGAGGTGTTCCAGGAAGTCGATGAAGCACTCGGCCAGCATCTGTTCAAGCTCATGACCGAGGGACCGGAAGGCGATCTGTTGCTGACCGAGAACGCCCAGCCGGCGATCATGGCACACGCCATCGCGGTGCTGCGCGTGCTGGAGAAGGAAGGCGGCGTGCGGCTGGCCGACAAGGCCGATTTCGTCGCCGGCCATTCGCTGGGCGAATATACCGCGCTGTGCGCGGCGGGCGCGCTGGACCTTGGCGTCACCGCGAAGCTGCTCAAGCTGCGCGGGCAGGCGATGCAGGCGGCCGTGCCAGTGGGCGAGGGGGCGATGGCCGCTTTGCTCGGCGCCGATCTGGTGAAGGCGCAGGCGATCGCCGATGCGGCGGCCGAGGGCGAGGTGTGTGCCGTCGCCAACGACAATGATCCCTCGCAGGTGGTGATTTCGGGCGCCAAGGGCGCGATCGATCGGGCGGTGGGACTCGCCAAGGATCATGGCGCCAAGCGCGCGGTGCTGCTGCCCGTCTCCGCGCCGTTCCACTGCCCGATGATGCAGCCGGCGGCGGACGCGATGGAGAAGGCGCTGGCCGATGTCGCGATCCGCGCGCCTTTGGTGCCGGTCTATGCCAACGTCACTGCGGCGCCGGTGCACGATCCCGACACGATCCGCACGCTGCTGGTCGAGCAGGTCACCGGCATGGTCCGCTGGCGCGAATCGGTGGCGGCGATGTTCGACGCGGGGGTCGGCGAGTTCGTCGAATTGGGCGGCAAGGTGCTGGGCGCGATGGTCAAGCGCATCGCCCCGGATGCGGGCGTGACCAGCGTGGTGACGATGGACGACATCGAGGCGCTGGAGAAGGCGCTTTGATTTTTCACGCTAAGACGCGAAGACGCTAAGATGCATGACATCGAGGTAACCGTCGCGGACATCATTGATGTGGCATTCAAGCTGCACAAGGATTTGGGGCCGGGACTGTTTGAAAGCGTGTATGAGGCGATCTTGGCCGTCAAGTTGGTGGAGCGGGGTCACGCCGTAATTCAGCAATGCCCGATCGATATCGTGTACGACGGGCTTCGCCTCGAATCTGCCTTCAGAGCCGATCTGATCGTGAATAACCGCATCGTCGTCGAGGTGAAATCGATCGAGCGGCTAGCGCCGGTTCATGGCAAGCAGGTCCTGACCTATCTTCGATTACTTAAGCAGCCCGTAGGGCTGCTGATAAACTTCGGGGGTGCGACGCTAAAGGAAGGGCTGCGCCGGATCGTCAACAGCTACATCCCTTAGCGCCTTCGCGTCTTTGCGTGATAAATAAAGGAAAAGAGTATGTTCGACCTTACAGGCATGACCGCGCTGGTGACCGGCGCTTCGGGCGGGCTGGGGACCGCGATCGCGAAGGGGCTGGCGGCGCAGGGGGCGCGGCTGGCGGTTTCGGGGTCCAATGCCGGGAAGCTGGAGGCCTTCCGCGCCGAGCTCGGCGGGGATCATGTGGCGCTCCAGTGCGACCTGTCGGACGGCGCGGCGGTGGATGCGCTGGTGCCCTCCGCGGTCGAGGCGCTGGGCAAGCTCGACATCCTCGTCAACAATGCCGGCGTCACCCGCGACAACCTGGCGATGCGGATGAAGGACGAGGAGTGGGATCAGGTGATCCGCGTCAACCTCGAGGCCGCGTTCCGCCTGATCCGCGCCGCCGCCAAGCCGATGATGAAGGCGCGCTATGGTCGCATCGTCTCGATCACCTCGGTGGTCGGCGCGACCGGCAATCCGGGCCAGGCCAACTATGCCGCGTCCAAGGCGGGGCTGGTCGGCATGTCCAAGGCGCTGGCGCAGGAACTGGCGAGCCGCAACATCACGGTGAACTGCGTCGCGCCCGGCTTCATGCGCTCGGCGATGACCGATGTGCTGCCCGAGGCGCAGAAGACCGCGCTGCTCAGCCGTATCCCGGCGGGCGGTCTTGGCACCGGCGAGGATGTCGCGGCCGCGGTGGTGTATCTCGCCAGCAAGGAGGCGGGCTACGTCACCGGCCAGACGTTGCATGTGAACGGCGGCATGGCGATGATTTGAGGGATATCCTCCCCGGTACGGGGAGGTGGCAGCGCGCAGCGCTGACGGAGGGGGCTCTCCTCGTCGGATTCCCTTGCCTTGCGCCCCCTCCACCACGCCGCTTCGCGTCGCGGTCCCCCTCCCCGCGCCGGGGAGGATATGAGACTGAACACCCCTTGCGCACGCCCCATCGGCGTTCTACGTGCGTTCAGGAATTAGAAATCCAACGGCCCAATTTAAGAAGGAACAGGGTATGAGCGAGACCGCCGATCGCGTGAAGAAGATCGTCGTCGAGCACCTCGGCGTCGAAGCCGAGAAGGTGACCGAGGACGCGAGCTTCATCGACGACCTGGGCGCGGACAGCCTCGACATCGTCGAGCTGGTGATGGCGTTTGAGGAGGAATTCGGCGTCGAGATCCCCGATGATGCCGCCGAGAAGATCACGACCGTCAAGGACGCGATCACCTATATCGACGAGAATCAGGGCTAAGCGGACTTCCGCATGGCCGCCCGCACGGGCAGGAATTGACGAACGGCTCCCGGTCCCGGAAAGGGGCGGGGAGCCGTTTCGCTTATGGACTAACGGAGAGATATTATGCGCCGCGTCGTCGTGACTGGCCTTGGCCTCGTGACCCCGCTGGGTGCGGACGTCGAGACCGCGTGGAAGAACATCATCGCGTCGAAATCCGGCGCGGGAACGATCACCCGGTTCGACGCCACCGAATTCCACAGCAACTATGCCTGCGAAGTGAAGCCGGCGGACCATGAGTACGGCTTCGACCCGGGCAAGCGCGTCGATCACAAGGTGCAGCGCCAGGTCGATCCGTTCATCGTCTATGGCATCGACGCCGCCGGTCAGGCGCTGGAGGACGCGGGCCTGACCGAGATGAGCGAAGCCGAGCGGCTGCGCGCCGGCTGCTCGATCGGATCGGGCATCGGCGGCCTGCCGGGCATCGAGAGCGAATCGCTGGTGCTGGCCGAGAAGGGGCCGAAGCGCGTTTCGCCGCACTTCGTGCACGGGCGGCTGATCAACCTGATCACCGGGCAGGTGCAGATCAAATACGGGCTGATGGGGCCGAACCACGCCGTGGTCACCGCCTGCTCGACTGGCGCGCACGCGATCGGCGACGCCGCACGGATGATCGCGATGGACGATGCCGACGTGATGCTCGCGGGCGGCGCCGAGGGCGCGATCTGCCCGATCGGCATCGCCGGCTTCGGCCAGGCGCGCGCGCTTTCGACCGGCTTCCGCGACGAGCCGTGGCGCGCCAGCCGCCCGTGGGACGAGGGCCGCGACGGCTTCGTCATGGGCGAGGGCGCGGGCGTGGTGGTGCTCGAGGAGTATGAGCGGGCCAAGGCACGCGGCGCCAAGATCTACGCAGAGGTCGTCGGCTATGGCCTGTCGGGCGACGCCTATCACGTGACGGCGCCGCATCCCGAGGGTTCGGGCGCGTTCCGGTCGATGGAGATGGCGATGAAGAAATCGGGCCTCGCGCTCTCCGACATCGATTACATCAATGCGCACGGGACCTCGACCCCGCTGGGCGACGAACTGGAGCTGGGCGCGGTCCGGAAACTGTTCGGCAATGCGATCGGGGACCTGTCGATGAGCTCGACCAAATCGGCGATCGGGCACCTGCTGGGCGGCGCGGGCGCGGTGGAGAGCATCTTCTGCATCCTGGCGCTGCGCGACCAGATCGTCCCGCCGACGCTCAACCTCGACAATCCGAGCGAGAATTGCGCGGGCGTGGACCTGGTCCCGCACATTGCCAAGGAGCGCAAGGTCAAGGCGGTGCTGAACAATTCGTTCGGCTTTGGCGGCACCAACGCATCGCTGGTGATGAAGGCGGTCTGAAGAACCCGCGGCCTCTCCGCCGTTCGCTTCGAGCGTAGTCGAGAAGCGGAGAGGTCGCGCCAAGCCATCGTGTCTTGACTTCGCTCGACACGAACGGAGTGTGAAGATGCTGCGCAAGCTTGGGTGTTTGGGCGTCATCGCCGTCCTGCTCGTGGGAGCCGCGGCCTTCTGGGCGGCGAACCAGTGGGGCGGGCCGGGGCCGGCCAAGGCCAATGTGACGGTCGAGGTGCCCGCCGGGGCGACGATGCGATCGGCGGCCGAGGCGCTGGAGAAGGCGGGCGCGATCCGCGACGCGGGCACCTTCCTGTGGATGGCGCGCATCTTCGGTGATGGCGGGCCGATCCAGGCGGGCGAGTATCGCGTGCCCGCGGGGATCAGCCAGGCCGATATCCTCAAGATGCTGCAGGGCGGGCGCACGCTCCAGCGCTTCGTGATGGTGCCCGAGGGGATGCCCTCGATCCTGGTTCACGAAAGGCTGATGGCGGCGCCGCAGCTGGGCGGCAAGGTGGCGGTGCCCGAGGAGGGCAGCGTGCTCCCCGACAGCTATGCCTATAACCGCGGCGACAGCCGGCAGGCGGTGCTCGACCGGATGCAGGCGGCGATGAAGAAGTATCTTGCGGCGGCCTGGGCGAAGCGCAAGCCCGGGATCGCGGTCAGCACGCCGGAGCAGGCGATCATCCTCGCCTCGATCGTCGAGAAGGAGACCGGCAAGCCCGAGGAGCGGCGGATGGTGGCGGGGGTCTATTCCAACCGCCTCAAGCGCGGCATGCCGCTGCAGGCCGATCCGACGGTGATCTATCCCGTCACCAAGGGCAAGCCGCTGGGCCGCCGCATCCTGCGCTCCGAGCTGCAGGACAAGAACGGCTACAACACCTATGCCAGCGCCGGGCTGCCGATCGGGCCGATCGCCAATCCCGGCCGCGCGAGCATCGACGCGGTGCTCAATCCGGCGGAGACCAACGCGCTCTATTTCGTCGCGGACGGGAGCGGCGGGCACGTGTTCGCCGACACGCTCGAGCAGCACAATGCGAACGTGCAGAAATGGTATGCGCTGCGGCGGGCGCGGGGCGAGATGTAGGGCACGCCGCCGGAACGGCGCGCCCTCAACCGATCAATAGGCGGCGGTGAACCGCGCGCGGCTGTGGCGGTGCTGCTCGAGCTCGTCGACCATGGCGATGGCATAGTCGGCGAAGCTGATCTTGCTCTCGCCGTCGCTGCCGGTGAGGAGCTGATCGGTGCCGGTGCGATAGGTGCCGCGGCGGGGGCCTTCAAACAGCAGGGCGGCGGGGGAGAAATAGGTCCAGTCGATCTCCGTCTCCCCGCGCAGCGCGTCGAGGAACGCGATGCCGCCGAGCGCGGCGCCCTTCCATTCCTCCGGAAAGTCGGGCGTGTCGATGACGCGGACTCCTGGCGCGGCCTCGAGGCTCGCCGCGCCGCCCGTGACGAGCAGGCGGGGCACACCGGCTTGTCTGAGGGCCGATAGCAGCGTTTCGGCGGGCACGTCGAAATGCAGCGCGCTGATCACCGCGTCGGCGGGGCGGATCAGATCGGCCAACGCGGCGGGATCGGAGGCGTCGCCGGCCCTGGCGATGACGCCGGGCAGCTGGGGGATCGCATCGGGCTTGCGGGCGATCGCCAGCACCTGATGGCCGCGGGCCGAGAGCTCCTTCGTGATTTCCGATCCTGCGCGCCCGCTCGCGCCCAGCACTGCAACCTTCATGTCCGTCGTCCTATATGGTTTCCAATGGATACCAAGTCGGGTATGTATACCCATTATGCAAGAAGGCACTTTGACGAGCGATAGTCACCCGGAGGAAACCGCGTTCCCGCGCGGCGACGTCTATGCCGCCGACTGCCCGACGCGGAAGCTGCTCGACCGGATCGCCGACAAATGGAGCGTGCTGATCCTGCTGCTGCTGGGGCGGGAGGCGATGCGCTTCAACGCGCTCAAGCGCCGGGTCGAGGGGGTGTCGCAGAAGATGCTGAGCCAGACGCTGCGGTCGCTGGAGCGCGACGGGCTGGTGAGCCGGACGGTGGTGGCGACGGTGCCGGTCACCGTGACCTATGCGATCACGCCGCTCGGCCGGGGGCTGGTCGGATCGCTGCAATCGATGATCGACTGGGCCGAGACGCATATGCCGGAGGTGGCGGCGGCGCAGCAAAGCTATGACGGGGTTTCGGCCTGAAGTCGTTCGCCGATACGCCGGTTGACGCGGGGGCCAGGCTCGGCGAACCAGTCATTCCCTCCTGCGGAAGATCGTCGATGCGCTCCACTGCCCTCTGCGCGCTTGCGCTGACCTTGGCGTCCATCCGGCCGGCGGTCGCGCAGGAGACGCCGGCGAGCCTGCCCTGGAGCGCGCCTGCGACCGTCGAGACCGTCACCGAGGCGCGCCGGTTCACCAGCGGCGGCGTCGAGCTTGGCGGGACGCTCCATCTGCCGCGCAGCCGCAAGCCGGTGGCAGCGGTGGTGGTGACTCACAGCGCATCCTCGCCGCTGCGCGATGCCTCGCTCTACGAGCATCTGAAGGTGATGCTGCCCGCGATCGGGATCGCGGTGCTCACCTATGACCGGCGCGGTTCGGGCCAGTCGGGCACGAAGACCGCCGGGGGCGACTATACCCTGCTCGCCGACGACGCGATCGCGGCGGTGCGGAGCCTGAAGGCCGATCCGCGCATCGATCCGCGGCGCATCGGGACCTGGGGGTTGAGCCAGGGTGGATGGATCGCGCCGCTGGCCGCGTCGCGCAGCCCGGAGATCGCCTTCGTGATCGCCGTGTCGGCGCCGGTGGTCACTGCTGACGTGCAGATGCTGTTCTCGTCGACCAACCATCTGCGTGCGAACGGGCATTCACAGGCCGAGATCGACGAGATGACCGCCACCCGCAAGGCGGTCGACGCCTATATGCGCGGCACCGGGACGCGGGAGGCGGCGCAGCAGCTGATCGACCGGGCCAAGACCCGGCCCTGGTTCAAATATACCTATATGGGCGAGACCGTGCGCGACCGGGCGGTTTCGGGATGGCGCAAGGAGATCGAGAACGATCCGCTGCGCAACCTTATGGCGGTGAAGGTGCCGATGCTGGTGCTGTTCGGGGCGGACGACGCGGTCGTGCCGGTGACGACCTCGACCGAACGGCTGCAGGCGATCGCACCGCGAATGCCGAAGATGAAAGTGCATGTCGTCGCGGGTGCCGACCATTCGATGCATATGGCCGCGGACCGGAAGACCACGCTCGATCCCAAATATGACGGGATGGAAACGGCGGATTCTGCCGAGTATTTCGCCGTGCTGTCGAGCTGGCTGGCGGCGCGGGGGCTGACCGGGTTCTAGCCTGAACTCAATCACCCAGGATCGTCATCTCCATATTTCGTCGTCATCCCCGCGCAGGCGAGGATCTATTGGCATTGCCGTTGCGGCCCGATCCGTGAAACGAGCCAGAATGGGTCCCCGCCTGCGCGGGGATGACGGCAGCAGGCCGCGCCGGTCGAGTTCCGGCCTTAGCGCGCCAACCCCGCCGCATCGCGCGCGAGCGCCTCGACTTCCTCATAGCTCGCGCCCTTGGGCGTGACCCAGCTGCCGCCGACGCACAGCACCGGATCGAAGCCCAGCCAGTCGGGCGCGGTCGCGGGGGTGATGCCGCCGGTGGGGCAGAACTTCGCCTCGTAGAAGGGGGCTGCGAGCGCCTTGAGTGCCTTGAGGCCGCCTGAGGTTTCTGCAGGGAAGAATTTGAAGTGGCGCAGGCCGAGATCATAGCCGCGCATGATGTCGCCGGCATTGGCGACGCCGGGGAGGAAGGGGACGCCGCTCTCGACGATCACCTGGCCGAGCCGCTCGGTCAGGCCCGGCGAGACGATGAACTCGGCGCCTGCGTCCATCACCTGCGCGAACTGGTCGGTGTTGACGACCGTGCCCGCCCCGACGATCGCGCCCTCGACCTTCTTCATCTCGCGGATCGCGTCGAGCGCCGCGGCGGTGCGCATCGTCACCTCGAGCACCTTGAGGCCACCCTTGACCAGCGCCTCGGCCAGCGGGCGTGCGGTGGCAGCGTCCTCGATCACCAGCACGGGGATGACCGCGCTGGTGCGCATGATGGTTTCGATGCTCACTGGGTATGCTCCTGCGCATAGGCTGCCGCGGCGCCGTAAAGGCCGGGCTGGGGGTGGGTGATGAGCTTGACCGGGATCGACGACATCAGCGCCTGGAACCGCCCCTTGGCGATGAAGCGCTGGCCGAAGCCCGAATTGACGAGATGGTCCTTGAGCTTGAGGCCGAGACCGCCCGCGATGACCACGCCGGTCGGGCCATGGGCGAGCGCGAGGTCGCCCGCGACCGCGCCGAGGCTCAAACAGAAACGGTCGAGCGCGGCGACGGCGAGGCTGTCCTTCCCCTCGAAGGCGAGGGTCCAGATGTCCTTGTCGTTGAGGCGATGCGTCCGCTTGCCCTCGATCTCGGCAAGCGTCTCGTAGATCGGGACGATGCCGGGGCCGGCGCAGATACGCTCGGCCGAGACGCGGGTATAGGTCGAGCGCAGCCGCTTGACGATCGCGTCCTCGATCCCGTCGAGCGGGGCGAAGTCCATATGCCCCCCCTCGGTCGAGATGACGTGATAGCTGAGCGCGCCGGTGCGGAAGACCTGCGCGACGCCAAGGCCCGTGCCTGGGCCGCATACGGTGATCGCGCCCCTTTCCGCGAAGGGAGCGTCGGGGCCGCAGATGTGCAGGAAATGCTCCGACGGGAGCTGTGCGACCGCATGGCCGACCGCGCCGAAATCGTTGATTAGCGAATAGCTGTCGACCTCGAGCCGTTCCTTGATCAGCGGCGGGCGGATGATCCACGGATTGTTGGTGAGCTTGATCAGCTCGTCATTGATCGGCGAGGCGATGGCGATCGCCGCGGCGCGGGGCATCTCGCGCCCGAACGCCTTGGCGGAGGCCTGCCAGGCGAGCTGGAAACTGCCATGCTCGGCGGTCTTCTGCGTGACCGGCTCGCCGATCGAGACAACCCGGCCCCCTTCGACCTCGGCGATGGCGAAGCGGGCATGCGTTCCGCCGATATCGACCGCGACGACTTCCACTTCTATTCCCCTCCCTTGTCGCCGTCATTCCCGCGAAGGCGGGAATCCATTGCCGTTGTCGGTGCGGCTCTTTCGAGAAGCCAGCCAGAATGGATCCCCGCCTTCGCGGGGATGACGGTGTTTGGTGTTATGGCGACCAGGCGCATCAAAGCTCGGCCGCGGCGAGCATCGCCGAGCCGCCGGCCTCGGCCTCGCTCGCCCCCGCGCGCATCATTGCGAACAGCTCGCGCCCGGTGCCGAGGTCAGGCGGCGGGGCCGCTGCCAGCTCACGCGCGTCCCATTCGGCGGGTTCGACCAGCGCCTGGAGGATGCCTTCCTCGGCGCAGAGGCGGATGACGTCGCCGTCGCGCAGCTTGCCGATCGGGCCGCCACCGATCGCCTCGGGCGAGAGGTGGATCGCCGCGGGCACCTTGCCCGACGCGCCCGACATGCGGCCGTCGGTGATCAAAGCGACGCGATGGCCCTTGTTCTGCAGCACACCGAGCGGCGGGGTGAGCTTGTGCAGCTCGGGCATGCCGTTGGCGCGGGGTCCCTGGAAGCGGACCACCACGACGACATCGCGGTCGAGCTCGCCCGCCTTGAACGCGTCCTGCACCTGCTGCTGGTCGCTGAACACGCGGCACGGCGCCTCGATCGTCCAGCGGTCGCGCTCGACGGCGCTAACCTTGATGCAGGCGCGGCCGAGATTGCCCGAAAGGATGCGGAAGCCGCCCTCGGGCGAGAAGGGCGCGTCGATCGTGCGCAGGATCGTGTCGTCGCCGCTTTTCTCGCCATGCTCCTTCCAGACGAGCGTCTCGTCCTCGAGCACCGGGTGCCTGACATAGTCGGCGAGGCTGTCGCCCGCGACGGTTAGCGTGTCGCCATGCAGGATCCCGCCCTTGATCAGCTCACGGATCACGAAGGTGGGGCCACCGGCATCCTCGAACCCGTTCACGTCCGCCGATCCGTTGGGATAGACGCGCGCGAGCAGCGGCACGACGCGTGACAGGCGATCGAAATCGTCCCAGTCGATCAGCACGCCGGCGCACCGCGCGATGGCGGGCAAGTGGATGAGGTGATTGGTCGAGCCTCCGGTGGCGAGCAGCACCACCGCGGCGTTGACGATCGCGCGCTCATCGACGATCTCGCCGATCGGGCGATAGTCGTTGCCGTCCCAGCCGATCTCGGGAAGCCGCTGGACGGCGGCCTTGGTCAGCGCCTGGCGCAACTTGGTGCCGGGGTTGATGAAGGCAGCGCCTGGCATGTGCAGGCCCATCGCCTCGACCATCATCTGGTTGGAGTTGGCGGTGCCGTAGAAGGTGCAGGTGCCCTTGCCGTGATAGGCAGCGATCTCGGAGTCGAGCAGCTCCTCGCGGCTCGCCTTGCCCTCGGCATAAAGCTCGCGGACGCGGGCCTTTTCCTTGTTGGCGATCCCGGTGCGCATTGCGCCGCCCGGGATCAGCACCATAGGCAAGTGGCCGAAGCGCAGCGCGCCCATCAGCAGGCCCGGCACGATCTTGTCGCAGATGCCGAGCAGCGCCGCGCCCTCGAAGGTGTTGTGGCTCAATGCGACCGCAGTCGAGAGGGCGATCGTGTCGCGGCTGAACAGCGACAGCTCCATCCCGGCATAGCCCTGGGTCACGCCGTCGCACATCGCGGGCACGCCGCCCGCGACCTGCGCGGTTGCACCGGCCTCGAGCGCCCAGATCTTCATCTGCTCGGGGTAGCGGTAATAGGGCGCGTGCGCCGAGAGCATGTCGTTGTACGCGGTGACGATGCCGATGTTCATCCGGTTGGCCGGCTTCATCAGGTCGCGCTGCTCGTCAGTGCCGGCATAGGCATGGGCGAGGTTGGCGCAGCCCAGCCGCCCGCGGCTGCTGCTGCCCGCCTCGCGCTGGGCAAGCATCAGCGCGCGATAGGCATCGCGGCGCTTTCTGGAGCGGTCGATGATGCGGTCGGTGACGGCGGCGATCTCGGGGAGGAGGTTGGTCATGGTTTCTGCCTTCAACCGTTCGCCCTGAGCCTGTCGAAGGGCTGTCTTTCTCTCGTAAAGGAGAAGGACAGGGCTTCGACAGGCTCAGCCCGAACGGGGGAAATGGTGGGCATCAGTTCTCAAGCCAGTGGACGTCGACCGGCAGCTCGGTCTCGGCGAGCACGCGGCCGATCGGGTAGGGCGAGGAGGCGCCCTGCTTGATCGCGTCTTCCAGCACCTTGCGCTTCTCGGCGCCGGTGATCGCGACCATCAGCGACTTGGCGTTGGCGATCGCGGCGCCGGAGAGGGTGACGCGGGCGACCGGGGCCTCGGGCGGCAGCGGATCGGGCATCACGCCGAGCGCGCGGCGCTCCTTGGGGCCGTTCAGCGCCTCGTCGAGATCGGGGCCGGGGAAGATCGAGGCGGTGTGCCCGTCTGCGCCCATGCCGAGCAGGACGAGGTCGAGCGGCCAGTGGAAATCGGCGAGGCGGGCGTCCGCAGCGCGGCCTGCGGCCTTGTAGTCGTCGGCCTTCTCGCTGACGAGCGGGATGACTCGCGCGCCCTTGGGGATGAACGCCTTGCCGAGGCCGGTGACGTTCGACATCGGGTCGCCGAGCGGGACGATGCGGTCGTCGGTCGGGACGATCGTGACGCGCTTCCAGTCGATCTTGGCGGCGGCGAGCTTCTCATAGACCGGGGCGGGGGTGCGTCCGCCGGCCAGCGCGATCACCGCGCCGCCGCGCGCGTCGATCGCGCTTTCGATGATGAAGCCGATGTCGCCGGCGAGGGCGCCGACCCACTCATCCGCGTCCTCATATTCCCACCATTCGATTTCTTCGGCCATTTCAACAACTCCAGTGGGAACTTCAGTCTAGATCTGCAATTCCTCCCCCAACGGGGGAGGGGGACCAGCCGCAGGCTGGTGGGGGGGCGGCCGCACAGACGGCCGGCACCAGCTCGGCAAAATTCCGCCGTCTGCGCGGCGGCCCCTCCGTCACCGCT
>NZ_DASWTG010000053.1:0-9721 GCF_036402235.1 Sphingomonas sp. | reverse complement strand
CCGCATCCCGCAGGCGGATCCGCCGCCACGGCCGCCACAATGCCGTGATCGCCGCGGGCGGCGCGCCCGGCAGCTCGCGGCGGTCGAACAGATGCGCGGCCAGCAGGATCACGCCCTGGGCCAGCGGCGCGGGCACCCCGGCCGCGTCGTCGGCCAGCCCCGCGCGACAGGTCACGCGCAGCCGCTCCGCCGCACCCGGCCGGGTCAGCCGCACCCATCCCGTGCCCGCGGCATCGATATCGATCGCATAGGCATCGGCCGCCAGCGGCGCGGCCGTGCCATCGTCCGCCAGCGCCTCGACCCCCGTGATCGCCACTACCGGCGCGTGCGCCAGCGGCTGCCAGTCGCGCGCCGCCCGAAGCGTCTCTGCCGCCTCGCGCTGCACCAGCACGGTCCCGGTGAACGCCTCGCACAATGCGGTCGCGGTCGCGATCAGCCGCGCCAGCAGCGCGTCCTCGCCGCTCCCCTCCAGGCGCAGATACGCCTTCGCTTCTTCCAGCGTCATATGTTGCCTCCCCCTATCCGCCGACCGCGATCGCCAGCCCGCGCGGACTCGTCGCCCGTCCGCGGCTCCACGCGCCGGGCGAGTCGAAGCGCGCGCTGAACGCGCCGCCCAGCTTGCCGATCGTGCAATCGAACCACAGCGGCCCGCTCGCGCCGCTCACGCTGCGCAGCGGCGGCGCTGCGTCGGGGAGCAGCCCGGCATGATATCGCACCACGCCGCCGGTGCGGGTGATCCACGCGATATCGGCGCGGACCGCCTCCAGCGGCACATGGGCGCCGCTCTCGAAGACATGGGCGAACCCCTCGTAGAGCCAGATCGCAAAGCTGATCGCGCCAAAGCCGTCATCGCCCAGCGGCGCCGCGCTGACGCCAAACAGGAACGAGTTGCCCGGGCTCAGAGTCTGCGCCCGCAGCGCGAAGTCGCCGGCGATCGGGGCGGCGGCGGCAGCGGCGGCATCATAGGAACCGTCGCTTCCGCCCGCCTTCTCGATCCGCCAGCTTCCCCCGGCCAGCGCGGTCACCGCCGTGTTGGCGCCCGCCGCGATCGCGACCATCAGTAGAGCGCCACGATGTCGGCGGCGGTCGTGCCCGTGGCCCGCACGATGCGCGCGCGCACCGGAAGGATGCTGCCGCCGGGCACATTGGCCAGCGTCACCGGGCCGCCGCCCCCGGCCGGCTCGATCGAAACGTCGCCGCCGGTGCCGACATACAGCCCCTTCGGGATCATGCTCAGCGCATCGCCGTCATGCGGCGTCACCGCCGCGCAGCGCGTCGCCGGTGCCGAGACCTGGTCGGCCCGGTTCTGGAAATCATCGCTCATAGAAATATCCTCCGAGCCTGCCCCGGCGAAGGCCGGGGAACCGGGAGGGGAACCATCGCGAGGCGATGGTGGAGGGGGCCCGCCGCAAGCGGGCGCCCTCTCCCCTCGGGTTGAAAGACGCGTTGCAGCCGGCTCAGCTCGCGCTGAACTTCATGACCTTGATCGCCTCGCTGTTGGTCACCGCGCCGCCGACGCGCTTGGTGGCGTAGAAGTGCACGAACGGCTTGTTGCTGTACGGATCGCGCAGGATCTGCGTCTCGCCGCGCTCGACGATCAGATAGCCGGCCTTGAAGTTGCCGAACGCGATCGACAGCGAATTGGCCGCGATGTCGGGCATGTCCTCGGCCTCGACCACCGGATAGCCGAGCAGGGTCGCCGGCTGGCCCGAAGCGATGCCCGGCTGCCACAGGAACGCGCCGTCGCTGGTCTTGAACTTGCGGATCCGCGCCAGCGTCGCCGAGTTCATCACGAACACCGCGCCCTGGCGATAGGGCGGCCGCAGCGCCTGGACCAGGTCGATCAGTCTCTCCTCGGGGTTCGCCGCGAATGCGCCCGACGCGCCCGACGCGACATGCTGCAGCGTGCCGAACGCGCGGGCCCCGTCACCCGTCGCCGCGGTGGCATAGGCCAGGAAGCCCCTGGGCTTGTTGGTGCCGTTGCCGCTCACGAACGCCGCGCCCTCGGCCCGGGCGAACTCGCGGGCGATCTCGTCGGCGAGCCATGCCTCGACGTCGAACGCCGCGTCGTCGAGCATCGTCTGGCTCGCCGCGGGGTTGGCGTAGAGGTCGCCCATCGGCGGCGCGATCTCGTTGAAGGTCGCGGTCGCGGTCTCGTCGCGATCGCCGGTCTCGGCCGCCCAGCCCGAGGGCGTGCCGCCCGACGCGACGAGCTTGCGATAGCCCGCGCTGCCCACCGTCACCACATTGGCGATCGCGCGGATCGGCGAGATGCTCGCCAGCGTGCTGTCGACCAGCGCGTCGATCTCGCGCGGGATGGCATAGCCGCCCGCCGCATCGCTCGCCCCCGACATCGCCTTCATCTCGAGCGCGCCCGCGCCACTGCGCAGAAAGCCCTCGAACGCCGCGCCATTCGGCGCCCGCGCCCCCTCCAGCACCGGCCGCGCCATCGGCACGCCCGCACCCTCGATCGCCTCGAACGACTGTTCGAGGACGTCTGCCTTCGTTTCCATGAGTGTCTCCCGTTCCAATAAAGATCCTCCCCGGAACGGGGAGGGGGACCATGCCGCAGGCATGGTGGAGGGGGCCCGCCACGCGCGAACCCCATCGTTTCTTCAGTCGGCCGTCAAAGCCCCCGGTTTGAAAAGCGCTACGGCGCCCGCCTGAGCACGCTGATCAACTATCACACGAGTCGGTTCGGACCGGATCCGGGCTTCATCTTCACCTCGGACTGTCGTCGCGGCAGAGGCTCTAGCGAGCAGCAGGATCGCGCTCAGGCCAAGGCGATTGATCGTTTCGACACGACGCTTTCCGACCTCGAACGGCGTTTCGGACCGAAAAGGTAGATCGCCCTATGCGTCACTCGCCACCGCATGCACCCGCGCCAGCGTCTGCATCGGCCGCGCCACCAGGCTGACCTCGCACAGCTCGACATCGCGCAGCTCGCGCCAGCGCCCGTGCCGCGCGTCGCGCACGCGATATCCGAAGCTCAATCCCGTCACCGCGCCCTTCGCCACCAGCCCGGCCAGCTCGGGCGCATCGATCCGGCCCGTCACGCGCAACCCCCGCGCGTCCTCGCCGATCGCCTCGATCACGCCGACCGGTTCGCCGCGATGCTGCCACAGCAGCGGCACCCGCCGCACCCGCACCCCGCCGAACGCCCCCTTGCGGATCACGTCGCCGCCCCGGTCGGGCGCATCGAACACCGCCGCATAGCCCGCGAACCGGGTCACTTGCCCAGCCCCCAGAAACCGAGCTTCACCGCCAGTCCGATCACCACCAGCGCCAGCAGCATGCGCACCACCCACCCCGCCACGGCCTTCACCGCCGATCGCTTGGCGTCGCGCCATGCGCCGAGCAGCTCGCGCAGCTCGCCCATGTCCTTGGCCGCTTGCGGATCGTCCAGCCCCAGCCGCGTCAGCGCGCGGCTCGCGCCCAGCTCGCCGGCCTCCTCTGCGATCGCGCGCAGCGTCGCCAGGTCCGCGCCGTCGGCCGCCGCCTGCGCGATCAGCTGCGCCAGCAGCCGGCCGTTGACCGGGGCGTTCATCGCGCCAGCCCCAGCATCGCGCGCTTCTCCTCGGCCGTCAGGAAATCCGCCGCGCTCACGCTGCGCCACAGCCGCTCGCGGTCCTCCGCCATCGCCGGCACCTTGTCGACCGCGACCCACAGCCGCGCGCCCGCGAACCAGGGCGACAGCCCCTGCGCCAGCTCGGTCAGGATCTTCCCGGCAAGCGGCAGGATCGTCAGCCGCCACACCGCCTTGTTCGCCTCGCGATAATTGGCGTAGCTGTTGTCGCCAGGCAGACCCAGCAGCATCGGCGGCACGCCGAACGCCAGCGCGATCTCGCGCGCCGCCGCCGCCTTGAGGCCGACGAAATCCATGTCCGCCGGGGTCAGGCTCATCGCCTGCCATTTGAGCCCGCCCTCCAGCAGCATCGGCCGCCCGGCATTGGCGGCGCCGGCGAACGCCGCCTCCATGTCCGCCTTCAGCCGCTCGAACTGCGCCGGCGCCAGCGCGCTGCCGTCGCCCGGGTCGTAGACCAGCGCACCCGAAGGCCGCGCCGCATTGTCGAGCAGCGCCTTGTTCCACCGCGTCGCGGCATTGTGGATCGCGATCGCCCCGCTCGCCGCGGCCAGGCAGCCAAGGCCATAATGATCGTCCACCGGGTTGAACGCCTTCAGGTGGATCACTTGCGGCCGCCCCGCGGCATCCTCGGCGGCGATCCGCGTCACGCTCCCGCCCACGCGATAGCGATAGGCGGCGGGCCAGCCGCCCGCATCGGTCTCGACGCTCACCCGCTCGGGCCTCAGGGGAAACAGCTCGCTCACCCCGCCGGCACCGTCGCCCAGGATCTGCACGAACGCGTTTCCGTGCAGCAGCAGCTGCGCCGCCAGCGTCTCGGTCAGCGCCTGCCCCTGGCTGCGCGCGCTCGCCAGCGCGAGCAGCGCGGGAGCGGAGGCTTCGACCGGTGCGTCCGCCACGGCTTCGGCGACGATCTTCACCGCGCGCTGCGCCACCGGGTTGGCGGCATAGCCCTCGCGCACCTGTGCCTCATAGCTTTGCGGCCAATCGCCGAGCACCCCCGCCGCGCCGTGCGCGCGCGTCAGCGCCGGCCGCGACGCATCGCGCCGCTTCCCGAACCAGTTCATCGCTATCTCCCGAAAGCCCGTGCGAGCCGTCAGCGGCCCGCTATTTCCTGCCAAACCAGATCACGTGCCGCGGCCCCTTGCCGTTCTGGCGCGCACGGACCGCCACTTCCTCGACGGCAAATCCAACCTCGCGCATCCGCCGCGCGAACTTCGCATCCGGCCCCGCCGACCACACCGCCAGCACCCCGCCCGGCCTCAGCGCCGCCTTCGCCGCGCGCAGCCCGTCGAACGTATAGAGCCGGTCGTTCGCCAGCCGCGTCAGCCCGTCCGGCCCGTTGTCGACGTCGAGCAGGATCGCATCATACGCCCCCCGCGCCGCGCCGATCGCCGCCCCGACATCGCCCATCACGATTTCCGTCCGCGGATCGTCCAGGCACCCGGCGGCGAGCTGCGCCATCGGCCCGCGCGCCCACTCGATGATCTTGGGCACCAGCTCGGCGACCACCGCCTTGCCCTGCGGCCCCAGCCGCGCGAGCGCCGCGCGCAGCGTGAACCCCATGCCATAGCCGCCGATCAGCAGCTGCGCGGCTTCCGGCGTCTTCAGCCGCTCGAGCGTCATCTCCGCCAGCGCCTCTTCCGATCCGCTCATCCGGCTCGACATCAGCTCGTTGCGGTCGAGCACGATCATGAAGTCGCCCCCGCGCCGGAACAGCCGCAGCGGATCGCCGCCGGGCACCTGCGCCACGTCGATCAGCTCGCGCGGGGTCAATTTCCGGTCCTCATCGCCTCGCCCATAGCGCGCCCTCCGCTCAGGGCCAGCAAAAGCGCAGCTCGGTCTCGCCGGCCGGGGCGCCGTCGGCGTGGAAGCGCCGCTCGGCGATCCGCCCGCGGCCGCCCGCGTCCACCGTCACCACGGTGCTGCACCGCGTGCCGTAGACGGGGCCGCGGATGAACACCGGCGAGTTGACCGGCTCGAACCCGTCCGCCTCGTCCTCTCGCGGCGCCCCCGCCGGCCGCTCGTCGGCGAGCGCGGCGAACAAGGGCGCGATGTCGTCGCCGCCCGCGCTCAGCCAGCTCGCCATCCCCGCCTGCAGCCGCAGCGTCTTGGGCCACAGCGTGTCGAGCAGCCCGTTCGACAGGCCGTGCATCCCCGCGCCCAGCGGCCGCCGCAGCGGCGCGGGCCGGTTGGTCAGGTACATCGGCCCCTCGGGCTCCACCGCGATCAGGTTGAACGGGTTATACGCATCGAGATCCTCGGGCTCCGCCCCGGCGAGCATGTCCGTCACCAGCGCCCCGCGCGACGCTTTCGCCGCGTCAGGCGCCGCGCCGCGGACGTTGGTCACCGCCGCGAGCCGCCCGTCCTCGTTCACGCCCAGCCAGGTCCCGCCCGCGAGCAGATCGCGTCCGGCGATGACCGGGACCGCCCTGGGCTTGGCTGCCATCCACCGCCCCAGCGGCGCCGCGGGCCGGTCGTGCCGCTCGTCGCGGTTTCCCGCCGCCACCAGCCGCCATCCGGGATGCGCATGCCACGCCAGCGCCAGAACACACATGCGCCAAGGCTAGCCGCTGCCGCCCCCCGCGCAAAGCCGGTTCGGCGCGCGCTTCCCGCTCTCCGGCGCAACGCTCAGCCAGGGCCGGGCGCAGCCTCCCCGGGCAGCGTGCGCGCCCATTCGGCAAGGTCGGCCAGCGCGATCGCGCTCGAGAACTCGATGCCGACCCGGTCTTCCTTCATCCACCGCACCCGGCCGGACAGCGGCGGGAGCCGCTCGACCATCAGCTCGACCGCGGCCTCCATCTCCATCGGGAGGTCGCTCTGGATCTTCGCCCCCTTCTGCGAAAGGTCGATCAGCTCGACGATGTGCCACATCACCCCGACGCGCAGCCTGGCGCGGCGGCCCACCGTCAGGCGCGGCCCGCGCGGCATGCCTTCCGCCCCCAGCGGCTGGTTGTGGTTGAGATAGGCCCCGACGTCGATCGGCGCGTCGAACGCGACGCCGGCATTCCGCTCCTTGACCCAGCAGATCCGCCCGCTGACCGGCTCGCATCCCTTGGGCTCGACGCGCACCGCGATCCCCATCTCGAACGGCGCATAGGTCTCCAGCATCAGCCCGCCTGCGCCGATGTTGCGGATCAGGCACAGATGCTGCGCGCCGCCGTCGGTGACGACGCGGGCCACCCGGAACAGCGTGGTGAAGCGCTGGTCGGCGCGTTGATCGAATGCAGCGCTCCATTCCGGCGCATCCGCAGAACCTCGCACGGGCAAACCTCCCGCGAGCATCGACTACCGGTGCAGGGAAACTGCTCGCCGCCCCCCTCCGGCCCCCCGCAACCTGTCATGCCGCTTCAGGGCTAACGAAAACCTGCCGAAGATGCTTAATTTCGTCCGCATCTCGCCGCCGACCCTTTCTAGCCCTCTCCCGCTTGCGGGAGAGGGTTGGGTGAGGGCCTTCTTCTTCACTTGCGCGAGGCCGCAAGCGCGGCGCCTACCACCTCAAGCACACCCTCCAGATTCTCCAGCACCTCGTGATTCCAGAAGCGGAGGATGCGAAAGCCCTTCGCTTCCAGAAACGCCGTGCGCCGCGCATCCCTCATCTCGTTGTGCTGCCCGCCATCGAGCTCGACGATCAGCATCGCTTCCAGACATGCGAAGTCGGCGACGTGCGGCCAGATCGAGTGCTGAAACCGGAATTTGAACCCACCGAGCTGCCGGTTGCGCACCGCCTGCCAGAAACGGTCTTCGGCGTCGGTCCGATCACGCCTCAATTTGGCGGCATGCGGGCTGATCTTGCGGCGAACCGGACGCATGGCTGCAGCGTAGAAGAAAGGCAGAGTAGAAGAAAGAAGACCCTCACCCAACCCTCTCCCGCAAGCGGGAGAGGGCTAGAAGGAATGAATGCTACTGCCCCGCTACCCCAATCCCCTCACCCCCGCGCCCCGCCTGCGCCCCAGCATCAGCTCGGTCAGCGCCCACACCAGCGCGTCGGCGCGATCGGGCGACCGGCCCGGCCCCTCATAGCCGCCCCCCGCCGCCAGCCCGCACAATTCGTCCTCCAGCGCGGGGAAGCGCCCGGCGTGCTTCACCCGCCCCGCCTCGTACAATGCCGCCACCGGCTCGGCGCGCGCCGCCTTGCCGCGGCTGGCATGGACCAGCTTCAGCGGCAGCGTCACGTCCGCCGCGCGCAGCACGCTGCGCACCATGTCGCCGCCCTGGTTCTTCTCCGCCACCACCTTGTCGGCGCTGTGCCGCGCGGCGCATCTCGCCACCGCGCGCGCCCAGCCCTCGGGCGACAGCCCCGTCACGCTCGCATCCGCGATGACGTGGCCGACGTCCGCCGCATCCAGCGCCACCGCGACGATCCCGCACGCGTCGCCCTCGGCGCTCGCCGGGGGATCGACCCCCACCACCACGCGCACGATATCGCGGGGCTTCCTCCCCCGGCATGCCTCGATCATCGCGCGCGTCCACAGCGCGCCCGCGACATCGTCGATCAGCTCGCCGTCCAGCTCCTGCCGCCCCAGCCGGGTGCCGCCATATTCGGCCTCCATCGCCTCGACGAAGCTGGCCGGCAGATGCGGGTTGTCGCGCGTCCGCCCCTGCGTCTCGACCGCGGCGGGCAGCGTCATCACGCGCCGCATCAGCTGCGTCCCCCGCGGCGTCGTCGTCACCAGCACGCGCGGCCGCTCGCCCAGGCGCAGGCCCATCAGCAGATTGTCCCACGCCGCCTCGCCGCCGCGCCCCCATTTGCCCAGCTCGTCGCACCACGCCAGATGGTGCTCGGGCCCGCGCAGCCCCTCGGGCGAATCCGCCGAATAGGCAAAGGCGACCGCGCCCGAGGGAAATGCGAGCTCGCGCGTGCTCGCCCGCCACACCGGCCGCCGGTCCGCGCGCGCGGTGGCGATCAGCCCCGATTTGCCCTCGATCATCACCCGCCGCACCTCGTCCAGCGTCGCGCCGACCAGCGCGAAGCGCCCGTCCGGCATGGTGCGCGCCAGCTCGCTCACCCACTCGCTCCCCGCGCGCGTCTTGCCGAAGCCGCGCCCGGCGCGGATCAGCCACACCCGCCAGTCGCCCGGCGGCGCGATCTGCCCGCCATGCGCCCAGGCCCGCCAGCGCGCATTGAACTCACGCCGCATCGGCCCCGTCATCGCGCGCAGCGCGATCCCGCGTTCGTCCTCGGGCAGCGCGATCAGGCGGTCGATCATCGCATCGACATGCGCGTCCCCGCTCATCGCGCATCCTTTCGCGCATCTTCCAGCAGGGGAACCGGCCCCGCCGCCACCTGCCCGGCCGCGTCGCGCGCGCGCCGCGCCTCGATCTGGCGCAGCTTGGCGAGCAGAACCTTGTCGGTCTCCTCGGGCGCCGCGAACACGGGAGGGCGATTCCTGCGCGGCTTGCCCGCGGCATTACGGTGCATACCCAGCAGCCGCAGCGCCGCCTCCAGGTCGATCGTGCCCAGCGTGCTATCGACACCGCACATCAACGGGTCCTTGGGTCCGCCGCCCGCCAGCACATGTCCGATCACCCGCGTCTCGAGCATCTGGTAGCCGAGCGTCACCGCTTCTTCCCACTGCTCCGCGAACTGCGGCTCGCGCCGGCGCAGCGCATAGACCGATCCGGGAATCACCCCGATCACCGCCGCTGCTTCCTTGACGTTGCACGTCGCCGCCAGATGATCGAGGAACGTCGCACGCATCGCCTGGGTCCAGCGCACCCATTTGCGCTTCGGCTCGAATGGCGCGTGTACGGGGTCGGTATAGGCGCGCCGCGTTCCCATCTCGCTCTCCTCAAATGAAGAGGGCCGGAAGGCGTCGCCGCCCCGGCCCGAACTCCCGATTTGCAAACCTGCCCGCGGAAGGAAGCGTCGCACGGCCATCGCCGCGACTCGCAATTCTTCAGCGTTCCTGTTTTGTACCTGATGAGCGTGACGATGTCAAGCACAATTATCCTATTTGGTTCGGCGCCGACGAAAATTCCGGTTCGCACCGGGATCCTTTCCCGCGCCTGACCCGCCGGAAGGGTGAGGGCGGCCCGCCGCGCGCACCGGGACAGATCGACATTCAGGATGATGAGTTCACGCGGAAGCGCGGAGGCGCGGAGGCGCGAAGAGGTGATTCTGCGCGTCAGCGCCTT
>NZ_DASWTG010000052.1:0-31301 GCF_036402235.1 Sphingomonas sp. | reverse complement strand
CCATCACGGGCTCGCGGCGGCGCTGCGCGCGGCGGGCATCCTGGGTGGCCGGGCGGGGGAGCGGGCCGGCGCCGTCACTGAGCGTAGCGGAATCAAACTCTACGCGCGGCGCGATGCCTTGCGGCGGTCATAGACCTTCTTCGCGACATAAGCGCCACCCAGCGCCACCCCGAGCGGCCCCAGGCGCCGCATCGCGCCCGCCGCGACCCAGCCCAGCGCCGCGCCTTTGGCACCGCCGCTGCCGTCGCGCCGATCGATCTCACGTCCCACCAGCGCGCCGATAACCTTGCCGATCATACTGATTCCTCTTGGCTTTGCTCGCTTCAACAACGGCGCGTTGTCGCGGCGGTTCCCTGAACGGCGGGTGACTTGGATCGGCATTCAATCCTCCCCCGCCAGGGGGAGGTGGCGCGCGCAGCGCGACGGAGGGGGAGGAAACGAGCCGCCAACGTTCTGGAACCCGCCCCCTCCGTCAGCTTCGCTGACACCTCCCCCTGGCGGGGGAGGATTAGAATCCTAACGCCCCACCATCGTCTCGGGCCGCACCAGCCGGTCGAAGGTCGCCTCGTCCACCAGTCCCAGCTTCAGGCCCGCCTCGCGCAAGGTCAGCCCCTCGGCATGCGCGACCTTCGCGATTTTCGCGGCATTGTCGTATCCGATCTCGGGCGCCAGCGCGGTCACCAGCATCAGCGAGCGGCCCACCAGATCGGCGATCTGCCGCTCGTTCGCCTCGATCCCGTCGACGCAACGCTCGGCGAAGCTCGTCATCCCGACGCTCAGCAGATGGATCGATCGCAGCACGTTCGCGCCGATCAGCGGCATGAACACGTTGAGCTCGAAATGCCCCTGCATCCCGCCCACGGTGACCGCCTGATGGTTCCCGATCACTTGCGCCGCGACCATCGTCAGCGATTCGCACTGCGTAGGGTTGACCTTGCCCGGCATGATCGAGCTGCCCGGCTCGTTCGCGGGCAGCGACAGCTCGCCCAGCCCGGAGCGCGGCCCGGAGCCCAGGAAGCGGATGTCGTTGGCGATCTTGTTGAGCGCCACGGCCAGCGTGTTGAGCGCGCCGGAGAAGAAGACCAGCCCGTCCTTCGCCGCGAGCTGCTCGAACTTGTTGGCCGCGCTCTCGAACTCGGTCCCGGTGATGGCGCTGATCGCCGCGGTCATGTCCTCGGCCCAGCCCGCAGGCGCGTTCAAGCCGGTGCCGACCGCGGTGCCGCCGATCGCAAGCTGGCGGATATTGCCGTTCAGCGCCTCCTCGATCCGCACGCGGCAGCTCACCAGCTGCGCGGCATAGCCCGAGAATTCCTGCCCCAGCGTCAGCGGCGTCGCATCCTGCGTGTGGGTGCGGCCGATCTTGACGATATGATCCCACGCCTTCGCCCTGGCGGCCAGCGCCTCCGTCAGCGTCGCCAGCGCCGGGATCAACGCGTCGCGCGTCGCCAGCACTGTCGCGACGTGCAGCGCGGTCGGGAAGCTGTCGTTGGACGACTGGCTCATATTGACGTGATCGTTGGGGTGGACCGGCGCCTTGCCGCCGCGGGTGCCCGCCAGCTTCTCGTTGGCGAAGCCCGCGATCACCTCGTTGACGTTCATGTTGGTCTGGGTGCCGGAGCCGGTCTGCCAGATGACGAGCGGGAATTGGTCGTCCAGCTTGCCCGACACGATCGCCTGCGCCGCATCCTCGATCGCCGCGACGATTTCGGGCGCGAGGCCGTGCCTCGCATTCACCCGCGCCGCGGCCTGCTTCACGATCGCCTGCGCATGGACGATGCCGATCGGCATCCGTTCGGACGGCCCGAACGGGAAATTCTCGATGCTGCGCTGCGTCTGCGCGCCCCAATAGGCGTCCGCGGGCACCTCGATCGCGCCGATCGAGTCGGTTTCGGTGCGGGTCATTTCTACCTCCGTCATCCCAGCGAAAGCTGGGATCTCAGGCGGCGAGCGCAAGCCCTGCGGCACGAGACCCCAGCTTTCGCTGGGGTAACGTCGTTATTTTTTGCGCTTGAAGTCCACCGCGACGACGTTCGATCCGTCCTCGACCGGAGTCACGGTGGGTCCGTCATTCTCGGCCTCGTCATGCGGCTCGGGGCCGTCGGGGTCCTCCGCGGCCTGGAAGCGCAGCTCGAAATTGACCGCCGGATCGTGGAACCCGGTGATCGCCGCGAAGGGAATCACCAGCATCGACGGGATCTGGTTGAAGCTGAGCCCGACCGAGAATCGCTCCTCATCGACCTTCAGGTCCCAGAAGCGGTGCTGCAGGACGATCGTCATCTCGTCCGGAAAGCGCTCGATCAGCCGGTCGGGGATGTCGACACCCGGCGCGCGGGTCTTGAAGGTGATGTAGAAATGGTGCGTGCCGGGCAGCGCGCCGGTCGCCGCGACCTGATCCAGCACGCGGCCGACCACCGCGCGCAGGGCTTCCTGCACGATCTCGTCATAGGGAATCAGGCTGTCGGGCACGCTACCAGTCATGGGTCCATTGCCTACAGGCCTCGCCGCACCGGTCAAGATGGCCTTGCGGGTCAAGCTCAACTCTGGCCGGGGATAGCTCCGCCATCATTGCATGGGCCTGCCACGGCGCTATGGAGCGGCCATGCGCACCGCGACGATCAGCCGCAAGACCAGCGAGACCTCGGTCGACGTGACGGTCAACCTCGACGGCACCGGCGCCTATGCCGTCTCCACCGGCATCGGCTTCTTCGATCACATGCTCGAGCAGCTCTCGCGCCATTCGCTGATCGATCTCGACGTGAAGACGGTCGGCGACCTGCATATCGACCAGCACCACACGGTCGAGGATACCGGCCTCGCGATCGGCGAGGCAGTGGCGAAGGCGCTGGGCGACAAGCGCGGCATCCGCCGCTACGCCGACGCATTGAGCCCGATGGACGAGACGCTGACCCGCGTCGCGATCGACATCTCCGGCCGCCCCTATCTCGTGTGGAAGACAGAGTTCAGCCAGAAGCGCCTCGGCGAGATGGACACCGAGATGTTCGAGCACTGGTTCCACAGCTTCGCGCAGACCGCGGGCGTGACGCTGCACATCGAGACGCTCTACGGGCAGAACAACCACCATATCGCCGAGGCCGCGTTCAAGGGCCTTGCCCGCGCGCTGCGGCAGGCGGTGGAGATCGACCCGCGCAAGGCCGATGCCATCCCCTCGACCAAGGGCACGCTGTGAGCCTCGCATCGCCGGCGGACCGCCGGAAAGACGGTTGATATGTTGGATCTGATTTGCTTGAGTCGCTCGCTTCCCGCGTTCGCCCTCAGACGCCGCCCGGGGAAAGGGCAGATCGAGGACGCGATAGTGTCAACCCTGTGTAAACTTCCGGGCGGCCGCGGATGACGATCGCGCTGATCGATTACGGCGCGGGCAACCTCCACTCGGTCCACAATGCGCTGAAGGCAGCGGGCGCGCGCGACGTCGCCGTCACTGCCGATCCCGATGTGGTGGCGAAGGCGGATCGCATCGTCCTTCCCGGCGTCGGCGCGTTCGGTGCCTGTGCGTCGGGTCTGCGCGCGATCCCCGGCATGGTCGACGCGCTCGACCAGCGCGTGATCGGCGGCGGCGCGCCCTTCCTTGGCGTCTGCGTGGGCATGCAATTGCTCGCCAGGACCGGCGAGGAGCTGGGCACGCATCGAGGCCTGGGCTGGCTCGACGGCACCGTGCGTGCACTGCCAGCGAACAATGTGCGCATCCCGCATATGGGCTGGAACGACGTCGTTCCCGTCGTGCCGCACCCGCTGATCGAGCCGGGCGAGGCCTATTTCCTGCACAGCTTCGCCTATGATGGCGAGGCGGTGCTGGCGACGACCGGGCATGGCGGCCAGGTCGCCGCCGCGATCGGCCGCGACAATTTCGCCGGGGTGCAGTTCCACCCTGAAAAGAGCCAGCGCTACGGGCTGGCGCTCCTCGAACGCTTCCTGAGGTGGAACCCGTGATCGTCTTCCCCGCCATCGACTTGAAAGCCGGCCAGGTCGTCCGCCTGGCCGAGGGCGATATGGCGCGCGCCACCGTCTATGGCGAGAATCCCGCCGCACAGGCCGAAGCCTTCGCCAAGGCGGGGGCGACGCATCTCCATGTCGTCGACCTCGACGGCGCGTTCGCGGGCGAATCGATCAATGGCGGTGCGGTCGCCGCGATCCTCGCACGGTTCCCGGGCAAGGTTCAGCTGGGCGGCGGCATCCGCAACCGCGCCGCGGTCGAGCGCTGGCTCGACATGGGGGTCGCGCGGGTGGTGATCGGCACCGCTGCGCTCGAGGATCCCGATTTCGTCCGCGAGGCGGCCGCCGCGCATCCGGGCCGGATCGTCGTCGCGGTCGATGCGCGCGACGGCTTCGTCGCGACCAAGGGCTGGGCCGATGTCTCCACCGTGTCGGTCGCGGAGCTCGGCAGCCGCTTCGAGGATGCGGGCGTCGCCGCGTTGCTCTTCACCGATGTCGGCCGAGACGGCCTGCTCAAGGGCTGCAATGTCGAGGCGACCGTCGCGCTCGCCGCCGAAGTCTCGATCCCGGTGATCGCCAGCGGCGGCGTTGCCGATATCTCGGACATCCACGCGCTGGTCGGCAAGCCCGGCATCGAGGGCGTGATCACGGGCCGCGCGCTCTATGACGGCCGCCTCGACCTCACCGAGGCGCTCGAGGCCGTCGCCCAAGTCGAACAATGACCGTCCGCGCGCGCGTCATTCCCTGTCTCGACGTCGCCAATGGCCGCGTGGTCAAGGGCGTGAATTTCGTCAATCTGCGCGACGCGGGCGATCCGGTCGAGCAGGCGCGCGCCTATGACGCCGCGGGCGCGGACGAGCTGTGCTTCCTCGACATCACCGCCAGCCACGAGGCGCGCGGCACGATCATCGACGTGGTCCGCCGCACCGCCGAAGTGTGCTTCATGCCCGTCACCGTCGGCGGCGGCGTGCGCACCGCCGAGGACGCGCGCGCGCTCCTCCTCGCCGGCGCGGACAAGGTCGCGGTCAATTCGGCAGCGGTCACCCGCCCCGAGGTGGTGAGCGAGATCGCCGAGCGCTTCGGCAGCCAGTGCGTCGTCGCCTCGGTCGATGCGCGCCGCGTGGCGGAAGGGCGCTGGGAGGTCTTCACCCATGGCGGCCGCAAGCCGACCGGGATCGACGCGGTCGAGCATGCGCTCAATCTCGCGCGGCTCGGCGCAGGTGAATTGCTCCTCACCTCGATGGACCGCGACGGCACGCGCGACGGCTACGACCTCGACCTCATCCGCACCGTCGCGGATCAGGTGACCGTCCCCGTGGTCGCCTCGGGCGGGGTCGGCAATCTCGATCATCTCGTCGCCGGCATCCGCGACGGCCATGCCAGCGCCGTGCTCGCCGCCTCGATCTTCCATTTCGGCGAAGCGAGCATCGCCGACGCCCATGCCGCGCTCGCCGCAGCGGGGATTCCCGTCCGCAGCGTCGGTTAACTTGACAGTTACCCTGTTTGCCCGCGCATCGTTAACCAGCCAATCGCGCTGAATCCCCCGCGCTGCCGCTTCTGGCCGCCTTCTTGCTGCCGTCCCTTCCCGTCAACGGGAAGGAGAATCTCAATGACGCGAATGACGATCTGTCTCGCGGCCGTCGCGACAGCAATTGCGCTGCCCGCCACGTCCGCATTTGCCATGGATACCCCGCCTGCATCGACACCGGGCGGGAGCACGTCGAGCGGCGGTGCCCCGAGCTCCTCGGGCGGCAGTCCTCCCAGTTCATCGGGCGGTCCCGCCGCGATCCCGGAGCCTGCCGCGATCGGCCTGTTCGCGCTGGGCATCGCCGGCGCCGCGCTGATGCGCCGCCGTCAGCGCCGCAAGCCCGACTGAGGTTCACCTTTTGGCAGGGCAGCGGCCTTATGCTCGCGCGCATGATCCGCGCCCTGCCCCTTCTGCTGCTCGCCGCTACACCCGCACTCGCCGCGCATAGCGGGGAGGTTTCACGGCGTTCGATGCCCGAATTGTCGGATCTCGCGCTCGCCGCGATGGCCGCGGGCGGGATCTGGCTCGCCCAGCGCGCGATGCGCCGCCGCAAGCGCAAGCCCGAGGATTGACACCGGCGCGCCGCTGGAGGACTGCCCTTCGCATGGCCGCCGACATCCTCGACACGCTCGAAGCCGTGATCCGCGAGCGCCGCACCGGCGATCCCGCAACCTCCTATGTCGCCAAGCTGACTGCGAAGGGCCGCGCCAAGATCGCGCAGAAGCTCGGCGAGGAAGCGGTCGAGGCGGCGATCGCCGCGGTGCAGGACGACCGCCAGGGCTTCACCGGCGAGGCGGCGGACCTGATCTTCCACCTCCTCGTCCTGCTCGCGGATGCCGGACTGTCGCTCGACGACGTCCGCGCCGAGCTCGCCCGCCGCGAGGGCATTTCCGGAATCGACGAGAAGGCTGCGCGGACAGGATAGAGTCCGTTCGCCCCCGGCCTTGGCGCCGGGGTTGTCGAAGCGTCGTTTTTCCTCTTTGGTCAGCCGCGAGAAGGACAGGGCTTCGACAAGCTCAGCCCGAACGGATGGAGATATCCCCCATGCCCATCGACGCCACGCGTCCCTACGATCCCCAGAACATCTTCGCGAAGATCCTCCGCGACGAGATCCCTTCAAAACGCGTCTATGAGGACGAGTTCGCGATCGCCTTCCACGACATCAACCCGCTCGCGCCCACCCATCTGCTGGTGATCCCGCGCGGCGCCTATGTCTCGTGGGACGACTTCTCCGCACGCGCCACCGACGTTGAGATTGCGGGATTCGTGCGTGCCGTGGGCACCGTCGCGCGGGAGGCTGGCGCGGTCGAGCCGGGCTATCGCCTGCTCGCCAATGTCGGCCTGAACAGCGGACAGGAAGTGCCCCACCTCCATGTCCATGTCTTCGCCGGCAAGCCTTTGGGACCAATGCTCGCGCGATAAAGCGTTACACTGGGGGATTGCGCCATCCCATTTTGCGGTTAGGCTCCCGGCTTTCGTATCAGCGGCGACAGGGCAAGAGCCACGCCGCATTGGGGGAAGTTGCATGATTTTCGGGCGCGTAAAGCCACTCGACGCCATCCTAGCCACTGCCGAGAAGAAGTCGCTCCACCGTTCGCTGGGAGCGTTCCAGCTCACCATGCTCGGTATTGGCGCGGTGATCGGCACCGGCATCTTCGTTCTTACCGCCGAAGCCGCGCAAAAGGCCGGCCCGGGCATGATGCTGTCGTTCGTGATTGCCGGCGTCGTCTGTGCGGTCGCGGCGCTCTGCTATGCCGAGATGGCCGCGATGGTGCCGGTCTCCGGCTCCGCCTACACCTATAGCTACGCCGTGATGGGCGAGCTGATCGCGTGGATGGTCGGCTGGGCGTTGATCCTCGAATATGCCGTGGCGGCGGGCGCCGTCTCGGTCGGGTGGTCGGGCTATGTCGTCGGATTGATCGAGAACGCCTTCGCGATCGACATACCGGACGCGCTGGTGCGGGGCCCCTATGACGGCGGCCTCATCAACCTGCCCGCGATGCTCATCGCCGCGCTGGTCACCTGGCTGCTCGTGATCGGCACCAAGGAAAGTGCGCTCGTCAACTCGATCCTCGTCGCGGTCAAGGTAGCGGCGCTGACGCTGTTCATCGTGCTCGCGATCCCCGTGATGAACATGCAGAATTTCGAGCCCTTCTCGCCGCTCGGCTTCGCCGGCGTGTCGGCGGCCGCGGCATCGATCTTCTTCGCTTATGTCGGGTTCGACGCGGTCTCGACCGCGGCCGAGGAAACCAAGAACCCCCAGCGCAACATGCCGATCGGCCTGATCGGCTCGCTCGCCATCTGCACCATCTTCTACCTGCTAGTCGCCGCCGGCGTGATCGGCAGCGTCGGCGCCCAGCCGCTGCTCGGCCCTGACGGCGCGGCGCTGCCCCCGGGCAGCACCGATTTGGCCAAGGCATGCGTCGAAACCGCCGCCGCGACCGGCAAGGAAGCGGTGGTCTGCTCAAAGGAAGCGCTCGCCTGGACGCTGCGGGAAATCGGCTGGCCCCAGATCGGCAACCTGATCGGCCTCGCTGCCGGCCTGGCGCTGCCCTCGGTCATCCTGATGATGATGTTTGGCCAGACCCGCATCTTCTTCGTGATGAGCCGTGACGGTCTGCTTCCGGCCATGTTCTCCAAGGTCCATCCGAAGTTCCACACGCCGCACGTCATCACCATCATGACGGGCGTGTTCGTCGCGCTGTTCGCGGCCTTCTTCCCGGTCGGCAAGCTCGCCGACATTTCCAACTCGGGCACGCTGTTCGCCTTCGCCGCGGTGTCGATCGCCGTGCTGGTGCTTCGCCGTACCGATCCGGACCGCAAGCGGCCGTTCCGCACGCCGCTGATCATCATCACCGCGCCGTTCGCGATCCTTGGCTGCGCCTATCTGTTCTACAGCCTTGGCCACGACACCAAGATGATGTTCGTAGGCTGGGCGGTGGTCGGTCTGATCGTCTATTTCGGCTACAGCCGCCGCAAGAGCCATGTCGGCCGCGGCATCGTCGAGACTCCCGAGCATGAGGCTTATCAGGAGCTCGACCCGCCGGTTCCCGGCACGCACTGAGCCGCTTTTGGCGACTGAACAGGGGCCGGGAGAGCAAATCTCCCGGCCCCTTCTTCATGCCGGCTCCGGCCTACTCCGCGAAGGTCAGTACCGTGGCCGCCAGCGCGCCCAACGCGAGCAGCGCCTCGATCCGCCCGCGGTCGCCACGCTCGTGCCCCGCATCGCGAAGCTTCGACGCGGCGAGATAGGCTTCGCGCGCGATCTCGGACTCCGCACCCCAGCGCAGCCGCAGCAGCGACGCAGCCGGCCGGTTGCGCACGATCAGCAGGTCCAGGATCTCCGGCCCCGCCACCGCGCCCATCTCGCGCTTGTAGCCCGAATCGCCCGCGCCGAGGTCGATCGTCTCGACCCCTGCCCTTCGCGCCTGCTCGAGTTGATGGGCCGTCACGATCTTGCCCGGGCGGAACGCGGCGAAACGCGGGTCGTAGCTGCTGGCAATGCCATATTGCATGGTGCCGGAACGGAGATCGAACGAGAAGGCCGCAGGCTTGCCGCCAACCGACAGGATCGTTGCCGAAAGCGCCTGCGCGAGCACCGGATCCGCCATCATCTCGATCCAGCCCGCGCGCTTGGCATCGGTCAGGAACTTGGCGCCAGTGCCGTCGGTCCCGGTGCCGACCCAGCTCGCCGCTTCGATCGCCGCCAGACGGTCGAACACCGCGCGGGTCCAACCCGCCCCGCTTACCTCACGGATCGTCACTTCGCCCAGTTGCGCCAGCTGGCGCTCGTAATTGGCCAGCCGCCGCCGCGTCGATCGCCGCGGCCAGCTGTCGTCCCGCGTATCGAACAGGAAGGTGCGGCCGAGCTTGCGGGTCAGCACCGTCCAGCCGCCCGCCGCCGCGGCGCGCTTGATCCGCACCGTCGCAGGATCGTCGGCATAGATCGGCCCGATCCGCCACGCCGGGCCGAGCGCGGCGATGCTCGCCGGGTTCGCGAAGAACGCTGACAGCTCCGCGCCCGATGCCTCGGGATTGAGCGGGATCGAACGATAGGGCCAGTAGCTCCCCGGAACGCTCCGCGCGCCGATCAGGGCAGGTCCCAGCGGCGTGGTGGGGAGAGCCGCGATCGGCGTGCCATCGGGCCGGATCGCCGCCAGGGTGACGGCACCTTCGCCAGCTGCCATCCGATACCAGGCAGCGCGCAGGAAATGGTGATGCGGGTCCGTGCGCGCCGCCAGATCGTCGAGCAGCGCAGGGACGCCATTGTGCAGCCGGACGACGATCGTCGGCGCATATGCCCGTTCTGCCTTCCGTGCCTGCAACATCCACCCTCCCGCGCTCGCGCACGGGATAGCGGCAAATCGCTGACATAAGGTAAGCGCCCGGGCGGTGCTCAGCCGAGCTTCGCCACCGCCAGCGCCTTCAGATCGACCTCGGGCCGCGCGCCATAATGGCTGATGATCTCCGCGGCACACACCGCGCCAAGCTTCAGCGACTTCTCGAGGCTCCAGCCCTGCGCCTGGCCGTGCAGGAAGCCCGCCGCGAACAGGTCGCCCGCGCCGGTGGTGTCGATCACCTTGTCGATCGGCTCGGCCGGCACAGCGGCGCGCTCGCCATTGGAGATCGCGATCGCCCCCTTCTCGCTGCGCGTCACCACCAGCACCGGCACCTGCGCGGCGATCTTGGCGATCGCCTCCTCGCAATCGTCCAGCTCGGCCAGCGCCAGCAGCTCATTCTCGTTGGCGAACAGGATGTC
Source organism: Sphingomonas sp. (assembly GCF_036402235.1). GTDB lineage: Bacteria > Pseudomonadota > Alphaproteobacteria > Sphingomonadales > Sphingomonadaceae > Sphingomonas. The sequence goes on along the minus strand of NZ_DASWTG010000052.1, from coordinate 21,063 downwards.
GACCAGCCCTTCGGCGATCAGCGCGCGGAAGTCGCCGCCATGGCGGCTGATGCAGAACACATCCGACAGAGTGAACGCAACCTTGCGGCCTGCGCCGCGTGCGATGTCGATCGCGGCACGCATCGCCTGGCGCGGTTCCTCGGGGTCCCACAGATAGCCTTCGAGGTACAGGATCGCGCCGCCGGCGATCAGGTCGCGGTCCAGCGCCTTTTCGGGCAGGAACTGCGACGCGCCGAGGAAGGTGTTCATCGTGCGCTGCCCGTCGGGCGTCACGAAGATCAGGCAACGCGCGGTGGACGGCGGACCCGAGCGGACTTCGGTATCGAAATCGACGCCGGTGGCGCGCAGATCGTGCGCGAACACCTGGCCGAGCTGATCGTCGGCGACCTGGCCGATGAACGCGCAGCGGCTGCCCAGCGCGGCCATGCCGGCGACGGTGTTGCCCGCCGACCCGCCCGAAACCTCACGCCCCGGCCCCATCCGGCCGTACAGCGCATCGGCCTCTTCGGGGGAGAAGATCAGCTGCATCGATCCCTTGGCGACACCGATCTCCTCGATGAAGCTATCCTCGGCCGAGGCGAGGACGTCGACGATGGCGTTGCCGATGGCGACGACGTCATGCACGGGTGCGGTCACATTGGTCTCCGATGAAAGTTTTCGCGCGCCTAGTGGACGCGGCGCCGCCACGCAACTGCGTTGACTTATCCGCCCGCGCCGGCCCATCCATGCCGCGATGCTCGACGCCTTCCTTCTCTCGGTCCGCCAGCTCGGCGACAAGCGGATCCTGGGCGTGTTCGTGAAGTCGATGCTGCTCACGCTGGCGATCTTCGCGGCGCTGGGCACGACGCTATGGTTCGGGGTCGATGCACTGGTCGATCACTATTTCGACGCCGGCGACAGCATTGCCAGCCTCGTCGCGGCGGCGGCATTGCTGCTGGCGGCGCTTGGCGCCTGGCTGCTGTTCCGCGTGATCGCGATCGCGGTGATCGGCGTCTTCGCCGACGAAGTCGTCCATGCCGTCGAGGCGAAGCACTATCCCGAGCGCTTCGCTGCCGCGCGCGACCTCAGCCTAGCACGGTCGCTCGGCATTGGCGTCAGGTCCGCGCTCCGCGCCGTGCTGGTCAACCTCGTCCTCGCGCCGCTCTATATCGTCCTGCTCGTCACCGGCGTCGGCACTGCGCTCGCCTTCTTCCTCGTCAACTCCTGGTTGCTCGGCCGCGATCTGGGAGACATGGTCGCGGTGCGGCACCTGCCCGCCGATGACCTCGCCCGCTGGCGCGGCGCGACCCGGCTGTCGCGGTTCACGCTGGGTGCAGCCGGCACCGCGTTGTTCTTGGTGCCGTTCGTCAATTTCGTCGCGCCCGTCCTCGGTGCGGCGATGGCGACGCACCTGTTCCACCGGAGGACCACCCCTTGAAGATCATTGCCCCCGCCGCCCTGCTCGTCCTGCTCGCCGGATGCGGGGGTGGCGGCACGCCGCCGCCGGTAGTCCGCGCCGCGCCGGTTCCGGTGCCGCACCAGCCCGGCATGGCCGCGCTCACCACGGTGATGGGGCAGAACGCCAACGGCCTGATCTCCCAGTTCGGCCGCCCCCAGCTCGATGTCAGTGAAGGCAGCGCGCGCAAGCTCCAGTTCGCCGGGCCGATCTGCGTGCTCGACGCCTATCTCTATCCGCCCAAGTCCGGCCGCGGCGATGCCACCGTCACCTTCGCCGAGACCCGCCAGCGCGACGGCAAGCCGATCGACCAGTCGAGCTGCGCCGCCGCCCTTAAGGCAAACCGCGGGAAATAAGCCGCGCGCGCGCCCAGTCGGCGGCTTCGGCCACCACCGGATCGGGGTCGTCCAGCAGCATCTCCACGACAGGGAGCAACGCGGCGTCGCCGCTGTTCCCCGCCGCGATCAAGCAATTGCGCATCATCCGGTCGCGCCCGATCCGCTTGATCGGCGAGCCGGAGAAGACCTGCCGGAACCCGGCATCGTCCAGCGCCAGCAGATCGGCCAACTGGGGCGCGGTCAGCTCGGCGCGCGGCGCGAAGGACAGGTTCGCCGCCGCTGCGGCAGCGAACTTGTTCCAGGGGCACACCGCCAGGCAATCGTCACAGCCATAGATACGGTTGCCGATCCCTTCGCGAAGCTCCTCCGGGATCGGTCCCTTGAGCTCGATCGTCAGGTAAGAGATGCAGCGCCGCGCATCGAGCTGATAGGGCGCGGGGAAGGCATCGGTCGGGCATGCGGTCTGGCATGCATCGCACGATCCGCACCCGCCGCGCTCGCGATCGCTCGGTTCCAACTCCAGCGTGGTGTAGATCGCCCCCAGGAACAACCAGCTGCCATGGTCTCGGCTGACCAGATTGGTATGCTTGCCCTGCCACCCCAGCCCCGCCGCCTCGGCGAGCGGCTTCTCCATCACCGGCGCGGTATCGACGAACACCTTGAGGTCGCACCCCGCCTCCTGCGCCAGCCAGCGGCCCAGCGCCTTCAGCGCCTTCTTCATCACATCGTGATAATCGGCGCCCTGTGCATAGATAGAGATGCGCCCGTGATCGCCGACCTCGGCCAGTGCCAGCGGATCGTTGGCTGGTGCATAGCTCATCCCCAGCGAGATCACGCTGCGCACCTCCGGCCATAGCCCCACCGGACTCTCGCGATGATGCGCGCGCTCAGCCATCCAGATCATGTCGCCATGCCGCCCATCGGCCAGCCATTCGTGCAGCCGCCTGCCCGCCAGCGGCGCGGCGTCGGCGCGCGCGAAGCCGCAGGCCGCGAAGCCCAGCTCCGCCGCCTTTTCACGGATTCGCGCTTCGATTGGGCGGTTCAGCATGGCTGAACCGCACGGCACCGGCCCGCTCCCCCACCCGGCCACCCATATGATGCTGTCGCTGGGTGGCCGGGTGGGGGAGCGGGCCGGTGCCGCTTCAGCGAAGCTGAACAATATGGCGTCTTGCCGGACTGCATCACCGCCCGCTACCACGACCGGAGAGCTAAGGGGATTCCTGTTGCAGAACGAACTGGCGGTCAGCGCCACCGCATTGGTGAAGCGCTTCGGCAACCGCCGCGTGGTGGATGGTGTCGACATCGCGGTGCCCAAGGGCATGATCTACGGCGTGCTCGGCCCCAACGGCGCGGGCAAGACGACCACCCTGCGCATGCTGCTGGGCATCATCGAGCCGGACGAGGGCGATCGCACCCTGCTCGGCAACGACCGTCCGCGCGAGGTGAGCGACCATGTCGGCTATCTTCCGGAAGAGCGCGGCCTCTATCCGTCGATGAAGACGACGCAGGCGATCGCCTTCATGGGCGCGCTGCGCGGACTCGACTGGCGCACCGGCCGCACGCGTGCGGTTGAGCTGATGGAAGCCGCAGGCCTCGGCCATGCCACCGACCAGAAGATCCGCAAGCTCTCCAAGGGCATGGCCCAGCTCGTGCAATTGCTCGGCTCGGTCGTCCACCGGCCTGACCTGCTCGTGCTCGACGAGCCCTTTTCGGGCCTCGATCCGGTCAACCAGGAGCGGCTCGAGAAGCTCATCCTCGCCGAGCGCGACCGCGGCGCGACCGTGCTCTTCTCCACCCACGTCATGGCGCATGCCGAGCGACTATGCGATCGCCTCGCGATCATCGCGGGCGGCAAGGTCCGTTTCGAGGGCACCGTCGCCGATGCCCGCGCCACCCTCCCGTTCAAGGCGCACTATGTTCCGCATCATCCGAACGACGGCATCCGCGCGCTGCTCCCTGCCGATGCGGTGCCCGAAGGTGACGGCTGGCGCTTCACGCTGCCCGACGAAGGAATCGAGGGCATTCTCGTGAAGCTGATCGACGCCGGCTACGGCATCTCCGGCCTGTCGATCGAGCGACCGAGCCTGCACGACGTGTTCGTCCGCATCGTCGGCGCGAAGGCGCTCGCCGAGGCGGAAGCGTTGGAAGCGGAGGCGCAGCCATGAGCAGCCCCACCATGACCAGCATTGCCCGCCTGATCCGCCAGACCCTGACCATCGCCCGCCGCGATTTCGTCGCGACGGTGTTCACCCCCACCTTCCTGCTCTTCCTGTTCGCACCGCTGATGATGGTCGGCTTCGGAGCAGTCGGCGGCGGCGCCGCGATGTCGATCACCAAGAGCGGCGACGACAAAGCGCGGGTCGTCCTGCTCGCCAGCGGCGACCAGGCGCGCGTCGCGGTCGCCGCGGACCGAAGGCTTCGTCAGATGTTCCGCCCGATCGAGCAGCCCGCCCGGCTGATCGTCGAGAGCCCGGCAGCCAATCCAGAGGCGCAGGCACGCGCGATGTTCGATCGCAAGGAAAGCGACACCTACGCCGTGATGTACGGCCCGCTGGACAAGCCGCAGATCCTGCACAGCGTCAACGGCACCCGCTCGGCCGACTATCTCGCAGCGCTGGCCGATCAGGTGCTGCGTGCCCAGCGCGCCGGCACCTCGGCCCCGCTCAGCGAGGCGACCAAGAGCGTCGTCACCCGCGCTGGTTCCACGACCGGGGGGCATGGCCAGGCCGCCTTCTTCGCCGTCACCGCGCTGTTCATGATCAGCCTTCTGCTCGCAGGCCAGGTCGTCGGCACCATGGCCGAGGAACGCTCGAACAAGGTGATCGAGGTCCTCGCCGCCGCGGTCCCGCTCGAAAGCGTGTTCTTCGGCAAGCTGATCGGCATGTTCGGCGTCGCGCTGCTGTTCCTCGGCTTCTGGGGCACGGTGATCGTCAATGTCGGCTCGCTGCTCCCGACGAAGCTCGCCACCGCGTTCATCGATGTCGGCCCGGCGGTCGGGCTGCCGATGTTCGGGCTGCTCTTCTTCGCCTATTTCGTGACCTCCTACATGCTGCTCGGCGCGGTCTTCCTCGGGCTCGGTGCGCAGGCGTCGACCCAGCGCGAGCTGCAGATGATGTCGCTGCCGATCACCATCTTCCAGGTCGCGATGTGGGGCCTCGCTTCGGCCACCGCGCTCAGCCCGGACAGCGGGCTTGCGACTGCCGCGGCCGCCTTCCCGTTCAGCTCGCCCTTCGCGATGGTCGCGCGCGCCGCCAATTCGCCCGAGCTCTGGCCGCATCTGCTTGCGCTCGGCTGGCAGGCGCTGTGGGTCGCGATCACCGTCACCGTCGCAGCGCGGCTGTTCCGGCGCGGCGTGCTCCAGTCGGGCAGCCCCGGGCTGCGGCGACGCAAGAAGGCGGCGGCCTGACGTTTCGCCGCAGCACTATTGACAATCCTGTAAGTTAAGCCACTCTCGTGGAAAACAGCCTCCGGGAGAGTAAAGCGATGGCCACCCTAGCCGCCGAGCCTGCGGTCGATCCGCTCGACGTTACCCGGCCCGAGCTTTACCGCGACGATCTGTGGCACGCGCCGTTCCGTCAGCTGCGGGAACAGGCGCCGGTCTACAGGTGCGAGAACAGCGCGTTCGGCCCCTATTGGTCGATCTCGACCTACAAGCCGATCGTCGAGGTTGAATCGCTCCCCGATCTCTATTCGAGCCAGGCGGGCGGCATCACCGTCGCTGACCTGATGCCCGAAGACATCAAGATGCCGATGTTCATCGCGATGGATCGGCCCAAGCATACCGGCCAGCGCCGCACCGTCGCCCCCGCCTTCACGCCCAGCGAGATGCAGCGGATGACCGGCGACATCCGCCACCGCACCGCCGAGATCCTCGACTCGCTCCCCGTCGGCGAAACGTTCGACTGGGTCGATCGGGTCTCGATCGAGTTGACCACGCAGATGCTGGCGCTGCTGTTCGACTTCCCATGGGAGGAGCGCCGCAAGCTCACCTACTGGTCCGACTGGGCGGGGGATATCGAGATCGCCAAGGACCCCGTGCGCAAGGAAGAGCGCCGCAACATCCTGTTCCAGTGCGCCGCCGAGTTCGGTGCGCTGTGGAACTCGAAGGTCGGCAAGGACCCAACCCCTGATCTTATCTCGATGATGATCCATTCGGATGCGATGGCGGAGATGGATCAGATGGAGTTCCTCGGGAACCTCATCCTGCTGATCGTCGGCGGCAACGACACGACGCGCAATTCGATGTCGGCCTATGCCTGGGCGCTCGAGCAGTTTCCTGAGGAGCGCGCCAAGCTCGAGGCGAACCCCGAGCTTATCCCCAACGCCTGCCAGGAGATCATCCGCTGGCAGACCCCGCTCGCGCACATGCGCCGCACCGCGACGCAGGATACCGAGCTGATGGGCCAGCAGATCGCGGAGGGCGACAAGCTCGTCCTTTGGTATCTCTCCGCCAATCGCGACGAGAGCATGTTCGAGCGCCCCGACGACATCATCGTCGATCGCCCCAACGCCCGCCGTCACCTCGCCTTCGGCCACGGCATCCACCGCTGCGTCGGCGCGCGCCTCGCCGAGCTGCAGATCGGCGTGCTGATGGAGGAAATGGCGAAGCGGCGCCTGCGCCCCAATGTGGTGGCGGAGCCGGAGCGTGTCGCGGCCTGTTTCGTCCATGGCTACAAGAAGATGCCGGTGGAATTGAGCCGCTACTAAGGCGCTTCCAGCATGTGGTCCGCCACGCTGTAGCTGTGGCTGGTCTGATAGGCGTTCCGTCCGCGGTTCATGTGCGTCAGGTTGAACCGGCGAATCGCGCGCAATGCACCTGCGTGTGCCAGAAATTCGCGGATCGACACCGCTCCGCGGACATTGATGCCGAACATGTCGGCGCCGCGCGGAAAGAACCAGCTGAGGTCGCCCGGCGCTGCGATGCAGCTGTCGAGAAGGTCGCGGTCCAGTTGATCCTGCATCGGTGAGCGGTCCGTGGTGAAATCCGAAAGGTGCAGGATGAAACGCGAGCGGATGCCGTCGCTGTCGGCATAGAGGGCGAACAGTTCCATCCAGCTGGCGTTGACGCGGACCAGCGGCTTGTCGGAGGTCGCCGGCAGGCACGAGGCCGACCAGTAATCGCGCTCAGTCAGGCGCGGCACCGGGATGCAGGTGCGGCCGTAGCGGCCAAGGATCTCCAGAACATCCTCCGCCTGCGGGCGGCGAAGCAGCTTCTCGAAGCGGGCGGCGTAGTTGAAGCGGTGCTCGATATTCTCCGAACGCGTGGTGCCGAAGTCGAACAGATCCAGCTCGCCGTCCAGCCAGGCGCGCTGCTGCTCTTGGGTCACGAACTGGCGCAGGCCGGTGATGCCGGGCGCGTTGCTCTTCCAGGCCTTGCCGCTCATCGCCTCACCTCGCCTGGATCTCTACAGGATCGGGCGTACCCGGCCATGGCGCGTTCAGTCGCCGGACCGGGCGATGCGCGGCGGTGCTCGAGACGGGGAAGCATCGCCTGCGCCGCATCGGACAGCGTGACAATGCGCTCTCGCGCGTCGATGCCGGTGGTCAGCATCACCAGACCGCGCTCCGCCATCTGCGCAACCTTCTGGTTGGTCGCCGAATGGGAGACGCCGGTCTGTGCGGCACGGTCGCGGATCGCGGCGGCCATGCTGCGCACCAACGCACATACGACCGGCGTGTAGCGCTCGCGATAGTCGAGCCATCCTCGACATAGCTCGCATGCCCATCCCCGGCTGAGGAAAGGGCGGACTATATCACTGGCAAATATAGCCGCGCCCGCCGTCACTGCATGCGAGATAGGTGCCGTCCTCATCACGGCGTAGCCGGAAACGAAACGCGCGATCTCCGGACCGGAAGGTGTGCGCGATATACCGGATTTTGAGCATCCGGGACGGCGGTCGCCCCTTCACGACACGGGTCACACGAAGCCGTGCCTCGATGATGCCATTCATGCCGAGCTCGTCCATCGACCCCATATATTCCTGATCGTCGAGCTCGCCGAACACGACCAGGTCTTCCGGGCGGCCCGCTTCATCGGCCAAGCCGGAACCCGGCGCGAGCACCAGCAAGGTCAGCGAAAGCAACATCGACGCCATAGGGAAACCTTACGCGCAGTTCGATCGGCGGCAAAGCATATACGGGTGCCCGCCCACCCTTTGCCTACAGCTCATCCACACCCCACATTCCCTCACAGCTTCCCCCGAAGCCATGAAAGGACGCCGAATGCCAACCCGCCGTCACCTGCTCGCCCTGATCGGCACCAGCGGCATTGCCGTCACCTTCGGCTGCTCCTCCCCCGAATCGCAGGCCGCGCAGCACTACGAATTCCCCCTCACCGATGCCGAATGGCGCAAGCGGCTCAGCCCGGCGCAATATCGCGTGCTGCGGCAGGCGGGGACCGAGCGCGCCTTCACCAGCCCGCTCGACAGGGAGAAGCGGGACGGCATCTTCGCCTGCGCCGGCTGTGGGCTGCCCCTCTACAGCTCGCGCACCAAGTATGACAGTCGCACCGGCTGGCCAAGCTTCACCGCGCCGCTCAGGGATGCGATCCGCACGCGCACCGATTTTGCCATCGGCGTGCCCCGCACCGAAGTGATCTGCCGCCGCTGCGGCAGCCATCTCGGTCACGTCTTCAACGATGGCCCGCCGCCGGGCGGCAAGCGCTACTGCATGAACGGCCTTGCGATGGCGTTCCGGCCGTCCTGAGGCCGTTGCCTGGCACTATCTGACGACGAACGTCACCGCCAGGATCACGCGCCATTCGACGACCTTGTTGTCGCGCACCACGCCCTTGGTGTCCTTGACCCAGACGCTCTCGATATTGTCCACGGTCTCGCCGACTTTGGCGACACCGTCGCGGATCGCGTGCTCGATGCTCTCGATCAAGCTCGAAATGACCTCGACGACCTTTGCAACCGCCATGGTGATGCTCCCGTCTGTGATCGCCTTCCCGCCCGCGCAGACTAGCGCAGGGCGGGGAGACCAGAGGCTGGCGGCGCCTTACTTCTGCAGCGACGTAGTGATCCCGAACTTCTCGAGATCGATCGCGGCGATCGTCACGCCGCCAAGCGCATCGCCTTCGCGCTCCTGCGCCGGTGCCTTGCCGGCATAGATGAAGCCGTTGACCGGATAGGTAGAGGTGCCAAGGCCGCCGTTCGACGCGAACCACACCTTGACGCGGCTCCAGTCGCCCTTCTCGGACACGTCCACCGCGATCACATTCTTCTCGATGCCGCCGCGGCGCGACCAGTTGGCGTGGGTCAGCAGCACTTCGCGGTCGCTGATCACCTTCGAGACCATCGCGACATGGCCGAGACGCATGCGCTGGGTCGAGGCGAACGACATCACCGCCCCTTCCACCGGCTCGTTGCCGCGCTCGTAGCGGCCCTCGGCCTGCGCCCACCAGGTGTGCGCGTTGCCGAAGATCTGAACGCCGGAAATCATGCGGGCATAGGGGACGCACTGCCAGAACTGCGCGTTCGCGGGAGCGATTGTCGCCAGGCAAAGCGCTGCCATCAGCGCGAATCGCGCCGCAAGAACCTTGGCTTTCATGGTGGCCCCCTTCAGACCCCGAATCTCGATGAAGGGGTGTTGGCAGAATGGTTCCGGCCATCCTAGCCCGCCGGAGCGGATATCCGATGAATCGTTTCGCCGCGACGATGACTGACATTCTGTTCAGCTTCGGAAGCCGATTCCCCATTGCTTTTCCGGGTGAAAAGGCCGCTCGTTACGGCTCCGGCGCCTATTTGTTGCCCGAAAGCCGCGCCCCGTAACCGTTTTAGATTTCCGCCATTCGGTTCGTCGCAACCCATGTTGCAACGCAAAACCATCTGTGATTCCTTACCTGAACGGCGGACGACGCGGGGTTAAGGTTAACGTTAACCAACTTGGGGCATCATCCGCGGTAAGGAGTAGAGTGGGTGGGAGTGAAGGAGAATGAGCGCACGAAGTAAGCCGGCCGAAGGCGCGATGACGCTGGCCGAGATGAAGGAGTTTGCGGGCTTTGCCGCAGCGACGCAGCGTTACATCCGCCGCGCGCTCGACATCGGCCTCGATCGCAGCGATGCGATGGAGCGCTGGTCCCGCGACGTGGTCGAAGCCGCCAGCATCCGTGCCCAGGCGCATATGTATGACCGTCTCCCCGAAATCCGTGCGCTGATCCCCGACGACAGCGGGCTCGACGCAATGGAGCCGTTCATGGCCCCGCTCGTCACCGTCTCTGCCTTCGACCTGAGCCAGGGGCGGCTCACCAGCTTTTCGGCCTATCGCTTCCTCTATGAGCGGCTGATCGGCGCCGAGGTGCGGCCGTGGCTGCCCGCGGCCTTCTGTGCAGCAGCCGCGCTCCCGCATCTCCATCCGGACCTGCGGCGCAAGCTGCTCCAGTCGATCAGCGAAGCCGCTGCGACCGCGTCGGGCTGGTCGAACCGCCAGCCCGCCTTCTTCCCGCAATGGGTGGAGAAGGTCGGCACGGAGCCGATGCTGGGCTGAAATTCTCGGCGGGTCGGTCCTAGCGGCAGACCCGCCACATCCTCTCCGCCTGATCGAGGTGAAAATGGTCGCGGTGCGCGGCGTTGTAATCGGGCGACAGCACGGTCGAGAACACCCGGCATGCTCCGTCGCGGACATCCTTCAGGAACCGCGCCTTCGACCCCTTCCCCTCCCAGTCGCCCACCAATGTCACCCGCGTTCCGTCCGCCAGCCGGAACGCCGCGACATCCACCGCATCCGCCGTCGCATGCTCGCTCCAGCTCGCGCCTTCGCGATTGTACATCCGCCGGCAATTGTAGCTGCCGAAATGCTCGATCTCGGCGACCTTCTGCCCGAAATGGCGCTGCGCCGCAGGCTGCACCACTTCCCACTCCCACACCGCCAGCGCCGCGGCGACCGGGCAGGAAACGCCCAGATCCGAAGGCGCGAAGCCGATCCGCCGTGCCCCGCCCGCCCGGAACCGCACCGCGTCCTCATAGCCGCATTGCCCGCCCTGCTCGCTCAGCGGTGCCAGCGCGGTATAGCGCACCCCCGCCTTGTCGAGCGCCTTGCGGCATGCGGGAAAGTCGTCGGTCAGCGCCGCCAGCTTGCGCCCGGTGAACAGCCCCACCGGCTGTCCCAGGTCGAGCTCGGTCCAGGGCAGATCCTGCGGCCGATCGCGCACCATCGCATAGAGCAGCAGCACCAGCGTCAGCGCGAGCGCCGCCAGCACGATTGCCGCGGTCATGTTGCGCAGCAGTCTCATGCCCGGAACGCCGCCTTCACCGGCTGCGACGTCACCGGATAGCCCAGCCCCTCGGGGATGCAGAGCAGTTCCTCGCCGCCGCGCAGCTCGACCCAGGGGGTGATCGCCTCGACCGGATATGCCCGCGCATCGGCCGCCGCCTCGGCAAAGCTGCCGAACTGCGCCAGCCGCTCCAGGTTGCGCCGGGTCGGATAGATGATCCGTGCATCCCCCCGATCGGCCATGTCGAGCACGTGCCGAGCGGTGGCCCAGAACAGCCGGACATTCTCGTTCCCATCGACCGCAGCCTCCGCCGCGCCTTCGGGCAGCCGTGCAAGATAGAAGCGCGTGTCGAACACCTTGTGCGAGACATCGCCGGGCGGCAGCCACCGGGCGAACGGCACCAGCGCGTCGAGGTCCAGCGCGCACCCCGCCAGCACCTCCCCCACCGGCCTCCCGCCATACAGGTCTGTACGCGCCGCCTCGCTATCGGCGAGACCGCTTACCCCGATCGCCAGCCCGGCCTCCTCGATCGTCTCGCGAATCGCCGCGATCCGCGCCGCGACATCCTCCGCATCGCCTGCGTGCAGTGCCGCCAGTGCCCGGTCGCCGGGATCGACTCGGCCGCCCGGAAACACCAGCGCGCCGCCGGCAAAGCGCATTGCCGCCGATCGCTCGACGATCAGCAGCTCGGGCACGCCGGCGTCACACTCGCGCATCACGATCAGCGTCGCGGCGGGGATCGGCTGGGAGGGAGGACCGCTCATCGCCGGGGGGTGTACGGACCCACGCCGCGAATGGGAAGCGAGACGCTACAGCAGCTGTGCCTGCGCCGTCCCTGCTTCCCGCGGCGCGCTCCGGAATGCCGCGGTCGGATCGACCAGCGGGATGTCCGGCCGCCGCCCGTGGAACAGCTCGTCCACCGTCAATATCTGCATCCGCGCATAGCTGCGTCCGGTCGCCTCGGAATGGAAGCGCCCCACCGCCGCCGCCTCGCGCAGCATCGGGGCGGAGGGCGGCGAGCGGCTGACGATCACGCCGATCGGCGCCTTCTCGCGCTCCATCACCGAATGCAGGTCGCGCACCACGCTCACCCCCACATGCTCGCCGCCCTTCACCGATACCAGCGCCTTGGCCGTCCGCTGCCGTTCGGGCCTGAAATAGATGATGCCGTCGATCCCGCCGTCCGGCCCCTTCCTGCGCCCGGCAAAGGGCACCGCGTCGATCATCGACACCGCCCACCACTGGAATTGATACGGATTGCGCCGCGCCAGATCCTCGGCAGAGGCCCGATCGCGCGGCGTCCCCTCCACGTTTAGCACAATCCCCGGAAACGCCGCCTTCATCCTCCGCTCGATTAGGCTGATCGCGAGATGCGTCACGTCGATCCCCGCCCAGCGGCGCCCAAGCTTCTGCGCGGCATGCACCGCCGTCCCGCAGCCGCAGAACGGGTCGAGCACCAGATCGCCTTCATTCGACGAGGCGGCGATGATCCGCTCGAGCAATGCGATCGGCTTTTGCGTCGGATAGCCCAACCGCTCCTGTGCCTGCGAATTGATCGTCGGAATATCGGTCCACAGCGCCTGCACCGGCAGCCCGCGTGCCTCGTCCAGATAGCGTTTGAGCCGGATGCCGCCGCTCCGCGTGAAGTGCAGCCGCCCCTCGCGGTCGAGCCGTTCCATCGTCTCGACCGGCATCCGCCAATAGGAGTGCACCCCCTTGTACGCATAGTGATAGCCGCCGCCCGACAGCCCCTTGGCGGTCAGATTGTCGTCCATCCACAGCCGCCCGTCCGGGTCGCGGTTGCGGAACCGCGCCTCATAGTCGCGGTCATAGGGCATGAACTGCGGGTTCCACACCGGCTTCGCGCCCTTGGAGTAGAAGAGGATGATGTCGGTGTTCCGACCGTAGCGCCCGCCATCGCTGTGCGCCGAGGTGCGCTTCCAGGTGATCTCGTTGCGGAACCGCTCGGCGCCGAACACCCCGTCCGCCAGCAGCTTGAGATAGTGGCTCGCAGTCGGATCGCAGTGGAGATAGAGGCTGCCCGTAGGCTTCAGTACGCGGTGCAGCTCGATCAGCCGGATCGCCATCATCGCGAGATAGGCCATCATGTCGTTCTTGCCGAGAAAGGCGCGCATCGCGTTGAGCAGGTCGAACGCCCGGGTGCAGCCGCTCTGCATCGCCTGGTCGAAGGCGTCCTCGGCGCTGTTGTTCCAGTGCCAGCTATCCTCGAACGCCTCGACCTGCGCATCCGCCTCCGCCCCGGTCGGCGATCGGAACAGGATGTTGTAGTTGGCGTTGGAATTGAACGGCGGGTCGAGGTAGATCAGATCGACGCTCTCGTCCGCGAAATGCGTGCGCAGCACGTCGAGATTGTCGCCGTAGAACAGGTGATTCGCGAGCCGCATCTTTCGTTCCCACGGCATCACGCCGCGCTGGAACGCTAGACGATCATTTCGGGAACGTGGGTCGATGTGCATCCGTTCCGGAGCCATTGGCAGATGACAAGGCTCTATCGCCGCCCGCGCCGTTCGGCAGATACCAACTGATCGATTTCGGCATCACCTTGCCGAGAACGCCCGCATGATCCTGGAAATCCGTCCTTATATGAATGGCTTAACCTGCAAGCCGCTTTGCTCCACCTTGGACCCGTCTCGCTTGAAACAATGGAACCAATTGCTCTGGTGCGGTGCAGCAAAATTGCGTAAGCGGGCGAAATGCGGATCGCAATCATCGATACCAGCCAGACACGCGCCGCGATCATCTCCGAAGGATTGCGCGAAGCCGGGCTGACCGATCTCGTGCTGATCGACCCCGCCGGGCCGCTCGCCGCGCAGATCGAGGCGGCGGTGCCCGAGGTTGTGCTGGTCAATCTCGAAAACCCCAGCCGCGACGTGCTGGAGGATTTCTTCGCCATGTCCCGCGCCCTCTCGCGCCCGATCGCGATGTTCGTCGATCAGAGCGATGCCGAGGCGACCGGCGCCGCGATCGACGCGGGCGTTTCCGCCTATGTCGTCGATGGCCTGTCAAAGCAGCGCATCAAGCCCGTGCTCGACCTCGCCGTGCGCCGCTTCCAGGCCTTTTCGCGGCTCCAGCGCGAGCTCGACGAAGCCAAGAACGCCCTTGCCGAGCGCGCGACGATCGATCGCGCCAAGTCGATCCTGATGAAGCGCCGCGGGATCGACGAGCCGGCCGCCTATGCGCTGCTGCGCGGTCAGGCGATGCGCACCAACCGCCGCATCGCGGAGATCGCCGAGGCGATCGTGACGAGCGAAGCGCTGATGGGAGACCTGCCATGACCGGTGAAACCCTGCGCATCGGCTTCCTCCCATTGGTCGATGCCGCGCTCCCGATCCTCGCGCATGAGCTGGGCTTTGCCGAAGCCGAGGGCGTGCAGCTCGAGCTGGTCCGCGACATGACCTGGGCGACGGTGCGCGACCGGCTGCTCTATGGCCATACCGACGCCGCGCACATGGTCGCCCCGCTCGCCATCGCCACCGCGCTCGGGCGCGACCGGCCGGCGGTGCCGATGGCAGTTCCATTCGTGCTCGGGCTCAACGGCAATGCGATCACCTTTTCCACCGCGCTCGCCGACGCGGTCGGGCTAGGAGACGAACTGGGCGATCCGGTCACGATCGGTGCCGCGCTCAAGCAGGTCGCAGCCGAGCGCGCCGCCCAAGGGCGGCGGCTGCGCTTCGGCGTGGTCCACCGCTATTCCAGCCACAACTACATGCTCCGCTATTGGCTCGCCGGAGTGGGCATCCGGCCCGACCATGATGTCGAGATCGCGGTGACCAGCCCGCCCTTCGCCGCCGATGCACTGGCTGCGGGCGAGGTCGACGGCATCTGCGTCGGCGAGCCGTGGAACTCGATCGCGGTGGATCGCGGCGTCGGCCGCATCGCGCTCGCCACCGCGCAGATCTGGCGGCGCGGGGTCGAGAAGGTGCTCGCGCTCCGCGCTGAGGTCGCAGACGAGCGGCGCGACTCGGTGCTGAAGCTGATCCGCGCCCTCCACGACGCGGCGGCATGGTTCGTGCGCCCCGACACCGCCGAGCAGAGCGCCGATATCCTCGCCGGCTCCGCCTATCTCGATGCCTCGCGCGATGCGATCCTGCGCGCGATCACCGATCGCATCCGCCTCGTCCCGGGCGGGCCGCCGGTCCACTATCCCGACTTCATGTTCCAGTATCGCGAGGCAGCGAACTTCCCATGGCGCAGCCAGGCGGCGTGGCTCTATTCGCAGATGGCCCGCTGGGACGGCCTTCCCTATTCGGACGCCGACGCCGCGACCGCGGCGGGCGTGTTCCGCCCGGATCTGTACCGCGAGGCGCTCGCCGGATCGGGCGCGCCGCTGCCCGGCGCCAGCTCGAAGCTCGAAGGTGGTCTGGATCAGCCGATCGGCGCCGGATCGGTGCAGGGCCGCCTCGTGCTGGGCGCCGACCGGTTCTTCGATCGCCGCGCCTTCGATCCTGAGGATATTCCCGGATATCTGGCAGCTTTGCGATGACGCGGCGCATCTAAAAATATTGCAGTTGCGAAGAAAACGCTTGCCGCATTCGACCGAATCAGGCAGCTTCACATCACTCGGCAAAGGCGCCGGGGCAGGATAAAGCGGTAGGGTCTCCAAGGGCGGGGGCAGAACCGCGATGGGCCGGGAGCCTCAGCTCCCTCAACCTAAACACAGGCAACGAAGCCGCCAGAACGCGCCGATATGGCCGCCGTTCTGGCGGCTTTTTTCTTGTCCATCGAACGGGGACAGAAGATGGCAACAACCTTTCTGGACGCGAATGCGCCCGCCAAGTCGAGCTTTTGGTCGAGCGGGCACACGCCCACGCTGATCGCCGCATTCCTCTATTTCGACCTCGCCTTCATGGTCTGGGTGATCCTCGGCCCGCTCGCGCCCGAAATCGCCAAGACGCTCGCGCTCTCCCCCGCTCAGAAGGGGCTGATGGTCGCGGTGCCGACGCTTGCGGGCGCGTTGCTGCGCGTCGTCAACGGCCTGCTGGTTGATCGCATCGGACCCAAGCGCTCGGGCACGATCAGCCAGGTCATCGTCATCGTCGGGCTGTTCACCGCCTGGATGGCCGGCGTCACCAGCTTCGCCGGGACGCTCGCGCTCGGTGCTATCTTGGGCTTTGCGGGCGCCAGCTTCGCGATCGCGCTGCCCCTCGCCAGCCGCTGGTATCCGCCCGAACATCAGGGCAAGGCGATGGGCTTGGCCGGCATGGGCAATTCGGGCACCGTGCTCGCCGCGCTGTTCGCCCCGGCGCTTGCCAAGATCTTCGGCTGGAACGGCGTGCTCGGCCTCGCCTGCATCCCGTTGACTCTCGTCCTGATCGCCTATGTCATCATGGCGAAGGACGCGCCGGGCCGTCCGCCCGCCAAGTCGCTGGCCGACTATTTCAAGCCGCTCAAGGCCGCCGATGCCTGGTGGCTGATGGGCTTCTACGCCGTCACCTTCGGCGGCTTTGTCGGCCTCGCCGCGAGCCTTCCCATCTACTTCACCGACCGGTTCGGCCTCACCACCATCCAGGCGGGTTACGCCACCGCAGCCTGCGTCTTCGCCGGATCGCTGGTCCGCCCGCTTGGCGGTGCGCTCGCCGATGCGATCGGCGGGGTCAAGGCACTCACCGCGGTATTCATCTTCGCCGCCTTCGCGCTGGTCGGGGTCAGCATGGCCCAGAATTTCGCGACCGCACTCGCCCTGTTCGTCCTCGCGATGCTGGCGCTCGGCACCGGCAACGGCTCGGTCTTCCAGCTCGTGCCGCAGCGCTTCTTGGCAGAAATCGGCGTGATGACCGGTCTGGTCGGCATGGCAGGCGGCGTCGGCGGCTTCTACCTTGCCTCCTCGCTCGGCCTTGCCAAGCAGTTCACCGGCAGCTTCGCCGGCGGCTTCCTGATCTTCGCCGGTCTCGCCGTCGTCGCGCTGATCGGGCTGCTGCTGGTCAAGGGCAAATGGCGCGCGACCTGGGGCGCGGCCGAAGGCGTGCGGATCTGATGCGCGCTGCGTTCCTCCTCGCCGCGTTGGCGGCGGCAATCCCCGCCGCCGCCCAGTCCGTCAAACCCCTCGTCGAAGCCCGGCTGCGCTACGAGCACGCCGATCAGACTGGCCTTGCCGAGGACTCCGACGCCCTTACCCTGCGCGTCCGCGCCGGGGTGGAGGCGAAGACCGGCCCGCTCTCTGCGCTGGTCGAGGCGCAGGGCAACCTCGCCATCGCGGGCGACCATTATGACGGGCTTCAGGGCGCTGCGACGCGCCCGATCGTCGCGGACCCCCAGAATGTCGCGATCTACCGCGCGCAGCTCGGTCTCAAGCTTCCGTTCGCCACGCTCACCGCCGGCCGCCAGCGCATCGGCCTCGACGACGAGCGGTTCGTGGGTTCGGTCGCCTTCCGCCAGAACAGCCAGACCTTCGACGCGGTGCGCGCCGAAGTCACGCCGCTCAAGGGCCTCAAGGCCGACCTCACCTACGCCTGGTCCGTCCGCACCATCTGGGGCGTGGACGGCACCAGCGCCCGCCAGCGCGCGGTGAGCGGCGACAACATCTTCGCCAACCTCTCCTACGCCACCCCGATCGGCACGCTCACCGGCTTCGGCTATTGGGTCGATCAGGACGAAGCGGCGGTGCAGGGCTTCCGCCTCTCCAGCAAGACCTTCGGCGCGCGGCTCGCGGGCACGCGGGAAATCGGCAAGGCCAAGCTCGCCTACCAGCTCAGCTACGCCCGCCAGTCGGACTATCACCGCAATCCCGGCGACTATACCGCGGATTACTGGCTCGCCGACCTCGCGCTCGACCTCAATGGCCCGAAACTCGGCGCGGGCTACGAGATCCTCGGCGCCAGCAACGGCGCCGCGCTCACCAGCTTCCAGACCCCGCTCGGCACCAATTTCAAGTTCCAGGGCTGGGCGGACAAGTATCTCACCACTCCGCCCGACGGCATCCGCGATCTATACGTGAACGCCGGCTGGGGCTGGAAAGCGATCGGCCCGGCCAAGGCCGTCACGCTTCAGGCCGCATGGCACCGCTACGAAAGCGACCGCCTCACCCGTCACTATGGCGATGAGCTCAACCTCCTCGCCTCGGCGAAGTTCGGCAAGACCACCGCTTCGGTCCGCTTCGCAGATTATCAGGCGGACCGCTTCGCCACCGACACTCAAAAATTCTGGCTGCAACTGGACTGGACGATCTGATGGAACTGCAACGCATCGCGCGCGCAGAGGACGATACACGCGAACATCTCGTCGTGATCGGCAACGGCATGGCCGGTTGCCGCGCGGTCGAGGAAATCCTCGCCCGCGATCCCGCCCGCTACCGCGTCACCATCTTCGGCGCCGAACCGCGGGTGAACTACAACCGCATCATGCTCTCCCCGGTCCTGGCCGGGGAGAAGGCGTTCGACGACATCGTGATCAACACCCCTGAATGGTATGCCGAGAACGGTATCGACCTGATCGTGGGCGATCCTGTCATCGGCATCGATCGCGCGGCAAAGACCGTCACCTCGCGCGGCGGAGTCGTCACCAACTACGACAAGCTGCTGATCGCCACCGGCTCCGATCCGTTCATCATCCCGGTCCCGGGCAAGGATCTACCCGGTGTGATCAGCTTCCGCGACATGGACGACGTGAACACGATGCTGTCCGCGGCGGAAAAGGGCGGCAGCGCGGTGGTGATCGGCGGCGGCCTGCTCGGGCTGGAGGCTGCGCACGGCCTGTCGCTGCGGGGGATGAAGGTCACCGTCCTCCACCTGATGCCCACGCTAATGGAACGTCAGCTCGACGAGGCGGCGGGCTGGCTGCTCAAGCAGGCGCTGGAAGCGCGCGGCCAGACAATCCTCACCGGCGCCGACACCGCCGCGATCCTGGGCGAGAGCCACGTCACCGGCGTCAAGCTCAAGGACGGCACCGAAATCCCCGCCGACCTCGTCGTCATGGCGGTCGGCATCCGCCCCTCCACCACCCTCGCACGCGATGCAGGGCTGGAGGTCGGGCGCGGGATCAAGGTCGACGACCATATGGTCACCAGCGACCCCGACGTGCTCGCGGTCGGCGAATGCGTCGAGCATGACGGGCAATGCTACGGGCTGGTCGCGCCGCTCTGGGACATGTGCCGCGCGCTCGCAGACCACCTGACCGAAAGCCCCACCGGCTATCGCGGCTCGGTCACCTCGACCAAGCTCAAGGTATCCGGCATCGACGTCTTCTCAGCCGGCGATTTCTCAGGCGGCGAGGGGTGCGAGGACATCGTCCTGCGCGATGCGTCGCGCGGCGTGTACAAGCGCGTCGTCGTCAAGGACGACCGCATCGTCGGCGCCGTCCTCTACGGCGATACCGCCGACGGCAGCTGGTATTTCGACTTGCTCAAGAAGCAGGAGGACGTGTCCGGCCTGCGCGACTATCTGATCTTCGGCCAGGCCTTCGCCTCCGGGGGTGGGCAGGCGGACCCTAAGGCGGCCGTTGCGGCGCTTTCCGACGATGCGGAAATCTGCGGCTGCAACGGCGTCAGCAAGGGTCAGGTCGTCGCGTGCATCGGCAAGGGCGCGCACAGCCTCGACGCCGTGCGTGGCACCTGCAAGGCTTCGGCGAGCTGCGGCCAGTGCACCGGGCTGGTCGAAACGCTGCTCGCGCTCGCCTTGGGCGATGAGGTCCAGTCCGGGCCGAAGACGATGTGCAAATGCACCAGCTTCACCCATGACGATGTCCGCCGCGAGATCGTAGCGCAGGAGCTCAAGGTCATCCCGCAGGTGATGCAGGCGCTCAACTGGTCCACCCCGGACGGCTGTTCCTCCTGCCGCCCGGCGCTCAACTATTACCTGCTCTGCGCCTGGCCCGCCGAGCATGTCGATGACCAGCAGAGCCGCTTCGTCAACGAGCGGATGCACGCCAATATCCAGAAGGACGGCACCTATTCGGTCGTCCCGCGCATGTGGGGCGGCGTCACCACGCCCAACGAGCTGCGCGCGATCGCCGACGCGGCGGAGAAATACGGGGCGCGCATGGTCAAGGTCACCGGCGGCCAGCGGCTCGACCTGTTCGGGATCAGGAAGGAAGACCTGCCGGCGATCTGGGGCGATCTCAACGCCGCCGGCATGGTCTCGGGCCATGCCTATGGTAAGGCGCTGCGCACGGTGAAGACCTGTGTCGGCTCCGAATGGTGCCGCTTCGGCACGCAGGATTCGACCGGCCTCGGCATCAAGACCGAGCAGATGACCTGGGGCTCGTGGATGCCCCACAAGTTCAAGATCGCGGTCAGCGGCTGCCCGCGCAACTGCGCCGAAGCGACGATCAAGGACTTCGGCGTGATCTGCGTGGACTCGGGCTACGAGCTGCACATCGGCGGAAACGGCGGCATCCACCTGCGCGGCACCGACCTGCTCTGCAAGGTCGCGACCGAACAGGAAGCGCTCGACTATTGCGCCGCCTTCATCCAGCTCTACCGCGAGGAAGCACGCTATCTCGACCGCACCGCGCCCTGGGTCGAGCGCGTCGGGCTCGACTATATCAAGTCGCGCATCGTCGAGGATGAAGAGGGCCGCGAGGCGCTCAAGGAACGCTTCCTCCAATCCCAGCGCCACCTCCAGAAGGATCCCTGGGCCGAGCGCGCCGCGGGCGCCGAGCGCGAGCTTCACCAGCATATCGCAGAAATCCGGCCCTTCGCGGTCGTGGGAGCAGAATGATGGACGCCGAGTGGCTCGATATCGGTCCGGTGGACCAATTGCCCGCAATGGGCGCGCGCACGCTTCCGGTGCATGGCGGCGATGAGATCGCGATCTTCCGCACCGCGACCGGATCGGTCCATGCACTGGTCAACAAATGCCCGCACAAGCAGGGGCCGCTCAGCCAGGGCATCGTCCACGACACCTCGGTCGCCTGCCCGCTGCACAATTGGCGCATCTCGCTCGTCACCGGCAAGGCGCTGGGCGGCGACGAGGGCTGCGTGCCGGTGATCCCGGTGAAGATCGACGGCGGGCGAATCCTGATCTCCCGCGCCGAGGCGCTCGCGGGGGTGGCGTGAGGATCACAGCCAAATTCCTCCCCCGACGGGGGAGGGGGACCGCCGCCGAAGGCGGTGGTGGAGG
>NZ_DASWTG010000051.1:0-16047 GCF_036402235.1 Sphingomonas sp. | reverse complement strand
CTGCGCAAGGCCGCAGAGCGCACCGTCGAGGCAACATGGAAACGCATCGGCCAACTCCTCGACGCCTTCCCGCCCCACGAATGCGCCAACTATCTCAGAAACAGCGGATATGCCTCAATCTAAACAGGACAGACTCTAGGGGAGGATTTGCTCAATTCGGCGCCAGGAAGCACGCCTCGCCCGCCGCGCGCAGCTTGCCGCACAGCTCGCTGGCCTGGCTGTTGCTGCCGGTGTTGACGCGCAGGCGATAGACGGTCTTGCCGTTGACCTCCGCCTTCTCGACCGACTTGCCCAAGGGCGCGAGATAGTTGAACCGCTTCGACAGGCGCGCCCAGGCGCCGTTCGCTCCCGCTTCCGCCGGGAAGGAGCCGAGCTGGATGATCGAGCTGCCCGCCGACGGGCCGGGCGCGCGCTGACCGGATGCCGCCGCCTTCACCGGGGGCGGGGCGGAGGGCACCGGGGCGGTGACGCGGCTCGATCCGGTGACCGGCGCGGGCGTCGCCTTTGGCGCGGCCTTGCCCGCGACCGGCGCCTCGGGCATCGCGCCGACATTGATCGAGCCGTTGGTGGTGGCGCCTTCGCTCGCGGCGAAGACGGTGTCGCCCGCGCCATCGACCTTCATCCCGCCGGGATCGTCGGGCTTGACCTTATAATCGCCCTCGGCGGCGTTGATCAGCGCACCGCTGCCCCCGCCTCCGGCGCCCTGCCCCCCGAGCAGCCACCAGCCGCCGCCGACTGCGGCGACGATCACCGCGAGTCCCGCGGCGACGGGCAGCAGCCTGCCCAGGATCGGCGGCCTTTCGTCGTAATCGTCATCGGCCGTTTCCAGCCAGGGCAGCCGGTCGCCGGTCTCGATCTCGTCCTCGACCGCGGTTTCGGCGGGCTTATCCTCTCCTGCGTTCATCAGTTCAGCTCCTGAACCGCCTCCACGCCCATGATGCTGAGGCCATTGCGGATAACCTGCCCGATCGCGTCGGCGAGGGAAAGCCGTGCGCATGTTACTTGTTCGTTGTCGGTCAGCAGGAAGCGGCGCGACGGATCGTCATTGCCCATATTCCAAAGCGCGTGGAATTCGGCTGCCAGATCATAGAGATAGAAGGCGATGCGATGCGGCTCGCGCGCCGCCGCGGCACCCTCGACCGTGCGCGGGAACTGGGCGGCGAGCTTCACCAGCGCGAGCTCGCGTGTATCAAGCAGGGACAGGTCAGGGATGCCGCAGGCGATCCCGGCCTCCGCCGCGCGGCGGTGGAGCGACGCGATTCGGGCGTGGGCGTACTGAACGTAGAACACCGGATTGTCCTTCGACGCCTCGACCACCTTGGCGAAATCGAAGTCCATCTGCGCGTCGGCCTTGCGCGTCAGCATGGTGAAGCGGACGACATCCTTGCCGACCTCGTTCACCACGTCCGCCAGCGTGACGAAATTGCCCGAGCGCTTGGACATCTTCACCGGCTCGCCCGCGCGCAGCAGGCGGACCATCTGGACCAGCTTGACGTCGAAGCGGGTCTTGCCGCCGGTCAGCGCCGCGACCGCGGCGACGATGCGCTTGACCGTGCCGGCATGGTCGGCGCCCCAGATGTCGATCAGCTGATCGGCGGCCTGCGCCTTCTGGAAGTGATAGGCGAGGTCGGCGCCGAAATAGGTCCATTGGCCGTTGGACTTCTTAATGGGCCGATCCTGATCGTCGCCGAACTGCGTGGAGCGGAACAGCGGCAGCTCGACCGGCTCCCAGTCCTCGGGCGTCTCGCCCTTGGGGGCTTCGAGCATGCCGTCATAGACCAGGTCGTGCTCGCGCAGCCATTGCTCGGCCGCCTCGGGCTTGCCCGCGGCCTGGAGTTCGGCTTCCGAGGAGAACAGGTCGTGGTGGATGCCGAGCAGAGCCAGGTCCGCCTTGATCATCACGAGCATCGACGCGACGGCTTCCTTGCGGAACAGCTCCAGCCATTCGCTCTCCGGCTGGCCGACGAACCTGTCGCCATGTTCGACGGCGAGCTTCTCGCCGACCGGCTTCAGATACTCGCCCGGATAGAGGCCCTCGGGGATCTCGATCGTCTCGCCCAGCGCCTCGCGGTAGCGCAGGTGCGCCGAACGGGCGAGGACGTCGACCTGCCCGCCCGCATCGTTGACATAATATTCGCGGATCACGCTATGCCCGACCGCTTCGAGCAGGCTGGCGAGCGCGTCGCCCACCACCGCGCCGCGGCAATGGCCCATGTGCATGGGGCCGGTCGGGTTGGCCGAGACGTACTCGACGTTGACCGTGATCCCCGCGCCGGTGTTCGAGCGGCCATAGGCATCGCCTGTCGCGTTGATCGCCTGGAGCTCGCCGCGCCAGGTGGCGTCGGTGAGGGTCATGTTGATGAAGCCGGGACCGGCAACCGACACGGCCGAGACCTCTTCGAGCTTCTGAAGCTCGGCGGCGATCTTCTCGGCCAGCGCGCGCGGGTTGGTGCCGGCGGGCTTGGCAAGGACCATCGCGGCGTTGGTCGCGAGATCGCCATGCGTCGCGTCGCGCGGCGGCTCCACGGTCACCGCGCGTCGCTCCAGCCCCGCCGGCAGGTCGCCCGCCGCGACGAGCGCGTCGAGGGCAGCATCCAGATGAGCGGCGAAACGGGTGTAGAGCGTCATTTGCGGGTCCGATGATTGCAGAAGCGGCGCGCCTTAGCGCACGCCGCGCCGTTCGTCACGCGGCGTGGAGCTCTGCAAGGCGTCGGCGGCGGGCGGCGATCGTGCCGTGGACGGCATAGACGATCAGGCCGGTCCAGATCAGCGCGAAGCAGATCGCGTGCGCGGTGGTCATGTGCTCGCCGAAAAAGGTGATGGCGAGGATGAACTGCATCGTCGGCGCGAGATACTGGAGCAGGCCCAGCGTCGAATAGGGCAGCCGCCGTGCCGCGCCGGCGAACAGCAGCAGCGGGGTGGCGGTGACCACGCCCGAGACGGCGAGCATCGCGGTCCATAGCGGCGTCTGGCCAAAGTCGAGCCCGGCATGGCCCGCGAGCCAGTAGAGATAGATCGCGGCGACCGGGGCGAGGATCGCGGTCTCGATCGCCAGCCCCTCGAGCGCCTCGACCGGCGCGATCTTCCGCACCAGGCCGTAGAAGCCGAAGGTGAAGGCGAGCGTCAGGCTGATCCAGATGCCCTGCCCCGCCCCTGCGGCGAGCACGGCGACGCCGAGCGCGGCGAGCGCGACCGCGGCAATCTGCGCCATGTTGAGCCGCTCGCGCAGCAGTACCACGCCGAGCAGCACGTTGACCAGCGGGTTGAGGAAATAGCCGAGGCTCGCCTCGAGCACATGATTGTGCTGGATCGCCCAGACATAGACGAGCCAGTTGACCGAGATCAGCGCGGCGCTGATCGCGAGGAAGCCCATCGCGCGCCGGCTGCGCAGCGCCGCGGCGAGCGCCGGGCCGCGCCGCAGCACGAGGATCAGCGCGCCGAGCAGCGCGACCGACCACAGCACGCGCATCGCCACCACCTCGCCGGCATCGACCCCGTCGAGCAGCCAGAAGAACAGCGGCAGCAGCCCCCAGATGCCATAGGCGCCGAGACCCTGGAGCAGGCCGTTGCGGTCGAGGCGCTCGGGCGCTGCGAGGGGATCGGCGCGGGCCATGGTGCGCAAGTAGGCGCGATGCTGCGCCGCGCCAAGGCACGGTGGCTTGTCCGGCGCGAAGAAACGGTTGCGGCCGAAACCTTGTGGTCAGGCGCGGATGAGTCCGTCGATCGATCCGGCGCTCTTCTGCCCAGGGAAGATCGCGGGCATCGCGCGCTGCGGATCGAGCACGAAATGCGCAGCCACTGCGCTGCCGATGACGCTGTCGAGCCCGGCAGTGGGCTTGAGGTCGCGGCCCTCGTACAGCGCGGCATCGCCCAGGCCGGGCCAGTCGGCCTGCACCCGCCCGCCCTTGACTGCGCCGCCCAGCAGCCACGCGACCGATGCGGTGCCGTGATCGGTGCCAGCGGTGCCGTTGACCTTGACCGTGCGGCCGAACTCGGTCGCGACCAGCACCAGCGTCTTGCCCCATAGCGGGCCGAGGCCGGTCTTGAGCGAGGCGATCATCTGATCGAGCCCGTTCAATTGCCCGGCGAGCCGCCCGCGCTGCTGCGCGTGGGTGTCCCAGCCGCCGGTCTCGATCATCGCGATGCGTGCGCCGTTGTCGGGCGAGAGCAGCTTGGCGGCGAGCGCCCCGGTCGCAGCGGCATTGCGGCCATTGTCCGCGGCGAGATCGCTGGTCAGCGCGCGCGTCGCCGTCGCCTGCTGCCAGATCGCATGGAGCTGCGGGTCCTGGGCGTAGAGCATCGCGACGCGCGCAAGCAGGTCGTCCGAGGCATCGGGCAGCGAGGAAGGCGCGTAGGACGAGACCTCGACCTTGCCGCGCATCGCCATCGGGATCGTCGCGGCGACCGCGATCGCCTTGCGCTCCGCGTCGGGGAGCACGCCGAGCAGGCGGTTGAGCCAGCCGTCCTTGAGCTGATAGGCCGAGGTGCCGCCGCTTTCGAGCACGTTCTGCGCATCGAAGTGCGAGCGGTCACGATAGGGCGAGGCAACGGCGTGGACGAACAGCGCCTCTTTCGCGGCATGGAGCTGAGCGACATTCTTGAGGCTGGGATGCAGCGCGAACATCGCGTCGAGCTTCGGCGCGTCGGCAAAATCCTCCGCGAGCACGCCGCGCTGCGCGGCGAAGGCGGGGTCGCCCACTGGCGCCACCGTGGCGAGGCCGTCGGCCGCGCCGCGCTGGATGATGAAGACGAAGCGGCGGTCCGTTGCGGCCTGCGCGAAGGCGAGGCGCGGCGCGAAGCCGAGCGAGAGCGCCCCCGCGGTGCCGGTGAGGACAAAATTGCGGCGTGACAGCATGACCTTATCTCCGCATGAATTCGGGCGAGACGAGCATCAGGGCGACACTCTGCGCCGGGCTTTCGGCGCGGGCGATCGCCTGCTCCGTCGTGGAACTGAGGGCATCGGGAAAGAGCTGCGCGGCGCGGGTGCGGCCGTCGATCGTCTCCCGCGTTCGCGCGGCGAAGCGCTCGGCCGCCTCGACCCGGCGCATCACCGCGTCCGGACCGGCCCAGCTCGCCGCGACATCGTCATAGCCCGCCGGCGATCCCGGCCGCCACACCGGCTGGCCGAGCTGGGTCATCAGGCCGATCACCGCCTGCGCCGCCACCTCCTGCGTGCCCAGCGCGCGCATCGTCGAGATCGACCATTCCCACGGCGTCTTGAACTTGACCGGCTGGGGCACCCACGCCTCTGGCGCGTCGATCAGTGCGCGATAGACCGTGGGCAGATCGCCGCCCGATTTGAGGAATGCGGCCTCCAGCTTGCCCACCAGCGAAGCGGGCGGCTCATCCCCGGCGAAGTGGCACGCCAGCTTGGTCGCGATATGCTTCGCGGTCGCGGGGTGAACCGCGAGATCGTCGAGCACCGCCGCGGCCTGCTTCTCGCCCTGCTGGTCGTAGCGTTTGCCGATGATCGTGCGGACCCCCGGCTCATGGATGCGCTGGGCGAAGGCGAAGCCGCCGCCCTGACCCTCGGCCTGCGCCAGCCGCGCGCCCTGTCCGCGGCCCAGACCGGCCACGGTCCAGCCCGTCATCGCGCGGGCGAATTCGGTGACGTCGGCCTGGCTGTAGACGCTGCGCACGCCGAGCGTGTGCAGCTCGAGGATCTCGCGCGCCAGATTCTCGTTGAGGCCGAGGCGGCGCCCGCCCTGCTGGCGCTGGGCGAAACGCTGGCCCGCCGGGCTGTTCGGCCCCACCGACTGCGCCTGATCGAGGTAGAGCAGCATCGCCGGATGCCGCTCGACCGCGTGGAGCATGTCGCGGAACCGGCCCAGCACATGCGGGCGGATCGCGTCGAACTCGAACCCGCCGGTCAGGCCGACCATGATCTGCTTGTCGGCCGACACCGCGAAATGGTTGGCCCAGAAATGCACCAGCCGCTCGACGAAGGGCGTGTCGCTCGCCACCGCCGCCTGCGCGCGCACGCCCGCCGCCTGCACATAATAGTCGCGGCCGCGCTGCCGGGCGGCCTGCCGCGCCGCCTGCGTCACCGCGTCATCATTCTGCCCCTCGCGCCGCGCCGCGCGCGCCTGCATCTGGACCGCGTCATAGGCGGCCGCCAGATCCGCGGCGAGCGCCGGGGTGCGCGGATAGGCGGCGAGCGGCGCTGGCAGCACCGCGAACCGCTCAATCTGCTCGATCAGCGCCCGGCGCGGCGCGGCCGGCACCGACGCGTTGGCACGCGCGCCCATCCCGAACCGGTTGAGCGCGATACTGGCTTCGGACATGGCGCGGTCTCTCCGATCGTTCGCAGCGACGCTACGCTCGCTTTGTCGCAAATCTTTGCCAGCAGCGTCGTTTCGTCGCGCGGCATTAACGCCCGGACGGCTGCACCGGACGCAATCGCACATGCAAGCTTCGCGCTTGGCCGTTGCTGCATCGCAGCATAATCTCGACTTCAGAACATAAGGGGATGTCGATCTGGCTCTGTCAAACAGGGAGAAAGATCGTGATCAAGACCTTCATCAGCGCCGCCGTCCTCATGAGCCTGCCCGTCGCCGCCTTTGCCGGCGAGCGGACCTTCACCCGCGACGGCGTGACCTATGTCTACACCAGCGAGCAGCGCGGTGAGGCCACGGTGCTGACCGGCAAGGCGCTGCCCGACGGCTCGTCCTACACGCTTACCGTTCGCGGCCGGAAGGTGACCGGCCATGTCGGCGGCACCCCGGTGTCGTTCAGCATCGCCAAGCCGCTGGATCGCACCGTCGAGACGGCGCAGCGGTAACGAGCCAAGACATCCGCCATTCCCGTGCAGGTGGGAATCCATTGCGGCTGACGCTTCGGTTCTATCGACAGGCCAGTCAGAATGGATCCCCGCCTGCGCGGGGATGACGGTTTTGGGATGATTGGGCGAAAGCGGCCTGCGCGACCGGTTAGAAGCCTTCGGGCAAGTCGATCGGGCCGACCGCCTCACGATACCGCGTGATCGCATAGCGGTCGGTCATGCCGGCGATGAAGTCGGCGATGTGGCGGCTGCGCCACGGCTCCGCGGCGGGCAGGCAGTCGCCCCATCCCTCCGGCATCAGTGCCGGATCAGCCGAATAGGCGGCGAACAACCCATCGACGATCCCCTGCGCCGTCTCCGCCGCCGCGAGCTGGCGCGGATGATGGTAGAGATTGGCGTACATGAAGCGCTTGAGCGCGCGCTCCTCCTCGCGCATCGCGTCCGAGAACCCGGCCAGCGCGCGGCCGGCGGCGCGCACCTCCTCGACCGTCTCGACCCCCGCTTCGGCGACGCGGCGGCGCGTCTCGGCGATCAGATCGTTGACCATCGTCCCGATCTGCGCGCGCACCAGCTCACGCATCAGCCGCTTGGCATCGGCATCGGGGAAGCGCGCACGCACCGCGTCCCAGCCGCGCGCCACCAGCGGCACGGCGAGCAACTGGTCGAGCGTCAGCAGCCCCGCGCGCAGCCCGTCGTCGATGTCGTGATTATCATAGGCGATGTCGTCGGCGATCGCCGCGACCTGCGCCTCGAGCGACGAATGGCTGCCGAGATCGAGCGGGAACGCCGCATCCGCCGCCGCGAGCGCCCAGCCGGGATGGCGTACCGGGCCATTGTGCTTGGCCAGCCCCTCCAGCGTCTCCCAGCTGAGGTTGAGGCCGTCCCAGCCGGGATAGGGGCTGTCGATCTCCGTCAGCGCGCGCAGCGTGTTGCCGTTGTGATCGAACCCGCCCTGTGCGGTCAGCGCGGCCTTCAGTGCATCCTCGCCGGCATGACCAAAGGGCGGATGGCCGATATCATGCGCCAGGCACAGAGCTTCCGTCAGATCCTCGTTCAGCCCGAGCGTCCGGGCCACCGCCCGGCCGATCTGCGCGACCTCCAGGCTGTGGGTCAGCCGGACGCGGAAATGATCGCCGTCGGGCGCCATGAACACCTGGGTCTTGTGGCGCAGGCGGCGGAAGCTGATCGAATGGATGATGCGGTCGCGATCGCGCTGAAAGGCGTCGCGCGGGCCGCGTGCGGTGCTGCTGCCCTCATCGTGCAGCCTGCCGCGGCTCAGCGACGGATCGCTGGCATAAGGGGCCAACGGCCTCATGCGGGGCAGCGCGTCGATACGGCTCGAATCGGCATCGCTGCGCGATAGATCATTTCGCCGCGAGTTTCTCGATCTTCTGCCCCGCCTCGCTGGTCCAGGCGAAGGCGGAAATGCCCTTCTTGCCGATCGCGTTGACGAAGGCCTGGGCCTCCGCCGGGGTCTTGAACGGCCCGACCAGAAGCCGGTTGGTGAAGCGCAGCGGCGTGGTCCATGCCTGCCGCGCGCGCAACTCGGCGGGCGCCTTGGCGACCAGCGAGCGCCACGCCTTGGGCAGATCGCTCACATTCGCGCCGCCCGCGACCTGAACCCAGTGGCGCGCGGGGTCGGCCTTGGCAGGATCTGGCTTCGCCTTGCCCTTGACGGGAGCTTTGGCCGCGGCGGCACCCTTGACGGATGCCGCCTTCGGATCTGCGGCCTTGGGATCGACCGGCTTGCCGCGCGCTCCGGCCCTGGCGGGCTCCGGTTTCGCCGGTTCGGGCCTTGGCTTCGGCGGCTCCGGCTTCGGTTTCTCTGCCGCGGGTTGCGGCCTGGGCGTCTCGACCTTCGCGACCTCGACCGGCGGCGCCGGGACCGGCGCTGACTGGGCGGGAGGCAGCTCCGCGGCGGGGCGACCAGGCATCGGCTCGACCCCGAGCTCAGACGCGGGAATGGTGATCCCGGCGATGATCCGCGCGATCACATTGTCCTCGCCGCCGATACGCGGCGTTGCCGGCGCGCTCTCTGCAACGCGCGCGGGGGCAGGATCGGTGGCGGGCGGCATGGCGGCGGTCGGCGCCGGCGCGGATGCGCTTGTCACCACCGGGCCTTCCGGTGCGGCGGGCTGCGTTGGCACCGGAGCCGGCTGGACGGCCGCCACACGCTGCGCCTCAGCCAGCCGCTGCGCTTCGGCGGCACGCTTCGCCTCCGCCTCGCGCGCAGCAAGCTCCGCTGCCGCACGCTCCCGTGCCTGGGCTTCGGCGACCCGCCGGGCCTCCGCTTCGCGCGCCGCCTGCTGCTCCGCCGCGAGCCGGTCGGCCTCGCGCTGCCGTGCCGTGAGCGCCTCGCGCTCCTGTTGCGCCTTGAGGTCGGCGAGGCGTTTCGCTTCGCGCTGCTGCAGCTCCCGCCGGGTGGCCTCTGCGTTCGAGCGCCCTCCCAGCGGTTCGCGCTCGCCGCGGCGGGATGCGGCGACCCGGCGGTCCGCGGGACGCGGATCGGCAGGACGGGGATCGACCTGGGGTTCGCGGCGCGGCACCTCCGCGGCGGCGGCCGTCACCCCCGGCTCCTGCGTCAGCCGGGGCAAGGGCGGCGCGACCTGCGCATCCGCGATCCGCGCCGTGGTGCGGCGCAGCTCGCCGAAATGCACCGCGAACGCCTTGTCCGAAGCCGAGAGGCTGGGCAGCCGCCGGAAGAAGGGCGCGAGCGCCGTCCCCACGCCGCCCATCATGCTTGCCGCGATCTTGTCCGCGCCGGCCGCATCGCCGTTCATCGCCAGGATGAAGGCGCGCGCGCGCCAGCCGGCGCGGTCGCTGCGGCGGAGCAGCGGATCGAGCACGCGCATCGCCTCGGCTTCCTGCCCGCTGATGCCGAGCGACAGCGCGTAACGCCGGATGGTCTCGTCATCCGGCCCATTCCCTGCGCTGCCGCGCATCGCGATGCGATAGTCGCGCTGTGCATGGGCCTGCGCGCCGACCAGGTCATAGGCGAAGCCGCGATCCGACAGATAGCTGTCCATCGCCAGCCCGCGCCGCTCGGCTTCGGCGAACAGCCGCAAGGCCTCGCCCGGGCGCTCCTGGCGCACCATCACCATCGCCTGCCCGGCAAGGACGCGCGGGTTGGAGGGATCGAGCGCCTGCGCCCGCGCGAAGAAGCCGGCCGCGGCGGCCGGATCGTTGAGCCGCGCGCTCATCTCGCCTGCCGAAAGCAGCGCGCGCACGTTGCGCGGATCGCGCGCGAGCGTGCGCATCTCCTCGGCCAGCCGGTCGGCATTGGGCATGGGCGGCGGCGCCACTTCCTGCGCGACTGCCGGGCCGGCAGCGCAGGCGGCGAGCGCGGTCAGGGCAACGGCCAGGCGAAGGCGGGAAGCACGTCTCATGCGATGTCGCCGCTACACGCGCCCGTGCCTGAACCAATACTGTCGAACCGCGGCGCCATCGTCAGGACGAGGCGCCGCAGCGACGAGGCGCGCGACCCGGCTTACTGGTTGTTCTGGCGGTTGAGGAAGCGCGGGATGTCGAGCGAGTCCTTGCTGTCCTCGTCCTTCGACGCGTTGCGCGCCGCGGCCATCCGCTCGAACAGCGTCCCGCCGGTGCGCGGCTTGGCCTCCTCGGCGGCCGGCGCGGGCTCGTCGTCGCCACCGCCGGTCAGCCAGCGGCGGCGGATCGTCGGCTCGGGCGGAAGATCGTCGGCGGCGGGCGTCTGCGGCACCACCGAGTCCGAACCCAACACCAGCTCGTCGGCAGCCGGCTGCTCGGCGGGAAGCGGCGCTTCGAGCGTCAGCTCGTCTTCCGAAGCAGCAGCAGCGGGCGGCGTATCGGAGAAGCCCGGCTCCGCGGCCGGATCGGTGAACGACGCCACCGGCTCGGCCGGGGCCTCGGCGGCGGGCTCAGGCTCGAAGGAGGGGGGGAAGTCCGGCGCAGGCGTCAGCGGGCGGCGCACCGATCCGAACGAGAAGCTGCGCGCGGTCTCGGCCGCGGGAGCCGCCGCGGCGGCGGGCTGCACCCCGTCCGCCTCGATGCCTGTCGCGACGACGGAGACGCGGATCTTGCCCTCGAGCTCGGTGTTGAACGCCGAGCCCCAGATGATGTTGGCGTCGTCGTCGACCAGCTCGCGGATATGGTTCGCGGCCTCGTCCACCTCGAGCAGGCGCATGTCCTCGCCGCCGGTGATCGAGACGATCACGCCCTTGGCGCCATTGAGCGACACGCCGTCGAGCAGCGGGTTGGCGATCGCCTGCTGCGCCGCCTCGATCGCGCGGCTGTCGCCCGAGGCTTCGCCGGTGCCCATCATCGCCTTGCCCATCTCGCTCATCACCGAGCGGACGTCGGCGAAGTCGAGGTTGATGAGGCCCGGCATGACCATGAGGTCGGTGATGCCGCGCACGCCCTGCTGCAGCACCTCGTCCGCCATCTGGAACGCTTCCTTGAAGGTCGTATTGGCGTTGGCGACCAGGAAGAGGTTCTGGTTGGGGATGACGATCAGCGTATCGACGTACTTCTGAAGCTCCTCGATGCCGGCCTCGGCCGACTGGGCGCGCTTCTTCCCCTCGAAGGCGAACGGCTTGGTGACGACGCCGACGGTGAGGATGCCCATGTCGCGCGCGGCCTTGGCAATCACCGGCGCGGCGCCGGTGCCGGTGCCGCCGCCCATGCCGGCCGCGATGAAGCACATATGCGCGCCGTTGAGCGCTTCCTGCACCTGCTCGATCGTCTCTTCCGCGGCGGCGCGCCCGATCTCGGGCCGCGATCCCGCGCCGAGGCCCTGGGTGATCTTCGCGCCGAGCTGGATGCGGTGCGCGGCCGTCGATGACTTGAGCGCCTGCGCGTCGGTGTTCGCGACGAGGAACTCGACCCCCTGCACTTCCGCGTTGATCATGTTGGCGATCGCGTTGCCCCCGGCGCCGCCCACGCCGATCACGGTGATCCGCGGCGTCAGCTCGTCCAGGTCGGGCGGGAGGAAGTCGATGCTCATCTTACCTAGTCTCCATCAGGCTCCGCGCCCCACGAGCGGCGCCTGCTTAATCCCCGTTTCTGCACGATGCCGATGAGCGGTGCCAGCGTAATTCACCAGTCATCAACAACATTTATTCAGTAATTGGCCCGAAATGCGGCGATCATCCGCTGGAACATCGCCTTTGGTGTCGCACGCGTAACGAGTTGATGGTTCTGCTGCAGCGCGCGCAGGTCGACCGGATCGGCCGCGGCGAAGCTCGCCAGCCCCGCCAGCGTCGCGAATGCCGGCCCGGCGTGCGCCTCGGGCAGCGCCGAAAGGCCGCGCGGGCGCCCGACGCGAACCGATCGGCCCAGCGCCTGCTGCGCATAGTCGGCGATGCCCTTGAGCTCCGCCCCGCCCCCGGTGAGCACGATCTGGCGTCCCACGGGATCCTCGAAATTGAGCCGGGCAAGTTCCTTGCCGATCTCCGCCATCAGCCGGTCGAGCCGCTGGCGGATCACCGCGATCAGCTGCGCGCGGGTGATGCGCCCGCCCTCGGCGGTCTCCTCGTCGGTGGCGATCGGCGCGACGTCGATCATGTCGTGATTGTCGCGCGGCGTCATGTTGGCGCTGCCGTAGAAGCACTTCATCCGCTCGGCCTGCCCGCGGCGCGTGCCGAAGGCGCTGGCGATGTCGTCGGTGATGTCGGCCGATCCGCTGGGGATCGACGACAGGCCGGTGAGCACGCCATCCTTGTAGACCGAGACGTTGGTGACGCCCGCACCGATCTCGACCAGCGCGACGCCCAGCTCGCGCTCCTCTTCGGACAGGCAGGCAAGGCCCGTCGCGACCGGCGCGGCGATGATCGACTTGACCTCGAGATGCGCCGAGCGGACGCACAGGTCGAGGTTGCGCACCGGCGCGCCCTCGGTCGACACGACATGGATGTCGACGCCCAGC
Source organism: Sphingomonas sp. (assembly GCF_036402235.1). Taxonomy (GTDB): domain Bacteria; phylum Pseudomonadota; class Alphaproteobacteria; order Sphingomonadales; family Sphingomonadaceae; genus Sphingomonas. Next base: position 3,364 of record NZ_DASWTG010000051.1, on the reverse strand, counting down.
CGCTCGGCATGCAGGCCCCTGGGCTGCTTGACCCCGGCAAGTCCGTCGAGCGTGTAGCGCGTCGGCTGCGCATGCAGCACCATCCGCCCGCCCGGATTGATCGATTCCCGGCCGGCGCGCAGCAGATCGTCGATGTCCGACTGCTCGACGCGATGCCCGCCCAAATCGACCTCGAGCCGCAGGATGTCGGACACGAGCCCTCCGGCCGAGAAGCTGACCCAGACATCCTCGATGTTGGTGCCCGCGATCCGCTCGGCCTGCTCGACCGCCTCGCGCACCGCGATCTCGGTCGCGTGCATGTCGGCGACGTAGCCGCGCTGGACGCCACGGCTCTCGCGCTGTCCGGTGCCGAGCACCATCAGCTCGCCGCCGTCCCCCTTCTGGGCGATCAGCGCCGACACCTTGGACGAACCGATGTCTAGTGCGGTGATCAATCCTTCGGGCGCCGTCTTTGCCATTGTCCCTACCCCCTACTCACTCACGCTCGCGGTTTCGATCTGCCTGGGCGCCGCCTGTCCCGGCATCCGCACCACCAGCCGCGTCGGATCGCGCATGTCGAACTTCAGATACCCCCGGCCGAGCAGCCGGTCAGCGCCGTCCAGCTCGGCGAACTTCTTGAGCGCCTTGGCCGCCGCAGCCTCGCCCTCGGGCAGCGCGAGCCGCTCCCCAGTGTTGAACGAAAGGTCCCAGCGCCGGTTGCCGATCCAGGTCGCCGCCTTGACCAGCGGCTTCAATGCCGGCGCGGCATCGAGCAGCTGCTGATAGGCCGGCTGCTGCGCATAGGCGCCGTCGCCGATCACCAGCGGCAGATCGGGCATCGCCTCGGCCGAGACCGGCTCGAGCAGCACGCCCTCGCCGTCGATCAGCATCAACTGCCCCTGATGCTGCCACACCGCCGCCGCCTTGCGCTCGACGATCTGGACGATCAGCGTGTCGGGCATGCGGCGCGAGACGCGCGCATCGGCCACCCAGCCGATCGTCATCAGCTTGCCGCGCACCTCGTCCAGATCGACCAGCGGCATCGCCTGCGATTTCGGGCCGAAGGCATAGTTGAACACGGTCGTCTTGTCGGCGCGCTTGATGCCGCTCACCTCGACATTCTCGACACGGAAGCCGGCACGACCGATCCCCTCGGCCACGGCGGTGCCGATGATGCCGGGCACGCCGAACAGGGTCGCCACGCCGAGCGCCGCGGCGAGCGCGATCCCGGTGATGCCCCAGACGGTGATCCGGTGCAGCGTCGCCTCGCTCACCGGCAGCGCCGCGACCGCGAGGTCGAGGACGTTGGCCTGCTTCTTCCTGGCCTGCTGCGCGCGCCGCTTGGGCTTGACCGAGGGGCGTTTGGCCGGGCTGGGCTTGCGGCTCATCCCGCCGCCTCCGCTGCTACGGGCGCATCGGCCATCGCCTCATCGACGATCGCCTGCACCAATTGCGCATAGCTCATGCCGAGATGCTTTGCCTGCTCGGGCACGAGGCTGAGCGGCGTCATGCCCGGCTGGGTATTCACCTCGAGCAGGAACAACCCCTCGACGCCGAGATGGTCGTCCCAGCGAAAGTCCGAGCGCGAGCAGCCCTTGCAGCCGAGCAGGCGATGCGCCTCGAGCGCGAGGCGCTTGCATGCTTCCGCGATCTCGTCGGGAATCTCGGCCGGGCAGACATGCTCGGTCAGGCCATCGGTATATTTGGCGTCGAAATCATAGAAGCCGCTCTTGGGCTTGAGCTCGGTGACCATCAGCGCCTGATCGCCGAGCACCGCGGTGGTCAGCTCGCGCCCGCGGATGAACGGTTCGGCGAGCAGCTCGTCGAATTCCTGCCAGGGCCCCTTGGCTTGCGGCGAGATCGGATTGCCGTAATTGCCTTCCGCCGTGACGATCGCGACGCCGACCGACGACCCCTCGTTGACGGGCTTCAGGACATAGGGGCGCGGCAGCGGGTCGTGCTCGTACAGCGCTTCGGTGCGCACGATGCGCCCGCCCGGCATAGGGATGCCCTGCGGCACCAGCGCCTGCTTGGTCAGCTGCTTGTCGATCGCGATGACAGAAGTGACCATGCCGCTATGCGTGTAGCGCAGGCCCATCAGGTCGAGCATGCCCTGCACCGTGCCGTCCTCGCCCGGCGTGCCGTGCAACGCGTTGAACACGAGATCGGGGCCGGCGGCGGCGAGCTTCGCCGCGACGTCACGGCCCATGTCGATCCGCGTGACCGTGTGGCCAAGCGATTCGAGCGCGTCGGCGATGCCCGCGCCCGACATCAACGACACCGGCCGCTCCGCTGACCAACCGCCCATCAGGACCGCGATGTGGAGGGGACGAACCATCAAATCCTCCCCCGGAGGGGGAGGGGGACCAGCCGCAGGCTGGTGGAGGGGTAGGTGCGGCAAGCGACGTGATCGCGGCTCAGGCGGATCGCCCGGCGGAGAATACCCCTCCACCGCTTCGCGGTGCCCCTCCCCCTCCGGGGGAGGAATTCATTGGCCTCGCTCACTTCGATACTCCTACGCGCTGGATTTCCCATTCCAGCTCAACTCCTGAACTCGCCTTGACCTTGGCGCGCACTTCCTCCCCCAGCCCCTCGATGTCCGCGCTGGTCGCGTCGCCCAGGTTGAGGAGGAAATTGGTGTGCTTCTCGCTCACCTGCGCGCCGCCCTTGCGCAGGCCGCGACAGCCCGCCGCATCGACCAGCCGCCACGCCTTGTCGCCCGGGGGGTTCTTGAAGGTCGAGCCGCCGGTCTTGCTGCGCAGCGGCTGCGATTCCTCGCGCGCCGCCGCGATGCGGTCCATCCCGGCCTGAATGGCGGTGGGGTCGCCGGGCTCGCCGCGGAAGGTCGCGCTCACCACCACTGCGCCCTCGGGCAGCTCGGAATGGCGATAGGTGTAGCCGAGCGCATCGACCGCCAGCGTCCGCCGCTCGCCCGAGCGCAGCACCACCTCGCATTCGACCAGTACATCCGCCGTCTCGCGGCCATAGGCGCCGCCGTTCATCCGCACGAAGCCGCCGACGGTGCCGGGGATGCCGCGCAGGAACTCGAGGCCGGCGATGCCGGCGTCGCGCGCGGTCGAGGAGACCAAAATCCCGCTCGCCCCGCCGCCGCATTTTAACGTGACCTCGTCGAGCCGTTCGATCTTCGAAAAGGCCTTGCCGAGCCGCACGGTGACGCCCGGCACGCCGCCGTCCCGGACGATCATGTTCGAGCCGAGGCCTAGCGCCATGACGGGGGTTTCGGCGCCAAGCGCCTTCAAGAACTCGACCAGGTCGTCGCGGTCGGCTGGTTCGAACAGCAGCTCGGCGTTGCCACCCGATTTGAACCACACGAGGGGGGCGAGCGGGGCGTCGGCTTTGAGCTTGCCGCGCACTTTCTCCCCTC
>NZ_DASWTG010000050.1:0-118539 GCF_036402235.1 Sphingomonas sp. | reverse complement strand
AGCGCGGCGGCAGCGCGGGGCGAGGCGCCGTTGGCGAGATCCGGATGGCCGCGGGTCGAGCGGATCAGCGCGACGACATAGGCGATGATCTCGTCGGCGAGACGGACGCCGAGCACCGCCGCGCTCGCCGCTGCGACGGCGGCGTGATCGGCGACCTGCGCGACGCCGCTGTCCTCGGGCCGGGGGGATCCGGTGCGGGTGCCATATTGCGCGACGATCGCGCGCTCGGACTCCTCATCGGGATAGTCGATCGCGAGCTTGAACAGGAAGCGGTCGAGCTGGGCTTCGGGCAGGGGATAGACGCCCTGCTGCTCGATCGGGTTCTGGGTTGCGACCACGGTGAAGTGGTCGGAGAGCTTTTCCGTGTCGCCGTCGATGGTTACGGCGCGTTCCTGCATCGCCTGAAGAAGCGCGGCCTGCGTCTTGGGCGGCGTGCGGTTGATCTCGTCCGCGAGCAGAAGCTCGGTGAACACCGGGCCGCGCTTCAATTCGAAGGTCGAGGTCTGGAAGTTGAACAGGCTGGTGCCGAGAATGTCGCCGGGCATCAGATCGGGCGTGAACTGGATGCGCCCGAACTCAAGGCCGAGCGTGCGCGCGAAGCTCTGGGCGAGCAGGGTCTTGGCGGTGCCCGGCGCGCCTTCGAGCAGGACATGCCCGCCCGAGAGCAATGCGATGGTGAGCAAGCGCGTCGTGGTGGACTGGCCGACCACCGCCTTTGCCACCTCGGCATCGATCGCCGCGCCAAGTGCGCGGACGTCTTCCAGCTTCATGCCTTCACTTCCTTTCGCCAATCGTCGAGTTGCTGCGCCGCATGGAGCAGCTCCGCCTCGGTCTTCGCGTTGCGCACGCGATCGATCGAGGCGGCATAGGGGATATCGGTGCGGAGCGCGTCGAGATGCGCGTCGAGCGCGTCGCCCTGCAGCGTGCGGGGCAAAGCGAGGCGGCGCGCGGCCCAATCGCGGACCGTATCGGCATAGGCGCCGCCGCCATCGCGCACGCGCCGCGCGCGGCGGGCGAGGCCGACGATATTCTCGATCAGCGCGCGCTTGCCGAAGGCGACCGCGCGCGGCTCACGCCGGGGCGGGCCGAAGCGCGCCCAGGTAGCGATGCCGGCAAGCAGCGCCGCAGCGAACAGCGCGAGGGTGACGCCGAGGAAGGGGGGCTCGAACATCAGCTGGACGAGGTTGCGGCCGCCCGCGCCGTGAGGGAGCATCGTGTCGAACACGACCGTCCCGGGGTTGTCGGGGTCCAGCGCAGCGACCAGCGCGACCGCGGCGAAGGCGTTCTGGCGCTCGGCAAGGCCGAGATTGTTGAGCAGATCGGGATCGGCGAGGATGTAGATGTGCTTGCCCGGCACTTCGGCGAGGACCGCGCTGCCGTCCGCGGCGGTGATCAGCGGATAGATCTTCTCGCCGGTGATCGACTGGACGATCTCTGGGGCCTTGAACGGCCGCAGGTCGAGGCTGGTGGGATAGAGGAGCCTGGTCTGGCGAAGCCGGCGCGCCTCGACCTTGGCGACCGGCGCCAGCATTTGCGCGAGCACGCTCGTGAACATCACGGACTGGAGATCGTTGAATCGCTCCTCCCGCGTGGGACGGTTCTTTTGCGGGCGGGTCGCCCATTTGGGCAGGATGATCAGCGCCGGCGCGTTCTCGCCCGCGGCTTCCCTGAGTGCGGCGTCGAGTTCCTCCGCCCTGGTGCGGAAATTGGGCGTGAGGATCAGCAGCCCGCTTTCCGGACGCGTCGCGGCATCGCCCGAGAGCGTGACCGTGCCCCCCGACTTCTCGATCAGGTCGCTGAGGCCCCGGAAGCCGGTGGCGAAGCGCGAGGTAGCGCTGGGGGTGTTGCTACGCTTGCGATCGATCCGGTCGCCATAGCCGCTGACGAGCAGGAAGCCGAGCGTCAGCGCCACGCCCGCGGCGATCAGCAGCAGCACGGTGCGCGAGCGGAAGGGGCCGGCGGTCTCGCTGCTCATCGGCGCTGACCGGCTTTGGCCAGCGCGAAGTCCGCATAGTCGGCGCGGGCGCGCGTCCAGTCCGGCTCGCCGAGCGCGTTGCCGCCGAACAGGCTGCGCTCGACATCGGCGACGATGCGGCGGAACACCGTGCGCGCGGCGTCGGGCAGGCTCTCAAAGGCCGCGATGTCGCGGCTGGTGAGCGAGGGGCGAAGCGAATCGCCGCGCCACTTCTCGATATCCTCGATGCTGCGGCGGAGGATCAGGCGCACGGCTTCGGCATAGCGGCCCGCGGCGGCGAGACGGTCGGCCTCGTCGAGCAGGGCGCGGGCGGCGGCGGCCTCGGGCGCCCAGCGCGGCGGCTCGGCGGTCGCCTCACGCCGGCGGAGCAACCGCACGGCGATCCATTCGCGCACAGTCGGGAACAATGCGAGGACGAGCGCGATCACCACCGCGGCGATCGCGACCCACATCAGCAGCTTCCACCCGCCACCCACCCATTCGACGAAGCGGCCCAAAGCGGCGAACAGCTCCGTCACCCAGCGTGGCGGCTGACTGATCTCGGCCTTGTACCAGGGGAGGTCGAACTGGATCGAGGAATCGGCGCGGACGGCACGGTGTGCGGCCTCAACGCGCGCGGGGTCGCCAAAGGCGGCCCCTGCCTGCGCGGCGCCGCTCTCTATTGCCGTTGCGGCCGGTGCCGTCGTCACGCGATTCCCCCTGTCGCGATGGTTGGAGCAAATAGCCAAATTGCGCGCAACGCTTTTCGCTCCTAACGGTTGGGAAACCGGTGGCTTTGTCGCCGGTCGAACGGGCAAGGGAGGCAAAACGAATTGATCCGTACCATCATCGGCGTCACCGCCGCCGCGAGTTTGGCCGCCTGTGCTGCCAGCGCGGAGGACAAGCCCAAAAGCGCCGCGTCGGACGCGGCGGCGCAACGCGGGCCGGGGAAGGGCAAGGGGTTCGACCACAATCCCTATCCCTCGACCTACAGGGCCTATCCGGGCGTGCCGACGCTGCTGACCAATGTCACCGTCCTGGACGGCGAGGGCGGGCGGATCGACAATGGCGCGGTGCTGTTCCGCGACGGCAAGATCGTGGAGGTCGGCCAGTCGATCGCGGCGCCGGAGGGCGCGAGCGTGATCGACGGGCGCGGAAAATATGTGACGCCGGGCGTGATCGACGTGCACAGCCATCTGGGCGACTATCCCAGCCCCGGCGTGCAGGCGCATTCGGATGGCAACGAGATCACCGGGCCGGTGACCGCTGAGGTCTGGGCCGAGCATAGCGTGTGGCCGCAGGACCCGGGCTTCAGCCGCGCATTGACAAATGGGGGGGTGACCACGCTGCAGATCCTGCCGGGCTCCGCCAATCTGTTCGGCGGGCGCAGCGTGACGCTGAAGAACGTCTATGCGCGCACGATGCAGGGCATGAAGTTCCCCGGCGCGCCCTATGGCCTCAAGATGGCGTGCGGCGAGAACCCCAAGCGCGTCTATGGCGCCAAGGGGCGGATGCCATCGACCCGGATGGGCAATATCGCGGTCGATCGCGGCACCTGGGCCAAGGCGCAGGAGTATAAGCGCCGCTGGGACCGCTATGAGGACAAGGGCGGCGAGGCGCCGGCGCGCGACCTGGCGATGGACACGCTGCGCGGCGTGCTGGACGGCGAGATCATCATCCACAACCACTGCTACCGCGCCGACGAGATGGCGATCGTCCTCGATATGGCGAAGGAGTTCGGGTACAAGGTCGGCACGTTCCATCATGCGGTGGAGGCCTACAAGATCGCGGACCTGCTCAAGGCCAACGGCACCTGCGCGGCGGTGTGGGCCGACTGGTGGGGCTTCAAGATGGAGTCCTATGACGCGATCGGCGAGAATCTCGCGATCCTCGAGCGCGAAGGCGCGTGCGGGATGATCCATTCGGACGACGCCAACGGCATCCAGCGGCTCAATCAGGAGATCGCCAAGGTGCGCGCCTCGGCCAAGCGCGCGGGCTTCGACGTGCCTGAGGAGATCGCGTGGAAATGGGCGGCGATCACACCGGCCAAGGCGTTGGGGATCGACAAGGTCACCGGCAGTCTCAAGGCGGGCAAGATGGCCGATGTGGTGCTGTGGAACGGCAATCCCTTCAGCGTCTACACGCGCCCCGAGAAGGTGTGGATCGACGGTGCGCTGCTCTATGATGCGCTCGATCCCAAAAGGAGGCCGGTATCGGACTTCGAGCTGGGCCAGCCCGGCGAAGGAGACGTGAAATGAAGGCGCTCCTTCTGACAGCGGCAGCGGCAGCGGCGCTGGCCGTCGCGGTTCCGGCGGCGGCGCAGACCGTGGCGGTCACCAATGCCAAGCTGGTCATTGGTGACGGATCCGCGCCGGTCGAGGGCGGCACGGTGGTGGTGCAGGGCGGGCGTGTGGTCGCGGCCGGGCGCGGCGTGCCGGTGCCGGCGGGCGTGCCGGTGGTGGACGCGGGCGGGCGCTGGGTGACGCCGGGCATCTTCGCCGGCTTCACGCGCATGGGCATCGTCGAGGTCGATGGGGTCAGCGAGACCAACGATTCGGGTGCGAGCAGCTCTCCGTTCAACGCCGCGATCGACGTGGTGCCGGCGGTGAACCCCAAGACGAGCGCGATCACGCTCAACCGCGCCGAGGGGATCACGCGTGCCGTGGTCGCCCCGCAGGCGCGCGGATCGATTTTCGGCGGGCAGGGTGCAATCATCGACCTGGGTGCCGATATGGATGCGGTGACCAGGGCCCGCGCCTTTCAGTTCATGGAATATGGCGAGACCGGCGCAGCGCGCGCCGGGGGCAGCCGCCCGGCCGCCTATGCGATGCTCAAGAACATCCTGTTCGAGGTGCGCGACTATGCGCGCGCGCCGGGGAGCTTCGCCGATCGCGGCAAGGACGCGCTGCTGACCCGCGCTGACGCGCAGGCGCTGGTGCCGGTGGTCAACGGCACGGTGCCGCTGCTGGTGCATGTCGAGCGGGCTTCGGACATCCTGGTCATGCTCGATCTCAAGCGCGAGGTGCCGGCGCTCAGACTGGTGCTGGTCGGCGCGACCGAGGGCTGGACCGTGGCGCGGCAGATCGCCGCGGCGAAGGTGCCGGTGCTCGCATCGGCGCTGGCGGACCTGCCGGCCTCGTTCGAGCAGCTCGCCGCGACGCAATCGAACATCGGGCGGCTGCAGGCGGCAGGCGTGACCGTCGGCATCGGCATGATCAACGATGACGAGACGCGGCAGGCACGGCTGGTCAAGCAATATGCCGGCAATCTGGTGGCGCTGGGCAAGCTGCCGGGGGCGGCCGGGCTGGACTGGGGGCAGGCATTCGCCTCGATCAGCTCGAAGCCGGCCGAGGCGATGGGGATGGGCGGCGAGTTCGGCTCGCTGCGCCCCGGCCGTCGCGGCGACGTGGTGGTGTGGGACGGCGATCCGCTGGAGATCGGCACCGCCGCGGTGCGGGTATGGATCGATGGGGTCGAGCAGCCGCTGACGACGCGGCAGGACAGGCTCAAGCAGCGCTACTTCGATCCGAAGGAAGGCGCCCTGCCCAAGGCGTACGAGCGCTGAGCGCGGTCGAAAAAGCCGGCAGCTTCGCGGTCGAGCCGCGCCGCGCCGGCCGTCCGCGCGACCCGGCCAAATACGGCGCGATCATCGAGGCGGCGCGCGCGGCGTTCTTCGCACGTGGCTTCCAGGCCGCGACGATCGAGGACATCGCGCAGGCGGCAGGTGTGTCGAAGGTCACCGTCTATAGCCGCTTCGGCGACAAGGAGACCTTGTTCGAAGAGGTGATCCGCGCCGAGAGCGGGCGGATGGCGGCGACCTTCGAGGATACGCTGGCGCGCGGGCACACGCTGGAGGAACAGCTCAACGCGTTCGGCATCGCGCTTGCCGGGTTTAAATATAGCGAGGAGCATCAGGCGGTCGACCGCGTGCTGATGCATGAGATCGCACAGATCCCGGAACTCGCCCGGCGCTTCTACGCGGCGGGGCCGCAGCTTTGCTTCGACCGGCTGTCGCAGGTGCTGGGCGAGGCGGCGGCGCATGGCGAGATCGAGATCGACGATCCGCTGCTCGCGGCGGAGGATATTTGCGGGCTGTGGCTGGGGGCCGGGGACATGGGGATCAAGCTCGGGCTCGAACCGCTCCCGTCGCCGCAAGCGATCCGTGCCAAGGTAATGCGCGCGACGCGGCTGTTTCTCAAGATGGTCGGATCGAAGCCGTGACGATCGGCGTTATCGCCGCGAAGGAGATGCGAGACATGCTGAAAATGGGTATGGCGATGACTGCGGCGCTGCTGTTGAGCGCATGCGGTGGCGCCGAGAAGGCCGCCAATGACACCGCCGCCAATGCGGCCACAGCCAACACGGCGGACGCGACCAACTATCAGGAAGAGGTGCTGAAGCTGGTGCCGGCGCAGCGCGACGGCGTGTTCCTGCGCGCGGTGCGTGACGCCGGGTTGAACTGCCAGGAAGTGACCGAGACCGAGCGCATCGACCCGATGAACGGCAATCCCAGCTGGCGCGTCTATTGCGGCAAAACGCCGCACCTCATCTCGATCACGCGCGACGGGACCGCGAAGATCGTCAGCCGGACCGATGCAAGCTGACCCAAAAAAGGAGGGGAGGCGAGGCGAAGCCCGCCTCCCCGTCCAGTTCGGGGGTAAGTTCAGAGGCCGACCACGCCGCCGTCATTCTTGGTGATGACGACTGTGGCGGAGCGCGGGCGGACGGTCGCGCCGGCGGTGCCGGTGGCCTGGCTGTCCGGCCAGTGGCTGGTGGGCGCGGTGGAGGTGCCGCCTTCGCCGGGATGCTGGATGTTGACGAACAGCGCGCGGCCGTCGGGCGTCGAATCCACGCCGGTGATCTCGCACTCGACCGGGCCGACGAGGAAGCGGCGGAGCGTGGTTCCGGGCGCCTTGCCGACGATGGTCGCCTGCGTGGCGGTCGCGCCGCCTGCGCCCGTGTTGGTGATCGTGCGCGCGCCGCCGTCGCCGACGGTCCCCGGCATGGCCGCCAGCATCTGGTTGTTGGTCACATCGGTGAAGGCGCCGTCGTCGGTCTGCAGCCAGGCGATAGGCGTCACCAGGCCCGAAGCGTTAGTCGAGCGACCGAACCACAGGCCGTCGGGGCTGGAGAAGTCGTTGGTCGCATCGAGCCCGGAGATGTTGATGTTCGCGGCATTGAGGTCCGCGCCGGCGCCGAACAGCCAGATGTCCCAGGTGAAGGTCAGCGATTCGGTGTTGTCGCCGGCCTCGCGGATGCGGACGATATGGCCGTTGGGGTTGCCGAACTGGTTCGTCGTGCCCTTGGGGTCGTTATAGTGGCGCGGGTTGGCGGCGTTGGTGCCATTGAGCGGACGTAGGGCAGCGCTGTTGTTGGTGAGCGTCAGGTAGATCTCGCCCGTCACCGGATTGGCCGCGGTCCATTCGGGACGGTCCATCGGCGTCGCGCCGAGCGCGTCGGCGGCGAGGCGGGCGTTGACGAGGACGTCCGCCTGATCCGTGAACGGGTAGGTCGCGTTCGACGCGGTGAGCGGGCCGGTGCCGAACACCAGCGGCAGCCACGCGCCGGTACCGTTCGCATCGAAGCGCGCGACATAGAGCGTGCCGGCGTCGAGATATTTGTCACCGATCGCGAGGCGGTCGGTCACGTTCTCTGCGCCGTCGGCGGCGCTCCACGCGGTCGCCGAGACGAACTTGTACATATATTCGCCGCGCGAATCGTCGCCCATATACCAGGCGGGCTTGCGGCCGGCGGCGAATTTGCCGGGCCATGCGCCTTCGTGGCCGAGCCGGCCGAGCGCGGTGCGCTTGCGGGGTGCCTTGGTGCGGTCATAGGGATCGATCTCGACCACCCAGCCATATTGGTTCGGCTCGTTGCGATAGTCACCGAGCGGCCCGGCGGCGGTGGCGCGTGCGTCCCACTTGCGGAACAGCGTGTTGGAAGCGTCGGCCGGAACGACGGTGGACCAGCCATAATTGCCGCTGCTGCTGGTGACGCCATAGCGGCCCAGCGCAGTCAGCTCCTTGGCGGTGCGCAGCGCATTGTCGCCGCTGCGGCGGAAATAGCCCGCCCAATTCTCTTCGCAGGTGAGGTTGGTCGCCCAGGGGGTGGTGCCGTTGGCGCAGTTGTTGATCGTGCCGCGGCCCTGCGTGCCGTCGTTCGAGAAGGCGGTCTTGACCAGATCGTTGCCGCGCACCGGGCCGTTGATCTGCATCGGCGTGTTGGGCGTGATGCGGCGGTTGAAGCTGCTGTTCTGGACATAGGTCCAGGCGCGGTTCGCGCCCTCGACAACCTCGACTACGGCGACGCCGTGCGATTCGATCTCCTTGAGCGCTTCGGCCTCGGGACGGGCCCCGCCGACGGTGGTCGAGCCGTTGGGGTGGAGATACTGGGGATCGATATTCTCGTGGTTCATCACGAGCAGGCCGCGCGTGCTGCTGGCATCGGCGCGCGCACCCGCGGCGCTGAGGCCATACCAATGGAGGGCATCGTGATGATCACCGCCACGGTTCGCGAAGTCGCCGTCGGTGCCGTCATTCTTGTACGCGGCGACACCCGCGGCGAGCGGATCGCCCTTCCGGTAGAGGATCGTGACGGTGTAGCCTGCGGGGACGGTGACGATGTCATTCTTGTTCTTCGCGACGGCGGTGAAGCCGAGCGAGGCGGGCGATACGGTGACCGTCGTCGTGCCCTGTGCCGTCTGGCCCGCGCTGTCGGTCGCGCTGTACTGGAAGGTCAGCGTGGTGGCGGCGGAGACGCTGGGGGCGATGAAGCTGGCGTTTGCGGCGCTCGCGCCGATCAGCGTGACCGCCGGGCCGCCGGTCTGCACCCAGGCCGAGGTGACGGGGCCGTTGTCGGTCGCGGTAGCGGTCAGCGTGACGACCTGACCCGAGTTGGCGGAGCCCGAGGATCCGACCGAGGCGAGATTGGGATAGGGGTCGGCATCGGCATTGGCGCTGTCGCACGCGGCCAGCACGCCGCCGCCGAACACCGCGACCGCAGCCGCCGACGCGCCCGATCGCAGCGCCTGACGGCGCGAATAGCGCTGATCGATCAGCGTGCTCAACGAAGGCGCAGTGCTGGCGTTGGTGTCGACATCGCCGTCGCTGTAGCCAAAGGCCAGATCGGTGCTCTCGGTCATGTTCTGGGACCCCCTTTTGTGATCCGAATCCGGGACGGATGCGGTTGCCGGGGCTGTGGCTGGGCCGCTTTACGGCGTGATGGACGAGCGTTGACGAAGCCGTGTCGGTTTGGCGACTCTTCGATGACAGGCTGTTCGCGGCGGTGCGGGAGCGGTAGGGGGCAACGATGGACACGCCCGACAGGGAGATCGGCGACAGCCTTGCCGGCCGCATGGTGCAACGCCTTGCCGCGCGTCCGCCACAGGCCGCGCGCGCCGCAGGGCCGGTGGACTGGCGGCTTGCTGCGGGGCTGGCGGCGGTGATCGCGCTGGGCCCGCTGGCCACGATTGTCGGGGCCGGGATGCTGGAACGCTCCGCCGGGGCGGAGTCGGTGAGACTGGCCGCTGCGGCGGCGCCCCGGCTGAAAACGGAGGCGCGCGCCAGCGACGCGCGCAGGGCGCTGCGGCAGGCGGCGCGCGATCCCGGGGTTGCGGTGTGGCTCGACCGGCTGGCGGCGGCGATGCCGGCGGATGCCCGGATCGCGCGGATGAGCCGGGCGGGGGACGGCGCGATGGAGATCGAGATCGCCGCGCCCGATCCCGATCTTCTGCGCGCGGCATTGCGGCGCGATCCGGCGCTGGCGGGATTTCGCGAGACCGGGCAGCGGCGGGCGGGCGCGATGATCGCTGTGACGCTGAGGCGCGCGGCATGAACCGGGCCACGCTGATCGCCGGGATCGGGGGCGGGTTGGCCGTGGTGGCGCTGCTCGCGCCCGCGACAGGGACCGCGTTGGGCAAGCTGGCGCGGGCGCGGGAGGCTGTGGCGGCAATGCGGGCGGCGGCGAGCGCGCCCGCCCGCGCGCCGGTGCCGCTGACCGCGGCGGCGCTGCGCGCGCCGGGCGGGAGCGAGGCGGCGGCGGCCGGACTCCTTGCCGCGCGCGTGCGAAAGCTGGCGGCGGAGGGCGGCGTGCTCGTCGAGCAGGCGGCGGGCGTTCCGGGCGGCGCGGGGCTGGTACGGTTGCAGCTCCGTATGTCGGGGCCGGACAAGGCCGTGGTGGCGCTGACCGACCGGATCGAGCGCGAGGCGCCGCTGCTGCGCTTCGCGGCATGGCGCGCGAGCGCGCTGCCGGACGGAGGCTTGCGGGTCGAGGGGGAGGCGGTGGCGGCATGGCACTGACGCGGGAGAGCCGGATCGCGCTGGGCGCCGCTGCGGCATTTGCGGTGGCGATGCCGGTGGCGTTGCTATGGCCCGGAAGCGAAGCTGCGCCCCCGGCGCGAGCCGAAGCGGAGCGGGCGGTGATCCCGCCGCCCGTACCGGAGATTGCCGCGGTCTATGAGCGCCCGCTGTTCGCGGTGGCCGAGGGCGGCGAGGCACTGCCTGCCGATGCGCCTGCGCTGGTCGGCATCGCCGGGCGGCTCAACAAGGATGCGGTGGCGCTGGTCCGGCTCGCCGATGGCAGCGCACGCAGCCTCGCCGTCGGCGAGAGCGTCGACGGCTGGCGGCTGGAGAGCCTGGCGATCGACGCGGCGTTCTTCACTCGCGGGCGCGAGCGGGTGCGGGTGGCGATGACGACGCTCGAAGCCGAGCCTGACCCCGCTCCGGAGGCTCCCGCGGATCAGTAGATCCCGTCGATCTCCAGCGTCAGGCGCGGGCGCAGCGGCTTGAGCAGCAGGTTGCTGGGCGTGTTGAGGTCGAGTTCCTCGCTGCGCAGCCGGGCATATTTCGCCTTGGCCATCGCCGCGGCATCCTCGCCGTTGCGCAGGATGGTGGGCTTCAGGAAAATGAACAAGGTGCGCTTGTTGCGGCTCTCGCGCCGGCTCTTGAACAGCTCGCCCAGGATCGGGATGTCGCCGAGGATCGGCACCTGGCTCTTCACCTGGCCGTAATCGTCGGAGGTGAGGCCGCCGAGCACGATCGTCTGGCCGTTGTCGACGAGCACCGTGGTGTTGATCGCGCGGCGATTGGTGATGAGGTCGGCCGCCTGGGTGAGCTGGCTCGCGGCGATCGACGAGGCTTCCTGCACCACCTCGAGGCGGATCGTGTCGCCCGCGTTGATGCGCGGGAGCACCTTGAGCGTGATGCCGACGTCCTTTCGCTCGATCGACGTATAGGGATTCACGTCGCCGCCGCTGCTGGGCAGGATCGAGCCGGTGATGAACGGCACCTCCTGCGCCACGATGAACTCGCCGACCTTGTTGTCGAGCGTGGTGATCTGCGGCGTAGAGAGCAGGTTCGACTTGGACGAGGTGCCGAGCGCCTGCACCAGGATCGAGAATTCGTTGCCGATCGCGATATTGGCGGTGAGGCCCGGGCCGAGCGCAGCGGCCATCGGCACGTCGAGCGCATCGAGGATGGTGCCGAGCGACGGCTGCAACGGGCTGGTGCTGAACGAGGTGGCCGCGCCCTCGATCTGGTTGAGCACCGCACCGCTGGTGCCGAGCTGGACCGCGAGCGATTCCGCTTCCTCGCCGGTGATCTCGGCGATCGCGGCCTCGATCAGCACCTGCGGGCGGCGGACGTCGAGATCGGTGATCAGCGGCTCGATCGCGGCGATTGCGCTGGGCGTGCCACGGACCACCACGGCGTTGATGTCGGGCGAGGGCTGGACGGTGAGGTCCGGGGTGGAGAAGCCCTGCGGCGTCTCGCTGCCCTGCTGGCCGAGCTGGGTCTGCTGCGCCTGAAGCGCGGCGGTGGCGGCTGCGGTCGCAGTGTCGGTGGGATTGCTGCCGCCCGAACGGATCATGCCGCCGAGCACATTGGTTGGGCTGCGCGAGCGGTCGCGCTGGTTTGAGAGGCTGCGTGCGACCGGATTGCTGGTGACCGCCTCTTGCCCCAGCACCCCGCGCAGCACCTCGGTCACCGCCTCGGCATCGGCGTAGCTCAGGCGGAAGACGCGGGTGATCGGCGTGGCGCCGCCCGGCGTGTCGAGCGAGGCGAGCATGCGGCGCGCGTCGGCGACGGCCGTCGGCGTGCCGCGGACGATGATGGTGTTGCTGCGCGCATCCCCGGCGACGCGGGCGCCGCCCGCGCCGGGATCGCCGAGCACGGCCTGAAGCGCCTGCGCCACCTCGGGCGCGCTGCCGTGGCGCAGCGCGACAGTGGCGAAGGTGAGGCCCGACCCGTTGCCGTCGAGCGAGCGCAGGATGCCCTCGATCCGGCGGACATTGTCGGCATAGTCGGTGACGACCACGGCATTGGGCTGGGCGAGCGGCTCGACGCTGCCGAAGCTCGCCACCAGCGGGCGGGCGACGCGCGCCGCCTCGGCCGCGGGCACGTTGGACAGCCGGATCATGCGTGTGACCAGTTCCTGCCCCGAGGCGCCGCGCGAGGGAACGCCGCCGTCGCGCACCGCATTCCCTTGCGGCACGATCCGCCAGGCGCGGCCCGAGCGGACGGCCGCGAAGCCGTTGGCGCGCAGGACCGACTGGAACAGCTCCCACACCCCGCTGGGCGAGAGCGGCTGGGCCGAGGTGACGGTGACGGTGCCCTTGACCGCCGGGTCGAGGATCAGCGTGCGGCCGGTGAGGCGCGAGATCTGATCGGCGACGTCGGCGATCTCGACCCCGCGCATGTTGACGACGATGTCCGCCGCCTCGCTCTGCTGGGCGAGCACGGGCTGCGCGGTCATGGCAGCGAGCGCGAGGGCCATGACGAGCTTTGAGGCGGTGTTGCGGATCGGGTGCGGCACGGATGGAATACCTAGCGGGTCGGGACGGTAAGCGTAACGGGCTTTCCGTCGCGGATGATTTGAATCTGAACGGAGCCGAGCGACTGCGCGGTGGCGATGGCGTTAGCGGCCTGAGCCTGGGTGTTGATCGCCCGGCCGTTGACGGAGGTGACGATGTCGCCCTGCTGAAGCCCGGGGGGAGCGTCGGCGCCAACCTGCACGCCTCCGGGAACGGGGCTCAGGCCGGACACCAGCGCGGACGAGAGCGCCACTGCGTTGGGCGAACGCTGCGGAGGTGGCGCCGCGGGCTGAATCGCCTGTGCCTGCTGCGGCGCGGGCCGCGTGGCAGCGTCCGCCTGCTGATCGGCGGTAAGCGTGGGATCGGGGAAGGCGAGATATTCGATCCGGCCATTGACGCGCAGCAGCACGCGATCGCGCAGGATGCCCTCGACCGTGCCGCCGCCCGGCGCCTCGCCGATGCGGAACGGCTTGGCGGGCTCGCCGCCGACCTCGATATAGGCGACCGACAGATCCGCGGGGGAGGCGGCGAACACGCCGCGGAGCTTGAGCGGCAGCGCGGTCGATTGCGATGCATCGGTGATCGCGCCCTTGCCGAACGGCGCGAAGGCGAGCGCTGCGGTGACATCGGCGGGCGCCGCGGCGGGGCGGGCGCCCGATGGCACGGTGACGGCGCCGGTGCCGGCATGACCCGCGATCCGCCAGGTCAGGCCGGCGAGTGCGATCGCGACCGACACCACGACCGCCGCGGTCGCGATGTCGAGCGCGGTGCGCGCCTGGCGCGGCGAGAGATCGGGCAGGCGGATCATGCGCGCCTGCCCTCCACGAAGCCGTCCAGCGATGCAAGCGGAGACCGCTCGCCGGCGGCGAATACCTGGATGCGGACCTTGTCGATCCCTGAATCCTGGGTGCGGGTGCGCGCGATCTCGACCTTCCATTGCTGGTCCAGCAGGTCCGCCTCGGGCGCGTTGGCGGCGGGGTCGGCAAGCTGAAGCTCGGCGAGGCGATTCTCCGCCACCCACATCGCGGCGGCGCGGCGCTCCATCGCGCGGGTCGAATCGATATGGCTCTCGACCGCGCGGACGAGGCCGACGGTGGCGATGGCGAGCACCGCGAGGGCGACCAGCGCCTCGATCAGAGAGAAGCCTTCGTCCTTCACGACGCCGCTTCCGCCTTGGTCGCGGTGGCGGTCATGCCGTCGTAGCGGACGGTCCATTTCTGGCTTCCGTTCTCGATCGTGGCGGTCAGCGGCTTGCCGCCGCCATCGACGCCGAGCACCACCGGTGGGCGCGTGTCGAGCGTGACGACGATGCCGCCCGGAAGCTGGTGGAATGCGAGCGCGTCGCCGAGCGGGGCGAGCTTGCCGTCGCGGCCGATCGCCGCGAAGCCGTAGCCGTGCTGCTCGGCGGTGAAGACGATGATGCGATCGCCGATCATCGCATCGTCCGCTGCAGCCTGAAGCCGCAGCGCGAGGCGGCGTGCCTCGGTCTCGACCGAGGGCGCGCGAGTTGCTGCGCCCACGCCCAGCGCGACTCCGCCTGCGGCGATGCCGATGATGACGAGCACGATCAGCATCTCGATGAGCGTCATGCCGCACTCAGCTGCTGCTACCTCACGGGAATCCGCCATTCCCGCGAAGGCGGGAATCCATTGACGCTTCGGCTGCGGCTCCATCCGGCAGGCGAGTCGGAATGGCTCCCCGCCTGCGCGGGGAGGACGGAGCGGGAGAAAGGCAGGATCCCCCGGCACGAAGCTTATCCGCCCTTCGCGTCGAGATCGGCGTCGAGCCCTTCGCCGCCCGGCTTGCCATCCTTGCCGAGCGACCTGAGCTGGAAGCTGCTGCCCGTCGAGGAGTAGACATAGGGGTTGCCCCACGCATCCACCGGGGTCTCCGAGACATAGCCGCCATCGGGCCAGGTGGCCGGGACGGGCGGGGTGACCGGCTTCTCGGCCAGCGCCTTGAGGCCCTGTTCGGTGGTGGGGTACTGCCCGTTGTCGAGCCGGTAGAGCTTGAGCGCGCTCGACAGGCTGGCGAGGTTGGTCTGGGTGGTGGTTACCCGCGCCTGATCGGGGCGGCCCACCACGTTCATGGTGACGAGGCCGGCGACGATCGCGATGATGACGAGCACCACGATCATCTCGAGCAGGGTGAGGCCGGCTTCGCTGCTCGAAATGGCGCGGCGCTTGCCCTTGATTGGGGAGAGTGCCACGGTGTCACGGAACTGTTTTAAAACTATGCGCATCGCGGCCCTATGCGTTCCCATCGTGAAAGCAATGTTACACCTCATGTATCCGGCGGAGCACCCATGACCGGTCAATCCCAGGCCGCCGGGGAAGCCCGTGCCGGCGGCGTTTGGGCGCTGTCCGGCGGGCGGGCGATCATAGCTGAGCCGGATGGTCCTGCAACTGTGCTGGTGCCTGGCGAATCGGTATTAGTGCTGGCCGTCGACCTGCCGTTGGGAAGCCATGCCAAGAGACTGGCGGCGCTGCCCTTCGCGATCGAGGACCGGATCGCCGATCCGGTCGAATCGGTGCACCTGGCGCTGGGCAGCGAGATCGCGCCGAAGCGCTATCTGGTCGCGGTCGTCCGCCATGCGGTGATGCGCGACTGGGTCGAGGCCGCGGAGGCGCAAGGGCTGGCGCATGCGGCGATGGTTCCCGATGCGCTGGCATTGCCGGTGCCCGATGAGGGCTGGTCCGCCGAGAGCGGCGATGGCCGGGTGCTGGTCCGCGCCGCGGACGGCACCGGCTTCGCGATGCCGGCGGCGCTGATCGGGCAGGCATGGGAGGCGGCCGGGCGGCCGCGGATCTGGAATTGCGGCGCGGCACCGATCGGCGAGTTGCCGCAGGCGCCGCGGCCAGAGGGGGGCGGCGGGCTGGCCGAGCGGCTGGCCAAGCCACCGGTCGACCTGCGGCAGGGCGTCTATGCGCGGCGGACGGCAAGCGGGAGCAGCTGGGTCAAGCGGCTCGGCTGGATCGCGGCGGGGGGGATCGCGGCGCATGTCGTGATCGCAGGGGCGGACACGTTGATGCTGCGCGCGATCGCCGAGCGGCGTGCCGACGATACGCGCGCCGCAGTGGCGCAGGCCGCGCCGGGGGCTAATCTGGGTGATGACCTTAGGGTCAGTGTCGCCGACATGTTGCCGGCGCCGGGGCCGGCGGGGAGCCAGTTCGTGCCGCTGGTCACGCGCACGTCGAACGCGCTCGCGCCGCTGTCGAGCGCGGTGACGGCGCGATCGATTCGCTTCGAGGGGAACGCCCTGGTGATGGAGATCGAGCCGGGCGAGCCGGGGCTTGCAGGGCGAGTGCGCGATGCGATGCGCGCGGCGGGCGTGACCGCCGATGTCGCCGCCGGGCAAGACGGCGCGCTGCGCCTGACGGTGCGGGCATGAGCAATATCCGGATCACCCGCAGCCCGACGCTCGACGCATGGAGCGCGAAGATCGGCGCATGGTGGAGCGGCCTCAGTCCCCGCGAGCGCTGGATGGTCGGGTCGCTGGGCGTAGTCCTCGGCGTGCTGTTCCTGGTGTTCGCGGTGGTGCAGCCGCTGCAGGCGGCGCGCGCCGACGCGCTGGCGGATATCCGCACCTATGAGACGCTGACGGCGCGTGTCCGGGCGGCGGGGACGCTGGTGCCCAAGGGCAGCCAGCCGCAGCAGCGCGGCGGTTCCCCTGTCGAAGCGGCACAGGCTGCGGCGGGAGAGGCCGGGATCACGGCGAACATCGTGCCGGGCGGGGCCGGGCTGACCGCGCAGGTGGCCGAGGCGCCCTACGAGGCGGTGGTCGGCTGGATCGCCAATGTCGAGCGGACGACGCCGTTGCGCGCGCGCGCGGTGGAGCTGCGCAAGGGCAGCGCCGCAGGCCGGGTGAGCGCGCGCGTGGAGTTCGCGCAATGAGCGCCGAGGCGACATTGCCGTACAGCTATGCGCGGCGCGCGGGCGTGGTGCTGCGCAGCGGGGCAGCCGGGCTGGAGTGCGTGCACCGGCCCGATGCCGCGCTCGACGCGCTGCTCGAGGTGCAGCGGATCGCGCCGGCGGCGCGCTTCGTGGCGGTCGAGGATGCGGCGTTCGACCAGGCGCTGGCGGCGAGCTATTCGGGCAGCGCCGGGGCGGCGGCCGAGTTTGATCTGGGCGGGATGGACCTTGCGGCGCTGGCGGACAGCGCGGCGGCGGTCGACGACCTGCTCGACACGCGCGATGATTCGCCCGTGATCCGCCTGATCAACGCGCTGCTGCTGGAGGCGGTCAAGGAAGGCGCGTCGGACGTGCATGTCGAGACGCAGGAGAAGCGTGTCGTGGTGCGCTTCCGCATCGACGGCGTACTGCGCGACAAGCTCGAGCCGCGGCGCGAGCTGGCGCCGCTGCTGGTCAGCCGCATCAAGGTGATGGCCAAGCTCGATATCGCCGAGAAGCGCGTGCCGCAGGACGGGCGCGTGACGCTGCGCATCGGCGGGCATGACGTCGATGCGCGCGTCTCGACGCTGCCGACCCAGCATGGCGAGCGGGTGGTGATGCGCCTGCTCGAAAAAGGCTCGCTCAAGCTCGACCTCGAGCATCTCGGCATGAGCGAGCGCGACCGCACGGTGTTCGCGCGGCTGCTGGAGCGCCCGCACGGCATGCTGCTCGTCACCGGGCCGACCGGATCTGGCAAGACGACCAGCCTCTATGCGGCGCTCCAGCGTCTGAACGACCGCAAGCGCAACATCATGACGGTGGAAGATCCCATCGAATATGAGCTCGCCGGGATCGGCCAGACTCAGGTGAATGCGCGCACCGGCATGACCTTTGCCCGCGGGTTGCGCGCGATCCTGCGCCAGGATCCGGACGTGATCATGGTCGGCGAGATCCGCGACCAGGAGACCGCCGAAGTCGCGGTGCGATCGGCGATGACGGGGCATTTCGTGCTCTCGACGCTGCACACCAACAGCGCGGTCGGGTCGGTGACGCGGCTGATCGACATGGGGGTCGAGCGCTATCTGCTCGCGCCGATGCTGGTCGGGCTCGCGGCGCAGCGGCTGGTACGGCGGCTGTGCCCGAGTTGCCGCCGCGAGGACAAGGCGAGCGAGGGCGATGCGATGCTGCTCGGCGGTGCGCTCAAGGCCGGCGAGACGGTGTGGCGCGCGGTGGGGTGCGAGGATTGCGGCGGCGACGGCTATCGCGGGCGCGCCGGGCTGTACGAGGTCGTGCCGGTGGACGAGCGCTTCCAGGCGATGATCCATGACGGCGCGTCGGAAGCCGAGATCGAGGCGCATGCACGCAAGGATAGCCCCGCGCTGCTCGACGACGGCGTGGCCAAGGTCAGGGCGGGGGTGACCACGGTCGAGGAAGTGGCGCGGGTCGTGAGGGAAGAGGCGTGAATACCCTCCCCGGAACGGGGAGGGGGACCGCCGCGAAGCGGCGGTGGAGGGGGCTATCCGCTCTGGAATCCTTCGCCTTGCTCCCCCTCCACCAGCCTGCGGCTGGTTCCCCTCCCCGTGTCGGGGAGGAGTTTTAGATGCCCGCCTTTGCCTATCGTGCGGCGACGAGCGCGGGTGCCGAGAAGAAGGGGTTGATCGAGGCGGCGAGCCCGGCCGCCGCGCGCGCGATGCTGCGCGAGCAGGGGCTGTTGCCGCTGGCGGTGGATGCGGCGGCCGAGCGGCGATCGATCGGGAGCATCAAGCTCCCCTGGCTGAGCCGTTCGGGGATGAGCTCGCGCGAGCTGGCGACGGCGACGCGGCAGATCGCGACGCTTGTGGGATCGGACATCCCGGTCGAGGAAGCGTTGCGGCTGGCGGCGAGCCAGTCCGAAGCGCAGCGGGTGTCGAGCATCTTGCTGGAGGTGCGCGCGGCGATCCTCGACGGGCGCAGCTTCGCCAATGCGCTGGGGACGCATCCCAGGACCTTCCCGGAATTCTATCGGGCGTCTGTGGCGGCGGGAGAATCGTCGGGCAAGCTCACCCAGGTGCTCGAACATCTGGCGCATTTCGTCGAGAACCGGCAGGCGAACAGCCAGAAGCTGCAGCTGGCCTTGCTCTACCCCGGCCTGCTGGCGACGGTGTCGCTCGGCGTGATCGTGCTGCTGCTGGTCTATGTCATCCCCGATATCGTCAAGGTGTTCGTCTCACGCGGGACCGATCTGCCGCTGCTGACGCGGGTGCTGATCGCGATCTCCGGCTTTTTACAGGACTGGGGGCTGTACATCCTGCTCGCCGCGCTGATCGGCTTCGTGGTCTATGGCCGCTGGGTGGCGAACCCGGAGAACCGGTTGAAGGTGCACCGCGCCTTTACCGAGCGTTGGCCGTTCCGCCGCTTCAGCCGCCAGCACAATGCGGCGCGCTTCGCCGGGAGCCTCGCCACGCTGGTGTCGAGTGCCGTACCGCTGGTCGAGGCGCTGCATGCGGCGGCGGCGGTGACGCCCAACCGATGGGTGCGCGAGCGCGCGCTGCACGTCGCGGCGCGGGTGCGCGAGGGGATCAGCCTGCGCGCGGCGATGACCGAGGCGGGGGTATTTCCCCTGATGCTGACCGCGATCGTCGCCTCGGGCGAGGCGAGCGGGCAGCTCGGCCCGGCGCTGTCGCGCGCGGCGGACGAGCTCGATCGCGAGCTCGACGCGGTGACCAGCGCGATGGTGGCGCTGGTCGAGCCGCTGGTGCTGCTGCTGATGGGCGGGATCGTGCTGATGATGGTGCTGGCGATCCTGTTGCCGATCATCAACCTCAACGACCTGGTGACGTTGTAGGACTTCGCCACTACTGCTTCGTCATTCCCGCGAAGGCGGGAATCCATTGTCCCTAGCGGCGCGGCTCTTGCTGGAGATCAGCCAGAATGGATCCCCGCCTGCGCGGGGATGACTGTTATGGAAAGGTCGGAGAGGTCAAAGCGCCCCCTCGATCGCCACGCCCGCGGGCATGCCGGTGAAGGGGAGGATGCGGGCGCCGTCGGCCGTCATGCGGAAGCTGAGCTTGCCGTCCTCGCCGAGCGTCGCGTCCATCAGCGTCTGGCGTCGCTGGGTGGCGGGGGCGATGCGGATGCGGGTCGCGGTGCCGATCTTCTCGGCCGTGAGCAGGAGTGCGGGGACGGCGGTCGCCGCGCCGCCGCTCTTCGGGGTGCAGGTGCCGGGCTCGGTGGTGAGCTTGCCGTCGATCGCCTGGCCCGAGCCGCCGGTCGCGATGCGGGCGAACTGAAGCTGCATCACCAGATCGCAGGTGAAGGGCAGGTTGGGCTGGAGCGCCTGGAGGATCGAGCTGTGCGCGCTGCCGCTGACATCGTCGAGCACGGTGCGGCCGAAGCGGACGAGGCCGCGGCCGCCCATGTCGGTGTCGGGGCCGGTCGCCTTCCAGTCGGCAGCGAAGGCAAGGCTGGTGAGCGAGCGCAGCGGCGCCCAGCGCCAATCGAACTTGCTTCCGCCCGCGACGCCGACCTCGCCGTTCCACACGGTTCCGGCGACCCCGGTCCGCCAAGGACGGTTCTTGAGGAACACGCTGGCGGGCATCGTCGCGAGCATCGCCAGCGCATAAGCGGCTATGCCCAGCGCGACGAAGACGGTAAGACGCCGCCGTGCCGACCAAGACGCCAATCCGGACACCGGCGTTTCCCCGCCGCGATCTGTTGAAATCAGCCCTGTTGCTGCCGCCGGCATTGCTTGCGAGTCCCTCTGTTCTGGCGGCCGGTGACTTGCAGGACAAGAAGCCCAAGCGCGACAAACGGCCGGTGGCGATGCTGTTGCCGCTGAGCGGCCCGCGCGCCGCGCTGGGCCTTAGCATGCGGCAGGCGGCGTTGCTCGCGGATTCTGGGCCGGAGATCACGGCGTACGACACCGGCGGGACCGCTGCGGGCGCGGCGCTGGCGGCGCGCAATGCGCTGAAGGCCAAGGCGGCGATGATCCTGGGGCCGGTGACTGCCGAGGAGACGACTGCCGTGGCCCGCGAGGTCGCGGGGCGCGTGCCGGTGGTGGCGTTCAGCAACAATGCGGTGGTGCGTGCGCCGGGCAGCTGGGTGTTCGGGATCACGCCGAGCCAGGTGACCAGCGCGATCCTGCGCTATGCCCGCTCGCGTGGCATCAGGAATGTCGTGGTGATCGACGACACCTCGCCCTGGAGCGCCGCGGCGGCGCTGGCGGCGGGCAAGGTGCAGGGCGAGATCGGCATCGACGTCCGCGTGCTGACCGTGACGGACGGGCAGCCCCTGCCGGCAGCGGGCGATGCGCCCGACGCGGTGCTGCTGCCCGGCAGCGGCGAGGCGGTATTGGCGGCGGCACGCAATCTCAAGGAAACCGGTATCCAGCTGCTCGGCACGGTGCAAGCGCTGGACCATCGCCCGGCTTCGCTGGAGGTGCTGAGCGGCGCCTGGCTCGCCAGCCCCGATCCGGCGGCGTTCGGGCGGTTCGCGGGCGAGTATCGCGCGCGGCATGGCGGCGATCCCGGGGCGCTGGCGGCGCTGGCCTATGATGCGGGCGGGATCGTCAAGGTGCTGCGGGGCAAGGGCGAGATCAGCGAACGGGCGCTGCTCGCCGAGACGAGCTACCCTTGCGTCACCGGCAATGCCCGCTTTCGCAGCGACGGCAGCGTGGCGCGCGAACTGGCGATCCTCCTCGCCGGGTCGCAAGGCTATGAGCCGGTCGCGGTGAGCCTGGGCGCGTGAAACCGGAAGCGGGAGAGGAGGGGTTCACCCTTCTCGAGCTGATCATCTCGCTAGGCCTGTTCGCGCTGATCGCGGTGGCGGGGCTGGGGCTGCTCGACAGCGTGCTCAACGTGCAGGGCCGGACCGAGGCGCGGCTGAGCCGGCTGGCCGACCTGCAGCGTGCGATGTTCGTGGTGCAGAGCGACCTCGACCAGATCACCCGCGGCGAGATTTCGGGGGGCGGCAACGGCATCGCCTTTACCCGGATTGCCGGGGGACTTGGCGGGCCGCCGGTGCCGGTGCGCTATGACGCGGCGCAGGGCGCGCTGGTGCGATCGGCGCCGCAGCCGCAGATGCTGTTGCAGGGCGTGGCGGGGGCGAGGTGGCGCTTCCGCGACGGCAATGCCTGGGTCGATCGCTGGCCGGTGAGCGAGGCGCGCAAGGCGGAATGGCCGCGCGCGGTGTCGGTCGAGATGCAGGTGGGCGGCGTGCCGGGGCCGCAAGGGGTGCTGCGCCGCGTGGTGGTGCTGCCCGACCGGCCGAGGGACCGGTGATGCGCCGCCCAGAGGAAGAAACTGGGGACGAGCAGGGCATGATCCTGGTCAACGTGCTGATGTTCGTCGCGATCGCCAGCGGGCTGGTGCTGCTGATGATCAGCCGCGAGGAACTGGCGCTCGACCGCTCGCTGCGGGGGCGCGAGGCAGCGCGGGCGGCGGCGATCGTGCGCGGCGGCGAGCTTTCGGCGATCAGCGCGCTGCGCAAGGATATGCGGGAAGCGCCCGATGTGGACCATGCGGGCGAGGCCTGGGCGTCGATTGGGGCGAGCGGCGCGGAGATCGACGGCGGCAGCTTCGACCTGGCGGTGAGCGACGCCGAGGGGCGCTTCAACGTCAACGCGCTGCGCAGCGGCGAGGTCGCGCCGGTGCTGATCTTCCAGAAGCTGGCCACGATCGCCGGGCTGGACGAGGCGCAGATGACCCAGGCGATCGCCTATGTGCGCAGCCAGGGGCCGGTAACCGATGTGCGGCCGATCCGCCTGCTGCCCGGGGCGGATCAAGATGCGATCGCGCGGCTCGAGCGGATGGTGACGGCATTGCCGGGGACGACCGCGATCAACCTCAATGCCGCCGACCAGGAGCTGCTGGCGATCCTGTTCGACGATCCGGTGGTCGCCGAGCGGCTCGCCGCGATCCGCAAGCGCAACGGGCAGATCACGCTGCGCGACCTTTCCGACCAGAAGGTCAGCCAGCCGCCCGGGACCAGCTTCCGCTCCGATACCTTCTGGGTGCGGGTGCGGGCGACGATCGGCGGGACGGCGCAGGACGGCGCGACGCTGATCCAGCGCAAGCGGGCCGACGACGGGACGCTGGAGGTGCTTCCCGTAGCGCGCTGGCGCAACGCCGCCGTGCCGCCCGAGGCGCCCGCTATAGGCGGCTGAGCGCCCAAAGGCTTTGCCACGCGTGCGCGAGGCGCAATGGAAGTTGACACTGGGTTGACACTATCGCGCGGTTTCCTGGTGCGGTGTCAGGCACGCGTTCGACGAGTCAAAGATCGGACGGCGAGGATCGGACGGCGAGTTGTCGCCAGCGGGATTGGATCAGACGAAATCCAACATTGCAAGCGATCCGCCGCCTGCCTCTTGAAATTTATGATATACTATATCATCTGCGCCGTAGGCAGCTTGGAGTGGCGTGATGCGGGGATGGATAGGGAAGTGGTTCGACGGCTTTGCGGTAGGCGCATCGGCGCTTTGCCTGGTGCATTGCTTGGGGCTGCCGCTGCTGATCGCGGCGTTGCCGGCGATCGCCAATCGGATCGACCCGGGTGAGGGGTTCCATCTGGCGGTGCTGCTGTTCGCGATCCCGACAAGCGCATTCGCGCTGATCGAGGGGTGGCGGCGGCATCGCGGGGTGGCGCCGCTGTTCGTCGGCGGTGCAGGGCTGACGCTGATGGCGGCGGGGTTGGCGTTCGGGAACTGGGCGGCGGTCGAGACCGGCGTCACGGTAGCGGGAAGCCTGTTGCTGGCCGGGGCGCATGTGGCGAACTGGCGGGGGCGGACGGCGGCTAGCCAAACCTAGAAACCCAGCCCTCACGTTCGTTTTCGACACGATGAGCCAGGAGCCGCGAGTGGGACGAATAGATTGAGTGAATCTATTTCTCTTTACCGGGGTTCGTCGCACATATGACAAGTGAGTCGCCTGGCCGAGAAATGGATCCTGAAACAAGTTCAGGATGATGGGCACTTGGAATCCTGGACTCGCCCCTTACAGAATCCCCGGCAAATCCAGTCCCATCTCCTTCGCGCAATCGCGGGCGATCTCGTAGCCCGCGTCGGCATGGCGCATCACGCCGGTCGCCGGATCATTCCAGAGGACGCGCTCGAGGCGGCGGGCGGCTTCGGAGGTGCCGTCGGCGACGATGACCATGCCCGAATGCTGCGAATAGCCCATGCCGACGCCGCCGCCATGATGGAGCGACACCCAGGTCGCGCCCGATGCGGTGTTGAGCAGCGCGTTGAGCAGCGGCCAATCGGACACGGCGTCGGAGCCGTCGCGCATCGCCTCGGTCTCGCGGTTGGGGCTGGCGACCGAGCCGCTGTCCAAATGGTCGCGGCCGATCACGATGGGGGCTTCGAGCTCGCCCGACGCGACCATCTCGTTGAAGGCGAGGGCGAGGCGGTGGCGATCGCCGAGGCCGACCCAGCAGATGCGTGCGGGCAGGCCCTGAAAGGCGATGCGCTCCCTCGCCATGTCGAGCCAGTTGTGGAGGTGGTGGTTGGCCGGGAGGAGCTGCTTCACCTTGGCGTCGGTCTTGTAGATGTCCTCGGGATTGCCCGAGAGCGCGGCCCAGCGGAACGGACCGATGCCGCGGCAGAACAGCGGGCGGATATAGGCGGGGACGAAGCCGGGGAAGGCGAAGGCGTCCGCGACGCCCTCGTCCCTGGCGACCTGACGGATGTTGTTGCCGTAATCGAGGGTGGGGATGCCCATTTCGTGGAAGGCGAGCATCGCGCGGACATGGGTGGCCATCGAGGTGCGGGCGGCCGTTTCCACCTCGTGCGGGGAGGTCTCGCGTTTGGTGAACCACTCGTCGAGCGTCCAGCCGGCGGGGAGGTAGCCGTTGACCGGATCGTGGGCGCTGGTCTGGTCGGTGACGATGTCCGGGCGGACCCCGCGGCGGACGAGTTCGGGCAGGACTTCGGCGGCGTTGCCGAGCAGGCCGACCGAGACGGGCTTGTCCGACGTGTGAATGATTTCAAGCGCTTCGTCGATGCTATTGGCAGAACGATCGAGGTAGCGGGTGCGCAGGCGCATCTCGATCCGGCTCGGCTGGCATTCGACCGCGAGGCATGAGGCGCCCGCCATCGTCGCGGCGAGCGGCTGCGCGCCGCCCATGCCGCCGAGGCCGGCGGTGAGGATCCATCTGCCCGACAGGTCGCCGCCATAATGCTGGCGCCCGGCCTCGACGAAGGTCTCGTAGGTGCCCTGCACGATGCCCTGGGTGCCGATGTAGATCCACGAGCCGGCGGTCATCTGGCCGTACATCGCCAGCCCCTTGCGATCGAGCTCGTGGAAATGCTCCCAGGTCGCCCAATGGGGGACGAGGTTGGAGTTGGCGATGAGGACGCGCGGGGCGTCCGGATGGGTGCGGAATATGCCGACGGGCTTGCCCGACTGGACGAGCAGGGTCTGGTCGGCGTCGAGCCTGCGCAGCGCGTCGACGATGCGGTCGTAGCTCTCCCAGTCGCGCGCGGCGCGGCCGATGCCGCCATAGACCACCAGCGATTCCGGGGCCTCGGCGACATCGGCGTCGAGATTGTTCATCAGCATGCGCAGCGGGGCTTCGGTAAGCCAGCTCTTTGTGGACAGCTCGGTGCCGGTCGGGGCCTTGATGCGGCGGCTGTTGTCGGTGCGGGTCATTGGGCTCTCGCGAAGTCGATGCAGGCAGTGAGGATAGGGCGGAGGATCTGCTGGCAGGATGCCGCGGTCGCGCCATGCCAGGGCGGGGGCCAGTCTTGCGGGGTCTCGATCAGATAGGTGCGCATCGCCAGCTCCATCTGGATGGCGTGAACCCCTTCGTCCGGGCGGGCATAGTGGCGGGTGATCCAGCCGCCCTTGAAGCGGCCGTTGGTGACGCGGCTGTGCGGGCTGGCGTCGCAGATGCGTTCGATGGCGGCAGTGAGGGCGGGGCCGCAGGAGGCGCCGCCATTGGTGCCGATGTTGAAGTTGGGCAGCTCGCCCTCGAACAGCTTGGGGACGATGCTTCGGATCGAGTGCGCGTCGTAGAGGACGATGGCCGGGTGGAGCGCGCGCAGGCGCTCGATCTGGAGCGCGAGGGCGAGGTGGTAGGGATCGAACCACTCGGCGCGGCGGCGCTCGATCTCGTGCTGGTCGGGCAGCGCGCCGGGCTCGTAGAGGGACTCGCCGTCGAAAGTCTGGATCGGGCAGAGGCCGGTGGTGAACTGGCCGGGATAGAGGGTGTGGCCGCTGGGGTCGCGGTTCACGTCGATCACGGTGCGCGAGACGGTGGTGCGCACGATGGTGGCGTCGAGCTCGCGCGCGAAGGCGTAGAGATGGTCGACATAGAGGTCAGCGTCGTGGCGGGCGAGTTCCGGGGAAACGAGGCCGTGGATGTCCGGCGGGATGTCGGTGCCGGCATGGGGGATGCTGACGATCAGCGGGGCGCTGCCCTGTTCGACGCGGATCATGAGGCGGGGTTCCGGTCAGCTCGGAGATTTGATTCACGCGAAGACGCGAAGACGCGAAGAGAAGAAGGTTTTTCGCGCAGAGGCGCAGAGAGCGCAGAGGCGGCAGGTTCAGCCGCGCGCAGCACTCTCTCATCGCGCCGTTGCGGCAAGCATCGTCGCTGAGGCATGGAAAGCCGCTGACGCGGCGGGACCACATCTCTGCGTCCTCCGCGCCTCTGCGCGAAAAATCTTCTTCGACCTTCTTCTTCGCGTCTTCGCGTCTTCGCGTGAATCATCTTCTTCACTTCTCGATTCCCGGTAATCCGTCGCCGAGCGCGCCGCTGGCGACCAGCGCGGTGGCAGCGGCGATGTCGGGGGCGAAGTGGCGGTCGTCCTCGAGATGGGGGACTTGGGCGCGGAGCAGGGCTCTCGCGGCTTCGAGCGGCTCGCTCGAGGTGAGCGGGGCGTGGAAGTCGCAGCCCTGCGCGGCGGCGAGATATTCGATGCCGAGGATGCTGGCGAGGTTGGCGGTCATGTCGAGCAGGCGGCGCGCGCCGTGCGCGGCCATCGAGACATGGTCCTCCTGGTTCGCGGAGGTGGGGATCGAATCGACGCTGGCCGGGTAGGCGCGCTGCTTGTTCTCGCTGACCAGGGCGGCGGCGGTGACCTGCGGGATCATGAAGCCCGAGTTGAGGCCGGGGCGCGGGGTGAGGAAGGCAGGGAGGCCGGAGAGGGCGGGATCGACGAGCATCGCGATGCGGCGCTCGGCGAGGCTGCCGATCTCGCAGATCGCGAGCGCGAGCATGTCGGCGGCGAAGGCGACCGGCTCGGCATGGAAGTTGCCGCCGGAGAGGGCTTCGCCGGTGTCCGTGAAGATCAAAGGGTTGTCGGTGACGCCATTGGCCTCGATCGCAAGCGTGGCGGCCGCCTGGCGGATCAGGTCGAGACAGGCGCCCATCACCTGGGGCTGGCAGCGCAGGCAATAGGGGTCCTGCACGCGCTCATCGCCCTCGCGGTGCGAGGCGCGGATCGCGGAGCCGGACATGAGGCCGGCGAGGGCGTCGGCGACCTCGATCTGGCCCTTGTGGCCGCGGACCTGGTGGATGCGCGGGTCGAAGGGGGTGTCGGAACCCTTGGCGGCCTCGGTCGAGAGCGCGCCGGTGACCAGCGCGGCGCGGAACAGGCGCTCGGTCTCGAACAGCGCGGCGAGGGCATAGGCCGTAGAGAATTGGGTGCCGTTGAGGAGCGCGAGGCCTTCCTTGGGGCCGAGGGTGAGGCTGCCCAGCATCTGGCGCGCGGGGCGGGCGATGCCGTCGATCAGCACCTCGCCCGTGCCGATCATCGCCGCGGCGAGATGCGCGAGCGGGGCGAGGTCTCCGCTGGCGCCGACCGACCCTTGCGCAGGGATGATCGGCGTGATGCCGCGGTCGAGCATGTCCTGCAGCATCGCGATCGTCGCCGGTTTCACGCCGCTATGGCCTTGCGCGAGGCTGGCGAGCTTGAGCGCGATCATCAGCCGGACGACCGGGGCGGGCATGGGGTCGCCCACGCCGGCGGCGTGGCTGAGGACGATGTTGCGCTGGAGCGTCTCGAGATCCGCGTCGCCGATCTTGACCGAGGCGAGTTTCCCGAAGCCGGTGTTGATGCCGTAAACCGGTTCGTGCCGGGCGAGGATCGCCTGCACAGCATCGGCGCTGGCCTGGATCTTGTCGTGGCAGGACGGATCGAGTGGGGCCGCTTCGCCGCGATAGATTGCGTTCCAGGTGGCGAGCGACGTGTTGCCGGGCGTGATCATATGCCTGCGTGGATCCGGGCGTGGAGGGGGTTGGCGCCGATGCGGTAGACCAGCTCGGCAAGGTCGGTGACGTTCCAGATGGCGAGATCGGCGGCCTTGCCGGGTTCGAGGCTGCCGGTCTGGTGCTGGAGGCCGAGGGCTCTCGCGCCGTTGAGGGTGATGCCGCGCACGCATTCGGCGACGGTCAGGCGGAAGAAGGTCGCGCCCATGTTCGCGGCGAGCAGGATCGACGCCATCGGCGAGGTGCCCGGATTGCAGTCGGTGGCCAGCGCAATGGGGACGCCCGCGGCGCGCAGCGCGGCGATCGGCGGGCGGCGCTCCTCGCGAGTGAAGTAGAAGGCGCCGGGGAGGAGGGTGGCGACGGTGCCGGATGCGGCCATCGCGGCGATGCCGGCCTCGTCGAGATGCTCGAGATGGTCGGCGGAAAGGGCGTTGTGGCGCGCGGCGAGAGCGGCGCCGCGGAGGTTGGAGAGCTGCTCGGCGTGGAGCTTGACGGGAAGGCCGTGGGCGACGGCGGTCGTGAGGACGCGATCGGTTTGGGCGGGCGTGAAGCCGATGCCCTCGCAGAATGCGTCCACCGCATCGGCATGGCCGAGGGCGGCGGGGATGATCGTATTGCAGACGAGATCGACATAGCCGTCGGCGTCGCCCCTGTATTCGGGCGGGACGGCGTGGGCGGCGAGCAGGGTGGCGCGTATGCGGACGTCGCGCCCGGCGGCGAGGCGGCGGGCGGCGCGGAGCATCTTGAGCTCGTCGTCGAGGGTGAGGCCGTAGCCGGACTTGACCTCGACCGTGGTGACGCCTTCGGAGATGAGCTGGTCGAGGCGGGGCAGGGCTGAGGCGACCAGCTCGTCCTCGCTCGCGGCGCGGGTAGCGGCGACGGTGGAGAGGATGCCGCCGCCGGCACGGGCGATCTGCTCATAGGTCGTGCCTTCGAGGCGCGCCTCGAACTCACGGGCCCGGTTGCCGGCGTGGATCAGGTGGGTGTGGCAATCGATCAGGCCGGGGGTGATCCAACGGCCCTGGCAATCGATGATCTCGGCGGCGTCGGGCGCGCCGGATTCGGGGCCGGCATAGATGATCGTGCCGCCGGCCGCAGCGACCGCGCCATGCTCGACCACGCCCAGGCCGTCGCCCGTCATCGTCGCGAGACGGGCGTTGCGCCAGAGCTTGTCCGCGGGAGTCGCCATGCGCCTTATGGTTGGACATGGCGCTGAATATGTCTAGACATAATCGGCATGATGGAAGCGTGGCGATCGACATCATCACCAATCCTCCCCCGCCAGGGGGAGGATTGGTGATGAACTTGTGGTTCGAATCCGCGCTGCTGGAGGATGGCTGGGCCGACCGGGTGCGGCTGGTGCTGGCGGACGGGCGGATCGCGGCGGTCGAGGCCGGGGTTGATCCCGTAGTGGGCGATGATCGCCACTTTGTGGCGCTGCCGGGTCTGCCCAATGTCCACAGCCACGCCTTTCAGCGTGCGATGGCGGGGCTGGCCGAGGCGCGCGGGCGGACGGACGACGATTTCTGGTCGTGGCGTGACCTCATGTACCGCTTCGTCGGGCGGATCGGGCCGGAGGAGTGCGAGGCGATTGCGGCGCTGGCCTATGCCGAGATGCTCGAGGCCGGGTTCACGCGGGTTGGCGAGTTCCATTACCTGCATCATGCGCCGGACGGGTCGCGTTATGACGATGTGGCCGAGATGTCGGGGCGGATCGCGGCGGCTGCGGATGCTGCTGGGATCGGGCTGACGCTGCTGCCGGTCTTCTACGCGCATGGCGGGTTCGGCGGGCAGCCGGCGGGGGCGGCGCAGGGGCGGTTCCTGAACGATGTCGATGGCTTTGCCGCGCTGGTCGAGCGGGCCGCATCGAAGCTGGCGCCGGACGGGGTGATCGGGATCGCGCCGCACAGCCTGCGCGCGGTGACGCCGGAGGAGTTGCGCGAGCTGCTGCCGGTGGCGAATGGAGGCCCTGTGCATATCCATATCGCCGAGCAGATCAAAGAGGTCGCCGACTGCGTGGCCTGGAGCGGGAAGCGGCCGGTGCGCTGGCTGCTCGACGAAGTTTCGGTCGATGCGCGCTGGACGCTGGTGCATGCGACGCATGTCGAGCCGGACGAGGTGGCGGGGATCGTCGCCAGCGGCGCGGTGGCGGGGCTGTGCCCGATCACCGAGGCCAATCTGGGCGACGGGCTGTTTCCTGCGGCCGAGTTCATGGCATTGGGCGGCATGATCGGGGTGGGAAGCGATTCGAACGTGCGGATCGACGCGGCGGAGGAGCTGCGGCTGCTGGAATATGGCCAGCGGCTGACGCGGGGTGCGCGCAATGTGCTGGCGGGCGAGGACCGGGCCGCGACGGGCGCGCGGCTGTTCGCCGCGGCGGTTGCCGGGGGCGGGCGCTCGCTGGGCGTCGAGACCGGACTGGCGGTGGGGCGGCCTGCCGATATCGTGTCGCTCGACCGCACCGACCCGGCCTTTGCCGAACGCAAGGGCGATGCGCTGATCGACAGCTGGGTGTTTGCGAGCCGTCGCGCGGTGGACTGCGTGTGGCGCGGCGGGGTCAAGCAGGCCGAGGGCGGGCGCCATCGGGATCGCGATGCGATCGAGGCGCGCTATCGCGCGGCGCTGGCGAGGCTGACGGCATGAGCGTGGAGGCGCGCATCCGCAGCGATATCGAGACGCGCATCCGCTCGGGCGAATGGGCCCCGGGGATGCGCGTGCCGACCGAGCATGAGCTGGTCGAGGCCTATCGCTGCGCGCGGGCGACCGCGAACAAGGCGCTGAGCCGGCTGGCGCGCGAGGGGCTGATCGAGCGCAGGCGGCGCGCGGGGAGCTTCGTCGCGCGGCCGCAGATCCGCACCGCGGTGGTGGGCGTGCCCGATATCGGCGCGCTGATCGAAGCGCGGGGCGAAATGTATCGTTGGGAATTGCTGTCGGTCGAGCTGCAGCGCCGTGCGCCCGAGGGATTTCCCACGCGTGCCGGCGGGTGCTGGCTGGCGCTTTCCGGCGTGCATCATGCGGGCAGGACGCCGTTCGGCTGGGAGGAGCGCTGGCTCGACCTTGCCGTCGCGCCGGGGGCGGAGGACGCCGATTTCGCCGCCAACGCGCCGGGCGCGTGGCTGCTCGCCAATGTGCCCTGGACCGAGGCGCGGCACCGGATCGGCGCGGTGGGTGCGGAGCCGGTCGCGGCGAAGGAGCTGGGGATCGTGGCGGGCGCGCCGTGCCTTCAGATCGAGCGCTGGACATGGCGGGGGAAGGAGCCCGTCACGTCGGCGCGGCAGGTGTTTCCGGCGGATCATTACCAACTGGTCGAAGATTTCACCCCCGGAAGCTGACGGGATCGGCTAAGGTATCAGCTGAAACCAAGGAGCGCGTATGTTCGACAAGGTCTTCCTCAAACACCCGCGCGATGTGGGTGAGAGCTATGGCGAGCATTTCGCGACCGCGACCGGCTTTGGCGCGCGCATGGTGGTGGGCGGGCTTGCCTGCATCGTCCATGGCGTGATCCCGGCGCTGTTCGTGCGCACCGCCAGCGACACGGTGAAAGCGCTCTACGGCCGGATGAAAGCGCGCCAGCCAGCCTTTGCCGAGAAGCCGCCGGCCTTCACCGAGCCGGCGTGGCAGATGGAATACGAGATCTAGAGCCGGACGGGGGGACCAATGCCGGTCGAACATGTCGCGATCGTCGGCGCGGGCTTTTCAGGCACGCTTCAGGCGATCAACCTGCTCCGCCACGAGGGTCCGCGTGCGACGCTGATCGAGCGCGGCAGCCGCGCTGGCGAGGGGCTGGCCTATGGCGCGGCGCATCCGAGCCATGTGCTGAACGTGCGCGCGGGCAATATGAGCGCGCTGCCCGACGATCCCGGGCATTTCGCGCGCTGGCTGGAGGCGCGGGGTGTGGCGGATGCCGCCGGGTCGTTCGCCTCGCGCGTCACCTATGGCGTCTATCTGCGCGAGATGCTTGAGGCGGCGATCGCCGCTAGCGGCGGGCGGCTGACGGTGCGCTATGGCGAGGTCACGGATGCGGTGGAGACCGCGCGCGGGGTCGCGCTCAAGCTCGCCGATGACGGGACGATCGAAGCCGATGCAGCGGTGCTGGCGGTAGGCAATCTGCCGCCGCACGATCCGCCGGGGCTGAGCGACGGGGCGCTGCCGGACGATCTCTACAAGGGCGATCCCTGGGCGGGCGACGTCGCCGACGGGCTGACCGCGGACGATATTGTGCTGGTCGTCGGGACGGGGCTGACGATGATCGACGTCGCGCTCATGCTGGAGGCGCGCGGCTTTCAGGGAAGGATCGTAGCGCTGTCGCGGCGCGGGCTGCTGCCACGGCGGCACGAGGCCGCGAGCGACTGGGCGAAGATCGGCGAGCGGCCCGCGACGGTGGCGTCGGGGCTGGTGCGGCAGGTGAGGCAACGCGCCGCGGCGGTGGGCTGGCGCAATGCCGTGGACGAGTTGCGCCCCTTCACCCAGCCGATGTGGGCCAATGCCAGCGAGGCCGAGCGCGCGCGCTTCCTGCGACATCTGCGGCCGTGGTGGGACGTGCACCGGCACCGGCTGGCGCCCGAGGTGGCCGACCGGCTGGCGGCGATGCAGGACCGCGGGCAGCTGCAGGTGCTGGCGGGCAAGACAATCGCCTTCACTGCGGGGCATGGCGAGGTGGCGATGACCTGGCGGCCGCGGGGGAGCGACGCGAGCGAGACGATGCGCGTGCGGCGGATCGTCAACTGCACGGGGCCGCTGGGGGACTTGAACCGGACAGTCGACCCGCTGCTGGTGGCGCTGCGCGAGCGCGGGGCGATCCGGCCCGATGCGGCGCATTTGGGGATCGACGTCAATGGCGTGGGGCAGGTGATCGGGGCGAATGGCCGGCCAAGCGAGCGGCTCTATGCGCTGGGTCCGATGACGCGCGGCGCGTTCTGGGAGATCGTCGCCGTGCCCGACATCCGGCGGCAGACCTGGGATGTCGCGCGGCGGCTGTCCAACGCGCATTGGGTAGGTGGCGAGGGGCTTTAAGGAGAACGCTTAACCAACCCTCCCCCATCAGGGAGGTGGCAACGGAGGGAAGACTCCCAACGATCGTTCTGGAATCCGCCCCCTCCGTCATGCTCCGCATGCCACCTCCCCCTGGCGGGGGAGGATTGGAGGGGCAGCTAGCGCTCGCCGCGTAGGGCGAGGCCGCGCTCGATGTCGCGGGCGACGACGGAGGCCGTGAGGCGCCCGACCAGCCGCTGCGCGCTGCGCCAGGCGGAGGCCTCTGCGGGGCGGTGACGGCTGCCGGCGATCAGGCGGCTGCCCCAGCCTTGCGCGAAGGGCGCGAAATCGGTGGGGTCGCTTCCGGGCAGGCGGTCCGCGACGACCATCGACGGGAAAGGCAGCGCGGTGCGCGGCGACGCGAAGAGGTCGGGCTTGTCCGCCGCCTCGGGATCGAACAGCAGGGCGCCGGCGACTCGCTCGACATAATGCGACGGCGAAAGCCGCGCCCACCAGGATGCGGCGAAGCACCCCAGCCCTTCGGCCACCAGCAGCACCGCACGGTCGGCGCGCAGCACGGCACTGTCGATCTGCGCGGCGAGAATCGAGCGGTTGGTGCCGGTATTCAGCGCGAGATGGGCGTCGCCGAATGCGGGCCAGCCGAAGCGTTCGCTCCAGGCGGGCGTCTGCGATTCACTGATCGTGATCACCGAAAAGCGGTGCGGGGCCGGTGCGAGCGCGAGCGTCATGGCAATCTCCCTTGCGCGTAAAATGCCAAAGCGGAGGGCGTTCGCGCAAGATGCGAACGCGTGATCATCCTTTGGGGGTACGAAAGCAATGCTTCAGTGATGTGAAGCCCCGCTGCACGCGGCGGCGCGTGCAAGAAGGAAGGCGCGTTCCCGTTTGTTGCGGGTGAGCGCGGCGGCGGCTTCGAACTCGGCCTTTGCCTCAGGGAGACGCCCGGCGCGAAACAGGAAGTCCGCGCGGGCCGCAGGAAGCGGAGCGTAGTTGCGGAGCGCGGCGGCCTCGGCCAGTTCATCGACCAAGGCGAGGCCGGCCTCGGGGCCGAACGCCATGCTGTGCGCGACCGCGCGGTTGAGGTCGACCACGGGCGAGGGCATCACCTCGCGCAGCCGGTCGTAGAGCGCGGCGATGCGCGGCCAGTCCGTATCCTCGGCGCGGCGGGCGCGGGCGTGGCAGGCGGCGAGCGCGGCCTGGAGTGCGTAGGGCCCGTCGGCGCCGCCAAGGGCTTCGGCGCGGGTGAGGGCACCGAGGCCACGGCGGATCAGCAGCTGATCCCAGTGCGCGCGGTTCTGCTGCGTGATCGGGACGAAGGCGCCGTCGGGGCCGGTGCGGGCGCGCAGGCGCGAGGCCTGGATCTCCATCAGCGCAAGCAGGCCATGGACCTCGGGCTCGCCCGGCATCAGGCCGGCGAGGATGCGGCCGAGCCGCTGCGCCTCGGCGCACAGCGCGGGGCGGATCAGATCCTCGCCTGCGGTGGCGGCATAGCCTTCGTTGAAGATCAGGTAGACAACCTCGAGCACCGAGGCGAGGCGGGCGTCACGC
This sequence comes from Sphingomonas sp., assembly GCF_036402235.1. Taxonomy (GTDB): domain Bacteria; phylum Pseudomonadota; class Alphaproteobacteria; order Sphingomonadales; family Sphingomonadaceae; genus Sphingomonas. The sequence goes on along the minus strand of NZ_DASWTG010000050.1, from coordinate 84,163 downwards.
TCGGCGCCGCGCGGCACCTCGAAGGCGAGCGCGGCGTTGCCGATCGTCTTCTTGGCGCGGACGATGCGCTGCGCGATCGTCGGCTCGTTCGATAGGAAGGCGCGCGCGATCTCGTCGGTGGTGAGCCCGCCGATCAGGCGCAGCGTGAGCGCCGCGCGCGCCTCTGCCGAGATGACCGGGTGGCAGGCGGTGAAGATCAGCCCAAGCAGCTCGTCGCCGATATCGTCGTCCATGGCGGCCTCCAGCGCCTCGACTTCGCTGCTGTCAGCTTCGTCGAGGTCGCGGGCGATCTCCGCATGCTTGGCGGTCTGCATCTTCGCGCGGCGCAGGCCATCGATCGCGCGGCGCTTCGCGGCGGCGGTGAGCCATGCGCCGGGATTTTGCGGGACGCCAGTCTCCGGCCATTGCGCGAGCGCGATCAGCAGCGCATCCTGCGCCAGCTCCTCGGCCCGGTCGACGTCGCGGGTCATGCGGGCGAGGCTCGCAATGAGCCGCGCCCGCTCGATCCGGAAGACCGCCTCGATCGCCCGATGGGTGGTTGCGTCCGCCGCCATGCCCAAGGGTTAGGGGAGCGCGGCGGCGGAACGCAAGCGGGTCAGCGGTTGGCGAGCTTCTCGCCCACGCCGTCGTGGATCGCCTGGGCTTCGGCGGGAATGAGGTCCGAAAAGTCCTCCATCTCGTAGAGCGGGCGAATCTCGATCTCGCTCGGGCCGAACATCGGGTTGGGGCAGCGCTTCACCCATTCGACCGCTTCGTCCATGTCCTTGACTTCCCACAGCCAATAGCCGGCGACCAGCTCGCGCGTCTCGGCGAAGGGGCCGTCGATCACGGTTCGGCTGGGGCCGTCGAACGCGACGCGCTTGCCGAAGGACGAGGGCTTGAGACCATCGCCGGCGACCATGATGCCGGCGTTGACCAGCTCCTCGTTGAACTTGCCCATATCCACGAACATCTGGCTGAGCTGGGGCGAGGGCTTCATGCCTTCTTCGCTGTCCTCGGTCGCCTTCACGAACACCATCACACGCATCGGAATTCTCCTTGGTTGGCGAGGGCCTTGAGTGGCCTCGTATCCTGACGACGAGCGAGCTTGCGCGGAATCGACACGGGCGACGAATTTTTTTCGACCAAGGGCGAGAAAATGCGGCGGGCAGCGAGGTATCGCGCGATTTCAGGTGCTTGGCGACGAAAATAATGGTCGGGGAGAGAGGATTCGAACCTCCGGCCCCTGCCTCCCGAAGGCAGTGCTCTACCAGGCTGAGCTACTCCCCGACGGAGTGCCGGATCCTTGAAATGCCCCGGGGCGGGCGGACCGGCTTTCGCTTGGAGCGGCGCCTATAACCAGCACTTTCGCGGTACGCAAGCGGGTGTTCGCAAGCTTTTTCAGGTGCCGCGCGCCGCGAGCATCGCCTCGACGCTGGTGAACTTCTCACGCGGCGCACCGTCGCGCGCGGCGGCGACTTCGGCCGCCTCGATCTTCTGCCAGTCGCGGAAGGTCACGACATCGACCTCGCGGGAGGCGAGCAGGGCGTCGAGGCCGGGGCGGCCGGCCTTGCGGCTGCCGGGCTGCGTGTCCGCAGCGATCTTCTCGATGATCGCGAAGCCGTCAGGCCGGTTGGTGCCGATCGTGCCGGTCGGACCGCGCCGCGCCCAGCCGACCGCGTAGAGGCCGGGCAGCACGCGCCCTTCGTCGTTCGCGAAGCGCCCGGCGCGATCGTCATAGGGGACGCCCTCGATCCGCGGGGTGCGATAGCCGATGCACGAGACGACGAGGCTTGCAGGCACGGCATAGGTCTCGCCCGTGCCGATTGCGGCGCCGCGTGCGTCGAGCGTGGTGCGCTCGACGATCACGCGCTCGACCTTGCCGTCGCCCTCGATCCTGACGGGCTTGGCGTAGAAGTCGAAGATGATGTGGACCGGCTTGTCGACATGCGCGGCGGCGAAATTGCGTAGGTGCGTGACCGATTTGCGATGGCCAGGCTCGAGCATCGCGTCCTCGATCTCGGGCGGGAAATCGGCGATGTCGACGACCGGGGCGGCGCGTTCGAGCTCGCCCAGCTCGCCCAGCTCCTTGGGCGTCATGTTGATCTGGTGCGGGCCACGGCGGCCGAGCAGGGTGATGGTGTCGATCGATGACTTGTCGAGTGAAGCGAGCGCGTGGCCGACGATGTCGGATCCGGCGAACTCGCTTTGCGTCTTGGCGAGGATGCGCGCGACGTCGAGCGCGACATTGCCGTTGCCGATCACCACCGCGCCGGGGCCGGACAGCGGCGGGTTGAGCGCGGCATAGTCGGGGTGGCCGTTATACCAGCCGACGAACGCGGCGGAGCCGGTGACGCCGGGGAGATCGGCGCCCGGAATCTCGAGCGGACGATCGTGCGGGGCGCCGGTGGCGAGGACCACGGCGTCATAGAGGTCGAGCAATTCGGGGATCGTCACCTGCTCGCCGATCGTGACATTGCCGACGAAGCGGACATTGTCGGTGAGCGCGGTCGCCTCGTAACGGCGCGAGACGCCCTTGATCGACTGGTGATCGGGCGCGACGCCGCTGCGGATCAGGCCGAAGGGTACGGGAAGGCGATCGATGATATCGACGCGGACCTGATCGCCGAACTGCTTCTGTGCAGCCTCGGCGGTATAGTAACCCGCCGGCCCTGAACCGATCACCGCGATATGCCGCATGCCCCGACCCTCGTTTCTTGAGGCGAGCCTTGCGGCTCGCGGAGGCGGCGCCGGCCCGCTCCCCCACCCGGCCACCCATAGGATGCTGGCGCCGTGTGGCCGGGTGGGGGAGCGGACCGGCGCCGCGTGGATACCGAGCCTAGCGGCGAATGCGCGCAGGGCAAGCACTCGACGCGGGCAATTTCCTGCGGCATGCCAAGGGCATGAACCCGTTAGAGGTCGCCGCATCGCTGCTGCTGCTCGTCAACATCGCGCTGGTCGCGCGGCGGAGCATCTGGAACTATCCTTTCGCCATCGCGGCGGTCTCGCTTTACGGCGTGCTATTCTACCGGAACAAGCTGTACAGCGACATGCTGCTGCAGCTCTTCTACGTCGCGCTCAATCTCTATGGCTGGATGAACTGGACGCGGTCGAAGACGGACGCGGGCGAGGTGGTGGTGCTCACGCTGGACTGGCCGGCGCGGATCGCGTGGCTGGCGGGATGCGTGGCGCTGACAGCGGGCTGGGGATGGCTGATGCACCGGCTGACCGATGCGGCATTGCCCTGGTGGGACGCGGGCGTGGCGATGACCAGCGTCGCGGCGCAGGTCCTGCTGGCGCGCCGCTATCTCGAGAACTGGGTGCTGTGGATCGTCGTCGACATCGTCGCGATCCCGCTGTTCGCGGTGCGTGGGCTGTGGCTGACCTCGGGCGTCTATGTGATCCTGCTCGGCCTCTCGATCTGGGGACTGATCGACTGGCATCGCGCGAACGCCCGGCGTAGGGCGGCGGCATGACGTTACGGACGATTTGCCTCCATGGCCCGGAAAGCACCGGGAAATCCACCCTCGCACCACGGCTCGCCGCGCATCTGGGGGGCGAGGTGGCCGAGGAATATGGCCGCGAATATGCCGAGACGCGCGGCATCGCCTTCACGATGCACGATCTGGTCGAGATCGCGCGGACGCACGATGCGGGCGTGCAGACGATGCTGGCGGCGGGGCTGACCCCGTTGATCCTCGACACCGACCCGCTGATGACCGCGGTGTGGGCCGACATGCTGTTCGGCAAGCGCGATCCGTGGTTCGATGCATGGGACGGCACGGCCGACCTCTATCTGCTGTTCGACATCGATCTGCCCTGGGTTGCCGATGGCACCCGGATGTTCGGCGAGCCAGAGCAGCGTCGACGCTTCTTCGACCTGTCGAAGGCGGAGCTGGAGCGCCGCGGCGTGCGCTGGGCGCTGGTCAGCGGCGACGGCGAGGCGCGGTGGCAGAGCGTGCTGCGCGCGGTGGAGGGCGCGAGCTAGCGGTCAATCCCGCGCCAGGGGGAGGTGTCAGCGAAGCTGACGGAGGGGGCGGGCGGTGGAACACTGGCGGCTCGAGTCCTCCCCCTCCGTCGCGCTTCGCGCGCCACCTCCCCCTGGCGGGGGAGGATTGACCTTAATCAGTCCACCTTCGTCACCGCGAGCCCGTCGCCATTCTTGCCCACGTCGATGCGGCGCAGCACCTTGCCGGTGTCCGCATCGATCTCGGCGATCTGGTTGCGCGCGGTTTCGGCGGCGTAGAGGCGCTTGCCGTCCGGCGACCAGATCAGCGTGACCTGCGCCGCCTGCGGATCGCCGGAGACGGGGAAGCTGCGCAGCACGCTGTGAGTCGTGGCGTCGACCAGCGTAACCGTGCCCTTGTCGACGTTGCTGGTCGCGACGGTCTTGCTGTCCGGACTGGCGATGACGCGGATCGCGTTGCCGTCGATCGCGAGCTCGCCGAGCTTCTCATAGGTTGCGGCGTCGAACACGCTGAGGCGCGGGGCGGTGAGATCGCCGACGAAGACCTTGCCGCCGGCGACCGCGACCCCCTCCGGCTTGCCGCCGACCGTCAGATCGCGCAGCTTGGCGTTGGCCTTGAGGTCGAGCACGCTGACCGTTCCCGATCCGATATTCGCGACGAACGCACGCTCTTCGCCCAGCAGCGCGACCATGTGCGAGCCCTGCTGCCCGGTGGCGATCGAGGTGATCTTGCCGTCCGGTTCGACGATCGCGACCGAATTGCTGCCCTCGGTCGTCGCGATCAGCCGCTCGCTCTTCGGCATCCAGAGCAGGCCGTGCGGACGCTTGTTGGGCGAAAGCTCGATCGTGGCGACCTTGCCGAGAGGATCGAGGTCGATGATGTCGATGGTGGTGCCGCCATAGTTGACGACCGCGGCCTGGGTGCCGTCGCCCATCACGGCGATCTCGTGCGGCTGACTGCCGGTGGGCAACTTCGCCAGCTGCTTGCCGTCGGCGAGGTCGTAGATGCCGAAGCTGTCCTCGCCCTTGTTGCCGACCAGCAGCAGGTCGCGAGCGGCGGCGGGGATGGCGGCGGTGGCGAGCAGGGCGGCGGTGAGGATCAGGCGGCGCATCTTTCTCTCCGGCTTGACGGCGGGAGACTGTGCGTTTCGGCTTGGCCCCGCAAGCAAAAAGGCCCGCTCCACCGCAGCGGAGCGGGCCTTCCTGGCGAACTGCGCGAGCGCCTTAATGCTGGGACGGCGCAAGCCCGGTGTTGAGCACCCAGCCGACATTGTCGTTCTCGTCGGCGACCTCCCACCACAGGCCGTTCTTGTTGCCGGTGGGATAGACCGTCGCGCCGGCCGGCAGCGTGCGGATCAGCTTGCCGCCCGCCGCAGCGGTGGCGCGCAGCGCGACCGGGCGCTGGGCGGTGAAAGTCTTGGCCGGCGCGGCCTGCGCCGTGCCCTCGTCGCCCGGGCGCACGAGACCGAGCTCGGTCACCAGCTTGGTATAGGCCTGGATGAACGACAGCGTGACGATCCGGCCGATGTCGGTGTTGTCATAGCCGCCGCCGACCGCACCGAGGCCGCCGCCGAAGATGCCGACCGCGCCGCCGCCGCCGAATGCGAGGTTGTTCTTGGCGGCATAGCCTTCGGTCGTCGCGATCGTCTCGGTCGTGCGGACGTTGGTGATCGAGAGGAGGGTGTTCGCCTCCATCTTCTTGCTGCGAAGACCCGCCGCGAGGCCGCCGAGACGGCCACCGACCAGCCCGCCGATCAGCCCGCCGGCGGCGCTGCCGCTGACATTGCTGTTGGCGCCCTGAATCTCCGCGACCATGACATAGTCCGCCGCCTTGATCTGGCCCTGGCCGACGTTCGAGCCGCGCTGCAGCCCGAGATGGCCGCCGATCTGGCGCTCACGCTCGGCCGCCTGCAGCCCGCTGCCGCGATCGACCAGGTTGAAGCAGCCCGAGCGCTGGACGAGAACCTTGAGCAGCTTCTGCGGCGAAGCCAGCGAATATTGGGTCCAGGGGCGCGGATCGTCGCCATCGACGACCGAGAGGGTGCCGAGCTTGCGGGTGCAGCGCGGCACGTCTGTCATGGTCGCTTCCTGCAGCTTCTGGCCGCTGCTGGGCTTCGCGAGTCGCTGGGCGGCCGCTGGGCCGGAAACGCACAGCGCGAGCGCGGTGAAAGCCACCGCGGGAGACTTCAACATCGATTTCTTCCCCTGTTACCAGTCGCGCCGAAATAGCCGATCCCGCAGACGGTGGAAATAGTTTCGAGTCCGCAATCGGCGGCTCAGATGGGGTAACGCTAACCCCTGTCCGGGGTCAGTTCTCGATCTTCGTGCGCTCGGTCGAGCCGCCCTCGATCGTCCAGAGATCGCCGAAATCCGCATGCTTGAGCTCGTCCGGCCGCTTCCCGCCGAGTCCGGCGACGAGATCGGGGACGGTGTTGCTGTGGCCCACGATGAGAACGGGGCCGCCGGCTGCCCGGGCGCGGGCGACGATCGCTGGGGTATCGCGCGGATCGTAGGTTTCGGGCGTGACGCCGACCACCGCCGCGAGCGGCGCAACGGTCTGGCGCGTGCGCTTGAAGTCGCTGACATAGATCGCCTTGAGCGTGCGGCCGTAGAACCATGAAGCGAGCTGGCTGGCGCGCGCCTTGCCCTGAGCGGTCAGGTCGGGATCGGCCTCGCCGGCGGGCGTGTCGTAGTGGCGCGTGACATAGATCGGCGCGTCTTGCGCGAAGGCGGGGAGGGCGATCAGGGCGGCGAGAGCGAGGATTAAATTGCGCATGCCGCTAGCTGTCCTACCGCAAGCCACTTCGCAAGACCCTTTACCCCTGCTAGGCGCGCGGAATCATGGCAACCGACCTTTCCCGTATCCGCAACTTTTCGATCATCGCGCACATCGACCATGGCAAGTCGACGCTGGCCGATCGCCTTATCCAGCGCACCGGCGGCCTGGCCGAGCGCGAGATGTCCGCCCAGGTGCTCGACAATATGGATATCGAGAAGGAGCGCGGCATCACCATCAAGGCGCAGACCGTGCGCCTCGACTGGAAGGGGCCGGACGGCAAGGATTACGTCCTCAACCTGATGGACACGCCCGGGCATGTCGATTTCGCCTATGAGGTGAGCCGCAGCCTCGCCGCGTGCGAGGGGGCACTGCTGGTGGTCGACGCGGCGCAGGGCGTGGAGGCGCAGACGCTCGCCAACGTCTACCAGTCGATCGAGCATGATCATGAGATCGTGCCGGTGATCAACAAGATCGACCTGCCCAGCGCCGAGCCGGAAAAGGTGCGGCACGAGATCGAGGAGGTCATCGGCATCGATGCCTCGAACGCGGTGCTGGCATCGGCCAAGTCCGGCATCGGCATCGACGAGATCCTGAATGCGGTGTGCGAGCGCATCCCGGCGCCCAAGGGCGATCCCGATGCACCGCTGAAGGCGATGCTGGTGGACAGCTGGTACGATCCGTATTTGGGCGTGGTGATCCTCGTTCGCGTCATGGACGGGACGCTCCGCAAGGGCCAGCAGGTCAAGTTCATGGCCAGCGGGACGACTCACCTGATCGACCGCGTCGGCTGTTTCCGGCCCAAGATCGAGAATTTGCCCGACCTGGGGCCGGGCGAGATCGGCTTCATCACCGCGCAGATCAAGGAAGTGGCGCAGGCGCGCGTGGGCGACACGCTGACCGACGCCCGGAAGCCGGCGTCCGAGCCGCTGCCGGGCTTCAAGGAAGTCCAACCGGTGGTGTTCTGTGGCCTGTTCCCGGTCGACGCCAACGACTTCGAGAAATTGCGCGAGAGCATTTCCAAGCTGCGGCTGAACGATGCCAGCTTCTCGTTCGAGATGGAGACTTCGGCGGCTTTGGGCTTCGGCTTCCGCTGCGGGTTCCTGGGCCTGCTGCATCTGGAGATCATCCAGGAGCGGCTGATGCGCGAATATGATCTAGACCTGATCACCACGGCGCCGTCCGTGGTGTACCAGATCGAGCTTACGCATGGCGGCGGGCATATCGAGCTGCACAATCCCGCCGACATGCCCGAGCCGAACAAGATCGAAAGCATCGCGGAGCCGTGGATCCAGGCGGTGATCTATGTGCCCGACGAGTATCTCGGCTCGATCCTGAAGCTGTGCCAGGACCGGCGTGGCATCCAGAAGAACCTGACCTATGTCGGCGGCCGTGCGCAGGTGACCTATGAGCTGCCGCTGAACGAGGTGGTGTTCGACTTCTATGACCGGCTGAAGTCCCTTTCCAAGGGCTATGCGAGCTTCGATTACGAGCAGATCGGCTATCGCGAGGGCGATCTGGTGAAGATGGGCATCCTCGTCAACGAGGAGCCGGTCGACGCGCTGAGCATGATCGTCCACCGCGCCACGGCCGAGGTGCGCGGACGCGGCATGGTCGAGCGGCTCAAGGAGCTGATTCCCCGCCATTTGTTCAAGATTCCGATCCAGGCGGCGATCGGCGGCAAGGTGATCGCGCGCGAGACGATCAGCGCGATGCGCAAGGACGTCACCGCGAAATGCTATGGCGGCGACGCCACCCGCAAGCGCAAGCTCCTGGAGAAGCAGAAGAAGGGCAAGGCGAAGATGCGCGAGTATGGATCGGTCAGCATCCCGCAGGAAGCCTTCATCGCCGCGCTGCGGATGGGCGAGGAATAAGCCTTAGCCAATCAGCGCGAGCAGCTCGGCGGGCTTGAGCTCGCGCACGAGCTGGTCGCGGGTGCATTGCTCGGGCGCCTTGTCGGGGCGCCAGCGGAGCAGGCGCGTGCCGTGGCGGAAGCGGCCGGCGGTGACCTGGTCGTAGCGGACCTCGGCGACCAGCTTGTGGCGCAGCTTCACGTAATCGCGCGCCTTGCCGCCGGTCCAGCGGCTGGGGCCGCCAGGGGCGTTGCCGGTGAAGCCGGGTTCGCCCTGATGCGGCGCGAGCTTGCGCTTGAGCGCGGCGCGCTCCCTGGCGGGGATCGCCGCGGTGAAGCCGACATGGTCTAGCTTGCCGTCATCATCGTAGAGGCCCAGCAGCAGCGAGACCACCAGACCCTTGGCATCGGTGCGATAGCCCCCGACGACGCAGTCCGCGGTGCGCAGCTGCTTGACCTTGACCATCGCGCGCTCGCCGGGCTGGTACGGCGCGTTGAGCGGCTTGGCGATCACCCCGTCGAGCGCGCCGCCGGTGCGGGCCAGCCAGGCTTCGGCAGCGGCGCGGTCGGGGGTGCAAGGGGACAGGATCAGCGCGGGCGATTCGATGCGCTTGTGGAGCGCCTCAAGCCGTTCGCGGCGCTGGGCGAGCGGTGTGTCGAGCAGCTCGTCGGGGCCAAGGCGCAGGCAATCGAACAGGATGAGTTGCGCGGGCGTCGCGACCGAGAGTTTCGCGATGCGCGAGGCTGCGGGATGCAGCCGCGCCTGCAATGCATCGAACGAGAGGCGGTCGCCGATCGGGATGACCAGTTCGCCGTCGAGGATGAAGCGCTTCTCAGGGATGGTCGCGAGCGCTTCGAGCATCTCGGGGAAGTAGCGGCCGAGCGGCTTGCCCGACTTGGACCAGATCGCGATGGCGTCGCTCTCACGCACCGCGATCGCGCGGAAGCCGTCCCATTTTGGCTCATACTGCCAGCCGGGCGGATCGGGCAGCGCCTCGGCGAGCCTGGCTTCCATCGGGGCGAAAGGCGCGGCGTCCATCCTGTCTCCTTTTGCGGGGGAGACGCACGTTTGCGGCGCGAGTTCCAATCCTCCCCCTGGCGGGGGGAGGTGGCGCCGAAGGCGACGGAGGGGGAGGAAGCGAGCCGCTCGTCGGTCGCCGTCCCTCCGTCAGGCTGCGCCTGCCACCTCCCCCTGGCGGGGGAGGATTTAGTTGGCTGGTCGATCCAGGTCGTTTCGTCAGAACGCGTAGGGCACCGGGGCGCGGACGTCGGGGTCGATGCGGATCTCGCTCGCCGCCGGCGGGAATGCGCGCTGGTCGCAGTCGGCGCGCGGGCAGATGCGGCAGCTGGTGCCGATCGGGGTGGCGATGCCGCCGGTGCGCAGGCCGTCGGCATAGACGAAGTCGGGCGCGTGGATCTCCTCGCACCCCAGCGCCACGGCGTAGCGGCGCGGCGGGCGGGCATAGCTGGCGGAGGGCTTGACCAGCCCCTTGGCCATCGAAACGTACCGCGCGCCGTCGGGCATCTCGGCCAGCTGGACGAGGACGCGGTCGGGGATCGCCACTGCTTCGTGCACCACCCAGAGCGGGCAGGCGCCGCCGAACCGCGCGAACTCCAGCCGCGTCGCCGAATGGCGCTTGGTGATATTGCCCGCCATGTCCACGCGGCAGAAGAAGAAGGGGATGCCCTGCGCGCCGGGCCGCTGGAGCGTGGAGAGGCGGTGGCAGGTCTGCTCGAAGCTGGTGCCGAAGCGCTGGCGCAGCCGGTCGATATCGTGCCGCACGGCGCGCGCCGCATCGCGGAAGCGGTTGTAGGGCATCAGCAGCGCGCCCGCGGCATAGTTGGCGAGGCCGAGCGACAGCAGTTCGCGCGCGGCGGGGGAGGCGAGGCCGCTCGTCTGGCTCACCGCGCGCATCTGCTCGCCGAACTCGAGCACCGCGAGCCGGTGCGCGAGCAGGAAGGCGCGGCTTTCGGGCGGGAGCACGCCGCTGATGACGAGGCGGCGGCTGTCGGCGGCGAAGCGTGAGAGGCGGGTGTCGTCGTCGCGCGCTTCCTCGATCTTCACGCCGTGCGTCGAGCGCAGGCGGCCCTCGATGCCGCGGGCGTCGTCGAGATTCTCCACCAGCGTTTCGGCGGCACGGTCGAGCACGTCGATATAGTTGCCCTCCGCCTGATACCAGTCACGGACCTCCTCCCAAGGCAGCGACCCGGCCGCGCCGGCGCCGCTTTCCACCTTGTCGTCGAGAACGCGAAGCTGGGCCTGGCTGCGGCGCCAGGCGTCGTGCAGCGCGACCATGCGGCGGGCGAGGGCCGGGTGCTTCTCGACCCCGCGCTGCACCGCGGCTTCGTCGAGCGCGCCGCCGGGGATGCTGGAATCGGTGCCGGCCTCGATCGCGCGGACCAGATCGGAAACGTGATGATCGTCGCCCACATCGCGCCACTCCTGCGGGAATTCGCGAGCGAGAGCGATCAGCACCGGCGGGGTGAGCGGGCGCTCCTCATTCTCGATCTGCGAGAGATAGCTGACCGAGACGCCGAGCCGCGTCGCCATCGCCGCCTGCGGCAAGGCGAGGCGCTTGCGCAGGTCGCGGACGCGGGCTCCGGCGAAAAGACGGCGGCGCGGCTGTTCCATGTCCCGCATCATATCTGCGGATATGAACGATGCAACTTCGCAACATTGCATTTGCGCCGGAGCCCGTGTCCTGTGAAGGCACCCGGCCAAGGAGCAGAATCATGTCTTCGACGATCGAGGAACTCGAGCGCCGCCGCGCCGCGGCACGGCTGGGCGGCGGGCAGAAGCGCATCGACGCGCAGCACGCCAAGGGCAAGCTCACCGCGCGCGAGCGGGTCGAGGTGCTGCTCGACGAGGGATCGTTCGAGGAGCTCGACATGTATGTCGAGCACAATTGCGTCGATTTCGGCATGCCCGATCAGGTCGTTCCGGGCGACGGCGTGGTCACCGGCAGCGGCACGATCAACGGGCGGCTGGTGTTCGTGTTCAGCCAGGACTTCACCGTGTTCGGCGGATCGCTGTCCGAGCGGCACGCGCAGAAGATCTGCAAGATCATGGACATGGCGATGAAGGTCGGCGCGCCCGTGATCGGCCTGAACGACAGCGGCGGCGCGCGCATCCAGGAGGGCGTCGCGAGCCTTGCCGGCTATGCCGAGGTGTTCCAGCGCAACGTGCTGGCGAGCGGCGTGGTGCCGCAGCTTTCCCTGATCATGGGGCCGTGCGCGGGTGGTGCCGTGTACAGCCCAGCGATGACCGACTTCATCTTCATGGTGAAGGACAGCTCATACATGTTCGTCACCGGACCCGATGTAGTGAAGACCGTTACCAACGAGATCGTCACGCAGGAGGATTTGGGTGGAGCGGTGACGCATACCACGAAGTCGGGGGTCGCCGACGTGGCCTTCGACAACGATATCGAGGCGCTGCTCGCGGCCCGCGACTTCGTGGACTTCCTTCCCGCCAGCAACCGCGATTCCGTGCCCGAGCGGCCGTGCGAGGACCCGTGGGACAGGCTTGAGGACAGCCTCGACACGTTGATCCCGCCCTCGGCCAACCAGCCTTATGACATGCACGAGCTGATCCGGAAGACGGTGGACGAGGGCGACTTCTTCGAGCTTCAGCCGAGCCATGCGGGCAACATCATCATCGGCTTCGGCCGGATCGAGGGGCGCACCGTCGGCATCGTCGCCAACCAGCCGATGGTGCTGGCGGGCGTGCTCGACATCAACTCGTCGAAGAAGGCGGCGCGGTTCGTGCGCTTCTGCGACGCGTTCGAGATCCCGATCGTGACCTTTGTCGACGTGCCGGGCTTTCTGCCGGGCGTCGGGCAGGAGCATAGCGGCATCATCAAGCATGGCGCGAAATTGCTGTTCGCCTATGCCGAGGCGACAGTGCCCAAGATCACGGTGATCACGCGCAAGGCCTATGGCGGGGCGTATGACGTGATGGCGTCGAAGCATCTGCGCGGGGACTTGAACTACGCCTGGCCGACAGCCGAGATCGCGGTGATGGGGGCCAAGGGCGCGGTCGAGATCATCTTCCGCGGCAAGACGCCTGAGGAAATCGCCGAGCGCACCGCGGAATATGAGGCACGCTTCGCCAACCCGTTCGTCGCGGCGAGCAAGGGCTTTGTCGATGAGGTGATCATGCCGCACTCGACCCGCCGCCGGATCGCGCTGGGGCTACGGAAACTGAGGAACAAGAGCCTCGAGAATCCGTGGAAGAAGCATGACAATATTCCGCTGTGATGGCCCAACCATCATCCCAGCGAAAGCTGGGATCTCGTGCGGCAAGCGATTGGTGCCAACCGTGAGAGACCCCAGCTTTCGCTGGGGTGACGAAGTCTTGTTCTTGTCGGGAGAAGGCCAATGAAACTCGGCCGGCTCAACCATATCGGTGTCGCGACGCCTTCGATCGAGGCGTCGGTCGCCTTCTATCGCGACGTGATGGGCGCGGAGACGATCCACACGCCGTTCGACCTGCCCGCGCAGGGGGTGAAGGTGTGCTTCGTCGACACGCCCAATACCCAGATCGAGCTGATCGAGCCGCTGGGCGAGAATTCGCCGATTCATGGCTTCCTCGCCAAGAACCCGGCGGGCGGGCAGCATCATGTCTGTTACGAGGTGCCCGATATTTACGAAGCCAAATCGTGGTTCGAGGCCAAGGGCGCGAAGGTGCTGGGCGAGCCGCGCATCGGGGCGCACGGGACGCTGATCTTCTTCGTCCACCCCAAGGACATGGGCGGCGTGCTCACCGAGATCATGGAGTCGCCGCGTGAGAGCCACTGACCGTCACCCCGGCCTTGTGCCGGGGGCCACCGGGCGTCACGCGATGGCGTCTATGGCGAGGGCATTGGGTGTGACGGCGTGGACCCCGGCACGAGGCCGGGGTGACGAAAGGGTTTTGGGATATGTCTGAAGACACGGTTCTCTACGAGCTGACCGACGGCGTCGCGACGATCCGGCTCAACCGGCCGGACAAGCTCAACGCAGTCACCCCGGACATGCTGATCCTGCTGCGCAATGCGCTGTGGCGCGCGGCGGACGAGGGCGCGCGCGCGGTGCTGCTGACCGGCGAGGGGCGTGCCTTCTGCTCGGGCGCCGACCTGGCCGCGCGGGGCGACGGGCCGAATGACGGTGGCGCCAATGTCGAGCGCTTCTACAATCCGGTGGCGGAGGCGCTGTCGAAGATCCCGGTGCCGGTCGTCACCGCGGTCAATGGTCCCGCGGCGGGCGCGGGCGCGGGGATGGCGCTGGGCGGCGACATCGTGGTGATGGCGAAATCGGCCTATATCCTGCTGTCCTTCTCCAACATCGGGCTGGTGCCCGATTGCGGCGTCACCTGGCTGGTCGCCAAGTCGGCGGGCCGCGCCAAGGCGCTGGAGATGGCGCTGCTCGGCGAGCGGCTGAGTGCGCAGGAAGCAAAGGACGCCGGCATGGTCGCGCGTGTCGTGGAGGACGACGAACTGATGGCGACCGCCCAAGGCATCGCCGCAACGCTCGCCGCCAAGCCGACCGTGGCGCTTGGCCTGATCCGCGATCAGGTGAAGGCCGCGCTCAACAGCACACTTTCCGAGACGCTGGGGATCGAGGCGAGGCACCAGCGCATTGCGGGCAAGACCGAGGATTTCCGGGAGGGAGTGACGGCATTCCTCCAGAAGCGCGCGCCGGAGTTCAAGGGGCGATGACTGGCTTTTCAACCGTTCGCCCTGAGCTTGTCGAAGGGCTGTCTTTCCCTTCGGCCGCAGTGAAGAAGTGCAGTGCTTCGACAAGCTCAGCACGAACGGACTTTGGGACGCATAATGACTGACCGGCCGACCCTGGATGCGTGGAAGGCGCTTTCCGACAAGGAAGTGAAGGGCCGTGACCTGACCTGGCACACACCCGAGGGGATCGACGTCAAGCCGCTCTATACCGCGGAGGACGTGACCGCCGATCCGGGCCTCCCGGGTTTCGCGCCGTTCACGCGCGGGGTGCGCGCGTCGATGTATGCGGGGCGGCCGTGGACGATCCGGCAATATGCCGGCTTCTCGACCGCCGAGGAATCCAACGCCTTCTATCGCCGCAACCTCGCCGCGGGGCAGAAGGGGCTCAGCGTCGCCTTCGATCTCGCCACGCACCGCGGCTATGACAGCGACCATCCGCGCGTGCCGGGCGATGTCGGCAAGGCGGGCGTGGCGATCGACAGCGTTGAGGACATGAAGATCCTGTTCGACGGCATCCCGCTCGGCGAGATGTCGGTGAGCATGACGATGAACGGCGCGGTGATCCCGGTGCTGGCCTTCTTCATCGTCGCGGGCGAGGAGCAGGGCGTGCCCCAGGCCCAGCTCGACGGGACCATCCAGAACGACATCCTGAAGGAGTTCATGGTCCGCAACACCTATATCTACCCGCCCGAGCCGAGCATGCGGATCATCTCGGACATCTTCGCATATACATCGGCCAACATGCCGAAATTCAACAGCATTTCGATCTCCGGCTATCATATGCAGGAGGCCGGAGCGACCCAGGTGCAGGAGCTCGCCTTCACCATCGCCGACGGCATGGAATATGTGAAATACGGGGTGGCCTCGGGCCTGGATATCGACAAGTTCGCCGGGCGGCTCTCCTTCTTCTTCGCGATCGGCATGAACTTCTTCATGGAAGTCGCCAAGCTGCGCGCGGCACGGGTGTTGTGGCATCGCGTGATGACGAAGCTGGGGGCGAAGGACGAGCGCAGCAAGATGCTGCGCACGCACTGCCAGACCAGCGGCGTGTCGCTGACTGAGCAGGATCCGTACAACAACGTCATCCGCACCACGATCGAGGCGATGGCGGCGATGCTGGGCGGGACGCAGAGCCTGCACACCAACGCGCTCGACGAGGCGATCGCGCTGCCCACCGACTTCTCCGCCCGGATCGCGCGCAACACGCAGATCGTGATCCAGGAAGAGACGGGGATGACCAAGGTCGTCGATCCGCTGGGCGGCTCTTACTATGTCGAGGCGCTGACTCGGGAGCTGGTCGACAAGGCGTGGGCGATCATCGAGCGGGTCGAGGCCGAGGGCGGGATGGCCAAGGCGGTCGCCGCGGGCTGGCCCAAGGCGATGATCGAGGAAGCCTCGGCCGCCACCGCCGCGCGGATCGACCGCGGCGAGCAGGTGATCGTCGGAGTCAACAAGTACCGCAAGGCCGAGGAAGACCCGATCGACATCCTCGATGTCGACAATCATGCGGTGCGCGAGGCGCAGATCGCGCGGATCCGCAAGGTGAAGGCGTCGCGCGACGAGGCCAAGTGCCAGGCCGCGCTCGATGCGCTGCGCGAGGGCGCGCGGGGCAGGGAGAATTTGCTGGCGCTGGCGGTCGAGGCGGCGCGGCATCGCGCGACGCTGGGCGAGATCAGCCTGGCGATGGAGGACGTGTTCGGCCGCCATGGCACCGTGCCGACGCCGGTACGGGGCATCTATGGCGGCGCCTATGCCGAGGACGTGCGCTGGGAGCGGCTGAAGGACGGCGTGGCGGCGACCGAGCGGCGGCTGGGGCGCAAGCCGCGCATGCTGGTCGCCAAGATGGGGCAGGACGGCCATGATCGCGGTGCCAATCTCGTCTCCTCAGCGTTCGGCGACCTCGGCTTCGACGTGGTGCCGGGGCCGCTGTTCCAGACGCCGAGGGAAGCCGCCGAGCTGGCGCTGGCGGAGAATGTCGATGTGGTCGGCGCCTCAAGCCTTGCCGCGGGGCACAAGACGCTGATCCCCGAGCTGATCGGGCATCTGCGCGACGCGGGCCGAGCGGATATCAAGGTGATCGCGGGCGGGGTGATCCCGGCGCAGGACTATCAGTTCCTGCGCGACGCGGGGGTGCAGGCAATCTTCGGGCCCGGAACGAACCTTGTAAATGCCGCCGCGGAGGTGTTGACGCTCCTCGGGCATAATTTGCCGCCCGAGGAGGAAGCAGCCGCATGATCGACGAAGACGAGCCGCAGCGGGGAGGCGAGATGCCGTTCGCCCGCGCCTATGACTATTTCAAGCATTTGGCCGGCATCTCGCTGGTGTCGATCGGCGGCGTGTTCGCATTTCTGGACGGTTCCGGCACGGCGCTCGATCCTCGCCGCGTCATCATCATCCTCGCCGCGATCGGCCTCGCCGGCGTGATCAGCCTGTTGATGGCGGGTTCGCTCGCCTCGATCGAGGTGAAACCCGTGCCGCATGCCAAGACGGCCCGAAGTGTGCGCTACGGCCTGATCGCCGCGACTTTCTTCCTCGCGCTCGGGCTCGGCGCGTTCATCCAAACCTTTTCATCGGCGATTCTAAAATGATCCGTACCGACTGGACCCGCGACGAGATCGCTGCGCTGTTCGACCTGCCTTTCCCCGAACTGCTGTTCCGCGCGGCGGAGGTGCATCGCGCGCAATTCGCGGCGGACGAGGTGCAGCTTTCGACATTGCTGTCGATCAAGACCGGCGGCTGTCCGGAGGATTGCGGGTACTGCAACCAGTCCACTCATGCCGAGACGGGCCTGAAAGCCACCAAGCTGATGGACGTGCGCGCGGTGCTTCAGGCGGCGGCACAGGCCAAGGACAACGGCTCGTCGCGCTTCTGCATGGGCGCGGCGTGGCGCAACCCCAAGGACCGCGACATGCCCGCCATCGTCGAGATGGTGAAGGGCGTGCGGGGCATGGGCATGGAGACCTGCATGACGCTGGGGATGCTCAGCGAAAAGCAGGCGGCGATGCTCGCCGAGGCGGGTCTGGATTATTACAACCACAATATCGACACCTCGCCCGAGCGCTATGGCGAGGTCATCACCACGCGGACGTTCGAGGACCGGCTCGAGACGCTCGATCATGTGCGCGAGGCGGGGATCAACGTGTGCTGCGGCGGCATCGTCGGCATGGGCGAGACGCGCGGTGACCGGGTGGGCTTCATCCACGCGCTGGCGACGCTGCCGAAGCATCCCGAGAGCGTGCCGGTGAACGCGCTGGTGCCGGTCAAGGGTACGGTGCTGGGCGACATGCTGGCCGATACGCCGTTGGCGAAGATCGACGAGATCGAGTTCGTTCGTACCGTCGCGGTGGCGCGGATCACGATGCCGCAGAGCATGGTGCGGTTGAGCGCAGGCCGCGAGAGCATGAGCGATTCGACCCAGGCCTTGTGCTTCATGGCGGGGGCGAATTCGATCTTCACCGGCGACAAGCTGCTGACCACCGACAATGCCGGCGACGACAAGGACGCGGCGCTGTTCGCGCGGCTGGGGATGCGGCCGATGCAAGGCGAGGTGAAGGTGGAGCTGGAGGCGGCGGAGTGAGCTACGCCGATGGGGTCGCCTCCAGGAACTGGCGCTATATCGGCTGCTTCCTGCTCGGCATGGTCCTGTCGCTGGTCACGCTCGCCGTCGCAGCGTTGTGGTATCTGAGTTTTTGGGATTCCAGCACTGGCACTTACCGAGCTGTAGTCATCGCCGATTTTTTGATCGTGCCGGGCACAGTGATCGGGTCAGGTCTCGTCCTCTGGCTCTACTTCCAAAAGTTCATGCGAGATCGAACCTGATGTTCAAAAAAATCCTGGTCGCCAATCGCGGGGAGATCGCCTGCCGCGTGTTCCGCACCGCCAAGCGGATGGGGATCGCGACGGTCGCGGTCTATTCGGACGCGGACGCGCACGCGCCGCATGTGCGGATGGCCGATGAGAGCGTGCGGCTGGGGCCGGCGCCGGCGGCGGAGAGCTATCTCAAGGCCGAGCTGATCCTTGCCGCGGCCAAGGCGACCGGGGCGGATGCGATCCATCCCGGCTATGGCTTTCTGTCGGAGCGCGAGAGCTTTGCCAAGGCCTGCGCCGAGGCGGGCATCGCGTTCGTCGGGCCTCCGCCCAATGCCATCGCGGCGATGGGCGACAAGATCGAGTCCAAGAAGCTCGCCAAGGAAGCGGGCGTCAACGTGGTGCCCGGCTTCGTCGGGGTGATCGACGATACCGAGCATGCGGTGAAGATCGCGGCCGAGATCGGCTATCCGGTGATGATGAAGGCATCGGCCGGCGGCGGCGGCAAGGGGATGCGGCTGGCCTATAGCGAGCAGGACGTGCGCGAGGGGTTCGAGGCGACCAAGCGCGAAGGATTGGCGAGCTTCGGCGACGACCGCGTGTTCATCGAGAAGTTCATCGAGAGCCCGCGCCATATCGAGATCCAGGTGCTGGGCGACCAGCATGGCAACATCGTCTATCTCGGCGAGCGGGAATGTTCGATCCAGCGGCGGCACCAGAAGGTGGTCGAGGAGGCGCCGTCACCCTTCGTCAGCCCCGAGATGCGCCGGAAAATGGGCGAGCAGGCGGTCGCGCTGTCGCGGGCGGTGGGCTATTATTCGGCGGGAACGGTCGAGCTGATCGTCAGCGGCGCCGACAAGACCGGCGACGGCTTCTACTTCCTCGAGATGAACACCCGGCTTCAGGTCGAGCATCCGGTGACCGAGGCGATCACGGGATTGGATCTGGTCGAGCAGATGATCCGCATCGCAGCGGGCGAGAAGCTCGCTTTTGGGCAGGATGACGTCAAGCTCACCGGCTGGGCGATCGAGAATCGCATCTATGCCGAGGACCCGTATCGCAGCTTCCTGCCCTCGACCGGGCGGCTAGTGCGCTATCGTCCGCCCGCGGCGCAGGACACGCCTTATGACGAGGTCGGTGGGGAAGGCTATGTTCGCGTCGACGACGGCGTGGCCGAGGGCGGTGAGGTCAGCATGTTCTACGACCCGATGATCGCCAAGCTGATCACCTGGGGGCAGACGCGCGACGCGGCCGCCGACCTGCAGGTCGCGGCGCTCGACCGGTTCGAGCTGGAGGGGCTGGGCAACAATATCGATTTCCTCTCGGCACTGATGCAGCATCCGCGCTTCCGCTCGGGCGAACTGACCACCGGGTTCATCGCCGAGGAATATCCCGAGGGCTTCGAGGGGGCACCGGCCGATGCGATGCTGACACGGCGGCTCGCCGCGCTGGCAGCGGTGCTGACCTGGCGCCAGGCCGAGCGCGCATCGATGATCTCGGGGCAGCTTGGCGCGATGCCGCTGGCGCGATGCGACTGGGTGGTCCGCATGGGCGCAATCGCCCATGAGGTGACGCTGGGCGATGGCGCGGTGGTAGATGGCGAACTGATCGAGGGCGGCGTCGAATGGAATCCCGGCGACCGGATCGCGGTGGTGCACGGCGATGGCGGCGAGCTGGCGGTGCGGGTTGCGAAGACACGGACCGGGTGGGTGCTGACGACGCGGGGGGCTGCACACCGGGTGGATGTCTATCGCCCGCGGGTCGCCGAGCTGGCGAAGCACATGATCGAGAAGATCCCGCCGGACATGAGCCGTTTCCTGCTCGCGCCGATGCCGGGGCTGCTGACGCGCGTCGAGGTGGCGGCGGGCGACAAGGTCGAGGCGGGGCAGCCGCTCGCGGTGGTCGAGGCGATGAAGATGGAGAACATCCTGCGCGCCGAGAAGGCGGGTGTGGTGAAGGCGGTGAATTTCGGAGCGGGCGAGAGCCTGGCGGTGGACGCGGCGATTTTGGAATTCGAGTGATGTGTGCTCCTGCGAAGGCAGGAGCACAGTACGGCAACCCGGCCGCTTGTGTCTCTGGGCTCCTGCTTTCGCAGGAGCACGGTGGCACCGCTATTCCAGCCCTGCGTCGAGCGAATCCAGGATCCGCGCGCCGGCCATGAACACGGCAATGGGGCAGGCCGCGAACAGCATCCAGCCGCCCATGCCTGGATATTGCTCGAGATAGTGGATGCCGCGATCGACTGCGCCGACGCCGAGCGCGTAGATCACCATGAACGCTTCGAAGCGGGTCTTGATCGTGAACAGCCGTTTGACGCGGGCGAACATGCTGATCGTTAAGCAAGAACCGGACCAGCCGCAGAAATCCGCGGTTTCACGTTAACGGATAGGGTTAGCTGTCAATTAATTCGACAGTTCCGAGCAGATCGAACAGAGCCGCCCGGGCGGCCTCGATGCGGGCGATGAGGGCAGGGTCCCCGATCTCGTCCTGCGCGATGGTTTCGGGCCAGCGCACCTGGACCAGTTCCGCGATGCGATCGAGCTTGTTGTCGTCGACCAGAAAGCGCGGGTCGATCGTCGCAGGATCGGCGACGACGCGCAGGCGCAGACAGGCGGGTCCGCCGCCATTGGCCATCGACTGGCGCACATCGACCACCTCGAGGTGCCGGATCGGCCCGTTGCCGGCGACATGGGCCTGGAGCCACTGCCACACGCTCGGCGTGTCGCGCGCCTCGGTCGGGAGGATCAGCGCTGTCTCGCCCGAGGGAAGCGTCACCAGCTGAGCGTTGAACAGATAGGAGGCGATGGCGTCGGCGAGGCTGACGGCGGACGCGGGCACCTCGACGATCTCGACCTCGGGCATCAGGCGGCGAAGGTCGCCGTAGAAGACGTCTCTTTCCGCAAAGGCCTGTTCGTGAGCGAAGAGGACGCGGCCATTGGCGACCGCGACTACGTCATTGTGGAAGGCGCCGGCGGCGATGGCCGCTTCGGACTGCTGGACGAACAGGGTGTGCGCCGGGTCGAGGCCGTGGCGGCGGGCCACGGCTTCGCTGGCCTCGCGGTGCTGGCGGGCCGGGAAGGGACCGCCGGAGACGCCGTAGACGAACACCTCGATGCCGGGCGCGTCATGCTCGGGGCAGAGGCGCATGTGATTGGCCGCACCCTCGTCGCCGAACGGGGCCGGGACCGGGCCGTGGACGCGGAAAGCGTCGTTGGCGAAGGCGATGCGGAGCTGCGCCAGCGTGCCGGGCCATTCATGGCTGCGGTGGGGCATCGTCACGAGGTTCGCCACCGAAAGGTGGCAGCGGCCATCGGCGGTGTCGGGTGCGGGCGAGACGGTGGCGGCGTTCGCCGCCCACATCGAGGATGCGGACAGCGCCTGCGCCTGAAGATGCGGGGCGGCATCGGCGTAACGGGTTGCGAGCGAATCCAGCCAGCGATGGTCAGGACGGGCATGGGGCAGGAGGATGCCCTGGGTGAGGCCAAGCGCGAGGTTGGCGCGCATCTTGGCGATGCCCTGCAGCGCGGCGGCGCGTGGTTGCGAGACAGCGCCGCTGTTGCGGGTCGCGGCGAGATTGCCGGGGCTGAGGCCCGCATAATTGTGGCTGGGGCCGATCAGCCCGTCGAAGTTGATCTCAACGCGGGGCATGACGGACTTCCTGCCCCGGCTCGACGCCGAGGATCGATGCGGAGGCGCCGTCCACCGTGACTCCCCCGTCGCTCAGCCCGATGCGCCCGTGGCAGGCGCGGAAGTCGCCGAGCCGGCCGCGGGCGATGATGCTTGCGCTACCGCCGTCGGCGACCTCGGCGACCTTGTCTGTTCGGGAATCGCGCACGGTCATCACCTGATCGGTGCGTGCAGTCATCGTCGGGCCGCCGTCGAAGATGTCGATATAGTTCTCGAAGGCGAAACCCTCATGCTCGAGCATCCGCATCGCGGCGCGGCCGGAGGGGTGGGGCAGGCCGATCACGCTGCGCGCGCCTTCGGTGAGCATCGCGGTGTAGATCGGGTGCTTGGGCATCAGATCGGCGATGAACTGGTTGCCGTGGATCGCGTTGAATTCGTCGGCCTGCTGGAAGTTCATCCCGAAGAAGCGGCCCGCGACACCGTCCCAGAAGGGCGAGCCGCCCGCCTCGTCGATCACGCCGCGCAGCTCCGCGAGGATGCGGTCGGCGAAGCGGGCGCGGTGCATCGCGATGAACAGATAGCGGCTGCGGGCGAGCAGCATACCGAGCCCCCCGGCGCGCTCGCCCGGATGGAGGAACAGGCCGCCGACTTCGCTGCAGCCTTCGAGATCGTTGGTCAGGCTCAGGATTTCGGCGCGGAAGGTGCGGGCGAGCGCCTCGCTGTGCTTGGTCTCGATGCCGAGGCGGTAGCTGTAGAAGGGCCAGCGCTGGCCGACCTGAGTGAAGATCTGACAGGTGCCGCGCACCTCGCCAGTCTCGACATTCTCGAGCACCAGCACGAACAGCTCGTCCTTGAGCGCATCGTCGGCGCGGCCGAAGGCGAGCGCGCTGCGTTCGAGCTTGGCGCGCAGCGCAGGTTTCTCAGGCGGCAGGTTGGTGAAGCCGCCGCCGGTGAGCTTGGCCATCTCATAGAGCGCCTGGAGATCGTCCTCGCGGGCGGGGCGGATCAGGAAGCTCATACGCTGCCTTTGTCAATGATGCGGAGGATAGTGAGGGCGGAGAGCGCGGCGCGCTCGGGCAGGCTTTCGGGGATCAGAAATTCCTCCGCACTGTGGATCGCGCCGCCCCGCGCGCCCATGGTGTCCACCACAGGCACGCCGCAGGCGGCGATGTTGTTGCCGTCGCACACCCCGCCGGTGGCTTTCCACGCGACGGGGATGTCGAGATCGGCGCCGGCTTGCTTGACCAGGCCGAACAGGCGCTCGGCGGCCGGGTCGAGCGGCTTGGGCGGGCGGTTGAAGCCGCCATGGACATGAACGTGCACATCGTGCGTGGCGGCGACCTCAGCGCTTGCTGTCTCAACCGTCGCGGCAGCGCGGGCGATGGCTTCGGCCGAGGCGGGACGGAAGTTGACGCGCAGGATGGCGAGGTCGGGCACGACATTGTTGGGACCTCCGCCCTCGATCCGGGCGGGATTGACTGCGAGCCCGTCGCCCTTCGCCGCGGCAAGCCGGAGAGCAAGGTCGGCGGCGGCGACAATGGCGTTGCGGCCTTCCTCTGGATTGCGGCCGGCATGGGCGCCGCGGCCGCGCACCACGATCGAGAAATTGCCGGTGCCGCCGCGGGCTCCGGCGAGCGTGCCGTCGGGCAGGGCAGGCTCGTAGGTGAGCGCGGCGGCCTTGCCCTTAGCGGCCTGTGCGATCAGCGCGGTGGAGGCGAAGGAGCCAGTCTCCTCGTCCGAGTTGATCACCACCTCATAGCCGAAGCGTTCAGCGGCGGGCGTCGCCTCCACTGCCCGGAGCGCGGCGAGCATCAGCGACAGGCCGCCCTTCATATCCGCGGCGCCGGGGGCGTTGAGGTGGCCATCGGGCATCCACGCGGCGGTCTGGAAGGGGTGATCGGTGGGGAAGACGGTGTCCATATGGCCGGTGAACAGCATTTGGACGGGCGCTTCGGGCCGTACGCGCAGATGCAGATGGCGGCCGTGCGCGAGGGCGAGGACGTCGCCCTTGCCGTCAACCGTCTCGACCGGAGCTGGCTCGACGAGGGTCAACTCACCGGGCAGCGCGGCGAAGGCGCTGGCGAGCATCTCCGCCATCGTCGCGAGGCCGGAAAGGTTGCGCGTGCCGCTGTTGACCGCGACCCAGCGCTCGACCTGGGCCAGCATCGGCGCCGCACGGGCATGCTCGATCGCGGCGGTTTCGATTGCGGTAAGGGCCATGCGCGGCAGGTGTATCGGGTGATCTGCGGCGGGTGAACCCCCGGCGACAGGAAAGTTTCCTGTGATACGGGTTCGGCGGTAGCGGTGCTGGAAAGTCCCAAAAGTCACACTGCCACGCGTGCGCGAGGTGGTGGACGAAGTTGACACGCCCCTGAGGGGAAGTTGACTCTTGCGGCATGTTTTCGCGCGCGGGCGTCAAGCGCAGGATCGACGGAGTCAAAGAGCGGCCGGGGATGCCGGACGCGCGGATTGGAGCAGGCGGAATCCAACATTGCAATGACCGGGAGCGGTGGCTGTGGCAGCCTTGGCTGCAACGTGAACGGGCCGCTCCACTCGACGCGCGAGGGGAGCGGCCCGACGCGGGATACGGCTGCGTTACGAGCCGGCGCGGCAGCGCGTCGGCCGGTCGATCCGGCAGTCGCCGCCGCTGAGGCAGCGCGCGAGCCCGGGCGTTGCCTTTGGCCAGATCGAATCGTCGATCTCGGCGAACAAGCCCTCTGCAAATTCGCGCGTGGAGACGTAGTTTTCGGGCGATTTCTCATCCGACGTTGGTTCGTGATGCAAGAAATATCCCTGCAAATATCTGTCGCAGAAATCCGCATATGATCGCGAGTGCAGCAGGAAGGTGTGCCACATATCATCGACCGTTCGCGAAACGGTCTTTCTCCCCTTCATGAAATGCGCGGTCACGGCAAATTGCTTCCAGGCGGTGAATACCCGCTCGGCTTCTTCCATCGAACATTTGTGATCTTCGGCATATCGCTTGAGAACGGCATCGTTCGTATAGGACATCAAAGGAGCGACCAGATCGTCGTACTGATCCTTTAGCTCATTCGTAGAAAAGAACTGCATCCTATCCCCCTCCTGTTAGAAGGAGGTTAGCAGATACTTGCGGAAGTAAGATGTCAAGCGGGCGAATTGTGGTGGCGCAGTATGCCTTTTGCAGGGAAAGATAGCGCGTAAGAAGCCGGACGCCGGATCAGGTACAGAAGGATAACGAGAAAGGGGCCGTTTCGGATCTTTCCTCAGAAATCCACCAGCAGCGACGCCCTGCTCGTCGTGTCCGTCGTCTTGCGCCCCGACGGCGGCATGCTTTCGTAGTTCACCGCGTAGGACATCTGCGCGGAGAAGGGGCCGAACAGCTTGGCGCGCAGCGCGGTCTTGCCCGTGATCGTGCTGTTGGAGCTCTGCACATAGGCCGCGGCATCCTGGCTGAAGGTGATGCTGCGCGACAGCTTCCAGTCGAAATCGAGCTTGCCGCGCGCGGCGAGCTGGCTTTCGACGCTGTCGTCGGTGAGCGCGGTGTGGCGGAAGGCGGGGCCGAGCTCGACGTCGAGCCGCATCGCGCCATTGTCGATCGCGGTGTAGCCCGCCCCCGCCGACAGCGAATAGCGCTGGTTGAAGCCGGCGAAGCGGTCGCTCTCGAACATCGCCGCGCCGTAGATATAGGCGCGGTCCTCGACCTTGTAGTTGAGGTCGTAGGCGGCGATGTAGCGTTCCTGCGTCGTCCGGCCGAGGCTCTCCTGATAATCGGCCTGGAGCCGCAGCTTCTGCCGCCAGAGAAAGCCGTCGCGCTTCACATCGACCACGCCGGTGAGGCCGACCGTCTCGGAGTTGCCGGTATTGACGAAGCCGCCCAGCTCGGCACGGCCCTTGACCAGATCGAGGAAGCGCGCCTCACGCAGGCGGCGCTGGGCGGCCTCGCGCCGCTCGTCCCGCCAGTTGCCCGCGGCCTTCTGGACGATCTCGGCGCTCGGCTTGTCGCCGGCCTTGGCATATTTGGCGATCGCATTGACCGCCGCTTCGTCGCCCGCGCGCATCGCGGCGTCGAGCATCGCCTGGATCGCAGGCGGAACCTCGGGCGGGGCGGTGTCTTCGGCCGCTTCCTTGCCGTCGCGCGCACCCTGCGCCTGTGCGGCGGCGGGCAGAAGGACGGCGATGGTCAGCGGGGCGAGCAGGGGGAGGATCGTCCGGCGCATATTTGTCTCATTAATTCTGCAATGCGGCAAAATCGAGATCGGGTTGCGGTTCAGGCGGGGTTTAATCCTCCCCCGCCAGGGGGAGGTGGCAGGCGTAGCCTGACGGAGGGGGCGGGCAGCGACCAGCGAGCGGCGGGAGTCCTCCCCCTCCGGCGCCTTCGGCGCCACCTCCCCCTTGCGGGGGAGGATTGAAGCTCTAGGCGGAACGCTCGGCGGACAGACCGAGCGGCCCGGCGAAGAGTTCCAGCAGCCGGGCGTAGAGCTCGCGCTTGAACGGCACGATGACGTGCGGCAGCTCGGCGGGGTCGATCCAGCGCCAGGCGCGGAACTCGGGCTCGGCGGTGGCGATGTCGATCGCCTCGTCCCCGGCGGTGAGGCGGAACAGGAACCAGCGCTGGCGCTGGCCGCGCCACTTGCCCTTCCACACCTTGCCCAGAAGATCGTCGGGCAAGTCGTATTGCAGCTCCTCGGGCGCCTCGGCGACGAACTCGACCGCGTCGCGGGGGACGCCGGTCTCCTCCCATAATTCGCGATAGGCGGCCTCGAGCGCGTCCTCGCCCGGATCGATCCCGCCCTGCGGCATCTGCCATGCCTCGAGCGTCGAATCGAGGCGCTGGCCGACGAACACCTGGCCGTCGCGGCTGAGCAGCATCACGCCTGCGCAAGGGCGATAGGGAAGCGCGTCGCGATCGATCATGCTGCGGCCTGCACCATCACGCGGTTGGCCTCGGCCTCGACCAGCACGTCCTTGAACGCGGCGAGCATGCCGGCGACGTCGCCCTGCGCGGAAGGGATCGCCTTGCGCAGCGTGAGGAAGCCGTGGATGTTGCCCGCGGCCTCGCGATAGACGACGGGCACGCCTGCGCCGATCAGCGCCCCGGCATAGGCACGGCCCTGATCGCGGATCGGATCGAGCCCGGCCGTGACGATCACCGCGGGCGGCAGCCCGGCGAGCGATTCATTGACCATCGGCGAGCAGCGCGGGTGCGCGACGTCGGCGGCATAGCATTCGGAAAACCAGTCCATGCCGCGCTTCGTCAGCAGATAGCCTTCGGCAAAGGCTTCGAGCGAGGCATGGTCGGTGCCGAGATCGGTGGCGGGATAGATCAGCAGTTGCGCGATCACCGGCACCGCCGCGGGCTTGTCGCGCAGGTCGATCGCGGCGACGGCCGACATCTGCCCGCCCGCGCTGTCGCCGGCAAGCGCGATCGAGGTGACCGCGCGGCCCAGCTCCGCGGGGCCGGAGGCCACCCAGCGCGCCGCGGCCTCGGCATCGTCGGACGCCGCGGGCCAGGGGTGTTCGGGGGCGAGCCGGTAATCGACCGAGACGATCGGCAGGTCGAGCGTGCGCGCCATCTCCGCGACGATCGAGGCGTGCGTATCGACATTGCCGATGACGAAGCCGCCGCCGTGGAAATAGATCAGCACCGGGCCGGGTTCGCGCCGTTCGCGCGCGTCGAACAGCCGGGCGGGGATGGTGCCGGCGGGGCCGGGGATGGCGAGATCGCGGACCACGGCGAGATCACCCGCGGGGAGATCGACCAGGTCCTTCATCGCCGCATATTGCGCGCGATAGACGGCGGGCTGGGGCGGCCATTCGGGCTGCGGCATTGCTGCCAGCATATCGAGAAAGGCGCGGACGTCTGGGCGGACAAAAGGTGAGGCCAAGGCATCGTCTCCAATCTGGTTGGCGCCGTTCTAAGGCCAATCGGTCTTCAGTTTCCATCCTCCCCCGCCAGGGGGAGGTGTCAGGCACAGCCTGACGGTGGGGGCGGATGCCAGAACGCGCGTTGGGCTTCCTTCCCCCTCCGTCGCCTTCGGCGCCACCTCCCCCTGGCGGGGGAGGATTGCGTGGGCCGTTCTAGGCGAGCCATCAACGCCGCGTCCACGGTGAACCCGCGCTTCGCCGCAAGGAAAGAAGAAATTCGCTACCCCGCGCGCAATTTGGCTGCTAGGGGCGCGGGCATGTTTCGAAAACGGCCCATTATCACCACCCGGAACGCGACCCGCTGAACCAGCCGGTCGTGGCATTCGGGTTTGCCGCGAAACATCTTCAACCGGCGGGCGGCAGGCCCGCTGACTTCTCACTGAAAAATGACTATGTCGCTGCCCGAAATCCGGGCGGCTCGACCGCATGAAAGGGTCTTATATGGGTTACCGCGTCGTCGTCGCAGGCGCCACCGGCAATGTCGGTCGCGAGATGCTCAACATCCTGGCCGAGCGGGAATTCCCGATCGACGAGCTGGCAGTCGTCGCCTCCTCGCGCTCGACCGGCGACATGGTCGATTTCGGCGAGACCGGGAAACAGTACAAGATCCAGAATATCGAGCATTTCGATCCCACCGGCTGGGACATGGCGCTGTTCGCGATCGGATCGGACGCGACCAAGGTGCACGCACCACGCTTCGCCGCGGCGGGCTGCACCGTGATCGACAACTCGTCGCTCTACCGCATGGACCCCGACGTGCCGCTGATCGTGCCCGAGGTGAACCCGGAGGCGATCGACGGCTACAAGGCGAAGAACATCATCGCCAACCCCAACTGCTCGACTGCCCAGATGGTGGTGGCGCTGAAGCCGCTGCACGATGCCGCGACGGTCAAGCGTGTGGTCGTCGCGACCTATCAGTCGGTATCGGGTGCGGGCAAGGCGGGGATGGACGAGCTGTTCGAACAGTCGCGCAACATCTTCGTCGGCGACCAGGCCGAGCCGAAGAAGTTCACCAAGCAGATCGCGTTCAACGTGATCCCGCACATCGACAGCTTCCTGGACGACGGATCGACCAAGGAAGAGTGGAAGATGGTGGTGGAGACCAAGAAGATCCTCGATCCCAAGGTCAAGGTGATCGCGACCTGCGTGCGCGTGCCGGTGTTCGTCGGCCACTCCGAGGCGGTCAATGTCGAGCTGGAGCGCGAGCTGTCGGCGCAGGACGCGCAGAAGATCCTGCGCGAGGCGCCGGGGATCATGCTGGTCGATAAGCGCGAGGATGGCGGCTACGTCACCCCCGTCGAATGCGTGGGCGACTATGCGACCTTCGTCAGCCGCGTGCGCGAGGACGTGACGGTCGAGAACGGCCTTGCCTTCTGGTGCGTGAGCGACAACCTCCGCAAGGGCGCGGCGCTCAACGCGGTGCAGATCGCCGAGCTGCTCGGCCGCCGGCACCTCAAGAAAGCGTGACGATCCGGCGGATGCGCCTTCCCGCCGCGCAGCGTTGGTGGCTGCTCGCATGCCTTGCGGGCGTGCCGCTGAGTGCGGTGGGGGCGGCGTATCCGCCCAATACCTGGTTGCAGGTCGGGCCGGTCGTTGTGGGCGCCGGCCTTGGCTGGTGGGCGCTGCGGCGCTGGCCGATGAGCAATGCGAGCGTGGCGTGGGTCGGCGCGTTCGTGCTGCTGCACCTGTTCGCGGCGCGCTGGACTTATAGCAGCGTGCCGTACGACGCCTGGGGGCAGGCGGCGTTCGGGTTCAGCATCGACAAGACGCTGGGGTTCGAGCGCAACATGTTCGACCGGCTGGTGCATTTCGCGTCGGGCCTGTGCTTCGCGCGGCCGCTGGTGGAGATCGGCATGCGCTATGGCGGGCTGGGGCGGCGCATGGCGATCCTCGTCATGGTGCTCGCGGTGTTGGCGATCGGCGCGCTCTACGAGATCTTCGAATGGACGCTGACGATCGGGATGAGCCCCGAGGCGGCGGATATGTACAACGGGCAGCAGGGCGACATGTTCGACGCGCCCAAGGATATGGCGCTGGCGCTGCTCGGGTGCCTGGTGCCGCTGGCGTGGCACCGGTGGTGGTTTGCCGGGATCAGTGCCCCGCCGCAGCCGGATCGTTCGCGACCGGACCCTTCGGTTTCTTGAGGAACAGCACCAGCGGGATCGCCAGCGCGGTGACGATCATCATCGCCTTGAAGTCATTGAGATAGGCGATCATCGCCGCCTGCCGCGTCACTTCGGCATTGGCCATCGCCAGCACGGTATCCGTCGTGGCGCCGAGATCGGCGAGCAGGCCGGGGTCGAGGGTCTGGAGGCGATCGGCGGTGATGTGCTGGCTCAGATCGGCATGGCTGGTCTGGGTGCTGCGCGCGAGCACAGTCGTGACCAGCGAGATGCCGATCGACGCGCCGATGTTGCGCGACAGGTTGAGCAGGCTCGCACCCTCGGTGCGCTGGTGCGGCGAGAGGGTGGCGAAGGCCATGCCGTTGAGCGGCATGAAGATCAGGCCCATGCCCAGCCCCTGGATGAAGCCGGAAATGATGAACGGCCAGCTGTCCATCTCGAGCGTCCACTGGGTCATGTCGTAGAGCGACCAGGCGGCGAGCGCGAAGCCGGTGCCGACCGCGATGCGCGGGTCGAGCCCGCGTGCGATCAGCCGCGCCGAGAGCGCCATCGTCACCAGCACGCCGATGCCGCGCGGCATCAGCAGCAGGCCGGTATCAACCACCGGATAGCCGTAGAGATTCTGCAGCATCGGTGGGAGCAGCGCCATCGTCGCCATCATCACCACGCCCACCACCTGCATGAAGGCGAGCGCGGTGACGAGGTTGCGGTTCTTCCACAAGCCGCGCTCGAACATCGGGTTCCTGCCCGTCGCCATATGGACGGCGAACATCCAGAGGGCGATCGCCGCGGCCAGCATCTCGATCCAGATCTCGATCGAGGCAAACCAGTCCTCGCCCTGGCCGCGGTCGAGCATCAGCTGGAGCGCGCCGATGCCGATCGCGAGCAGCGAGAAGCCGAACAGGTCGAAGCCGCGCTTGCGGATCGGGCGGCTGGGCAGCAGCCACCACAGGATCGCGAGACAGATCGCGCCGAGCGGCAGGTTGACGTAGAACACCCAGCGCCAGTTGAAATTCTCGGTCAGATAGCCGCCGAGCACCGGGCCGAGGATCGGGCCGATCATGATGCCCATGCCCCACACGGCCATGGCGCGCTGCTGGTCCTTGGGCTCGTTGATGTCGAGCATCACCGTCTGGCTGAGCGGGTTCATGAACGCCGCCGAGATGCCCTGGAGGATGCGGAAGGCGACCATCTCCTCGAGATTCTGCGCCATGCCACACAGCGCGGAGGAGACGACGAAGCCGACGATCGAGATGAGGAACAGGTTGCGCGAGCCGATCCGGTCGGAGACCCAGCCGGTGATCGGGATCGCGATCGCGGAGGCGACGATGTAGCTCGTCAGCACCCAGGTGATCGTGTCGGCGGTCGCGCCGAGCGAGGTCTGCATGTGCGGCAGCGCGACGTTGGCGATGGTGGTGTCGAGGATCTGGATGATCGTCGCCAGCATCACGCCGAAGGTGAGCAGCCCCTTGTTGCGCACCGGCAGCGCCGCGCCCGAGGGGGGCGAGGTAGGCGGGGCCGGGGAAGAAGCTGCTGCGGTGGCCATCGGACTGCTCAAGTTTGAAGACTATTTGCTCGTCATTCCCGCGCAGGCGGGAATCCATTGCCGCTGGCGTTGCGGCTCTATCGAGAGGCTAGCCAGAATGGATCCCCGCCTGCGCGGGGATGACGAAGGGGATTAACTGGCACCTGTTCAACGGCTCACATCCACCGTCACGTCGGCCGATAGGCCGGCAATGAGCTGGCGGGGGCTCTTCTCGTCGATCGCGATGCGCACGGGCACGCGCTGGGTGACCTTGACCCAGTTGCCGTTGGCGTTCTGCGCCGGAAGCACCGCGAACTCGCTGCCGGTGCCCGCGCCGATCGAGGCGACATGGCCCTTGAGCTTGAGGCCGGGATAGGCGTCGAAACTGACTTCGGCGGGCTGGCCGACGCGCATCTTGTCGAGATCGGTCTCCTTGAAGTTCGCCTCGACCCACGAGCCGCCCGAGCGGACGATGGTGACCGCGGGCAGGCCCGACATCATCATCTGCCCGATCTGCAGCCGGTCGGCCTGGCTCACCACGCCGTCGACCGGCGCGTAGCGCGCGGTGCGCGAGAGATCGAGCGCGGCCTTGTCGCGCTGCGCCCGCGCCGCGGCGATGCCGGGATTGACCCCAGGCACGGCGGCGCCATTGGCAAGCTTGGCCCGCGCTTCGGCGGCGCCGGCGATGGCGCTCTGGTAACTCGCCTTGGCCTGCTCGACCGAGTGAAGCGCCTGCTCGTAACGCGCGCGCGTGGTGAAGCCGCGGTCCATCAGGGCCTTCTGGCGATCATAGTCCTCCTGCGCGGAGGCGATGCGATCGCGTGCAGCCTCGATATCGGCGCCGGTGCCGACATAGCTCGCCTGGAGCGTGCCGACCTGGACCTGCGCGCTGGCGATCGCGGCGTCGGCCTGTTCGAGCGCGATGCGATAGGGATCGGGATCGATGCGGAACAGCAGGTCGCCGGCCTTGACGACCTGGTTCTCCTTGACCGCGACCTCGACGATCCGGCCGGCAACGTCGCTCGCGACCGAGACCTTGTCCTGCTGGACATAGGCATTGTCGGTCGAGACGGTGCCGCCGGATAACGTCCACCAGCTGCCCACCGCCGCGATCAGCAGCAGCGGCACGCCGAACATCAGCAGTGGGCGCAGCCAGCGGCGCTTACGTGGTTCGGGAGCGATCTCGATCGCCTCAACTGTGTCGAGCTTGGGATCTGCGTCAGCCATTGGCGGCCTCTTTGCTTTCGCTCGCCTTGATATCGTCATCGGCGAGAAGGTTGGTGCGCAGCGAAACCAGCGCAGCGTGCATCCGGGTCCGGTCCTGCGGATCGACGCCCTCCATCACCTCGTCGATCATCGCATCGGAGATGGCGCGCAGCTCGATCAGGATCGGTTGGGCCTTGTCGGTGAGGTGAATGCGCCAGACGCGGCGGTCAGCGGGGTCGCGCCGGCGTTCGGCCAGCCCCGCATCCTCGAGCCGGTCGATCATCCGGCCCACGGTGATCGGTTCGACCTCCAGCAGATCGGCGAGCATGCCCTGATTGCAGCCCTCGTTGCGCTTGAGCACGCTGAGCGTGTGCCACTGGGCGCGGGTGACGCCGATGCGGCGTGCGCGCTCGTCGAACCGCTTCCGCATGAGGCGGGCGATGTCGTTGAGAAGGAAGCCAAGGGAGTCGGGCATGGTACGCGATATAGTAAGCATGCTTATAGTTTTCGATAGGTGATCAGTTGCAATCTGAAATGCGACGATTGCAGATTGTGCAACTCTCCGGGGTTTCACCGGGCGGCAAAGTGCGGCATCCCGCCGCGATGCAGATTCAGTATTTCGAGAGCTTCGACGGGACGTCGATCGCGTGGCGGGAGGTGGGTGAGGGCAGGCCGGTGGTGCTGGTCCACGGCTATTTCTCCGATGCCGAGACCAACTGGATCAAGTACGGCACCGCGGCGAAGCTGGCGTCGGCGGGGTTCCGGGTGGTCATGCCCGACCTGCGCGCGCATGGCGAAAGCGGGAAGCCGCACGGCGCGGAGGCCTATCCGCCCGATGCGCTGGCGATGGATGCCGAGGCGTTCATCGCGCACCTCGGCCTCAGTGACTATGATCTGGGCGGCTATTCGCTCGGTGCGCGGACGACGGTGCGCGTGCTCGCGCGGGGGATCGCACCGAAGCCGCGACGCGTGGTGCTGTCGGGCCTTGGCGACGAGGGCGTGGTCGATACCGGACGGCGCGCGGGCTTCTTCCGCCGGGTGCTGACGCATTTCGGCAGCTTCAAGCATGGCGACAAGGAATTCATGTCGCAGGCCTTCCTCAAGACCACCGGCGGCGATCCTCAGGCGCTGCTCGGCGTGCTCGACACCTTCGTCGACACGCCTGAGGCCGAAGTGGCGACGTTCGACCTGCCGGTGCTCGTCCTGGGCGGCGCGGCGGACGACGAGGTCGGATCGTTCGAGGGGCTCGTCGCGATGCTGCCGCAGGGCCGCTTCGTCGAGATCCCCGGCAATCATATGAGCGCGGTCACGCGCGCCGAGCTGGGCGATGCGATCGTATCATTTCTGACTGCTTGACCCGTTCACAGGGCGGGAGCAGTGTCCGCCGCATCCACAGAACACGACTCTCGAGGGGCTCATGATCCGCACCGGAATTTCGACCATCGCGCTCGCGATGCTGCTGGCCGCACCCGCTGTCGCGCAGGAGCGGCAGGCGCCGGCTCCCACGGGTGCCGCGACCCCGGCGGCGGCCGACGCGTTCCTCAAGCGCGCGACCAAGGAATATGAGGAATTCTCGATCGACGACGCGCGGATCCAGTGGCTCTACGCGACCTATATCAACGACGACACCTCCGCGCTGGTCGCCAAGAGCCAGGCCGAGGGCACCGAGATGGCGGTGCGCTTCGCGTTGGAGGCGGCGAAGTACGACAAAGTGAGCGGCCTGTCGCCCGACACCAAGCGCCAGCTCGACATCCTGCGCAGCGGCATCACCTCGCCCGCGCCGACTCGGGCGGGCGCCGCGGCTGCGCTGTCCAAGCTGCAGACCGACATGCAGACCGTGTACGGCACCGGGAAGGGAACGCTGAAGGGCGAGCCGGTCAACGGCAGCGACATCGAGGCGGCGATGGGCACCAACCGCAACCCCGCCGAGCTCAAGGAGATGTGGACGAGCTGGCACGACAATGTCGGTGCGCCGCAGCGCGGTGACTATCAGCGTGCCGCGGGCCTGCTCAACGAAGGTGCGCGCGAGCTCGGCTTCAAGGATGTCGGCGCGATGTGGCGCTCCAACTACGATATGCCGCCCGAGGAGTTCGCCAAGCTCACCGACAAGCTGTGGAACGAGGTGAAGCCGCTCTACGAGTCGCTGCACACCTATGTCCGCTGGAAGCTCAACGAGAAGTATGGCGATGCCGTCCAGCCCAAGACCGGGCCGATCCGCGCCGACCTGCTCGGCAACATGTGGGCGCAGGAATGGGGCAACATCTACGACGTCGTCGCACCGCCGGGCGCCGGCGATCTCGGCTATGACGTCACCGAGCTGCTGACCGCCAAGAAATATGACGCGATCAAGATGGTGAAGACCGGCGAGGGCTTCTATTCCTCGCTCGGCTTCGCGCCGCTGCCCGACACCTTCTGGAAGCGCTCGCTGTTCGTGAAGCCCGCGGATCGCGAGGTACAGTGCCATGCATCGGCCTGGAACCTCGACAATGTCGACGACCTGCGCATCAAGATGTGCATCAAGGTGAATGGCGACGATTTCGTCGTGATCCACCACGAGCTGGGCCACAACTACTATCAGCGCGCCTACAACAAGCAGCCGTTGCTCTATCGCACTGGCGCGAATGACGGGTTCCACGAGGCGATCGGGGATTTCGTCGCGCTGTCGATCACGCCCGACTATCTCGTCTCGATCGGCCTGCTCGACGCCGCCAAGGTGCCGAGCGCGGACAAGGATACCGGGCTGCTGCTGCGCCAGGCGATGGACAAGGTGGCGTTCCTGCCGTTCGGCCTGCTGATCGACAAGTGGCGCTGGGGCGTGTTCTCGGGCGGGATCAAGCCCGCGGGCTATCAGGGCGCCTGGGATGCGCTGCGGCTGCAATATCAGGGCGTCACGCCGCCGGTGAAGCGCGACGAGACCAGGTTCGACCCGGGCGCCAAGTACCACATCCCGGCGAACGTGCCCTATACCCGCTATTTCCTCGCGCGACTGCTGCAGTTCCAGTTCTACAAGGCGGCGTGCGACCAGGCGGGCTGGAAGGGGCCGCTTCACCGCTGCTCCTTCTACGGCAACAAGGAAGTGGGCAAGAAGCTCGACGCGATGCTCGCGATGGGCGCGTCCAAGCCCTGGCCCGACGCGCTGGAGGCGTTCACCGGCAGCCGCGAGATGAGCGGCGCGGCGATGGTCGAGTATTTCGCACCGCTCAAGGCGTGGCTCGACGAGCAGAACAAGGGCAAGCCGACCGGCTGGTGAGCCGCCTTATTTCGGCAGCGTTTCGTCTCTAGCCTCTCCCGGTTCATAACGACCGGGAGAGGCTGGATGCGTGGATTGACCCTATTGGCTGGCGCAATGATGCTGGCCCTGCCTGCGAGCGCGCAGGTCGCGCTCGAATTGCGGCCGGGCGAGACGCTGCTGGAAGTTCAGGCGATCGGGCAGGCGACTGTGGCCCCCGACGTCGCCTATCTCAATATCGGCGTGATCAGCACCGGCGCGACCGCGAAGGAGGCGACCGACGCCAACGCCGTACAGATGACGAAGGTCATCGCGGCGATCCGCGCGGCGGGGATCGAACCGCGCCACATCCGCAGCCAGCAGATCAACGTCCAGCCGCGCTTCGCCCGAAGCAATCCGGCGGACTATGAGGGGCAGGCGCAGATCACGCACTATGTCGCCAACAACAGCGTCGCGGTGACGGTGACCAAGCTGGACCAGGCATCGGCGGTCGTGACCGCGGCGTTCGGCGCGGGCGCCAATTCGGTCAACGGCCCCAATCTTGGATTGATCGACGATGGCAAGGCGGTGGCGGAGGCGCGCAAGGACGCGCTTGCGCGTGCCCGCGGCGAGGCCGAGACCTATGCCGCCGGGCTTGGCATGCGGGTCGTCCGGCCGTTGCGGGTAAGCGAGCGCGGGCGAACGGCGGACAACGGCGGCGACAACGGGATACGCTATCGTGTCGAGCCGGCCGGGGGACGCATGATGGGAGGCACTGCGGAGACACCGATTTCGCCGGGTCAGGTGCGCCAGAGCGTGATGCTGTGGATCGACTACGCGCTCGCGCCCCAATGAGACGCGGCGCGGGTCGTTACTTCTTGGGCTTTCCGCCCTTGGCTGCCGGGGTGTCGGCGGGGCCTCCGCCGCCCTTCTTGACCGCGTAGAAGATTCCCGCGGCGGCCGCGCCGATCGCGGCGACGCCGCCGATCACCGAGGCGAAGAAGTTGCGGTCGCCCATCTGCTCGCGCTTGTCGGCGACGAATTGCGCGGGTGCGGATTCGCTGACGGTCTGAGCGGCCGAGTGCGCGGCGGCGCTGACCTTGGCTGCTGCCGCCTTGGCAGCAGCACGGGGCGCGCTCGGCGCCGCCTTGGGCTTGGCGGGCGCCTTTGGCTTCGCCGCAGCCGCGGGCTTGCGCGCCGCGGCCTTGCGGCGGGGCGGGGGCGCCTTGTCAGCCGCTGCGGTTGCCGTCTTGGGAGCCACCCCGGCCTTGGCCGGAGCCTTCGCGGGCGCTTCTGCCTTCGGCGCGGCCGCCGGCTTGGCAGCGGGCTTCTCTGCCGGGGTTTTCTTCGCCGCCGCCTTTTTCGGCGCGGTGGGCTTGGCTGCCTTGGGCGCGCCCTCCGCGGGGGCGTCGCCTGCCTTGGTCTTCGACGTGCTCGGGGCCTTGGCCATCACGATCCTCCACTGGTTTCGTGTCTGTAACCACCGTGAAGCAAATCGGTTTCCGCCGTCAATGCGCGATGGTTACCGGAAGGAGCGGCGCGTTGCCGCCACCGCTTAGCGGAAGGGCGGCTCGTTGAACGCGCGCAGCTTGCGGCTGTGCAGCTTGGCGCCCTCGCGGCGGAGCTGCTCGCACGCCTCGATCCCGATCTTCAGATGCTCGGCGATCGCGCGTTCGTAGAAGCGGTTGGCCTGGCCCGGCAGCTTGAGCTCGCCGTGCAGCGGCTTGTCCGAGACGCAGAGCAAGGTGCCGTAAGGGACGCGGAAGCGATATCCCTGCGCGGCGAGCGTCGCGCTCTCCATGTCCACGCCGACCGCGCGGCTCAAGGAGAAGCGCAGCGCCGAGCGCGAGAAGCGCAGCTCCCAGTTGCGGTCGTCGGTGGTGACGATCGTGCCGGTGCGCAGGCGGCGCTTGAGCTCGTCGCCCGACTGGCCTGATACCGTCTCGGCCGCACGGGCGAGCGCCTGCTGCACCTCGGCGATGGCCGGGACGGGGATCTCCGGCGGGAGCACGTCGTCGAGGACGTGATCGTCGCGCAGATAGGCGTGGGCGAGCACATAGTCGCCGATCCGCTGGCTGGGGCGCAGGCCGCCGCAATGGCCGATCATCATCCACGCCTCGGGCCGCAGCACGGCGAGGTGATCGGTGATCGTCTTGGCGTTGGAGGGGCCGACGCCGATGTTCACCAAAGTGATGCCAGTGCCGTCCTCCGCCATCAGATGCCAGGCCGGCATCTGGTGCCGGCGCCAGGCGCCGTCGGTGAGCAGGGTTTCGGGGTCGTCGCCCGCACGAATGACGATGCCGCCGGGGCCGGAAACGCCGGTGAAACGGCTTGCTTCTCCCGATTCATCCGCACCGAGCTGAGCACAGGCCCAGCGAACGAATTCATCGACATAGCGGTGATAGTTGGTGAACAATATGTACTGCTGGCTGTGCTCCGACGGGGTCCCGGTATAGTGGCGCAGCCGGGCCAGGCTGAAATCGGTGCGCAAGCCATCGAATAGTGCGAGCGGGCGGGTCTGGTCGAGGCTGATCCAGGTGCCGTCGGCGATCTCGTCCCCGATATGCGCGAGCTCGGTCGCGGGGAAGTGGCGGGCGAGCTCGAGCGCCGACACTTCGTCGAGCCGCAGGGCATGGCCGGGATCGAGCACATAAGGGAAGGGGATCTCCTGCCGGCCGGGGACCGCCGAGACCTCAACGTCGTAATCCTCGATCAGCAGGGTCAGCTGCTCGATGAGATAGTCGGCGAACATTGCCGGCTTGGTCACGCTGATGGCATAGTCGCCCGGGGTGACGAGGCGACCGAAGCTGCGCGCCGGAGTCGGGCGGTTGACCTCGTCGCGATAGCTCAGATGGATCTCGGGATAGGTGAAGCTGCCGTCCTTGCGGCGCTCCGGATCGGGCGCGATGCCCTTGGTGAGATAGAGGTCGAGAGCGTCCTGAAGGCGGGTCACGGACGCGGTGTAGAGCCGATCCAGTTCGGCGACGATATTTTCTGCTGTTGTCATCTTCCACGGCTAATGCGCCAAGATGACATCCGCAAGTCTTTTGGGGCAAGGCCGCGGAAGGTCCGAAATGTGACGCGCGGGAGGAACCCGCGCGCCCGGACGGCTTACTTCGCTTCTTCTTTCTCGCGCAACTTGCTGATGCCATAGGCGGCGCCCGCAACTGCGGCGGCGGCGCCCGCGGCAACCGCGGCGGTGGCTGCGGGATGCTTCTTCGCGGTCTCGATCGCGCTGTTCACGGCTTCGGTCACCGCTTCGCGGGCGTCGGCCAGCGCGTCCTTGGTGCGATCGCGCAGCGAATCCTGGGTGTCGATCTGAGGCGTCGTCGGGGTGGTCTCATCGATCATCACGCGTCTCCTTTCCAACGACAGAACCGCCTGCGGGCGCGGCGGTTCCCCTCAGCCGAGGTGGACCGTCGCGCCCGCGAAACGTTCGGACCGGTCAGAGATTCTCGAGCAGATGCTCGGCCGAGCTGACCTTGAACTCACCCGGCGCCTCGACGTGGAGCTGCTCGACCACGCCGTCATTGATCAGCATCGAGAAGCGCTGGCCGCGGGTGCCGAGGCCGAACTTGCTGCCGTCCATCTCGAGGCCCACCGCCTTGGCGAACTCGCCATTGCCGTCGGCGAGCATCGTCACGTCGCCGGCATCGGCGCTCTTGCTCCACGCGCCCAGGACGAAGGCGTCGTTGACCGCGGTGCAGGCGATCTCGTCCACGCCCTTGGCCTTGAGCTCGGCCGCCTTCTCGACATAGCCGGGCAGGTGGCGCGCCGAGCAGGTCGGGGTGAAGGCACCGGGCACTGAGAAGAGTGCGACCTTGCGGCCAGCGAAGAATTCGTCCGAGCTGACCTGTTCCGGGCCGTTTTCGGTGGGCTTGACGAAGGTGGTGCTGGGCACGCGATCGCCGACTTGGATGGTCATCTGGACTCTCCTTGCTGAATGAAACCGTTTGGCCTGAGCCTGTCGAAGGCCTGCCCTTCTTACTCGCGCACGTAGGGGCAGAAACCCCCTTCGACAAGCTCAGGGCGAACGGCTTTCTGCCGTTCGTTTTTCAAGCGTGGCGGAGCCGATCGGCTGCCGATATGTTGAGTCCGCATGGAGTCCTCAGCGTATCTCACCGGCCAGATCCTGCTCGCGCTGCCCGGGATCGGCGACCCGCGGTTCGAGCGCGCGGTGATCGCGATGTGCGCGCATGACGAGCATGGCGCGCTGGGCATCGGCATCGGCCAGACCGTGTCGGGGCTGGGGCTGCACGAGCTGCTCCAGCAATTCGAGATCGATCCGGGGCAGGCGCCCGACGCGCCGGTGCATTTCGGCGGGCCGGTCGAGCCGCGGCGCGGTTTCGTGCTCCACTCGACCGACTGGGGCGGGCAGGACACGGTGGACGTCGCCGGACGCTGGGCGCTGTCGGGGACGATCGACGTGCTGCGCGCGATCGCCGAGGGCAGCGGTCCAGCGCACTGGCTGGTCGCGCTGGGCTATGCCGGCTGGGGCGAGGGGCAGCTCGACGAGGAGATGACGCGCCACGGATGGTTCAACGTGCCGGGCGCGATCGAGCTGCTCTACGATATCGATGTCTATCAGCGCTGGGAGCAGGGCTTTGCGCGCGAAGGCATCGACCCGCGGCTGCTGGCGCCGAGCACGGGCACTGCGTAGGTGCTACTCCCCATCATATAAAGATATCTTTATGTTTCATTTGCGCTGGCGCGGCGAATTCGCTAGGGGCGCGGCGATGCCGCCGGGATTCCCGGCGCGAAGCTTCACAACTGGAGAACCCGTCGTGGCCACCGTGCTCGAAAAGACCGATTACGTCGTCAAGGACATCTCGCTCGCCGATTTCGGCCGCAAGGAGATCGAGATCGCCGAAACAGAGATGCCCGGCCTGATGGCGCTGCGCGCCGAGTTCGGCGCGAGCAAGCCGCTCAAGGGCGCGCGCATCACCGGCTCGCTGCACATGACGATCCAGACTGCGGTGCTGATCGAGACGCTCGCCGATCTCGGCGCCGAGATCCGCTGGGCCTCGTGCAACATCTTCTCGACCCAGGACCATGCCGCCGCCGCGATCGCCGCGCGCGGGATTCCCGTCTTCGCGGTCAAGGGCGAGACGCTCGAGGAATATTGGGACTATGTCGTCCGCATCTTCGACTGGGGCACCGACACAACCTGCAACATGATCCTCGACGATGGCGGCGACGCCACCATGTTCGCGCTGTGGGGCGCGCGCGTCGAGGCGGGTGAGGCGCTGTTCACCCCGTCGAACGAGGAAGAGGAGATCTTCGTCGCGACGCTCAAGCGCTTCCTGGCCGAGCGTCCGGGCTATCTCACCAAGACCGTCCAGACGATCAAGGGCGTGTCGGAGGAGACCACCACCGGCGTCCATCGCCTGTACGAGCTGGCCAAGAAGGGCAAGCTCCCGTTCCCGGCGATCAACGTCAACGACAGCGTCACCAAGTCGAAGTTCGACAACCTCTATGGCTGCAAGGAAAGCCTTGTCGATGCGATCCGCCGCGGCACCGACGTGATGCTGGCCGGCAAGATCGCCGTCGTCGCCGGCTTCGGCGATGTCGGCAAGGGCTCGGCCGCGTCGCTGCGCAACGGCGGCGCGCGCGTGCTGGTGACCGAGATCGACCCGATCTGCGCGCTGCAGGCGGCGATGGAGGGCTATGAGGTCGTGACGATGGAAGAGGCGGCGACCCGCGCCGACATCTTCGTCACCGCGACCGGCAATGCCGACGTCATCACCGTCGACCACATGCGCGCGATGAAGCCGATGGCGATCGTGTGCAACATCGGCCACTTCGACAGCGAGATCCAGATCGCCGGCCTCGCCAATATGAAGTGGACCGAGGTCAAGCCGCAGGTCGACCTGGTCGAGTTCCCCGACGGCAAGCAGATCATCATCCTGTCCAAGGGCCGCCTGGTGAACCTGGGCAACGCGACCGGCCACCCGTCCTTCGTGATGTCGTCGAGCTTCACCAACCAGGTGCTGGCGCAGATCGAGCTGTGGACCAAGGCGGACGAGTACAAGAACGAAGTCTATGTCCTGCCCAAGCACCTGGACGAGAAGGTCGCGGCGCTCCACCTCGAGAAGCTGGGCGTGAAGCTGTCGAAGCTCTCGCAGCAGCAGGCCGATTACATCGGCGTGCCGGTGGAAGGGCCGTTCAAGCCGGATCACTATCGCTACTGAGAAGTCGGCGCCGCCGACGAAGTGCGACTGTCGAAAATGAAAGGGCGCGTCCCGCAGCGGATGCGCCCTTTTGCATGGCCGTTGTTTACGTTTTGGGAAGGGTGCAGGCGGCAGGTGTGATACGGGCGCAACACTCGGGCGGAAAACTGCAACAGAGGGTTGCGCGATGAAACCCAAGAGGCGCATCCAAGCCCATTGAGGAAACCGCATAAAAGGGGACCAAGTATGCGTTCTGTTATCTCCCGCAAGGCCGGCTATCGGCTTGCGACTTCGTTCACCGCAATCATCTTCGCCGGCGCTGTACCTGCCTTCGCGCAGGATGCCGCGACGATGGAGCCCGATAGCGAAGAGACCGTCGTCGTCACCGGCTCGCGCATCGCGCGTCCGGAGCTTTCGCTGCCCAACCCGGTCCAGGTGATCACCTCCGAGACGGTCGAGCAGTCGGGCAAGACTAACCTCACCGAATTCCTGATCGATACGCCCGCGCTGCTCGGTTCGCAGAGCAACCAGGACGTGGCTGGCTCCAACCTCAGCAACGCGCAGAATGTCGGCGTGAACATGCTCGACCTGCGCAACCTCGGGACGCAGCGCACGCTCGTGCTGGTCGACGGCCGCCGCCACGTCGCCGGCTATCCCGGCATCGCCGCGGTCGACGTGAACACGATTCCGTCGGACCTGGTGAAGAGCATCGACATCCTGACCGGCGGCGCCTCGGCCATTTACGGTGCGGACGGCGTGACCGGGGTGGTCAACTTCATCCTCAAGGACGATTTCGAGGGCCTCCGCCTGCGCGCGCAGGCCAACATCTCGGAGCGTGGTGACGCCGGCTCGCGCTTCGCCGCGGTGACGTTCGGCAAGAACTTCGCGGATGGCCGCGGCAATGTGACCTTGGCATATGAATTCCAGGAGACCGACCGCTTCAGCCAGCGCGACCGCCTGAACTACGGCCTGACCGGTCCGTCCTATGCGTTCGGCCGCAACCCGAATGACGGCCCTCCGGGCAGCGCGACGGACGATCCGAACGTGCCCGACCGCATCCTCTACACCGACCTGCGCTGGGCCGACAGCTCGCCCGGCGGCGCGGTCGATCTGGATGGCGACTTCGTGCCGGATCGTACCGGCGAAGGCGGCATCTACGACCTCGGCACCTATGTTCCGGGCTCGGCCTTCACCGTGGGCGGTTCGAGCACTCCGCGCGAGACCTATTACGGCGACTATATGCCGTATACGCGGCGCCACATCGCCAATGTCATGGCAAAGTTCGAGTTCAGCCCGGCGCTCGAGATCTATGCGCAGGGCAAGTATGTGCGCTCGAAAGCCTATACCTTCTCGCAGCCGACCTACGACTTCTACACCGAGCTGGCGCCCGACAACGCCTATCTGATCCAGCGCTACGGCGCGGCGGCGATCAGTGGACCCGCGATCTTCAGCCGCGACCATTTCGATTTCGGCATCCGCCGCTACGAAATGGAGCGTGAGCTGTTCCGTACCGTCGTCGGCGCCCGGGGCGATATCGGTTCCGGTCTGAAGTACGATTTCTCGTACGTCTTCGGCCAGTCGACGCAGGAATCGACCAACCGCAACGACCGCATTGCCGACCGCTATTATGCGGCGCTCGATGCCGTGGTGAACCCGGCCAACGGCCAGATCACCTGTCGCATCAACCTGCCCGGCCAGACCAATGTCAACGGCGTGAGCTATGGCAACGGCGTCGTGTTCAACGGCGCGCCGGTGACCTTCACGCCCGGCCAGTGCGTCCCGCTCAACATCCTGGGTGAGGGTTCGCCCTCGCAGGCGGCGCTCGACTTCTTCACGGTCGATCACTCCGATTGGGCGCGGATCAAGCAGCATGTCGTCTCGGCTGTGCTCACCGGCAACACCGAATCCTACTTCAAGCTGCCCGGCGGCGGGATCGGCTTCGCGCTCGGCGCCGAATATCGCTCCGAAAGCAGCCATTACATTCCGTCGGATGTCAGCCTGCGCGGTGTGCTGATGGACAATGCGCCGGCCCGCGTCGACAAGGGCAGCTTCGACGTCAAGGAACTGTTCGCCGAAATCAACCTGCCGATCCTTGCGGATCTGCCGTTCGCGCATAACCTCTCGGTCGGCGGTGCCTATCGTCTGTCGGACTATTCGACGATCGGCCGGACCAACACCTGGAACGTCAACGGCAGCTTCTCGCCGGTCCGCGACATCACCTTCCGCGGCACCTATTCAGAAGCGGTTCGCGCGCCGAACATCACCGAACTGTTCGCGGGCGGCAGCGGCACCTATGAATTCATCATCGATCCGTGCGGTCCCGATCGCCTGGCGGAAGGCACGCAGTATCGCGCTGCCAACTGCACCGCGGCGCTGACCGCCGCCGGCCTGACGCCGGCGCAGCAGGCCGCGTTCGATCCGGCGAACGACTTCACCTCGCCGCAGAACAGCAGCTTGCTCGGCTTCCAGGGCGGCAACCGCACGCTGAACGAGGAAACGGCGAAGACTTGGACCGTGGGTACGGTGCTGCGTCCGCGCTTCATCCCCGGGCTTTCGATCACGGCGGACTGGTACAACATCAAGATCGAGCAGGCGATCAACTATTCGACGGCCCAGTCGGTGGTTGACCTCTGCGTCGACCAGCCCACGCTCGACAACATCTATTGCGAAGTGA
Source organism: Sphingomonas sp. (assembly GCF_036402235.1). GTDB lineage: Bacteria > Pseudomonadota > Alphaproteobacteria > Sphingomonadales > Sphingomonadaceae > Sphingomonas. The sequence continues at coordinate 39,625 of NZ_DASWTG010000050.1, read as the reverse complement.
TCTCGCGTAGCGGCACCACCGGCTACATCAACTTCTTCACGATCATTCCGGAGAACGTTGCATCCTATGAGACCGCGGGCCTTGACGTGTCGCTGAGCTATCGTTTCCAGCCGTTCGCCAATGCCGGCACCTTCACCGTGCGGGCGCAGGGCAACTATCTGGACAAGCTTCAGTTCGTGCCGACCGCCGGCGCGGATCCGGAGAATGACCTGGAATCGTCTGCCTATCCGGCGCCGAAGTACAGCGCGACCTTCGACCTCACCTGGACGAAGGGGCCGCTGACGCTCAACTACGGCGTGAACTGGTGGTCGAAGACCCGTCGCGTCACTCCGGAGCAGGAGCGCGCGAACCCCGATTACGTCGCGCCCGAGTACATCTGGTACAAGGAGAGGTGGGAGCATGAACTGTATGTCGCATATAGCGTCGACGATAAGTACGACGTCTATGCCGGCATCAACAACCTGTTCGACATGAAGCCCGACGTCGCTGCGACGGGCTATCCGGTCAGCGCGGTCGGCCGCTCGTTCTTCCTGGGCGTGAAGGCCAAGCTGTTCTGATTTGAACGCAAAGACCAGATCGAAGGGGCCGGAGCGCAAGTTCCGGCCCCTTTTTCATGTCGGTCCGGCGCGTACGCCATTCTGTTTCGCGGTCCGGGTTTTCGCGCGCGAAAGCATGTCCTAAGAGCCGTTGGATGCAGGACGGCGCGACGCGGTGATCGAGGTTTCCAATGCTGCGGCGGTCGCCGCCGGCGCGGTGGTCGCGCTGCTCGTCGTGGCGGGCGCCGCGATGCTGTTTGCCGGGTTGCGCGCACGCGCGCATGCTGCCGCCCGGCTCGACGCGCACCGCCGTGCCGACGCGCTTGCGGCCAGCGCGCCGGCGCAGGCGATGGTGGTGCGCGCCGACGGCCGCGTCGAGCTGAGCGACAAGCTCGCCGACCTGCTGGGGCTGGAGACGGTTCCCACGCATCTGTCCGAGATCGTCGGCAACGAGGCGGTGTTCGCGCCTGCGGAGGCGGCAGCGCTGGAGCAGGACATCGCAACGGCGCAGAAGGCGGCGCGCCCGTTCCGCGCCACGGTGCGCGCGCGCGGATCCTCGCGCACGCTGCTGATGATCGGCCAGCGCGCGCCCGATGCCGTGCGCGCGCCGGGCGGGGTGGTTCTATGGGTGTTCGACGCCACCGAGGCGCAGGAGGAGGTGTCGCGCCTGTCCGGCGAGGCGGCGCGCTATCGCGAGGCATTCGAATCGCTCACCGGCCTGATCCAGTCGGCGCCGATGCCGATGTGGTATCGCGATCGCGAGCTCAAGCTGGCGATGGTCAACAACGCCTATGTCGCCGCGGTCAACGGCAAGGATGCCGAGACGGTGGTCAAGGCGGGGATCGAGCTGGTCGACGCCTCGGCGCCCGGCGGCCCGCTCGCCAGCGCCGCGACAGCGCGCGAGGCGGGGCGGCCCAAGATGGTCAAGCTGCCCGCGACGATCGCCGGCGCCCGGCGGATGCTGCACATCCACGATGTGCCGCTGCCTACCGGCGGAGTGGCGGGCTTCGCCGTCGACGTCGAGGAGCTCGAGCGCGCGCGCGCCGGGATCAAGCGCGCGGACGACGCGCAACGCGATACGTTCGACCGGCTTTCGGCGGGCGTCGCGCAGTTCGCGGCGGATCGCAGCCTGGTCTTCTGCAACCAGCCCTTCCGACGCCTCTTCGCCATGCGCAACGAATGGCTGGCCGACAAGCCCGAGTTCGAGCGCGTGCTCGAACGGATGCGCGAGGCCAACCGGCTGCCCGTGGTGCGCGACTTCCCCGGCTGGAAGGCCGAGCGGCGCGACTGGTTTCGCGCCGACGCGGCGCGCGAGGAGAATTGGGCGCTGCCCGGCGGCAGCCATCTGCGCGTCGTGGCGCAGCCGCTGCCCGAGGGCGGGCTGCTGCTGATCTTCGAGGATCTGACCGAGCAGGTGCAGCTCGCCAGCGCGCGCGACACGCTGCTGCGCGTGCGCACCGCGACCTTCGACAATCTGTTCGAGGCGCTGGGCGTGTTCACCGCCGATGGGCGGCTGCAGCTGTGGAACAACCGCTTCCGCCAGCTCTGGGGTTTCGACGAGGCCTATGTCGCGACCCACCCGCGCGTCGATGCGCTGGCCAAGCAGGCGGGCAATCTGCTCGCCAATCCGGGCCGCGCGGTGCTGATGGGCGAGCTGATCCGCGCCGCGACGATCGAGCGGCAGCAGCGCGGCGCGACGATCGAGTTCAAGGACGGGCGCTTCTTCGAGGTTGCAGCGGTGCCGCTGCCCGACGGCAACGCGCTGTTCACGATGCTCGACGTGTCGGATCGCCGCCGCGTCGAGAATGCGCTGCGCGAGCGCAACGAGGCGCTGGAGACCGCCGACCGCGTCAAGAACGCCTTCGTCGCCAATATGAGCTACGAGCTGCGCACGCCGCTCACGTCGATTCAGGGCTTCGCGGAGATGCTCCACGGGGGCTATGCTGGCGATCTCTCGCAGAGCGGAAGCGAATATACCGAGGCGATCCTATCGTCGGTCGAGCGGCTGGGCGCGCTGGTCGACGACGTGCTCGACCTGACGCGCGAGGATGACGGCGTCGCGCGCGGATCGGTCGATCTCGAGCTGACCGCGGGCGCAGCGGCGGAGGCGGTCGCGCCGGCCGCGCAGGCCAAGCGGATCGAGCTTGCGGTCGAGGTGCAGGGCAGCGCCGGCACGACCATGGGCGACGCGCGGCGCATCCGCCAGACGATCGAGCATCTGCTGCGCAATGCGATCGCCAACACCCCCGACAAGGGGCGCGTGCTGCTGCATATCGACGGCACGCCAAAGGGGGCGCGTATCGTCGTCTCGGACAACGGGCCGGGCATGGCGAAGAAGCTGGCGGACAAGGCGTTCGAGCGCTTCGCCCAGCCCGGGATCAGCCGCAGCGGCGATCGCGCGCTCGGCCTCGGCCTCCCGCTCGCCAAGCAGTTCGTCGAGGCGCATGGCGGCACGATCGAGCTGGTCTCCGAACCGGGGCAGGGGACGATGGTGATCGTGGAGTTGCCGCGCGGATGATGCGGCTGGACGATGCTGCCGCGAGCGAGGCGTTGGGCGCGCGGCTGGCGGAACTGGCGCGGCCGGGTGATGTGATCGCGCTGTCGGGCCAGCTTGGTGCCGGCAAGACCAGCATCGCGCGCGGGCTGCTCGCTGCGCTGGGGCTGGAGGAGGAAGCGCCCTCGCCCAGCTTCGCGATCGTGCAGCCCTATGCCCCGCCCGAGGTGCGGTTTCCGGTGCTGCACGTCGATCTCTATCGCATCGACGATCCGCGCGAGGCGGAGGAGCTGGGGCTCGACGACGCGCGCCATGATTCGCTGCTGGTGGTGGAGTGGCCCGAGCGGCTGCCGGCATCCGCGTGGAGCGATGCGCTGTGGCTCACCCTGGCGATTGAGCCGGATGGCGCGCGCAGCTTGACAGCGCAGGTGCCCGCGGCATGGAGGGAGCGATGGTCTCAGTAACTCCCGTTCCCGACATGAACCCGCCTGCCCGGGCACCCTATTTCCTGAAGGAGCTGGGTTGGGGGGATGGCGAGATCCTGCCGCTGGCCGGCGACGCCTCGTTCCGCCGCTATTTCCGCGTGCAGGCACCCGGGCGCACCGCGATCCTGATGGACGCGCCGCCGCCGCAGGAGGATCCACGGCCGTTCATCGACATCGCGCGCTGGCTCACCGGGCACGGATTCGCGGCGCCGCAAATCTATGGCGAGGATCTGGCCACGGGCCTCGTGCTGATCGAGGATTTCGGTGACGCGCGGCTGCGTGAGACCGCCGACGCCGCGCCCGAGAGCGAGCTGCGCCTCTACGAGGCCGCGATCGACGTGCTGGTGCGGCTGCGCGAGCACGAGGCCGCCGATGTCGGCCCCTATGACCGCGGCGTCTATCAGCGCGAGGCGGCGCTGTTGACGGAATGGTATTGCCCGGCGGTCGGGTTGGATGTCGACGCCGGGGGCTATGCCGCGGCATGGGACGCGGTGCTCGCGCCCGCGCTCGACGGCGCGCCGGTGACGGTGTTGCGCGACTATCATGCCGAGAATCTGATGCTGATCGAGGGCAGCGAGACCTTCGGCCTGCTCGACTTCCAGGACGCGCTGGCGGGCCATCCTGCCTATGATCTCGTCTCGCTGCTGCAGGACGCACGCCGCGACGTGCATCCCGATCTGGAGGCCGCCTTGCTCGACCGCTACCGGCGGATCACGGGGGCGGATGACCGCTTCTTCGACGCCTATCATGTGCTGGGCGCCCAGCGGAACGCGAAGATCATCGGCATCTTCACGCGCCTGTGGAAGCGGGACGGCAAGCCGCGCTATCCCGGGCTGTGCCCGCGCGTCTGGGGCTATCTCGAGCGCGACCTCAGGCATCCCGCGCTGGCGCCCGTCGCCGCCTGGTTCGACGCGAACATCCCTGCGCATCTGCGCGGCGACCCGATGGTGGTGGCGTGACAGCCAAGAAGACGCTCGCGCTGCGCCCGGCGCCGGCTGCGGCGGTTCCGGAAACGGCGATGGTGATGGCAGCGGGGCTGGGCAAGCGGATGCGCCCGCTCACCGCGACGCGGCCCAAGCCGCTGATCGAGGTGGCGGGTAAGCCGCTGATCGACCATGCGTTCGACCGGCTGCGCAGCGCGGGCGTCAAGCGCGCGGTGGTCAATGTCCACTATCTGGCCGATGCGCTCGAGGCGCATGTGACCCACCGGGTGAAGGATATCGACGTCGTCGTCTCCGACGAGCGTGGGCAGCTGATGGAGACCGGTGGCGGGCTGGTGCAGGCGCGTGACCTGCTGGGCGACGCGCCGTTCCTTTGCGTCAACAGCGACAATCTGTGGATCGACGGGCCGATCGACGCGATTCGCCAGCTCGCGGCGGCATGGGACGACGAGAAGATGGACGCGCTGCTGCTGCTTGTCCCGCTCGCCCGGGCGCATTGTCATCCGGGACAGGGCGATTTCCATATCGATGCGTTCGGCAAGATCACCCGCCGCCGCGCTCCGGGGCGGCTCGCGCCCTTCGTCTATACCGGCGTGCAAATCCTGTCCCCGCGCGTGATCCGCGACTGGCCGGAAGGGCCGTTCTCGACCAACCTCTTCTGGGAGCGCGCGATCGAAGCCGGCCGCGCCTATGGCGTGGTGCATCAGGGATTGTGGTTCGACGTCGGCTCGCCACCGGCCATCGCGGCGACCGAAGCGGTGCTGGCAGACGGCTAGGGTCGTTTTCAGTTGAGCGGGCCGGCGCCGGCTTAGCGAAGCTGAAAACGAGCCTAGGTCAAGCCGCGGCAACATACTCGCCGGACACCTGGATTCGTTCGATGTCGCGTCGTGGCGGGGCGCCGAACAGGCGGCGATACTCGCGGCTGAACTGCGACTGGCTTTCATAGCCCACCGCGAATCCCGCCGATCCCGCGCTCGCGCCTTCGGTCAGCATCAGGCGGCGTGCCTCCTGCAACCGCAGCTGTTTCTGATATTCCAGCGGCGTCATCCGCGTCACCGCCTTGAAATGCGCGTGAAACGACGAGGCGCTCATGCCTGCCGCCGCGGCGATCTCGCCGATGCGGAGCTGTTCGTGAAAGCCGCGGCGGATTCGGGTGATGGCGCGCTTGATCTGCCCCAGACGGCTGTCCGCCACCGCCATTTGCCGCAGCGTCGGCCCGTGCGGGCCGGTGAGCAATCGATAGAGGATCTCGCGCTCGATCAGCGGCATCAGCGCCGGAATGGTCTCTGGGCGGTCGAGCAGCCTCACGAGCCGGCAGGCGGCATCGACCAGATCGGGATCGCTGGGATAGACGGCCAACATCGGCGCATCGTCCCGCGGGCCTGTGCCGCCCTCCGCGAGGATGAGATCGGTGAGCGCCGCCTGATCGAGGTCGATCTTGCAACACAGATAGGGGGCTTGCGGACTCGCCTCCAGGACATGCCCCACCAGCGGCAGGTCGACCGACACCAGAAGGTAGCGCGCGGCGTCATAGACCACGCTGTGATCGCCCAGCGAGACGCGCTTCGACCCTTGGGCGATCAGGCAAAGCGATGCTTCATAGACCGATGGCGTAGCAACCGTCGGCCGATCGGCGCGGATCAGCGACAGGCGCGGCGCCGCAGTTCCGTTCATGCCGGGTTCCGGCATATGCCGCGTGATCAGCTCCGCCAGTTCCGCGATCCGTTCCATGCGCCTGTTTTCCACCCCGGGCGCCAAAGCCGCAAGCCCGTCCGCGGCGATTTTGGAGGATCGGGCAAATCCTTCGGGCGATCGGCCTAACGGCTGCAGCGGGTTCGGCCCCATTTGCGGCGCGCCAAATGAGAAAGGACCGATCATGACTGGACTGAGCAACAAGACCATCCTCATCACCGGCGCATCGAGCGGGATCGGCGAGGCGACCGCGCGTGAGCTTGCCGCGGCGGGCGCGAAGCTGCTGATCGGCGCGCGGCGGATCGACCGGCTGCGTGCACTCGCGGAGGAGCTGGGCCCGCATGTGGGTGCGCAGGAGCTCGACGTCACCGACCCACAGAGCTTCGAGGCGTTCGGCGCCGCGGCAGTCGAGCGGTTCGGACGGGTGGATGTGTTGATCAACAATGCCGGGGTGATGCCGCTGTCGCCGCTCGCCGCATTGAAGCGCGACGAATGGGCGCGGATGATCGACGTCAACATCCATGGCGTGCTTAACGGCCTCGCCGCGGTGCTGCCGCGCTTCGTGGCGCAGAAGGGCGGGCATGTCGTCAACGTCGCGTCGATCGGCGCGCATCTCGTGGTGCCGACCGGCGCGGTGTACTGCGCGACCAAATATGCCGTCTGGGCGATCACCGAGGGGCTTCGTCAGGAGCATGCGGAGGTTCGCGCGACGATCATCTCGCCGGGCGTGGTCGCCACCGAGCTGGGCCACGACATCTCCGATCCGGAGGTTGCGGCAGGCCTTCAGGTGTGGCGCGCCAACTCGCTCAGCCCCGACGCGATCGGCCGTGCGATCCGCTATGCGGTCGAACAGCCCGATGGCGTGGACGTCAACGAGGTGATCGTCCGTCCCAGCGGCTCGCCGATGTAGGCCGCTTCACAATCGCCTTGTCGAACTGCGCGTGGCCTCGCTACGGTTCCGGCTCAGCAACCTTCCCGGCCGGGAAGGGAATGAGACCGGAATGGCCGCACGCCTCAACCTCTACACGATCCCGCCGCACCGGGCGTTTGCAGACGCGCTTGCGCAGGGGCTGATCCGCCGTTTCGGCGGCGATCCGCTGCGGCTGGCGCGCGGGATCGTGCTGGTGCCGACCAACCGCGCGAAGAAGGCGATCACCGACGCCTTCGTCCGCGCGAGCGGCGGCGGCCTGCTGCTGCCGCGGCTGGTGGCGGTGGGCGATCCCGAGCTGGACGAGGCCGCGGGGCCGTTCCTCGACCCCGCCGATGACGAGGATCCGGTTCCACCCGCTGTCGATCCGCTTCAGCGGCGGCTGATCCTCGCCCGGCTGGTGCAGGCCGGGCAGCCGGGGATCGATGCGGCCGAAGCGGTGCGGCTGGCGGGGGAGCTGGCGCGGACGCTCGATCAGCTGCTGGTCGAGGAGATTGATCCGCGGCGCATGCGCGACGTGGCCGTGGGCGAGCTCTCCGAACATTGGCAACGCTCGCTCGACCTATTCGAGATCGTGTTGAGCAAATGGCCGCAACAGCTTGAAAGAATTTGCAGGATCGATCTGGCCGAGCGGCGCAACCGGCTGCTCGGCCGGGTCGCCGCCCGCTGGCGCAGCGATCCGCCCGACCGGTTCGTCTGCGCGGCGGGCATCACCACCTCGGCACCCGCGATCGCGCGCCTGCTGCGCGTTGTGGCGGGCTTGCCCGGCGGGATAGTGGTCTTCCCGGCGGTGGATCTGGCGATGGGTGAGGGGGAATGGGCGATGCTTGGCCCGTTCGAGGCGGATCCGGCGACGGGACGGCGCAAGCGGTCGCTGGAGACGCATCCACAATTCCACCTGAAGCTGCTGATCGACCGGATGGGCATCCAGCGCGGCGAGATCGAGCCGTGGCGCGTCGCGACTGAGCTCGATGCGCCGCCCGCGCGCAGCAAGGCGATCGCCAGCGCGATGATGCCGGCCGAGCTGACCAAGGGGTGGAGCGAACTGCCCGCAGCCGAACGGCGGCTGGCCGAGGTGCGCGCGCTGGAAGTCGCGACCCCGGCCGAGGAAGCGCAGGCGATCGCACTGGCACTGCGTGAGGCGCTGGAGACCGAGGAGCGCACGGCCGCCCTGGTGACGCCTGACCGTGCTCTCGCGAAGCGCGTCGCGGCGCTCTGTGCGCGCTGGGGGCTGGCGATCGACGATTCGGCGGGTACGGCGCTGGCAAGCCTTCCGCCGGGCACACTGCTGCTCGCGCTGGCCGAGGCGGGCGCGCAGGCATTTGCGCCGCTCGCGTTGCTGGCGCTGCTCAAGCACCCGCTGGTCGCGGCGGGGGAGGACCGGTTGGCCTGGCTGGAAGGCGCACGCGCGCTCGATCTGGCGCTGCGCGGGCCGCGGCCCGCCATGGGGCTGGCGGGCATCGAGGCGCATCTGGCGGACGAAGAGGGCCATGACGTGCACGTTCGCCGCAGGGCGCTGGGCTGGTGGCGCGAGATCGCGCCGTCGCTCGCGCCACTGGAAGCGCTCTATGCGGGCGGCGCCGCGCCGCTGACCGGGTTGCTCGCACAGCTGCGTGAGACCGCAACCGCACTGTGTGGCGAGGGCCTGTGGGCACGTTCGGACGGGCGCGCGGCTGCGGCGCTGCTCGACGACCTCGAGCGCGAGGCGGCGCATGGCCCGGCGCTGGTCGAGCCGGAGAGCCTTACGGCAATGCTGCGCACGCTGATGGACGAGATCGCGGTGCGGCCGCCGCAGGGCGGGCATCCGCGGCTCGCCATCTATGGCTTGATCGAGGCGCGGCTGCAGACCGCGGATTTGCTGGTGCTGGGCGGGCTGAACGAGGGCGTCTGGCCGGGGCTGCCCGCGCCCGACCCGTGGCTCGCGCCGCGCATCCGGTCCGAGCTGGGGCTGCCTGGGCTGGAGAGGCGGATCGGGCTGTCGGCGCACGATCTGGCGATGGGGCTGGGCGCGCGCGAGGTGCTGCTGACGCGGGCGAAGCGTGACGCCGGCGCGCCGACCATCGCCTCGCGCTTCTGGCTGCGGCTGGAGGCATTGGCAGAGCACGACGGGAAGCAAGGCATGCGGCGGGCAGAACATCTGCTTGCATGGGCCCGCGCGATCGACGATCCCGGCAAGCACGAGCCGGCAGCGCGGCCCGAGCCAAGCCCGCCTGCCGCGATCCGGCCCCGCGTGATCCCGGTGACCGATGTCGATCGGCTCAAGGCCGACCCCTACGCTTTCTACGCCAAGCGCATGCTGCGGCTGCGCCAGCTTGATCCGGTCGATGCCGATCCGAGTGCGGCATGGCGCGGCACGGCGGTGCATGACGTGCTGGAGAAATGGGCGAAGCTCGACGATTGCGCGCCCGACAAGCTCGAGCCGCGCGTGCTCGACATGCTCGCCAGCGCACACCCGATGATGCGCGCACTGTGGCAGCCGCGGCTGATCGAGGCGGTGCGCTGGATCGTGCGCGAGATCGCGGCACGGCCGGAGCGCCGCGTGCTCGCGGTCGAGCGGGAAGGATCGATCGACTTCGCCGGGGTGACGCTCAAGGGCAAGTTCGACCGCATCGACGCGATGGGCGACGGCACGCTCGGCATCATCGACTACAAGACCGGCCAGCCGCCGAGCACCAAGGCGGTGCGCGCGGGATACAGCCTGCAATTGGGCCTGCTGGGCCTGATCGCCGAGCGGGGCGGGTTCTCAGGGATCTCCGGGCGGGCCAGCTGTTTCGAATATTGGTCGCTGGCGCGCAAGGGTGGCGAGTTCGGCTATATCCAGTCGCCGGTCGACGTGGGCGGCAAATATGGGAAGATGCTGCCTGACGAGTTCGTGCCGGTCGCCGCGGAGAATTTCATGGAGACGGCGCGGGCCTATCTCACTGGCGACGCGCCGTTCACCGCCAAGCTGCATCCCGAATATGCGCCCTATGCGGATTACGATCAGCTGATGCGCCGCGACGAATGGTATGGCCGTGAGCGGCGCTAGTTCGGGCGCGCTGCCGCCGCTGGCGGGCAATCAGGCCGCGGCGTCGCATCCGGGCGCAAGCATATGGCTGTCTGCCTCGGCCGGCACCGGCAAGACTCAGGTGCTGGCGGCGCGCGTGTTCCGCCTGTTGCTGCGCGGGGTCGATCCCGGCGCGATCCTGTGCCTGACCTTCACCAAGGCCGGCGCGGCGGAGATGGCGGCGCGCGTCAGCGGGCGGTTGGCGCACTGGGTGCGTGCGAGGCGGGAAGATGTCGCCAACGACCTGGAGGCGCTGGGCGAGGATTTTGGCCCCGACCGCGTAGCCTTTGCCCGGACGCTGTTCGCCAAGGTGCTCGATGCGCCGGGCGGGGGGCTGCGGATCCAGACGATCCACAGCTTCTGCCAGACCCTGCTTTCCGCCTTTCCGGTCGAGGCTGGGCTGACCCCCGGCTTCCGCCCGCTCGAGGCGCGCGAGGAGACGGCGCTTGCCCGCGATACGCTGGCGGCGATGCTGGCCGATGCAGGGCGCGAGGGGCGGGACGCGCTGATCGACGCGGTCGGCGCGCTGAGCTTGCGGTTGGGCGAGGGCAAGGCCGAGGCGTTCCTGCACGCCTGCGCCAAATCGCCCGACGCGATGGCGGCGCTGCCCTCGGGCGTCCAGCCCTGGTTGCGGCGCGCGATGGGATTGCCGCTGGGCGACGTGCTGGAGGAAGCGGCGCGCTGGTGTGCCGACGACGCCTTCGACATCGAGGGGGTACGGCGGATCGCCGACGCCAATCACGCCTGGGGCACGGCGACCGGAACCGAGGCGGCGGCGGTCGCGGCGGCATGGCTTGCAGCGGAACCGGCTGACCGCGTGGCGAGGCTGGGCGAGCTGCGCAAGATCGTGCTGACCGCCAAGGACGAGCCCAAGAAGGTGTCGCCGAAGCTCGCGGCGATCGATCCGGACTATGAGACGCTGGCGGCGGAGCTGGGCGAGGCATGCATCGCGGTCGCGGGAATGATCGCGCGCGCGGGCTATGCCGATCTGCTTGCGCAGGGGCTGGCCGCGGGGCGCGAATATGCCGCGGCCTACCAGGCGGCAAAACGCCGTGCCGGTGCGGTCGATTTCGACGATCTGATCGGTCGCACCGTGGCGCTGCTCGACCAGCCCGGCATGGGCGACTGGATCCGCTTCAAGCTCGACCAGGCGACCAGCCATGTGCTGATCGACGAGGCGCAGGACACCAATACCGCGCAGTGGCGCATCGTGCGTGCGCTGGCCGATGAGTTCTTCGCGGGCGAGGGCGCGCATGGCGAGGAAGTGCGCACACTGTTCACTGTGGGCGATCACAAGCAGGCGATCTTCGGCTTCCAAGGTACCGACCCGATCAACTTCGTTGCGGCGGAGAAGCATTTCGCCGCGCGTTCCGATGGTACGCTCGAACGCCTATCGCTCACCCACTCGTTCCGCTCGACCGCACCGATCCTTGAGTTCGTCGATGCCGCGGTGGCGGCGCTGCCCGAGCCGGGAATGGGGACCGAGTCCGAAATCCATGCCAGCCGCGTCGCCGGCCCGGGCACCGTCACGCTGTGGCCCCCGGTCGTGGCAGGCGGCGATCCGGAGGATGAGGAAGGCTGGATCGACGATGCGACGCGCGAGCTTGCCAACCGTATCGCGCGCCAGATCAAGAGCTGGATCGGCACGCTCGAGCTGGAGAGCAAGGGGCGGACGCTGCGGCCCGAGGATGTGATGATCCTGGTCAAGCGCCGCGGCGAGCTCGCATCGCTGCTGGTCGCGCGGCTGCATGCCGAGGGGGTGCCGGTGGCGGGCGTCGATCGGCTGCGGCTCAATGCGCCGCTGGCGGTGCAGGATCTGCTGGCGGCGGTCCGGTTTGCGTTGCAGCCGGACGACGATCTTTCGCTCGCCGCGCTGCTGGTGTCGCCGCTGATCGGCTGGACGCAGGACGAGCTGATGCATGCGGCGCTGCGCGAGCGCGGCAGCCTGTGGCGGCACCTGCGCGCGACCCAGCCCGACGAACGGCTCGCGCCGCTCTATGGCCTGCTCGCGCGCGCCGACCTGATGACGCCGCACCGGTTCCTCGAGACGATCCTGTCGGGCGAGATGGACGGACGCCGCAAGCTGCTGAAACGGCTGGGCAAGGAAGCGCTCGATCCGGTCGAGGAGCTGGTGACTGCGGCGCTCGGTTTCGAGGGGCTGGCGACGCCGACGCTCCAGCGCTTCCTCGACTGGTTCGACCGGGGGGATGTCGAGATCGTGCGCGATGCCGCCCAGCCGCAGGATGCGGTGCGGGTGATGACCGCGCACGGCGCCAAGGGACTTCAGGCGCCTTTGGTGATCCTCGCCGATGCTACCGCCGATCCGCAGGGCGGCAATCGCGGCGATTTCGTGAAATGGGCGCCCGAGGGGCATGACGGAGCCGCTTTCCCGGTGTTCCGTCCGGGCAAGGCGGAGCGCGGCGGGCCGGTGGACGCCGCGGTCAGCCAAGCCGAGGCGCGCGAGCTGGAGGAGCATTGGCGGCTGTTCTACGTTGCCGCCACCCGTGCCGAGGAAAGGTTGGTGATCGCGGGCGCGCTGGGGCCGAAGGCGAAGGGTGAGGCTCCCGCCGCCAGCTGGTATGCTGCGTCGCGTGCGGCATTCGATGCGCTGGGGATTGCGGACGACGAAGGCGAACGCGCCTTCACCGGCCGCCGTCCGCAACCGCCGGTGGCGCGCAAGCCGCGCGGGGCTGGCGTGGCGGATGCGGTGGCGGAGTTGCCAGCCTGGGCGACGCTGCCTGCACCGGTCGAGGCGCGGCCCCCGCGGCCGCTTGCGCCCTCGTCATTGGGCGACGATCTGGTGGCCGATCCGCCGCCCGGACCGGCGCTTCGCGCGGCGGCGGAGCGAGGGCGGCTGATCCATGCGTTGCTGGAGCGCCTGCCCGCGGTCGTCGCGGAACGGCGCGCCGAAGCTGCGGAGCGCTGGCTGGCCGGAGCAGGGGGCGTTGCCGACGCCGGCGCGCGCGCCGAGCTGGCGTCGGCGGCGCTTGGCGTGCTCGCCGACCCGCGCTTTGCCGAGCTGTTCGGACCGGATGCGCTGGCCGAGGCGCCGATCGCGGCGGTGGTGGCGGACGGGCATGTCGTGTCGGGGACTGCCGACCGGCTGTTGGTCACCCCGGATCGCGTGCTCGTGGTCGATTTTAAGACCAGCCGCCGTGCGCCGGATTCGCTCCACGCGGTGCCGCCCTACCATATCCGCCAGATGGCCGCCTATGTCGCCGCGCTGGAGGTGGTGTTTCCGGGCCGGCGCGTGGAGGCGGGGCTGCTCTATACCGCCGGGCCGGTGCTGTTCGCGCTGCCGAACGCTCTGGTCGGGGCGCACAAGCCGGGCTTCGCGGCGGCGGAGCAAAGCTTGATCCGAAACGCTTGAGGGGGGCGGGCCGCCTCCCTAGGTTGGCGCCAACACAAAGGAGATTTTGAGATGGCCAAGGCCGTTACCGATGCAAGCTTCGAAGCCGACGTCCTTCAGTCGGACAAGCCCGTTCTCGTCGATTTCTGGGCGGAATGGTGCGGGCCGTGCAAGATCATCGGGCCGAGCCTGGAAGAGCTGGCCGAGGAGCTGGCCGACAAGGTGACGATCACCAAGCTCAATATCGAGGAGAATCCGGATACGCCCGGCAGCCTCGGCATCCGCGGCATTCCGACGTTGTTCGTCTACAAGGACGGACAGAAGATCGCGCAGCAGGTCGGCATTCAGGACATCTCGACCAAGTCCAAGCTCAAGGCGTGGATCGAGAGCGTCGTCTGATCCCACCACGATGCCGCGGATCGACTCCTCACGTGCGGTCGGCGCCTATGCGGCGGTGATGACGGCGATCGCGGGATGGTCCCTCCTGTCCGGCGTCGCCACCCCGCCGCAGCGGTTCGACACGATCGACGTCAGGCGCATCAACGTCCGCGAGAATGACGGCACGTTGCGCATGATCATCGCCGGCCGCGACAATATCGGCGGGCTGATCGTCGAGGACCGCGAGTATCCGCATCCCAACCGCACCGAAGCGGGGATGATCTTCTTCAACGACGAGGGGACCGAGAATGGCGGTCTCGTGTTCGACGGCGGGTTGAAGAACGGCAAGCCGATCAATGCCGGCAGCCTGACCTTCGACCGCTGGCGGCAGGATCAGACCGTGCAGCTTCGTTCGTACGAGGACGGAGCGGAGCGTTCCGCCGGTCTGGTGGTGAACGACCGGCCCGACAGGCCGATGGCGTTCGAGCAGATGGCCGCGATCCGGGCGATGCCCGACGGCCCGGCGCGGAACGCGGCCCATGAACGCGCCGGGTTCGGCAAGGCCGAGCGGGTCTATCTCGGCAGCCGGCCGGACCGCAGTTCCGAACTCGCGCTGCGCGATGCCGCGGGGCGGCCGCGGCTCGTGCTGCGGGTCGAGGGGGATGGCGCCGCCTCGATCCGGTTTCTCGACGAAGCGGGCAAGGTGGTTCGCACCACCACGCCGTAGAGGTGAAAGCGGGCGAGGTCGTTGCGGCCCCGCCCGTCCTCATTTCAGCCAATCAGTAGCGGCGGCCGTACCGGTCATAGCGATCGTACCGGTCATAGCGATCGTACCGGTCATAGCGGTCGCGCCAGTGACGATCGCGGCGGTCGCCCCAACGATCATGATCGCGATAACCGGCGCGGGCACGCGCGATCTCGCGGCGGCATTCGCGCTGCTCGCGGCGATATTCGTAGCGGTTCCGGGCGTGGCGCAGCTCGCGCGCGCATTCGCGCTGCTCCTGGCGCACTTCGCGGTGCCGGGAGCCATAATATTGCGCTTGGGCCGGCGCGGTCGTCGCGAGCACGCTGGCCCCCAGCGTTGCCGCAAGAATCAAGATTCGCATGTCTGCTCTCCATGATCATGCCCGTACCGGGACGGGCCAGACGACTCTGGATACGCGACCGCGCCTGAACCCGCAGCGACGGCGGGCTTATCCTGCGTTCAGCTGCGATAGTCGGCATTGATCGAGATGTAGCCGTGCGTCAGGTCGCAGGTCCACATCGTGGCGCGGCCGTCGCCAAGGCCCAGGTCGACCCCGATCTCGATCTCCTGGCCCTTGAGATGTTCGGCGACCGGAGCTTCGTCATAACCCTCCACCGCTAGACCAGCCTGCGCCACCTGCACGCCGCCGAAGGTGATGGCGAGGCGGTCGCGGTCGGCGGGCTCGCCGGCCTTGCCCACGGCCATGACGATGCGGCCCCAATTGGCGTCCTCGCCCGCGATGGCGGTCTTGACCAGCGGCGAGTTGGCGATGCTCAGCGCGATGCGGTGCGCGCTGCGGTCATTTTCGGCGCCATCGACATCGATGCGGATGAACTTCGACGCACCCTCACCGTCGCGCACGACGAGGTGGGCGAGCCGCAGGCACAGGTCTGACAGCGCCGCGCGAAAGGCGTCGGCGCCGTCGCTGTCATCGTCGATGAGCGGCGCGTTGCCCGCCTTGCCGGTGGCGAAAGCGAGCACGGTGTCGCTGGTCGAGGTGTCGCTGTCGACCGTGATGCACGAGAAGCTCTTGCCGTTCGCCTCCGACAGTGCGCGCTGGAGGAAGGCGGGATCGACCGCGGCGTCGGTGAAGACATAGCCGAGCATCGTCGCCATGTCGGGTGCGATCATGCCGCTGCCCTTGATGACGCCGACCAGGCTGACGGTCTTGCCGCCGACCACCGCGGTGGTGACGGCCCCCTTCTCGAAGGTGTCGGTGGTGCCGATGGTCCTGGCGACATCCTCCCAGCCGCATGGGCTCGCGGCGAAGGCGGCGTCGAGCCCCGCCTCGGCCTTGTCGATCGGCAGCGGCACGCCGATCACGCCGGTCGAGGAGACGAACACGTCAGAGGGTTGGCAATCCAGATGCCCCGCGACCCGCGCCGCGATCGCCTCGACCGCCGCGCGGCCGCGATTGCCGGTGAAGGCATTGCTATTGCCCGCGTTGACCACCAGCGCGCGCGCCTTGCCCAGCGCCAGCGCCTCGCGGCACCATTCGACTTCCGGCGAGGGGCATTTGCTGGTGGTGGTGACGCCGGCGACGCTCGTGCCCTCGTCGAGCGTGACGAAGGTCAGGTCGCAGCGGTCCCATGTCTTATAGTGCGCGCGGGCGACACGCAGCGTCACACCCGCGATCGGGGGGAGATAGGGGAAGCCGAGTGGGGCGAGGGGGGAGCGCTGCATGATCCTGTTCCTTACCGTTCGCCCTGAGCTTGTCGAAGGGCCGTTCTTCTAACCTCGAGGAAAGGGCGGTGCTTCGACAAGCTCAGTACGAACGGTTGCTTGAGTTATTCCGCCGCGCCAGCCGCGCCCGCGGCGCTCAGCACCGCGCGCACGCTCGCCGTGGCGACATCCTCGTCGATGCCGACACCCCAGACGGTTCGTCCGTCGGCGGTACGGCATTCGACATAGGCGGCGGCCTGCGCGCCCGAGCCATGGCCGATTGCGTGCTCGGCATAGTCGGCGATGTCGAGCTCGACACCGAAGCCCTCGCGCATCGCCGCGACGACGCTGGAGATCAGGCCGTTGCCGCGCCCGCTGACCGACTGCTGCACGCCGTCGACCTCGATCGCGCCCGCGAAGATGCGCTCGCCGTTCGCCGAGCGCGTCTCGTCATAGGCGCCCAGCGTGAAGCGTTGCGGATGCTCGAGGCGATAGGCCTCGACGAATGCCGCCCAGATATCCTGGGCATTGAGCTCCCGGCTGCTCTCGTCCGCCAGCCGCTGGACGTGGCGGCTGAAATCGGCCTGGAGGCGCTTGGGCAACTTCAGCCCCTTGTCCTGCTCCAGAACCCAGGCGACGCCACCCTTGCCCGACTGCGAGTTGACGCGGATCACCGCCTCGTAGCTGCGGCCGAGATCGGCGGGATCGATCGGCAGGTACGGCACCTCCCAGATCTCGTCGTTGCGCGCTTCCTGGGCGGCGAAACCCTTCTTGATCGCGTCCTGATGGCTGCCCGAGAAGGCGGTGAACACCAGGTCGCCGGCATAGGGCGTGCGCGGGTGGACCGGGATGTTGGTGCAATACTGCACCGTGTTCACGATCTCGTCGATATCGGAGAAATCGAGCCCAGGATCGATGCCCTGCGTGTACATATTGAGCGCGACGGTCACGAGGTCGCAATTGCCGGTGCGCTCGCCATTGCCGAGCAGGCAGCCCTCGACGCGGTCGGCACCGGCCATCAGCCCCAGCTCGGCCGCGGCGACGCCGGTGCCACGGTCGTTATGGGTGTGCAGCGACACCACCACCGCATCGCGGTTGGGGATGTTGCGACAGAACCACTCGATCTGGTCGGCATAGACGTTGGGCGTCGCGCATTCGACCGTCGCTGGCAGGTTGAAGATGATCGGCCGCTCCGCGGTCGGTTGCAGCACCTCCATCACCGCCGCGCACACCTCGACCGAGAAATCGAGCTCGGCGGTCGAGAAGGTCTCGGGGCTGTACTCGAACCGCCAGTCGGTGTTCGGCTGAGCTGCGGCGCAGTCGCGCAGCACCTTGGCGCCCTCGACCGCGATGCCCTTGATCTCCTCGCGGCTCATCCCGAACACGATCCGGCGCCATGCGGGCGAGACGGCGTTGTAGAGATGGACGATCGCCTTCGGCGCGCCGCGCAGGCTCTCGAAGCTGGTCTCGATGAGGTCGCGGCGCGACTGGGTCAGCACCTGCACCGTCACGTCATCAGGGATGCGATTCTCGCGGACGAGGCTCGATATGAAGTCGAACTCGGTCGCCCCGGCGGCGGGGAAGCCGACCTCGATCTCCTTGATGCCGACGCGGCAGATCAGGTCGAAGAAGCGGGTCTTCTTCTCCGCATCCATCGGATCGATCAGCGCCTGGTTGCCGTCGCGCATGTCGGTCGACAGCCAGCGCGGGGCGCGGGCGATCGTCTTCGACGGCCATTGCCGGTCGGGCAGGTCGATCTGAGGGAAGGGGCGGTACTTGACGCTCGGGTCGCGCAACATGTTCGGTCTCGCTTCGAAAAATCGTGGCGTTCGGGATTCGGTCTGCCCTTAGGCCGTGTGCGCCGGCATGCAGCCGCGCAGGTTCACGCGCCTAAGGGCGCGTAAGTCGAAGCAGGCGAAGGCGAAGCGTGCGCAACATCTGACGCCGCAGATAGACCGCCGGAGCAAGAAATGTCCAGAGCGACGGGCAAGTTTGATCTTGAGCGGTTGCAAGCGCCGCTTCCAACGTGCAAGCTCCTGCAAAGATGAAACAAATTCTCTATGCCAGCGTCAGCGCGCGTGCCGATGGGCAGCCGGCGGACGTGATCGCCATCCTTGAGGAGTCGCGGCACAACAACGCACTCGACGGGATCACCGGGCTGTTGTGGACCGATGGCTATCGCTTTCTGCAGGTAATCGAGGGCGGAGAGGAAGCCGTCGACGCCTGTTACGCGCGGATCTGCGCGGATACGCGGCACCGCGCGATCGTCACGATCGCCGAGCGGACCGTGGAGCGTCGCGCATTCGGCTATTGGGCGATGGCGCACAAGACCGCCGACGCGCTGTCCGATGTGCACGACCAGCGTGTCCGGCGGATGATGGAGCATGCCACAGAGGAGATTCGCGCGCCGTTCCTGGAGCTGGTGTCGGCGCGCGAAGCTGCCTGACCCGCTATTTGACGAAGGCGGCGGCGATCTTGAGCTCGACCGCGTCGCTCACCAGCGGGATGCCGAAGTTGATGCCGAAATCGCTGCGGCGGATCGTCGCCTCCGCCTCGAACCCGACATTCTCCTTGCCCCCCATCTGCGGCGGGTTCTTGCCCGCGCCATAGAAGTCGACGTCGAGCGTCACCGGCCTGGTCACGCCGTTGAGCGTCAGGTTGCCGGTGACCTTCGCCTCGTCGCCATCCTCGTCGATCACCACGCTGGTCGAGACGAAGCGCGCGTCGGCCGGGGCGGCGCCGAAGAAGTCGGGCTTGCCGCCGTCCTTGCCCGGCCGCAGCAGATGCGCAGTCAGGCCTTCGCTGGCCGTCGTGACCTTCGATACGGGGATGGTGATGTCCACTTTCGACGTCGCGGGATTTGCCTTGTCGAAGGTCGCGGTACCGGTGATGCCGCCGAACAGGCCCCAATAGGGGGTGAAACCGAAATGATCGACTTGCCAGCGGACCAGCGTGTGCCCCGGATCGACGGTGTAGCTGCCGCCGGTGATCGCTGCGGTGCTTTTCGAGCCCGGCTTCTGCATCTGCTGGGCGACGATCGGCGTGGCGATGGCGAGGGTGGCCGCGAAGGCGGCGAGGACGAGACGCATTGGCAATACTCCCCTGATCGAACCGCGCGGAGTGTCGGCGGGCCGGGCGCGGCGGTCAAACAACGATTGGCGAACGCAGGGTTTCCGTTTGCGGGTGTTCAGCCCGCGAGCGCGTCTTCCAGCGCCCTGGAGCGCTCAGCCTGCGCGCGCGCCTGACCGCCGATCTCGTCGATCGCGGCGTCGAGCGCGGGATAGGCAGGGGTGCCTGCCTGCGCACGCGCCGAGGCAGCCTCTTCCAGATCGGTGACCAGCGCGACCGTCTCGCCGCGGATCGCATCGAGATCGGCCAGCGCGGTCTGCGCCGCGACCCAGGATTCGCTGCCCATGGCAACGCCGCGAGCAACCGCTATGCGCGATTCGGCAATGATCGCGGCAGCCTGGAAGCGCTTCGCGGCAGCCATCGCAGCCTCGCGCCGTTGGGCGATGCGCGCGTCGAGCGCCGCATCGGGTGCCGCGACCGGGTCCGGTCGCACCGGCTCGGCATCGTCGCGGCTCTCGATCGGGCGCGGGAGCAGCGAGGGATAGCCGCCGTCCGGCGTGGTGCAGGCGGCCGGCAAGCCCAGGGGCAGGGCCAGCGCAGCGAGGAAAATGGGGCGTCGCATCGCGGGCTGGTCTATGCGGTGAAGAAACTGTGCGCAACGGGGTTGCCTTTCCCGAAAAGCGCTTCTATCTGCGCCCCTCCACTGCGCGCCCGTAGCTCAGCTGGATAGAGCATCAGACTACGAATCTGAGGGTCGGACGTTCGAATCGTTCCGGGCGCGCCATTCAAAGCCCCGCCAGGTCTTGGGACCCGGCGGGGCTTTGTCGTTTCTGGCGGCGCGCGAAGTTTACACTGAGTTGACGCCATCGCGCGTTCTTCCGGTGCGGTGCACGCGTTCGACGGGTCAAAGAGCGGACGGCGAGTTGCCGCCATCCGGATTGGATCAGACGAAATCCAACATTGCAAGCCTGCGAGCTCGCAGGGGATGAAAATGTCTGCGGGGTCCGTCCGGGCTTCTGCAAGCCTGACCTCCATTTATCCCGGAATTCGGCCGTGGAGCGGGCTGGACGCCCGTAGGCGCTGACGGGGGCTTCTACGGCTCCTGATGCTGGGGGCTCGCCATGCGCAGTGTGGCGCGTTGCCGGAGCTGTCCCACGCGCACAAGGAAAAGGGCGTGCGGGTGGGATACCCGGTCGCACGCCCTAAAGGGAGTGGGTGCTTAGAAGTTGAAGCCGGTCGATAGCTTCATGGTCCGCGGGGGGCGTCGATGTTGAAGTTGTTCGGATCGCGCAGGTCAGTCGTGGCATTGAAGTCGTTATAGTTGCGATCGTTGAACAGATTGATGATATCAGCACGCGCCGCCATTCGAGTCCGGCGCTGGAAAGTAATCATAACTCTGGCTTGGGTAAATACGGCCAACTTGAATCATTTGGCCGTCGCACGTAGTATAAATATACCCGACCACCGTAGTAGAATTCCCGCCGCTGGTCCATCCGCCGTGAGAAATGCCGTCTATCGGTACGGTATAAACGGTGGTCGGATTGTGATTGTACATATCGTGAAAGACTTTCATCATCCCAGGTGGTGGAAATGTCCACCACTCTGGATCCGAATGCTCCTGAGCATTGGCCGACGCGGTTGATCCGGAAATAAGAAGCGCTACGAAGACTCTTCGTAGATTTTTAAGGCTAATCATTTCTTACCTCCTCTTCTCATTTGAATTAAAAATTGAAGCCAGCCGATAGCTTGATCGTCCGCGGCGGCCCTTCCATGTTGTACGCAGTCAGATTGCGCTTCCCGGTCAGTGCGTTGAAGCTGGCGAAGTTATGATCGTTGAACAAGTTGATGATGTCGACGCGGAACCGCAGCCGCGCCTCGTCGCTCAGGAACCTGATCGGGACGTATTTGGTCGCCGACAGGTCCATCTGGCGATAGCCCCACAGGTCGCCATTGCCATCCGTCCGGGTCGAGACGATCGTCCGGCGCGGCGGCGTGCCCCCCGTGCCGGGCGTGTTGACGAACTCCGAGAGATATTTGGGGGAGGCGATCTGGAACTTGCCCGCCAGCGTGACGCCCATCGGGATGTCGGCCGTCGCCGCGATGACGAGGCGATGTTTGCGCGTGCCCGCCGCGGTCAGCCAAGGATAGTCCTTGATGCTCGGGAAATCGAGCGCGAAGACTTCACCCAGCTTCCGGTTCTCCTCGGCGTCGGTGAAGGTATAGGTCGCATCGACGCTCCACGGCGAAGCCTGGGTGTAGCGCTTGGTCAGCTTGAAATAGGCCGTGTTCGCCTTGGTCTCGATCCCATTGGTCCCCAGGATGATGCTGCCGAACGGCGCCGGCCCGAAGCCGAACGGCGAGTCCGGGTTGCCGGTCGGCGGGAAGAACGTCCCGTCGGGGCGGCGGTTGCCCAGGATATAGGCGAAGCCGTCCTTGCTGTGAACGTAGCTGTAGCCGACCTCGAGATCGAGCAGGTTGAAGTTGCCGCGCACGCCCAGGCTGAACTGGTCCGAATAGGGCGTCTTCAGATCGTTATTGATGAAGCGCAACTCGCGCCCGGCACCCGGCGGCAGCCCGGCGATCAGCGATGCGCGGCCCTCGGGCGTCAGATAGGCCGGATTCCAGGTGATGCAGGTGGCGCTGGGCGCGCAGACGTTGATCGTGTCGCCCGGGTTGTTGAAGTTGAAGGTCCGCCCGGCGAACACGCCCTGCGCCAGCTCCTGCTGGATGAAGTCGAACTGCGTCCGGTCGTAGGAGCGGCCATAGCCACCGAACACGGCGAAGCGCTTGTCCGCATCGAGCGCATAGGTGAAGCCGATTCGCGGCTGCCAGGCGCCGGTGAATGCCTTGCGCTCCTTGCCGGTCGAGATGAAGTCGTCGATGTTGAAATTGGCGTTCCGCAAGTTCGTGTACGGCGGCGTGACGGTGCCGTTCGGCGCCGTGTACGACGCGCGGCCGGCGACGAACTCGGCGATGGCCGGATCGTGCACATAGTCGAGGAACGCAGGGGTCCGCTCATAATCCCAGCGCAGGCCGAGGTTCACGGTCAGGCGATCGGTGACCTCCCAGTCATCCTGCGCATAGATGCCGAACTGGAAGTTGTCGGATACGATGTCGGGGTTGCCGTCCGCCACCGGCGCCGCGAACTCCATGCGGTACGGGATCGTGCTGTTGAACGCACCGCCCGGGGCGTAGTTGACATTGTAGGTGAAGATCGGGTTGACGCCGTTCTGGGTGTTGGTGTTCAGCGTGATCCACTTCGCCTTCACACCCACCTTGAACGTATGGTTCTCAAGGCCCGTATAGGTGAAGTCGTCCGACAGCTGCCAGCCCTTCTGGCCCTTGTCCTGGAAGTTCCGGCCGGCGCCGGTCACCAGGATATCGCCGCGACGGGTTCCGGTCAGCGGGGGAATCTGGGGGACGGTCGCGTTGAACCGGAACGCGTTGCCGAAATTCACCGGCCGCGGATTCCACGCCACATTCTCATAGGCGACCTTGAAGTCGTTGACCCAGGTGTCGGCGGTATGCTCCCACCGCGCCAGGCCGCGCCATTCGGTGACCTTGGCGAGGCCGCGGGTGCTGAATGCGTTGATGCCGGAGGTGAACTGCTCGCCGGTCTCGTCGCGATACTTGACCGAGAATTCGAACAGGTCGCGCGAAGTCGGCGTGAAGTTGATCTTCCCGAAATACAGATTCTCGTTGAACGTCTCGTTCCGCGGCCCGAACTCCTGCTGATATTCGGTCGGGAAGTAGCTCGGCGGCAGGTCGAGCCCGGGGAACACCTCACGGGCATTGATGCGCCGCTTGCCTTCGTAGGTCACGAAGAAATGCAGCATGTCCTTGACGATCGGCCCGCCGAGCGCGCCGCCGAACTGCATGTCCCTGGTCTTGACCTTGTCGATATGGCGCGGGAAATCCTCGCTCGGCATGCGATCGCGCAGGCTCTGGTTGGTGAAGTCGAAAAAGGCTTCGCCATGGAACTGGTTGGTGCCGGACTTGGTCACCGCGGTGATCGCGACCGAGCTGACCTGATCGAACTCGGCCTTGTAGTTTGAGCTGATCACGCGATACTCGCCGACCGCGAGCTGCGGGAAGGGGTTGCCCTGTGTCGAATCCTGGCCGGTGACGCCGCCCTTCAGCACATAGTCCTTCTGGCCGATGCCATCGATGAAGATGTTGACCGCATTGGCGCCCTGCGCGCCGCCGCGCAGGCTGGTCTGGTCGGTCTCGTTCGTGACGAACTGCACGCCCGGCGCCAGATCCGCGAACGACATGAAATTGCGGTTGTTCTGCGGCAGCTGCTCGATCAGGCGCTGCGAGATGTTGCGGCCGACTTCGCCGCCTTCCATCGTACGGATGCGGTTGCCGGTGACGATGATCTCGTCGCCGGCGGGGGTGCTGACGTCGGGCGTCGACAGATCGAAGTCGAACACCGCATTCTGCGCGACCGCGAGGCGGAACTCGTCGGTGCGGCGCACGCCGTTCGGGGTCGTCACCTCGAGCCGGTAGTTGCCGGGCGGGAGCGAGGCGAACTGGTAGCTGCCGTCTGCGGTGGGGGTGCTGGTGCGGGTGAAGCCGGTATCGACGTTGACAATCGTGACCTGGCTGACGCCGCCTTCGGCCGTCACCGTGCCGCGCAGCGACGAGTTGACCTGCGCCTGCGCGGGGGCGGCGGCGCCGATCGCGATGGCGGCTGCGCCGCTGGTCCAGGCAAGCGCGGCCGCGGCGGCGCGAATGCGCGAGCGGCGGACGAGATTGGTTTTGATGGTAAGTGCGGAATTCACAGCATCCCCCCTTGTTACACTAGCGTGACAACGTTTACCTTCGTCGGTCTCACAGTGGTTGAGAACGACTCGACGGCGGGCTCTTATGGCCTTTCTCTGAAAACTGTAACCGGTTTCATGCGCTCTGTGTACCCACCGCGCGTATGAGAACGTTCTCATTGGCCGATCATCGTACCAGTGTTGCCGGAAGGTAACGCCGGAGCGAGGGATCTGCGAAGCGCTGCATTCCCTCCTGTTAACCTTTTTACCCGGCCTTAACCCTGTGTGATTACCCCGTTGCAAGGTGACGAAGGGGGAGTCTGTCTTGCGCATTCTGATCGTGGACGACGAGCCGGGGATGCACGAATCCTATCGCCAGTGCTTCAGGCGGGCCGGCGGCGAGCAGGGAGCCGTGCTCGACGCGATGGCGGCCGAGCTGTTCGGCGGCGACGATCCTGCGGCAGTGCCGGCAGATGCGCCGCCCAGCTTCGACATCACCCATTGCATGCAGGGCGCCGAGGGCGTCGAGGCGGTCAACGCGGCGCTTGCGCGCGGCGAGCGGTTCGCCGTTGCGTTCATCGACGTGCGCATGCCCCCAGGGATCGACGGCAAGGAGACCGCCAGGCGAATCCGCGCGCTCGATCCCGACATCAATCTCGTCATCGTCACCGGCTTCTCCGACTTTTCGCCGCTCGAGATCAGCCGCGCCGCGGGGCCGGCCGACAAGATCTTCTACATCGCCAAGCCGT
Organism: Sphingomonas sp.; assembly: GCF_036402235.1. Taxonomy (GTDB): domain Bacteria; phylum Pseudomonadota; class Alphaproteobacteria; order Sphingomonadales; family Sphingomonadaceae; genus Sphingomonas. Next base: position 14,788 of record NZ_DASWTG010000050.1, on the reverse strand, counting down.
TCCAGGCCGAGGAGGTGGTGCAGACCGCGACCGCGCTCAGCCAGCGCTGGGAGGCCGATCGCGCGCTTGCCGCGGCGATGGCGCTGCTCGAGGAGCAGAAGGAAGAGCTTGCCGCGAACGAGAGCAAGGCGACGCATCTTGCCAATCACGACAGCCTGACCGACGCGCCCAACCGGCTCGCCTTCATGCGCGCGCTGACCGATCATGTGCGCGGGCCGGACGTCTTCGCGATGGCGATGATGGATCTCGACCGGTTCAAGCTGGTCAACGACACGTTCGGCCACCTCGCGGGCGACGAGCTGATCCGCATGGTGTGCGGCGTGGTGCGCGACGCGGTTCCCGAGGGCGGCTTCGTCGCGCGGCTGGGCGGCGACGAGTTTGCGGTCCTGCTCAAGGTGTCCGGCGAGGACGAGGCGGTGATGGCGATCGAGCGGCTGCTGCTCGCCTGCGCGACGACCTTCACGGTGTTCGGCCATTCGGTGCAGGGCTCGGCCTCGGCCGGCCTCGTCATCGTGCAGCCGGGGATGCAGCACGATCCGATCGACGTGATGCGCCGCGCCGACCTGGCGCTCAACGAGTCCAAGAAGGCCGGCCGCGGCATCGTCAAGCTGTTCGACGAGAGCATGGACGAATCGATCCGCTTCCGCCGTCAGATCGAGGGCGGGCTCAGCCAGGCGATCGCCAACGGCGAGCTGCGCCTAGTCTATCAGCCGATCGTCGCGCGCGACGAGATGGAGATCGTCGCGTTCGAGGCGCTGCTGCGCTGGAACAGCCCCGAATATGGAGCGATCCCGCCGGGCCTGTTCATCCCGATCGCCGAGGAATCGAACCTGATCCACGAGCTGGGCGACTGGGTGCTCGATGAGGCGCTCCGGACGCTCGGGCAATGGCCGGGGCAATATGTCTCGGTGAACTTCTCGCCGCGCCAGTTCCGCCGCCAGAATTTCGTCGGCCATGTCGTCGAGCGCGTGCAGCGTGCGGGGATCGAGCCGAACCGGCTGCAGATCGAGATCACCGAGACCGCGATCTTCGACAATGCCGAACGCGCGGCGGATACGCTCTATCGCCTGCGCCAGATGGGCTTCCGCATCGCGCTCGACGATTTCGGCACCGGCTATTCCTCGCTCTACAACATCCGCAAGTTCGCGCTCGATTGCCTCAAGATCGACCGCAGCTTCATCGACGGCATGGGCAAGGAGCGCGAGAGCGCGGCGATCGTGCATTCGATCATCCATCTCGGCCGTGCGCTGGGCCTGGAAGTGGTTGCTGAAGGCGTCGAGACCGAAGCGCATCTTCGCGCGCTCCAGCTTGCCGGGTGCAGCCATTATCAGGGCTATTATCTCGCCCGGCCGATCGAGGCGGGCCTTGCCGCCGAGCTCGCGCACGAGCGCTTCATGGCGCCGGCCGCGGCTGACACCGCGGAAGCCGGAGCGGCGATGCCGGGCAACGGCACCCAGGGCTGATGCCGCGCTGGCGCACCGCATTCGCGCGGCTGCGGCGGCGCATCCCCGTTTCGCTCGGCGCCAAGCTGGTCGCGATCCTGACCGGCATCGCGCTGCTCGGCGCGGGCGCGGTGACGCTGCTGCTCGCGCTGGTCATCACGCCGGGCTTCGAGCAGCTCGAGCAGGCGGCGGTGAACGGGCATGTCGAGCGGACCCGCGCCGCGCTCGCCGAATATGCGTCGAAGGTCGAGATCTCGGTCCGCGACTATGGCGACTGGAACGGAAGCTACGACTATATGGGCTCGCCGAACCGCGCGTTCGAGGAGGACAGCTTCGCCAGCTCGGCGATGACCAATCTGGGCATCAACGGCATGGCCTATGTGACGCCGCGGGGCCAGGTGGTGCTCGCCCGCTGGCTCGATATCGACAGCGGCCGCGACGCGCCGGACATGCGCGCGCGCATGCTCGAGACGATCGGGCGCATCGATTTCACCAGGGCGCTGGCGGGGAAGAATTCGACCAGCTTCTACGTGCGCCTGGGCGATCAGATCGCGGTGCTGGGAATCGCGCTGGTGCGGCGCACCGACGGCAGCGGGCCGGCGCGCGGCTATGTGACGATGGCGCGGCTGCTCACCTCGAAGCAGCTTTCGACCCTGTTGCAGGTCGAAGCCCGGCTCGACGTATCCCGGCCTGTGCCCGATGCGGTGGTGACGCAGCATGGAGAGAGCCTCGCGGTCGCGGTGCCGATCCGCGGCGCGGGCGGGGCGCCGGTGGCGAGCGCGACCTATCAGGTGCCGCGGGACCTGTCGGCGCTGGGCCGCGACATGCTGTTGTTCGCGGCCGGCGGCACGGTGCTGCTGCTGCTCGTCGTCATGGCGGTGCTCAGCCTGATGATCGCGCGGCTGGTGCTGCGACCGCTCCACCGCGTCGAGCGGCATATGGGGCTGGTGCGCCGATCCGGCGATCTGCTGCCGCTGACGGAGAAGGCGCGCGGCGACGAGATCGGCAGTCTGGTGAGTAGCTTCAACGGCATGCTCAGCCAGCTCAAGGATCTGCGCGAGCAGGTCGAGGCGCAGTCGTTCAAGCTCGGCCAGTCCGAAAGCGCCGTCGCGGTGATGCATAATGTGCGCAACGCACTGAACCCGGTCAGCACCGTGCTCAGCCAGAGGCTGGCGCAGCCGGCGGTGGCCGACCGCGCGCTGCTCGATCGCGCGCTCGCCGAGCTTGCGGACGAGGCGATTCCCGCCGCGCGCCGGCAAAAGCTGGCGGCCTTCCTCGCCGCGGCCTTCGAGAGCGAAGCGCGCGCGCGGGAGGAGCATGCGGCGCAGATGGCGATCGGCCGCGATGCGCTGCAGAATGTGCTCGAGATCATCGGCAAGCAGCAGGAGCAGGCGCACGAGCGCCCCCCGCTCGACAGCTGCGACGTCACCGATATCGTCGCGCGCAATGCGACGATCGCGCGCTATTCGGGCGGCAGCTCGATCGCCTTCCACTTCCCCTCGAAGCCGCATTGGGCGCTGGCCAATCGCGTGCTGGTGAGCCAGGTGATCGGCAACCTCTTCGCCAACGCGGCGGAGGCGATCGCTGCGACGGGGCGCGACAGCGGGAGCATCTCGGTCACGATCCGCGAGCAGGACGGCAAGATCGAGATCACGATCCGCGACGACGGCGAAGGCTTCGATCCCGAGACCGGCGCCAAGCTCTTTCAGCGCGGGTTCTCCACCCGCCAAGGCAAGATGGGCGGGCTTGGCCTGCACTGGTGCGCCAATTCGATGATCGCGATGGGCGGCAGCCTGGCGCTGCGCAGCGACGGCAAGGGAACCGGCGCGCGGGCGGTGCTCACGCTGCAGGCTGCCGACGGGCAGCGGACGGGGATCGCGGCCTAGCCCCAGCCGACATTTGTCCTTCCCCGCCAGGCGGAGGTGGCGCGCACGGCGCGACGGAGGGGGAGGAAACACGTCGCCAGCGTTCTGGCATCCGCCCCCTCCGTCACCCTTCGGCTGCCACCTCCCCCTGGCGGGGGAGGATTGAACACCAAATGTCGATTCGGCCTAGCCCCAGCCGACCCGTTTCGCCGCAACCACCGCGTCCTTGCGCCGCAGGTACGGCGCGACGAGATTGCGGGCGCGGAAATATTCCTGCGCATCCGGCGCAAGCGTCTCGAAATTACCGATCACCCGGCGGCAACGCGGCGATCGGCACTGGCAGATCATGTGCCAGTTCGATTGCGCGAGCGTGGTCGAATAGTCCCATGTGATCTCGTCGCCGCACGCGATGTCGCGGATCGCGACCAGGATCACGCCGTCCTCGGTGAAGCGCAGCCCGGCATTGGGGTCGCAGCTGTGATTGACCAGATCGTCGAGCTGACCGGACGGCCCCATATAGTGATCGGGCGTCACCTGCACGAACCGGTCCTCGCTGCCGCGCATCAGGCTCGGCACCTGCGTGACGTGGAATCGGCGGCCGGTGAAGCGCATCAGCTCGGCGCCCTCGGCGAAGCGGCAGATGGCGAACACCGCCTTCCCAAGATGGTTCTCGCTCACCGCGAACAGGTTGCGGTTGGGACGGTAGCGGTCGAGGATCAGGAAGCCGCCGCGCTTCCAGCCGAGCGAGCGCAGCGGATTGATGGTGCCCAGGCCGATCATGAACCAGATGCTCGCGTGGCAGGCCAGCTCGACGAAGATGTAGGCGAGCTCGTCGACGCCGGTGCCGCCCGCGCGCGCCGCGACCAGCAGCGTGGCGAGATCGCCCAGAGTCCATAGGCCCCATGCGGGCGAGCGCTCGCGGCTGCGGTCCTTCCATACGCTCGCCCAGGTCGGCCAGAAGCTGATCGGGACCGCGGCCACCACCAGCATGTGCGCCCAGAAGGTCTCGCGGAACGCGACCCACAGGATCAGCGCGACCAGGCATGCGGCCATGCACAGCGATTCGACGGTGTTGGGCTGCGCCCAGTTCGAGCGGCGCCACAAGGCGAGGGTGACGACGACGCAGCAGGCGGCCGAGAGCAGGAACACCCAGCTTTGCGGCGATCCGGGGTTCACCGCATGATAGGTGAGCGCCTCGACCGCAGCCGATGTGCTCCAGATCAGCCATGAGGCGCGGTTGGGCTGGAAGATCTCGCGCCGCAGCCCGAGCAGATAGGCCGCATAGGCAGCAAAGCTGAATCCCATCGCGGTCACGAACCAGAAATCGGCCGTCATTCTGCCCCCTTGCCAAGGGAGCGTTTACCTTATCCGCTAACCTTCGTCAAAGCGCGACTCGTGCTGAATCCACGAGTCGCGGCGAATCAAAGCTCGTGCCTGGCAACCTGTTCGAGCACGGATGCCGCCAGTTCGCGACGGCAGATCAGCACGTCGGGGATGCTCGATTCGCGCTGGTTGTAGATCAGCGGCGAGCCGTCGATCCGCGACGCGTGCAGGCCCGCGGCGAGCGCCACCGCGACGGGGGCGCAGTTGTCCCATTGATGCTGGCCACCCGAATGAAGGTAGATTTCCGCCTCCCCCAGCACCACCGCCATCGCCTTGGCGCCGGCCGATCCCATGCCGATCGTCTCGGCGCTCAGCCCTTGCGACACCGCGGCGCACAGCGCGCTCGGGCGCGTGCGGCTGACGAGCATCCGCGGCGGGCTCACGGCCGGGGCGAGGGGCGGGGGCGCATCGCTGCAAAGCGTGATCCCCCGGCGCGGCAGCGCGACCGCGCCCGCGGCGGCGGCGCCGTCGATCGCGAGCGCGACATGCACCGCCCAATCCTCGCGGCCTTCGGCGAACTCGCGCGTTCCGTCGAGCGGATCGACGATCCAGACGCGGCGCGAGGTAAGCCGGGCGGGGGCGTCCGCCGATTCCTCCGACAGGATCGGATCGCCAGGCCGCGCTTCGCGGAGCATGTCAAGGATCAGGCGGTTGGCCTCCCGGTCGCCGCGGGCGCCGTCCGCATCCTCCGACTGTATCTTCAGCAACAGCTTGCCTGCCGCATCGGCCACGGCATGAGCGAGTCCCGCGTCGCTCATGCGTGCGCCTTGCGCGCCGCCACGAGGGGAAATTTACCGGCGACGGCGAAGCTCGCGGCGTTTAGCTTCGGAACTGCCGGCCATGCGGAGCTTTCGCCAGTGCGCGCGCTGGCGGTAGACCATCGCCGCCACGGCAGCCCCAGTAAAGAGCGCAGCGAGGATCCCAAAAGCGATCCACTCGCGAACCTCCAAATCCCCCAAAACTCAACTCCACAAACAAACGCGCCAGCCGTGCATATCATAGCACTGGTGACCAGATACCCAGTATGGCTTCGATGATCAATTCCGCAGCTTCCTCGGGACTGGTCCGAGTAGTGTCGATACGAATCTCCGGGTTAACAGGAGCTTCATACGGGCTTGAAATACCGGTGAAGTTCGCGATCTCGCCGGCGCGCGCCTTTTTGTAGAGGCCCTTCACGTCGCGGCGCTCGGCCTCCTCGATCGGGGTGTCGATGAAGATCTCGAAGAACTCGCCCTCGGGGATCATGCTGCGCACCATTTCGCGCTCGGCGCGGAAGGGCGAGATGAACGCGGTGAGCACGATCAGCCCGGCATCGGTCATCAGCTTGGCGACCTGACCGACGCGGCGGATATTCTCGACGCGATCGGCATCGCTGAAGCCCAGATCGCGGTTGAGGCCGTGGCGGATATTGTCCCCGTCGAGCAGGAAGCTGTGCTTGCCCATCGCGTGCAGCTTCTTCTCGACCAGATTGGCGATGGTCGACTTGCCCGATCCCGAGAGGCCGGTGAACCACAGCAGCCGCGAATGCTGGCCTTTTTGCGCAGCATGCGCCTCGCGCGTGATCTCGACCGCCTGCCAGTGGACATTCTGCGCGCGGCGCAGCGCGCGGTCGATCATCCCGGCGGCGACGGTGGCGTTGGTGATCTTGTCGATGAGGATAAAGCCGCCCAGATCCTTGTTGGGGCTCTTGCGGCCATCGGCATAGGCTTCGAACACCACGCCGCGGTCGGTAGCGATCTCGGCGGCGCCGATGTCGTTCAGCCCCAGCGTCTTCGCGGAAAGCTTCGCCAGCGTATTGACGTCGATCGCGTGCTCGGGCTCGCGGATCGTCGCGCTCACCGTCTGCGTGCCAAGCTTCAGCCAGTAGCTGCGGCCGGGCAGCATCTCCTGCTGGTCCATCCATACGATCGTCGCACTGAACTGGTCGGCAACCTCGGGCGGGTCGCCCGCCGCGACGATCACGTCGCCGCGCGAGCAGTCGATCTCGTCGGCGAGAGTCAGTGTGACGGATTGGTCGCGGCCAGCCTCGTCCAGATCGCCGTCATAGCTGACGATGCGGGCCACGGTGCTGGTGCGGCCGGAGGGGAGGACGCGAACCTTGTCACCCGGCCTGACCGTGCCGCCGGCGATCGTCCCGGCAAAGCCGCGGAAGTCGAGATTGGGGCGGTTCACCCATTGCACCGGCATGCGGAACGGGGCCGCCTCGTCCTCACCGCCGACGGGCACATCTTCCAGATGCGCGATCAGCGCGGGGCCGGAATACCAGGGCGTGTTGGCGCTCGCCGCGGTGATGTTGTCGCCCTTGAAGCCCGAGATCGGGATGGCGGTGAAATCGTCGATGCCGATGCTGGTCGCGAATTCGTGATAATCGGCCACGATCTCGTCGAACACCTGCCGGTCGTAGCCGACCAGATCCATCTTGTTCACTGCGAGCACGATGTGGCGGATGCCGATCAGATGCGCGAGATACGAGTGCCGCCGGGTCTGGGTGAGCACGCCTTTGCGCGCGTCGATCAGAATCACCGCGAGGTCGGCGGTCGATGCGCCGGTCACCATGTTGCGCGTATATTGCTCGTGCCCCGGCGTATCGGCGACGATGAACTTGCGCTTCTCGGTCGCGAAGAAGCGGTAGGCGACGTCGATCGTAATGCCCTGCTCGCGCTCGGCGGCGAGGCCGTCGACCAGCAGCGCGAAGTCGATCTCCTGCCCCTGCGTGCCGACCCGCTTGCTGTCGGCCTCGAGCGCGGCGAGCTGATCCTCGAAGATCATCTTGCTGTCGTAGAGCAGCCGCCCGATCAGCGTGGACTTGCCGTCGTCCACCGATCCGCAGGTGATGAAGCGGAGCAGCGTCTTGGACTGATGCTGCGCCAGATAGGCGCCGATGTCGGATGCGATCAGCGCGTCGGGGCGGTAGCTGGAGGTCATCAGAAATACCCCTCCTGCTTCTTCTTCTCCATACTCGCGGCCTGATCATGGTCGATCGCGCGGCCCTGGCGCTCGCTGGTGGTGGTCAGCAGCATTTCCTGGATCACATCGTCGAGGCTCGCGGCATGGCTTTCGACCGCGCCGGTCAGCGGGTAGCAGCCCAGCGTGCGGAAGCGGATCGAGCGCTCGACCGGCGTCTCGCCCCTGAGCGGAAAGCGGTCGTCATCGACCATCAGGATCAGCCCGTCGCGCATCACGGTCGGGCGCGGGGCGGCGAAATAGAGCGGGACGATCTCGATCCCCTCGGCGCGGATATACTGCCAGATGTCGAGCTCGGTCCAGTTGGACAGCGGGAAGACGCGGATGCTCTCGCCCTTGGCCTTCTTCGCATTGTACAACCGCCACAGCTCGGGGCGCTGCGCCTTAGGATCCCAGCGGTGGCTGGCCGAGCGGAAGCTGAACACGCGCTCCTTGGCGCGGCTCTTCTCTTCGTCGCGCCGCGCGCCGCCGAACGCCGCGTCGAAGCCATATTTGTCGAGCGCCTGCTTCAAGCCCTCGGTCTTCCACATGTCGGTGTGCAGCCCGCCATGGTCGAACGGGTTGATCCCGCGCGCCTCGGCCTCGGGATTGCGGTGGACGAGCAGTTCCATCCCCGCCTCGCGCGCGGCGCGGTCGCGCAGCGCATACATGTCGCGGAACTTCCAGGTCGTATCGACATGGAGCAGCGGGAAGGGCGGCGGGGCGGGGTAGAAGGCCTTCTTGGCGAGGTGGAGCATCACCGCGCTGTCCTTGCCGATCGAGTAGAGCATCACGGGACGCTCCGCCTCGGCCACGACCTCGCGCAGGATATGGATGCTCTCGGCCTCGAGCCGGGCAAGATGGGTAAGCGACTGCATGGCCGCCGATCTAGTGATACGTGCCCGGCGCTGCGATCTAGATTAAGTTTAGTCCGCGTGAGGCGAGGGCGGGGCGATCAGCCGTTGCCGTTGCCATCCCGCCGCGGTTTCCCGACCCCGACCAGGGTAAAGCCGGCGCGCTCTGCTTCGGCGGCGGGATAGATGTTGCGCAGGTCGACCAGCAACGGCTGGTTGAGCAGCGATTTCATGCGATTGAGGTCCAGCGCGCGGAACGCGTCCCATTCGGTGACGATCACCAGTGCATCCGCACCCTCCGCTGCGGCATAGGGGCTGGCGGCGAACTCGACGTCCTTGATCACCAGCCTGGCTTGCTCGACGCCCTCGGGGTCGAACGCCTTCACGGTCGCACCGGCGTCCTGCAGCGTCTGGATGATTGCGATCGACGGCGCGTCGCGCATGTCGTCGGTATTGGGCTTGAAGGTGAGGCCGAGGATCGCGACGGTCTTGCCGCGCACCTCGCCGCCCATCGCCTTGATCACCTTGCGGCCCATCGCGCGCTTGCGCTGGTCGTTGACCTGCACCGTCGCCTCGACGATGCGCAGCGGCGTCTCGTTGTCGTCGGCGGTCTTGAGCAGCGCCAGCGTGTCCTTGGGGAAGCACGAGCCGCCATAGCCCGGCCCGGCATTCAGGAACTTGCGGCCGATGCGGTTGTCCATGCCGATGCCGCGGGACACCTCCTGTACGTCCGCGCCGACCTGCTCGCACAGGTCCGCAATCTCGTTGATGAAGGTGATCTTGACCGCCAGGAAGGCGTTGGCGGCATATTTGATCAGCTCGGCCGTCCGGCGGCCCGTGAACATCACCGGCGCCGACTGGTTGAGCGACAGCGGGCGATAAATCCCCCGCATCACCTCGCTCGCCCCCTCGTCCTCGCTGCCCACGACGACGCGGTCGGGGCGCTTGAAGTCCTCGATCGCCGCACCCTCGCGCAGGAACTCCGGGTTGGAGACCACCTTGATGCCCTTGTCCGGCGCAATCCGCGCCACGATCCGCTCGACCTCGTCGCCGGTGCCGACCGGGACGGTGGATTTGGTGACGATCACCGCCGGGCCGTCCAGCGCGGCGGCGATTTCCTCGGCCGCGGCGAAGACATAGGACAAGTCGGCGTGGCCGTCGCCACGGCGGCTCGGCGTGCCGACCGCGATGAAAACCGCATCCGCTCCCTTCACCCCCTCGACGAGGTCGGTAGTGAAGGACAGGCGTCCCGCCTCGACGTTCGAGGCGACCAGCTCGGCGAGGCCGGGCTCGTAGATCGGCATCACATTCTGATGAAGCAGCTCGATCTTGCGGGCGTCCTTGTCGACGCAAACCACGTCATGCCCGAAATCGGAGAAGCAGGCCCCGGAAACGAGGCCCACATAGCCAGTGCCGATCATCGCAATGCGCACGCAGGAAGCCCTTTCGCTGAACGTTCGTGCTCTTAGCGCAACAATAGATCACGGCAAGTGCTCGCCAATCGCTCACAAAGGTCACCCCACAAGGAGTAACGGCTGAACGGCCGGCACGAAAAAGCGCGCAACCCCACGGGATGCGCGCCTGCCACCGATGTCATCGACAGGAAGAGAGCCCGGACGGGTCGGGTGCCGCGGACCATCCGCGGCGCCGCCCACCCGGGCTATCCGGGGTTACCAGGGGCGAAGCGACTCGCCGTAGGTTTCCCGAAAAAGGAAATCGAACATTCATTTTCTCCCATCGTGCGCATTACACGCACGGTCGAATACTTAATTCAAAATTAACCGATAATCAAGAATTCATGGCGGGGGCGGCGACTTCGCTGCCCGCGCCGGTCGTTTCGTCCTTAAGAGTTCCTTCAAGAGTGTGAGGTTATCGCGGACATGATGTCCGAGCGTGTCGAACCTGCCGCTGCCACGACTCCGCCCGCAAAGGCGGAAGGAACGCTGGCGGCCGGGCTTCCGGCGACGCTGGACGCCCCGATGCCGCTCGTGCTTCCGCGTTCGCGTTCGGCCGTCTCGCGGCGCGACGCGGACGGCGCGCCCGCTAGCGGGGTGTGGCGGGCGCTATCGCTTTGTGAGATCTCGAACTTTCAGTCGCTTCGCCGGCATCTGGGGCGTCCCCGTGCGGACACGCTGGTGCGCGACCTTGCCGATCATATCGGGCGGATCGAGCCGGATGTCCGCCTCGCCGCGGCGGGCCGTTCGCTCCTCGAGCTCTCCTTTGAAGCGGATTCGGCCGAGTCGGCGACCGCGGTGGTCGAACGGTTGGCGCGCGAGTTCACGCGGACTGTCGATCTTGATGGCGAGCGTCATGTAATCCAGCTGCGCTGGGGTATCGCGGCGGCCCCCGCTGCCGATGATGACGAGGTGCGGCTGACCGAGGCTGCGGAATCGGCGCTGGCCCAGGCAAAGGCCGAATCGCGGATCGTGATGCTCGACCTGTCGCAGACCGACATCGCGTTCGACCGGCTCGCGCTGATCCGCGAGCTCCCGCGCGCGATCAATTCGGGCCAGCTGTTCCTGCAATATCAGCCGAAAGTGCATGTCCGGAAGGAAGCCGTGACCGGAGCTGAGGCGCTGGTGCGCTGGCGGCATCCGGTGCGCGGCCTGATCCTGCCCGGCGACTTCATTTCCGCCGCGGAAGAGGGCGGGGAGATCGCCGGCCTGACGCTGTGGACGCTGCGGCAGGTGATCGCCGACCAGCAGGTGCTGGCGGCGCACGGATATGACATGCCGGTGTTCATCAACATCTCCGGCGTGCTGCTTGCCGATGGCGCCTTCGTCAGCGAGGCGTGCCGCATCATTCGCGAAACGGGTGCCAAGATCGGGTTCGAGATCACCGAGACAGCGGTGATCCGCGACCCCGACAGCGCGATCCGCCACCTCCAGTCCTTCTCGGAAATCGGCATCCCGCTCGCGATCGACGACTATGGCGCCGGTCTTTCGTCGCTGGCCTATTTGAAGCAGCTCCCCGCGACCGAGCTCAAGATCGACAAGATGTTCGTGATGCAGCTCACCAGCAGCAATCGCGATCCGCTGATCGTCCGCTCGACCATCGACCTGGCGCACGCGCTGGAGATGGAGGTGACCGCGGAGGGTGTGGAGACGCCCGCGGCGCTGGCGCTGCTCAGCGTCATGGGCTGCGACATGGTGCAAGGCTTCCTGATCAGCCGTCCGGTGGCGCTCGACGCGTTCATCCGCTTCCTCGACGAGGAAGGGCACAAGGCCGCATCCGCGATCCGGCCTACCTTCGCCCGGCCGGAGGGCTTCTGGCGCAAGAGCGGCTGATGCGCTGGCTTCTCGTCCTCGCTGCGGCATTGGCGCTGTCCATGTCCGGGCCGGCGGTTGCGCAGCAGCGCGAAGCCGATGTGCTGATCGACCGTGCCAAGGCGGCGATGATCGCCGAGCCCGGCGAGGCGCTGAAGCTGGCCGGCGATGCCGAGCGCCGCGCTGCCGCGATCACCGATCCGCGTGCCCAGGCCATCGCGACCGCGACTGCGCTGTGGCTCCAGAGCGAAGCGATGATCCGGTCGCGCGATGCGGCCGGCGCGGCGCCCCGCATCGCCCGGGCGCTGCGGCTGGTCAGCGCGTATCCGGAGCCGAGCAAGCTACGTGGCGATCTGTTGCTCGCGCGCGCCGGCGTCCAGCAAGAGCAGCTTCGCCCAGCGGAGGCTTTGGCATCCTTGCAGGAAGCGTTCAGCATCTTCGGGGCGGTGGGCGAAAAGCGCAGTCAGTCGATCGCGCTGCAGACGATCGCGAATCTCTACACTGAGGCGAATGACTTCACGAGCGCCGACAAATATCTGCGCCAGGCGGTCGAAATCTATGAAGGCGATCCGCGGCTCTCGCTGTTCCTCTACAACAACCGCGGAAACGTGCTGCTTAGGCTGGAGCGCAACGCGGAGGCTTCGGCTCAGTATCGTCACGCGCTTGCGGTCGCCCGCAATTTGCGCAGCGAGCCCATCCTGCCCCCCATCCTGGCGAATCTGGCGCGGTCGCTGATTTCGGAGAACAAGCTCGACGAAGCCGATGCCGCGATTACGGAAGCGATCGCGATCGCGCGCCGGGCCGGCGAGAAGGCTCCGGCGCAATTTCTCGCGATCGAAGCCGATTCGGCATATCATCGTGGCGATCTTAAGCGCGCGCGCGCGTTGATCGAACGCAGCTTCGCGGGGGTCGAACTGGCGAACACCTCGATTGCTTATCGCGATGCGCACCTTACGGCCTATAATATCTACCGAAAGCTGAATGAAAACGGACTCGCGCTCCCGCATCTCGAGCGTGTCCGCAAGCTCGGTGACGAGGCCGCGCAGCTCGCCACCTCGACCAACATTGCGCTGATGGCCGCGCGGTTCGACTATGCGAACCAGGAACTGCGCATCGCCAACCTGAAGGCCGAGGAGGCGCGGCGCGAGGCCGAGTTCCAGCGTACCCTGTTGTTCGGGGTCGGCGGGGCGACGCTGATCATCATCACCTTGCTCAGCATCGGCCTGTTCACGATCCGCCGCAGCCGCAACCAGGTGCGCGCGGCGAACATCGAGCTGGGTGAAACCAACGTCGCGCTCGAAAAGGCGCTCAAGGCCAAGACCGAGTTCCTCGCGACGACCAGCCACGAGATCCGCACGCCATTGAACGGCATCCTCGGCATGACCCAGATCATGCTGCGCGATCCCTCGGTTCCCGCACAGACGCGCGACCGGCTCGGCATCGTCCATGGCGCGGGCATGACGATGCGCGCGCTGGTCGACGACATCCTCGACGTCGCCAAGATGGAGACCGGCAACCTGACGGTGGAGCTGGCGCCCACCGATCTCCACGCGATGCTGCGCGACGTCACGCGCATGTGGGAGGAGCAGGCGCGCGGCAAGGGGCTCGAGTTCAGCCTCGAGACCGACGGCGCGCCGCGTTGGGTCGAGACCGATGCCGGGCGGTTGCGGCAGATGCTGTTCAATCTGCTCTCCAACGCGCTCAAGTTCACCGAGAAGGGCAGTGTCGGGGTCAAGGCCGAGGCTGCGGACGGTCGTCTGCGCATCGCCGTGTCGGACAGCGGCATCGGCATCCCGGCCGAGAAGCACGAGGAGATCTTCGAATCCTTCCGTCAGGTCGATGCCGGCACGACGCGCAAGTTCGGTGGCACCGGCCTTGGCCTGGCGATCGTGCGGAACCTTGCGCGCGCGCTGGATGGTGAGGTCTCGGTCGCCAGCGTCGAAGGGGAGGGCACGACCTTCATCGTCGATCTGCCGCTGATCGAGGCCGCGGCGCCCGATGGTGCCGGGACAGCGGGCGGGCCGGGCGAGCCGGTGGTGGTGCTCGACCGCAACCCGATCGCGCGCGGCATGCTGCGCACCCTGCTCGAGCCGCATTTCGCCGCGGTCCAGTTCGCCGCGACTCCGGACGAGGCGGTCGGCATGCTGACCGGGGCGGGGCCGGTACTCGTGCTCGCCGAGGAAGCGACGCTGAGGGCGGCGGGGGAGGATGCGCTCGCCATTCTGTCCGCGCTGGCTGGCGCCGTGAAGGAAAAGGGCGCGCGGACGGCGGTGCTCTGGGTCAAGCCCGACGAGGCGATGCTCGCGTCGCTTGCGGAGGCCGGGGCGGATACGGTTGTAGCCAAGCCGGTCGCGGGCGCGGCGCTGGTCGAAGCGCTGCTAGCCGGCCGCAAAGAAAATTATGGGGCGGTCACCGCAACCCGGCTTGTGTCGGAAGCGGCTTAAGACGATAGCACACATATGATATCCTCCCCTCGCGACGCCAACGAGATGGGCACGGCCCGTACATGAACATCCTGTTTATCGAAGATGACCCGATGAACCGGCGTGTCGTTCGCGACATGCTCGACGTGGCTGGCGCGTCGATGGCGGAGGCCGAGCATGCCGAGGAAGGGCTGCGCAAGATCGGTGCGGAGGATTTCGATGTCGTGCTGGTCGACCTGCGCATGCCCGGCATGGATGGGATCGAGGCGATCGAGCGGATCCGCGCGCGCGGTGACGCCAAGGCCGAACTGCCGATCATCGTCGTCACCGCGGACACCGCGATCGACCTGCGCGAGCGCTGCATGACCGCCGGCGCGGACGAGGTGCTATTCAAGCCGGTGGCGATGGACGCGCTGTTCGACACGATCGGCCGCGTGCTCGCGCTGCGCAGTGGCGGCGACGGGATGGTGCTCTAGAGTCTGTCCTGTTTAGATTGAGGCATATCCGCTGTTTCTGAGATAGTTGGCGCATTCGTGGGGCGGGAAGGCGTCGAGGAGTTGGCCGATGCGTTTCCATGTTGCCTCGACGGTGCGCTCTGCGGCCTTGCGCAGG
>NZ_DASWTG010000049.1:0-14206 GCF_036402235.1 Sphingomonas sp. | reverse complement strand
TCGCCGCGGCCACCCCGGTCGCCGCCGTCGCGGCGCGGACCACGGTCGCCGCGCGGCTCGCGCGGCTCGCGGGCCGGACGGGTGTCCTCGAGCTCTTCGCCGGTCTCCTGATCGACGACGCGCATCGACAGGCGGACCTTGCCGCGCTGGTCGATCTCGAGCACCTTGACCTTGACCTCCTGGCCTTCGCTGAGGACGTCCGAGACCTTCTCGACACGCTCGTTCTTGATCTCCGAGACGTGGACGAGGCCGTCCTTGCCGCCCATGAAGTTCACGAACGCGCCGAAATCGACGATGTTGACGACCTTGCCCTGGTAGATCTTGCCGACCTCGGGCTCCTCGACGATGCCCTTGATCCAGTTCATCGCGGCTTCGATCTGCGACACGTCGGACGAGCTGATCTTGATCACGCCCTCATCGTCGATGTCGACCTTGGCGCCGGTGGTGGCGACGATCTCGCGGATCACCTTGCCGCCGGTGCCGATCACGTCGCGGATCTTCGACTTGTCGATCTGCATCGTCTCGATGCGCGGCGCGTGCGCCGACAGCTCCGAGCGGGTCTCGCCCAGCGCCTTGTTCATCTCGCCGAGGATGTGCGCGCGACCTTCCTTGGCTTGGCGGAGCGCGGCCTCGAAGATCTCCTTGGTGATGCCGGCGATCTTGATGTCCATCTGCATCGTGGTGATGCCTTCGGACGTGCCCGCCACCTTGAAGTCCATGTCGCCAAGGTGGTCCTCGTCGCCGAGGATGTCGCTGAGAATCGCATAGTCCTTACCCTCGAGGATCAGGCCCATGGCGATGCCGCTGACCGGGCGCTTGATCGGCACGCCGGCGTCCATCATCGCGAGGCTGCCGCCGCACACCGACGCCATCGACGACGAGCCGTTGGACTCGGTGATGTCGCTGGTCAGGCGGATCGTGTAGGGAAACTCTTCCTTGGTCGGCAGCACCGGATGCAGCGCGCGCCATGCCAGCTTGCCATGGCCGACTTCGCGGCGGCCCGGCGCGCCGAAGCGGCCCACTGCGCCGACCGAATAGGGCGGGAAGTTATAGTGCAGCATGAAATGCTGGTACGACAGGCCATTGAGGCCGTCGATCATCTGCTCGGCGTCCTTGGTGCCCAGCGTCGCGGTGGCGATGGTCTGGGTCTCGCCGCGGGTGAACAGCGCCGAGCCGTGCGCACGCGGGAGGAAGTGCGTCTCCGCCACGATCGGGCGGATCTGCGTGGTGGTGCGGCCGTCGATGCGGATGCCGTCCTTGAGGATCGCGCCGCGGACGATGTCGGCCTCGAGCTTCTTCACCAGCTTGAGCGTGCCGAGATACTGGGCGGGATCGCTTTCCTTGAGGTCGGCGAACAGGTCGCGCGCCTTGGTCCGCGCTTCGTTGATGGCGTCCTGGCGCTTGGCCTTGTTGGTGATCTTGTACGCGGCGGCGAGGTCCTTGCCGATCGCATCCTTGAGCTTCTTCATGGTCGCGGACTTGTCCTCGACCTTGTCCAGCTCCCACGGCTCCTTGGCGGCCTGCTCGGCGAGCTTGACGATCGCCTTGATCACCTCGCGGCACGCATCGTGCGCAAACAGGACGGCGCCGAGCATGATCTCTTCCGACAGCTCGTTGGCTTCGGATTCGACCATCATCACCGCGTCGTAGGTGGCCGCGACGACGAGGTCGAGGTCGCCCTCGGCAACCTGCTCGTCGGTCGGGTTGAGGATGTACTCGCCGTTGAGGTAGCCGACGCGCGCGGCGCCGATCGGGCCCATGAAGGGCACGCCCGAGATGGTGAGCGCGGCCGAGGCGGCGACCATCGCGAGGATGTCCGGCTCGTTCTCGCCGTCATAGCTCAGCACCTGAGCGATGGCGTTGATCTCGTTGTAGAAGCCTTCCGGGCACAGCGGGCGGATCGGGCGGTCGATGAGACGCGAGACCAGGGTCTCCTTCTCGGTCGCGCCGCGCTCGCGCTTGAAGAAGCCGCCGGGAATACGGCCGGCCGCGCTGTACTTTTCCTGATAGTGGACGGTGAGCGGGAAGAAGTCCTGCCCTTCCTTCACGGTCTTCGCGGCGGTGACGGCGCACAGCACCACGGTCTCGCCGAGCGTCGCCATGATGGCGCCGTCAGCCTGGCGGGCAACCTTGCCCGTCTCGAGTGTCAGGGTCTGTCCGCCCCACTCGATCGATACGGTTTTCTTGTCGAACATCTGATTTCCTTTGGACCGGACGCCCTATGCGCCCGGGGCCTGTGTGCGAGCTGTCCGGCTCGCGCGGTGCGGGGTGATTTCACCCCCGGGCTTCGGCCGAATTGCCTGCGCCCGATGGATCCGGGCTAGCGGCCCGGTATTGCAAAAAGGCGACCCGAAGGCCGCCTTTCCGGTTACTTGCGAAGGCCGAGCTTCGCGATGAGTGCGGTGTAGCGATCCCCGTCCGTCTTGCGGAGGTAGTCGAGGAGGCTGCGGCGCTTGTTGACCAGCATCAGCAGGCCGCGACGCGAGTGGTTGTCCTTGGCGTGACCCTTGAAGTGCTCGGTCAGGTTGACGATGCGCTCGGTCAGGATCGCGATCTGGACTTCGGCGCTGCCGGTGTCGCCCTCGCTGCGGCCATGTTCCTTGGCCAGCTCGGCCTTGCGCTCGGTCGTGATCGTCATGTGTTTTCCTTCGACATCATTCTACAGGTTGAAGCCGCGAACGACCCGGACGGTCCGGTCCGAAACCTCGACCAGCGCGACGGGCGTTTCGCCCTCGAGCGCAAAGTGTTGGCCGTCTTTCGCAGCGATCCCGATCAACGCTCGCCCCTGGCGGAGCGCCCCTGCCTGATCGGGGGTGAGGGATAGAGCCGGGATGTCGTCCAGCCCCGCCCTCAGCGGCAGGAGGCAATGTTCAAGCGTGCGGCCCTTAGCGGCCTCAGCCAGTTTGTCCAGCGAAATCGCGGATTCGAGGGTGAAGGGGCCGGCCTTGACCCGCCGCAGCATCGTCACATGCCCGACCGTGCCGAGCGCATGCGCGATGTCGCGGGCGAGGCTGCGGATATAGGTGCCCTTGGAGACATGGGCAGTGAGCGTCGCGCTGTCCGGCGCCCAATCGCGCAGGGTGAGCGCGTGGATCGTTACCGCACGGCTTGCCAGGGCGACTTCGGCGCCCTTGCGAGCGAGGTCATAGGCGCGCTCGCCATCGACCTTGAGCGCCGAATAGGCGGGCGGGGCCTGATCGATCGAGCCCGTAAAGCGCGGTAGAATCGCTTCGACCTCAGCCCGCGACGGGCACACATCCGAGCCGGCGATCACCGTGCCTTCCAGGTCGAGCGTGTCGGTCTCGACGCCGAACTGCACCGTGAAATCATACACCTTGTCGCTGTCGAGCATCCGCCCGGCGAGTTTAGTCGCCTCGCCAATCGCGATCGGCAGCACGCCGGTCGCCAGCGGATCGAGCGTACCGCCATGGCCGACCTTCCACTTGCCGTAGCCACCCTCGCGCAACGCACGCTTGACCGAGCTCACCCCCTGGGTCGAGCCGAGCCCCAGTGGCTTGTCGAGAATGATCCAGCCATGCATCAACCGGCGATCGCCTCGGTGATTGCGAAGAACCATTTGTTCACCGCGTCCGCCGGCGGGACAATCAGTTGCGCGACGATGTTGGCGCTGGGCCAGATGGCCGGAACGATAAGCAGCAGGATGAACAGCAATGGGAAGCCGAACCGCCCGAACGAGGCCCAGCGCTCGGCTGCGGCCGGCGGAAGAAGGCCTTGTACGACATGTCCGCCATCGAAGGGCGGCAGCGGCAACAGGTTGAACAGCGCCAGGAAGATGTTGACGATGACGAAGTTGAACAGGTTCTGGGCGACAAAGGCACCGACGCTACCCAGCCGCACCTCTCCGGCTCCCGCCAGCAACAGGCCGAGCAGAACCGCGCCGGCCAGCGCGAGCGCGAAGTTCATGCCGGGGCCGGCGAGCGCCACCAGCATCATGTCGCGCCGGGGATTGCGCAGCCGCGCATAGTTGACCGGCACCGGCTTCGCCCAGCCGAACACCGGCATCCTGGTGAGCGCGAGGATCAGCGGCAGCACGACCGTGCCGATCGGATCGACATGGCGTATCGGGTTCAGGGACAGCCGCTTGCGCTCGGCCGCGGTCGGATCGCCCAGCGCGCGCGCGGCGAGGCCGTGCGCGACTTCGTGGAAGACGATCGCGATGACCAGCGGGATCAGCCAGATGGCAGCACGATAGACGATAGAGTTCGGGTCCATGGCGGTGATCTAGGCGCGGCGGCATGGATTCACCAGCGCCGGACTCAATCCGCCGCCGAAATCGCCTCGACGAAGTGGCGGCGGCACAGCGCAACGTAGCGATCGTTGCCGCCGATCTCGGTCTGCGCACCCTGCGCGACAGCGCGGCCTTCCTCATCGACGCGCAGGTTCATCGTCGCCTTGCGACCGCAGCGGCACACCGACTTGATCTCGATCAGCGCGTCGGCGAGCGCGAGCAGCCGGGCCGAGCCCTCGAACAGCGCGCCGGTGAAGTCTGTGCGCAGGCCATAGGCGAGCACGGGAATGCCGAGGACGTCGGCGACCGCGGCGAGCTGATCGACTTGCGCGGCAGAGAGGAACTGTGCCTCGTCGACCAGCACGCAATGCACCGGCCCGGCATCCACCTCGCGCTCGACGCGCAGCCGCAGATCCATCTGCGCATCAAAGCCGATCGCTCCGGCCGCGAGCCCGATCCGCGATGCGATGCGTCCCTCACCCGCGCGATCGTCGACCGCCGCGGTGAACAGGATCGTGCGCATGCCCCGCTCGCGATAGTTGAAGTCCGCCTGCAGCAGATTGGTCGATTTGCCCGCGTTCATCGAGGCATAGTAGAAATAGAGTTTGGCCATGATCCGTAACCTTGGCGGATGATCCCGTGTCTTTCATCCGCGCCCGCGGCAAAGCCGTGGGCCGATTTGTGGACAAATCTGTGGATCAGTCTTCCGGCTGCTCCAGATCGCGCGCCACCTTGGGATCGCGGAGCAGCTGGTCGATATGGCTGCCCTCGTCGAAGCTCTCGTCCGCGAGGAACTTGAGGCGCGCGGCGTATTTCATCTTCACCCGGCTTGCCACCTCGCGCTGGAGATAGGCGGTGTTGGTGCGCAGCGCTTTCAGCACCGCCTCCTCGTCCTTGCCCAGCAGCGGCTTCACGAACACCGTCGCGTGGCGCAGGTCCGGCGACATGCGCACTTCGGTGACGCTCACCATATGGCTGGCGAGCACATCGTCATGCACCTCGCCCCGCGCGAGGATGTCCGACAGCACATGGCGCACCTGCTCGCCCACACGCAGCAGGCGGACGGAGCGGGTCTCGGGGGTGTCGTTGTGGCGCATTTTGTTTGGCGCTCCCTTCGGTCGCTGGCGATACCGGCCCGCTCCCCCACCCGGCACTGCCGCTGGGTGGCCGGGTTGGGGGAGCGGGCCGGTACCGCCCTCGTCGCGCAAGCGACGAGCTGGATCAAAGCGTCCGTTCGCGAAGCTCGACCTCGAAGGTCTCGAGATAGTCGCCCGGCTTGATGTCGGTGAAGTTCTGGCTGAACGTCACACCGCATTCCAGGCCCGCACGGACTTCGGCGACATCGTCCTTGAAGCGGCGCAGCGATGCGATCTCGCCCTGGTAGATGATGACGTCGTCGCGCGTGATGCGGGCCTTGAGCGCCTTGCGGATCGCGCCGTCGGTGACCAGCAGGCCGGCCGCCTTGCCGTGCTTGCCCGCGGAGAAGACCTCGCGGATCTCGGCGCGGCCGACCACGGTCTCGAACGCTTCCGGTCCGAGCTGCCCGGCCATGCCGGCGCGGATCTCGTCGGTGAGCTCGTAGATCACGTCATAATATTTGAACGCGACCTTGTGGCGGTCGGCGATCTCGCGCGCCTTGGCGTTGGGGCGGACGTTGAAGCCGATGATCGGCGCGCCCGAGGCCGCGGCCGCGTTCACGTCGCTCTCGGTGATGCCGCCCACGCCCGCGTGCAGCACGCGCGCCTTGATGTCGTCGGTGCTGATCTTGTTGATCGCCGCGACGATCGCCTCGACGGTCCCTTGCGTATCCGCCTTGACCACCAGCGGATATTCCATCGCCTGCTTTTCCTTGAGCGCGCTGAACATGCTCTCGAGGCTGGCGGGGGTGTTGGTGGTGCGCTTCTGCTGGATGACGCTGGCGCGATAGGCTGCGACCTCGCGGGCGCGCGCCTCGTTCTCGACGACCTGGAGCAGGTCGCCCGCCATCGGCACGCCCGACAGGCCGAGCACTTCGACCGGCATCGACGGGCCCGCTTCCTTGATCTGGCGGCCCTTGTCGTCGACCAGCGCGCGGACCTTGCCGCTCTCGGCCCCGACGACGAACACGTCGCCGACCTTGAGCGTGCCGCGCGTGACGAGCACGGTGGCGACCGGGCCACGGCCCTTGTCGAGCTTCGCCTCGACCACATTGCCCTCGGCGGCGCGGTCGGGATTGGCCTTCAGTTCCATCAGCTCGGCCTGGAGCTGGATCTTCTCGATCAGCTGGTCGAGGCCGGTCTTCTTGAGCGCCGAGACCTCGACGTCCTGGGTGTCGCCGCCCATTTCCTCGACCACGATCTCATGCTCGAGCAGGCGCTCGCGCACGCGCTGGGCATTGGCCTCGGGCTTGTCGATCTTGTTGATCGCCACGATCATCGGCACGCCGGCGGCCTTGGTGTGGTTGATCGCCTCCACCGTCTGCGGCATCAGCCCGTCGTCCGCGGCGACCACCAGCACGACGATGTCGGTGACGTTCGCGCCGCGCGCGCGCATCTCCGAGAACGCCTCATGGCCCGGCGTGTCGAGGAAGGTGATCTTCGACTTGTCCTTCAGCGTCACCTGATAGGCGCCGATATGCTGGGTGATGCCGCCGGCCTCGCCGCGCACCACATCGGTGCCGCGCAGCGCGTCGAGCAGCGACGTCTTGCCGTGATCGACATGGCCCATGATCGTCACCACCGGCGGGCGCGGCCGCAGCGTCTCGGGCGCGTCATCGACCGTGTCGGTGGCGAGATCGATGTCCGAATCCGAGACGCGGACGATGTTGTGGCCGAATTCGGTCACCAGCAGCTCGGCGGTGTCCTGATCGATCGTCTGGGTCAGCGTGACGGGCATGCCCATCTTGAACAGCGCCTTGACCAGGTCGGCGCCCTTCTCCGCCATGCGGTTGGCGAGCTCGGAGACGGTGATCGCCTCGGGCACCTGCACGTCGCGGATCTGCTTGGCCTGCGGCTCGCGCGGACCCGAATGTCGGCGATGCTCCTTCTCACGCGCACGCTTGAGCGCGGCGAGGCTGCGCGCACGCGCGCCGTCGTCACCGCCCAGCGCGCGGTTGACGGTCAGCTTGCCGCCGCGGCGCTCGTCGCCCTTGCGGTCGCGCTGCTGCGGCTTCTGCGGCTCGGGCGGGCGCGAGGGTGCGCGGTTAGGGCCCAGATTGGCGCCGCCTGCGGGACGGGACGCACCACCGCTATTGCCGTTCCCGGCGAGGTTCGGTTCGGGACGCGGCGCGGCCGGGCGGGGAATTTCGGGCCGCTGCACCGGCGTGAACTGGCGCGGCGCGGGACGGCCCGGATCGAGCTGGACCGCAACCGGCTCGCGCGGAGCGGGAGCGGGCGCCGTTGGCGGCGGCGGCGCAGCTTCGGCCGCCGGCGCGGGCGCCGGTTCAGCCCTGGGCGCCTTTGCAGCCTCGGCTTCGGCGCGTGCCTTTTCCTCGGCGCGGCGCGCTTCGGCCTCGGCGGCTTCGGCACGCTCGCGCTCCTCGCGGCGGCGCGCTTCTTCGAGCGCCTGCATGCGCTGCTCATCGGCCTCGCGCAGCAGACGCGCCTGGCGCTCCTGCGCAGTCTCGCCCGCAGGTGCAGGCGGACGCGGCGCGGGGGCCGGAGGCGGCGGCGGTGCGGCCTCGACCACCGGCTCGGGCGCAGCCTCGGTCTGGCCCGACTGCGGACCCAGCACGCGGCGGCGCTTCACTTCGACCACGACGGTGTTCGAGCGTCCGTGGCTGAAGCTCTGCTTCACCTTGCCGGTCTCGACCGTGCGCTTCAGCCCCAGCGGCTGGCGCATGCCCAGTTTCGGCTTGTCGTTTTCGGTATCGCTCAACTCAAATTCCCGTCTGTTCGTCGTTCGTCTCGTCACCGCCAGCGCCCGATGCGCCTTGCGAAGCCATTTCGCAAGGTTTGGGGTCTGGATCGGGACCGATAAAATGCAACCAGCGGGAGAGCGCTTCGCTCACCCGCGCGGCTGCCTTGGGGTCTGTCAGGCCGACATGTACCACATTTTCGCGGCCAAGGGCCAAGGACAATATGGTGCGCGGCAACGGCAATGTGAAGCCCGTGTCGCCCGATCCTTCGCGGTCGGTGCCGACGCGCAGCGCCTGATCGAGCTTGCGCGAGCCGTCCGCGCCGGCGTCCGACGCGTGGAGCAGCAGGTACAGCTTGCCGCTGCGGCCCGCCTTCTCGATCCGTTCGCCGCCGATCACGACATGGCCGGCCTTGGCCTCGAGGCCCAGCCGGTCGAGCAGGGCGCGCTCGAGCTGCGCCGCGATGCGCTCGCCCAGGTCCTCCGGGATGCGCAGCTCGTTCGTCTTGAAGGCACGCGACAGCACTCCGCGCAGCTTCTTGCCGCTGGCGTCCAGCTCGGCGCGGCCGACGCCGATCCAAGCGCCGCGGCCGGGCGCCTTGGCGCGGACATCGGGCAGCACCTCGCCGTCGGGCGACAGCGCGAGACGGATCAGCCCGTCGCGCGGAGCTTCCGCGCGCGAGAGGATGCAGGTGCGGATGGCTTCACCACCCGCACGCTTGCCGGCCGTCAGTTCAGCCCGGGTCTCATTGCTCGGAGTCCGCAACAGCGTCCTCCTCACCGGCCGAAGCCGGCTCTTCATCCGCGAACCAGTGCGCGCGGGCGGCCATGATGATCTCGTTGCCCTGCTCGTCGCTCAGGCCATATTCGCCGAGCACGCCGCCCTTGTCCTGCTCGCGCACCGGCGCGGCCGGGCCGTCGCCGCGGCGGCGCGGCTCGGGGCGCTTCTTGGCGACCAGCTCGTCGGTGGCAAGGTCGGCGAGGTCGTCGAGCGTCTTGATGCCCGCCTTGCCGAGCGTGACCAGCATCGCTTCGGTCAGGTACGGCATGGTCGCGAGCTCGTCCTCGACGCCCAGCGCGCGGCGCGCCTCGCGATTGGCTTCCTCGCGACGCTCGAGCGCCTCGGTCGCACGGTTCTGCAGCTCCTGGCCCAGATCCTCGTCGAAGCCCTCGATGCTCGCAATCTCGTCGAGCTCGACATAGGCGACTTCCTCGAGCGTGCTGAAGCCTTCGGCGACCAGCAGCTGCGCCAGCGTCTCGTCGACGTCGAGCTCGTTCTGGAACATCTCGCTGTTGGCGACGAACTCGGCCTGGCGCTTCTCGCTCGAATCGGTCTCGGTCAGGATGTCGATCGCCTTGCCGGTCAGCTGGCTGGCGAGGCGGACATTCTGGCCGCGGCGGCCGATCGCGAGGCTCAGCTGATCGTCGGGAACGACCACCTCGATGCGGTCATCCTCCTCGTCGATCACGACGCGCGCGACATTGGCCGGCTGCAGCGCATTGACGACGAAGGTCGCGGTGTCGGGCGACCAAGGGATGATGTCGATCTTCTCGCCCTGCATCTCCTGCACCACGGCCTGGACGCGGCTGCCCTTCATGCCGACGCAGGCGCCGACCGGGTCGATCGAGCTGTCGTGGCTGATCACGCCGATCTTGGCGCGCGAGCCCGGATCGCGGGCCGCGGCCTTGATCTCGATGATGCCATCGTAGATTTCGGGCACTTCCTGCGCGAACAGCTTCTTCATGAAGTCGGGGTGCGCGCGGCTCAGGAAAATTTGCGGGCCGCGGGTCTCGCGCACCACCTTCAGGATCAGGCTGCGGACGCGATCGCCGACGCGGACGACTTCGCGCGGGATCTGCGCGTCGCGGCGGATCACGCCCTCGGCGCGGCCCAGGTCGACGACGACATGGCCGAACTCGACGCGCTTGACCACGCCGGTGATGATCTCGCCCTGGCGGTCCTTGAATTCCTCATACTGGCGCTCGCGCTCGGCATCGCGGACCTTCTGGAAGATGATCTGCTTCGACGCCTGCGCCTGGATGCGGCCGAACTCGATCGGGGGCAGCGGATCGACGATGAAGTCGCCGACCTTGGCGTCCTTCTGCAGCTTCTGCGCGCCTTTCAGGTCCACCTGCTTGAAATAGTCGTCGACCTGCTCGACCACCTCGACCACGCGCCACAGGCGCAGGTCGCCGGTCTGCGGGTCGAGCTTGGCGCGGATGTCGTTCTCGACGCCGTAGCGGTTCTTGGCGGCGCGCTCGATCGCGTCCTCCATCGCCTCGATGACGATGGCCTTGTCGATCATCTTCTCGGATGCCACCGAGTTCGCGATCGCGATCAGCTCGGCCTTGTTGGCGGAAATGGCGGTGGCCATCAGTCCTGTTCCTCTGCTTCGAATTCGTCTGCGCCCTCGGTCGAGAGCGGTTTGGTTGCGGCGATGAGCCGGTTGGTGATGACGAGCTTTGCGTCCTCGATGGATGCGAAGGCGATGCTGTGGGTCACGCCCTGCCCGTCGGTGATCGCGATCGTCTCGCCGGTTACGCCGGCAAGGTCGCCCTTGAACTGCTTGCGCCCGTCGATCTTCTCGGCGAGCGTGATGCGGGCCTCATGCCCCTTCCAGTCCTCGAAATCCTTGAGCCGGGTGAGCGGGCGGTCGATCCCGGGCGAGCTGACCTCGAGCCGATAGGCCTCGGGGATCGGGTCGCGGCCGGCCGCCTCCAGCTCGTCCAGCCGGTCCGAGATGCGGCGCGACAGGTCGGCGCAATCGTCGATGTTCAGCTGGCGGGTGTCGGGGCGCTCGGCCATCACCTGCAGCGTCCGGTCGCCCTCGCCGCCGAACATCTTCACGCGCACCAGATCGAAGCCCAAGGCACGTGCCTCAGGCTCGATCAGACCGGTCAGGGCAGCGATATCCGCCACGCGAAAACTCCAATGGACACCGGATACGCCTCGTCGCCGCCGAACCCCGTGGGGCCGGCCTCGGCAAGGTTTCCAATGTCGAGAACAGCGCTTCTATAGGCGCTTGTCCGCACGACGGCAAGCCGTTCGAGTCAGCGTGCAGCGACCACCGGTCCGCCGTCGCCGCGCGGCGGCCGAGCGAGCGCCATGGGGTCGATGCGCTTCCATTCGGGCTTGCGCCCCAGCCGCGCGTTGAACCGCATGTTGAAGCGCAGCTCATCGGCCAGCGGCGCGTGCAGCGAATCGCCATATTCGCCACGAATCGCCGTTTCCGGGTACCCCATCATCGCCAGGATCGTCGGAAAGAGCTGATAGTGGCTCGCGCCGTCGCGATTGCGCTTCGCCGCGTCCGGCCAATTGCCGCTTGTGCCAGCGTCGGTGAGCACCGCCAGCGGGACCGCCCCCTCCTCCGCCACGGGATGCGCACTGCAATGGGTATGCACGCCGGCGCCATCGCGCTCGTGCAGATCCTGCCCGTGATCCGCAGTATAGAGCACCGTCGCGCCATGCAGCGTGCCGGGCGCCAGCAGCCGCTCGAAGAAGCCGCCGACTTTCCACAGCAGGGCGTTGCGATAGGCGTTGCGGTAGCGGCGCCACTGCTCCGCGCCGCCGTCGAACCCGTCGCGGCTGCCGGTGTCGGAAACGCCGAGGAAGCCGCCGCGCGGCAGTGCCGGGCGGTGGACCGCGTGGCTGTCGGGATATTTGTCGTGCACCGGGAAATGGGCACCGACCTTGTTGACCAGGAGGAACTCACGCCGGCCATTGGCGAGGTGCCTTGCGACGCGGTCCGCAGCGACCTGGTCGCGCTCCTCGACCGGGACGCCGTCGAACTGGATGAAGTGCGCGATGCGCGCGCGTTCGGCCGTGCTCATCGCGTTGTGCAGTCCGCCGCCGGTGCGCTGCGCATCGATATAGACGGGCACGAACCCGGCCTTGCGGGCATAATCCCAGATCGCCGGCCCGCTCGCATTGAGCGCCATATAGTTCTCGCGCGTGCCGCCGTGGCGCAGCGTCAGATTGGTGCCGAGCGAGCAATTGGTGATCGAGGCGGCGATGCCGAAATTATGCACCGCGATTCCCGCGGGCGGAGACAGCAGCCCGGTGCGCACCCCCGCAGGGTCGGCGAGGTCGAGATAGCGCGCGGCGACGCTCTCATCGACGATCAGGACGATGTCGCCTGTGGCCGCCACCGCCTGCGGCTGCATCGTCACCGGCCGGCGCCCTCCGTCGCTCGCCAGCTCCTCGCCCGTCGCAAGCGTCAGATAGGCGAGCGGGGTGAAGGCGCCGGGCAGCCCGCGCGCGCCGTCACCGCCGCGCAGGAACAGCATGCCGGTCAGCAGCGCCAACGCCCCGATCGGGGCGGCTGCCCAGCGCGCGCCGAGCGGCCGCGCACGGCGCGGCGCGAAGCCGATCGCGAAGAGCAGCGGCAGCGCGGCGAGGATCTCGGCCGCGATCCGCATGCCGTGCTCGGCCATCGCATCGCCGGCAAAGCCGGCCGATCCGGTCAGGTTGAGGAACGCGTCATAGGTGAGGTGATCGTCGAGAATCCGCTCGCTCGCGCCGATGAAGGCGGCGGCGGCGAACAGCAGCAAGGCCATCGCCCAGCGCAGCAGGTTCGACGCGAGCCGGGACGCCACCCACAACGCGCCGGCGAGCGCGGCGTAGAATGCGGCGAACAGGCCGAGGGAGGGCGACAGGCCCAGCGAGGTCACCCGATCGGCGAGATTCCCGCCATCGGCGATCAGATAGAGAATGAGCAGCGCTTCCTTGACCGGTGCGCGCCGGAACCATTGCATCGCGTTCCCCTGTGTCGGGGCGGGATAGCGAAGCAGCGTTGCGATGGCGTAAATGCCGTGCAACATCCCTGTGCCCCCATGCGTTGCGGGGGCTTGAGCTTCCCCGGAGAAACCGATGCGCCTGTTGCCGATCGCCGCCGCCTCGCTCACCCTGATCGCCTGCACCGGGGCCCAGCCCGGCAACAGCCAGGAATCCCCGGCCCAGAAATCTTCCGGGACCTCCAGCCTCCCCTTCACGGTCACCCCGGTCGCCGATTTCGACGCGCCCTGGGCGATGACCTTCCTGCCCGACGGGCGCATGCTGGTGACCGAGAAGACCGGCACGCTGCTGCTGGTCAGCGCCGACGGCAAGACCCAGACGCCCGTGCGCGGCATCCCGGCGGTGGACAGCGCGGGGCAGGGCGCGCTCAAGGACGTAGTGCTCGCGCCCGGCTTCGCGCAGAATCGGCAGGTCTATTTCAGCTATTCGGAGGCGGGCGAGGGCGGCAAGGGCGTGGTGCTGGCGCGCGGCACCTTCGCCGACGGCGCGTCGCCCGCGCTGCAGAACGTCCAGACCCTGTTCAAGGCAACGCCCTATGTCAGCGGCAACGGCCATTATTCAGGCCGCATCGCCTTCGCCTCCGATGGCCAGCACCTGTTCTTCACGAATGGCGAGCGCCAGAAGTTCGACCCAGCGCAGGACCCCAAGTCGACGCTGGGCAAGGTGCTGCGCCTGACGCTCGACGGCAAGCCCGCGGGCGATCCCGGCCTGACCGCCAAGGGCTTCCATCCGGCGATCTGGTCCTACGGCCATCGCAACCTGCTCGGAATCGCCTTCGACAAAGCGGGCAATCTGTGGGAGCAGGAGATGGGACCGCAGGGGGGGGACGAGGTCAATCTGGTGCTGCCGGGCCGGAATTACGGCTATCCGATCGTCTCGGACGGCGATCACTATGGCGGCGCCGACATTCCCGATCACAAGACACGCCCCGAGTTCGAGGCGCCCAAGGTCTCGTGGAACCCGGCGATCTCGCCCGGCGGGCTGATCGTCTATTCGGGCAAGCTGTTCCCGCAATGGGCCGGCGACCTGTTCATCGGCGGGCTTTCGAGCCAGGCGCTGGTTCGGGTCGACGTCAACGGCACCGATGCCGCCAAGGGCGACCAATGGCCGATGGGCGCGCGCATCCGCGAAGTGGAGGAAGGCCCGGACGGGGCGATCTGGCTGCTGGAGGACGGCCGCGACGGATCGCAGGGCCGCCTGCTCAAGCTGACGCCGAAGGGCTAGCTTTGGTTCAGCAAGGCTGAACGGGAGGCGGTGCCAGCCCGCTCCCCCACCCGGCCACCCAGCGCCAGTATCCTATGGGAGCGCGGGGTCGATCCTGCCCCCGG
>NZ_DASWTG010000048.1:0-18603 GCF_036402235.1 Sphingomonas sp. | reverse complement strand
CCACGCCAAGTCGATCGAATCGATCCTGGGGCTGATCCGCGACATTGCCGGGCAGACCAACCTTCTTGCGCTAAACGCGACGATCGAGGCGGCGCGCGCGGGCGACGCAGGCCGCGGCTTCGCGGTGGTGGCGCAGGAGGTGAAGAGCCTCGCCAACCAGACCGCGCGGGCGACCGACGACATCGCCGCCAAGATCGCGGCGATCCAGTCGGCGACCAAGGGCACGGTGGATACCAACGCCTCGATCCGCGACACGGTGATGGAGGTTCAGGCATCGGCTGATCGCATCCGCATCGCGATGGAGGTGCAGGCGCAGACCGTCACCGCGATCACCGCGGCCGTCGACGAGACCGCGCTGGCTGCGGATTCGATGTCGGCAACGATCGGCGCCATCCGCGAGGATACCAAGGGCGTCGCGGACGAGATCGACACGCTCCAGCAGGAATTCGGCGAGATCGACGAGCGGCTGGTGCAGCTCAAGGATGCCGCGGGCAGCTTCTCCGCATCCGTGGCGGCGTAACCGCTCACGACCATTGCCGTTTGCGGGGCCGGCCCCTAGTCCGGCCCCATGACGATCAACATTCTGGTCACCGGCGCCAGCCGGGGCATCGGTGCCGCGATCCTGAAGGCCCTGGACCTGCCTACCGTCAAGGCGGTCGGGCAGGGAACGCGCAGCGGCATTCCCGCCGATTTCACCGACCCCGCCGCCCCGCGCGCGCTGTGGGACGCCGCGCTCGACGCGCTTGACGGGCGGATCGACGTGCTCGTCAACAATGCCGGCATCTTCGAGGCCGCGCCGGTCGATCTCGACGACGACGCCTGGCTCGCCGCATGGGAGCGGACGATGCAGGTCAACCTGACCGCTGCCGCCCAGCTCTCGCGTTTGGCGGTCCGGCACTGGCACGGGCGCAAGCGCGGCGGGCGGATCGTCAACATCGCCAGCCGCGCCGCCTATCGCGGCGACAGCCCGGCGCACTGGCATTATGCCGCGTCCAAGGCGGGCATGGTCGGCATGACCAAGAGCATCGCGCGCGGCTTCGCGAAGGAGGGCATCCTCGCTTTCGCGATCTGCCCGGGCTTCACCATGACTGGCATGGCCGACGACTATATGGCGAGCCGCGGCGGCGACAAATTGCTCGCCGATATCCCGCTCGGCCGCGTCGCGATGCCCGAGGAGGTGGCGACGATGGCCCGCTTCTGCGCGCTCGATGCGCCCGCATCGATGACGGGCGCGGTGCTCGACGTGAACGGCGCGAGCTATGTGCGGTGAGGAGAGCAGCATGACCGATACGGCAAAGCAGGGCTGGACGGCGGGGAGGATCCTGACCTGGGTGTTCGCAGGCGTCGGCCTGCTGGCCGCGCTGGCGGTGATCTGGCTTGCGCTGATGGTCGCGGGCATCGGCGGCCATTATCGCGATCGTGAACCGGCCAAGGTGGCGGTTGAGGGAGAGGCGGAACCCTTTTCGGTTCAGGATGTTCGCGACGTTCATGGAACCGGCTTGGTCCAGATCGCGATCGGCATCCCCGGACGCGGCGGCGGCAAGATCGCTTCCTCCGGATCGAGCAGCTACGAATTCGATCACCGCAACCTGATCCTGCTGGACAAGGCGACGGGCACGAGCCGCAGGTTGCTCGCGGACAATCATCGCCGCATCGTCGAGTTCCGGTTTCTTCCCGCCAGCACGGCGATCGACGGCGCAGATCGCCCCGCCGAAGAGTATCTGGTCGAGGTGGATGGCGAGGCGAGCGACAAGAAGGTGAAGCCGCCGGCCGCCTATTATGTGCTGGCGGTTCGTCAGGCGGGCAGCATGCGTCAGGACGTCCTGGTCGGCAACATCGCGGACGGGCGCCAGGATTTCCTGCTCAAGAATATCGATGGTGTCGACCGGATGTGGATGCTCAGTCCAACCCGGCTGGCGCTGGTCGTCCGTGAAGGAATGAAGGTGCATTACAAGGTGATCGACGTGCCGGCGCTCAAGCTCGTTCTCTCCCGTCCGGTCGAGATCGGCTGATGAGCAGCTGGAAGGTCACGCTCCCGTGCACCCGCGACGAGGCGGAGGCGATCGATTTCGAGGGGGGCGAGCTGCTCGGCATCGATCCCGCGCCGGTCCTGCTGACCAGCGAGACGATCCCCGACGACCCGCTCGCCTGGCAGATCGAGGCGTTCTTCGAGAGCAAGCCAGGCAAGGCCGAGATCGCGGCGCTGCACTCGCTCGTGCCGAGCGCGGGCGACGCCAGGCCGCTGGTCGAGAAACTGCCCGATGCCGATTGGGTGACGTTGAGCCAGGCGGGGATCGAGCCGGTCCATGCCGGCCGCTTCTACGTCCATACCAGCACCAATCGCGGTGACGTGCCCGAAGGCGCCAAGACCTTCAGGATCGAGGCCGGGCGCGCGTTCGGCACCGGCACGCACGAGACGACCAGCGGCTGCCTGCGCACGCTCGACGCGATGCGCACGCGGGGCGAGGTGGTGCGCAACCTGCTCGATGTCGGCACCGGCACCGGGCTGCTCGCCTTCGCCGCGATGCATTTGTGGCCGCGTGCCTATGCCACCGCATCGGATATCGATCCGGTCGCGGTAGAGGTGACGGCGGAGAATGCGGCGGCGAACGGGGTGCAGCTCGGCGACGGCGCGGGGCAACTCGCCCTCGCCGCCGCGCCGGGGCTGGAGCATCCGCTGCTGATCGGCCGTGCGCCCTACGACCTGATCATCGCCAACGTGCTGGCCGGGCCGCTGATCGAGCTGGCGCCGAGCATCAGCGCGGCGTTGACCGAGGGCGGGACGCTGGTTCTGGCGGGTCTTCTGGAGACGCAGGCCGAGCGTGTCGCCGCTGCCTATCGCCGCCAGGGACTGCGGCTGGCGGGCAAGACGCCGATGGGCGATTGGCCCGCGCTGCGGCTGCGCAAGCGCACCCGCTATGGCTGGGATCGCGTCAAGCGGCCGGGGCCGGACGGGATCGGTCTCGCGCCCGGTTTCGGCAGCTGGTAGCGAAAGGCCATCCGGAGGGGGCAACCCGATCGTTTCGGGTGCGTTCAGCTGCGACCATACAATTTGCGACAATGTTTTAGTGGACGCCGTAGCCTGATCTGACCAGTTTCGGAGGCATGATGAACCGCCCGACGATGCTGTTGATGCTCATCGCGCTGCCGCTCGCAGGGTGCGCTGCCGGGCCGGACTACCGGCCCAAGGGCGCGTCCGAGCTGGGCGTGCCGCCAGCCTGGTCGGTCGAGGCGCGGCAGGAAGCGCAGGCCGATCTGCGCCAGTGGTGGACGGCGTTCGACGATCCGTTGCTCACCCGGCTGGTCGACCAGGCGGCGACGCAGAATCTCGACGTCGCACAGGCGGTGGTCCGGCTGCGGCAGGCGCGCGAGGCGCTGGTGCAGTCGCGCTCCTCGCTGTTCCCCAGCATCAGCGCGGGCGCCGGCGCGTCGCGCAGCGAGCCGATCCGCGGCGCGACCAGCCAGATCACCTTGCCCGACGGCACCGTCACCACCGTCTCGCAGGGCGGCAATTCCAGCTTCTCGCTTGGCGCGGACGTCAACTATCAGGCCGACCTGTTCGGCGGCGTACGCCGCGGGGTCGAGGCGAGCCGCGCGCAGCTCGAGGCCAGCGGCTATGACTATGCGACCGTGCTGATCTCGACCCAGGCGGAGATCGCGCGCAACTACATCCTCGCCCGCGCGGCGCAGGCGCAGCTCGCCAATGCCCGCGACAGCCTCGCCATCCAGGACGACAATCTCGAGATCGCCGGTTTCCGCGTGCAGGCCGGCCTCGTCTCCTCGCTCGATCAGGAGCAGGCGCGCGCCAGCCGCGCGCAGACGGCGGCGTCGATCCCCAATATCGAGGCGAGCTACAACAGCGCAGTCTCACGGCTCGGGGTGCTGACCGGGCAGGCGCCCGGTGCGCTCAAGGGCGAGATGGAGGCGGTGCAGCCCGTGCCGCAGGGTCCGGCGGCGATCACGGTCGGCATCCCCGCCGACACGCTGCGCCAGCGCCCCGACGTGCGTTCCGCCGAGCGCAGCCTGGCCGCGGCCGTGGCGCAGATCGGCGTCGCGCAGGCGCAGCTCTATCCCTCGCTCTCGCTGGGCGGGAGCATCGATGCGGGCGCGTCGAACATCGGCGATATCTTCGACATCATCACCGGTCGCGTGTTCGCCAACATCGCCCAGACGATCTTCGATGCGGGCCGCACCCGCTCGCAGGTGCGCTCGGCGCAGGCGGCGGCGGACGGCGCCTTCTACAACTACAAGCAGACGGTGCTGACCGCGCTCGAGGATGTCGAGACCGCGATCGTCGCGCTTCAGGCGGCGCAGCGGCGCGAGCGCGAATTCGTGATCGCGCTCGACGCCGCGAACAACAGCGCGATCCTGTCGCGCAGCTCGTACCGCGCCGGGCTCACCGACTTTGTGACGTTGAACCAGGCCGAAGCGTCGCTGGTCTCCGCGCGCAACGGCCTGCTCCAGGCACGCTCGGATCGGGCGACGGCGTTGATCCAGCTCTATCTCGCGCTCGGCGGCGGCTGGGACGCGGGCATTACCCCCACGCCGGAGCGCGTTCCCGCGCCCGCCTCCACGAGTGGACAAGACTGATGGCCGACGCGAACCCCAATCCCAAGCTCGACGAGTTCCTCGGCGGCAAGGTCACCCCGGTTTGGCAGCGCTATGCCAAATGGGTCGCGCTGGCGCTTGTCGTGATCGCAGTCGTATTCGGCCTGTGGAGCTACTTCGGCAGCAGCGCGCCGGCCGGCTATGCGACGCAAAAGGTGGAACGCGGCGCGCTCACCGTCACCGTCTCCGCGACCGGAAAGCTCGCGCCGACCAATCAGGTCCAGGTCGGTTCGGAGCTTTCGGGCAAGATCACCAAGGTGCTGGTCGACGTCAACGATCGCGTCACCGCGGGCCAGCCGCTCGCGCTGATCGATCCGGCCGTGCTCGACGACCAGATCGAGCAGGGGCAGGCGGGCGTCGCCGCGGCGCAGGCGACGGTCGCGCAGAATCAGGCGACGCTCACCGAAGCGCGTGCGCAACTCAACCGGTTCGAGGAGGTGAGCCGCCTGTCGGGCGGGCGCGTGCCGGCCAAGACCGAGATGGACAATGCCCGCGCCGCCGTCGCGCGCGCGCAGGCGACGCTGCGCGCCAGTCAGGCGCAGGTCACCGCGCAGCAGGCCGGGCTGCGCTCGAACGTCACCCAGCGCAACCGCGCGATCATCCGCTCGCCCGTGAACGGCGTCGTGCTCGCGCGGCAGGTCGAGCCGGGGCAGACCGTCGCGTCCTCGTTCAACACGCCGACGCTGTTCGTGATCGCCGAGGATCTGAGCGCGATGGAGCTGGAGGTCGCGATCGACGAGGCCGATGTGGGCCAGGTCAAGGAAGGGCAGAAGGCGAATTTCACCGTCGACGCCTTCCCGGGCGAGACCTTCCCCGCGGCGATCCAGCGCGTTGATGTCGGCTCCAACCTGTCCGCGCAGAGCAGCACCTCGTCCACCACGACATCGACGACGAGCGCGCAGGTGGTGTCCTATGGCGCGACGCTCAGCGTCGCCAATGCCGACCAGAAGCTGCGCCCCGGCATGACGGCGACGGCGGAGATCGTGACGCTGCAGAAGAACAACGTGCTGCTCGTCCCCAACGCTGCGCTCCGCTTCACCCCGACCGATGCGAGCGCGCAGCAGGCGGGCGGCGGCATGGCCGGCGCGCTGGTGCCGCGGCGCGGGCGGCGCGGTGGCGGCGCGGAGAAGTCCGCGACGATCACTCGCGGCGCGCGCCAGACCGTCTATGTGAAGGGCGCCGATGGCCAGCCGCAGGCGGTGCAGGTCACGACCGGCGACACCAACGGCCAGGTCACGGAGATCCTGTCGGGCGACCTCAAGGAGGGGATGGAGGTCATCACCGGCCAATATGCGGGCGAGTCCTCGGGCTCCGGGCAGCGCAAGTCGGGCGGCGGCGGCCAGCGCCGCCAGGGCGGAGGCGGCGCGGGTGGCTGACGCCGATCCGATCATCCGCCTGCGCGGCATCACCAAGGTATTCGGCGAAGGCGCGACCGCGTTCCAGGCGCTGAAGGGCGTCGATCTCGACATTGCCGAGCGCGATTTCGTCGCGGTGATGGGGCCGTCCGGCTCGGGCAAGTCGACGACGATGAACATCCTCGGCTGCCTCGACGTGCCGACCAGCGGCGAGTTCCTGTTCAAGGGCGTGCATATCGAGAAGCTCGACCGCGACGAGCGCGCGCTGGTGCGCCGCAAATATCTGGGCTTCGTGTTCCAGGGGTTCAATCTGCTCTCGCGCACCAATGCGCTGGAGAATGTCGAGCTGCCGTTGCTCTACCGCGGGGAGGACCGGAAGACCCGGCACGAGCTGGGCATGGCCGCGCTCGACAAGGTCGGCCTCGCCGACTGGTGGGACCATACTCCGGCAGAGCTTTCGGGCGGCCAGCAGCAGCGCGTCGCCATCGCCCGCGCGATCGTCACCAGCCCCGCGGTGCTGCTCGCCGACGAGCCA
Source organism: Sphingomonas sp. (assembly GCF_036402235.1). Taxonomy (GTDB): domain Bacteria; phylum Pseudomonadota; class Alphaproteobacteria; order Sphingomonadales; family Sphingomonadaceae; genus Sphingomonas. The sequence continues at coordinate 12,105 of NZ_DASWTG010000048.1, read as the reverse complement.
ACCGGCAATCTCGATTCGGCGCGCTCCGTCGAGATCATGGAATTGCTCACCAGCCTCAACAAGGACAGCGGCATCACCGTGCTGATGGTCACGCACGAGCCCGACATGGCCGCCTTCGCGAACACCATCGTCCACTTCAAGGACGGGCTGGTCGAGCGGATCGAGGCGGGGAATGGGAAGGTGATGGCGTGAGGGCAGCGTATCTTAAGCCCCTCCCCTTCAGGGGAGGGGTTGGGGATGGGGGAGGTCTCACCGAGAACGCCCGTCTGCCTCACCGCCCCACCCCAACCCCTCCCCTGAAGGGGAGGGGCTAGGAAACGCTATGCTCGGCACCACCTTCACCCTCGCGATCCGCTCGATCCTGCGGCACAAGCTCCGCTCGTTCCTGACCACGCTCGGCATCATCATCGGCGTCGCGGCGGTGGTGGCGATGGTCACGCTCGGCAACGCCACCACGGCGGCGGTGCAGCAGCAGATCGCGAGCCTCGGCACCAACATCCTCCAGGTGCGCCCGGGCCAGGGCTTCGGCCGCGGCGGCGGCGGGCCGCGCCCGCCCGATTTCGAGGAAGCCGATGTCGAGGCGGTGAAGGAGCAGATCGCCGGCGTCACCGCGGTCGCCCCGCAGGCGCAGACCACGGGCACCGCGATCCATGAGGGCGCCAACTGGTCGACCACGGTCAACGGCACCACCGGCGATTTCTTCAAGGTCCAGCCCTGGCCGCTGACCGCGGGCCGCATCTTCTCCCCGGCGGAGGAGGCAGCGGGCAAGTCGGTATGCATCATCGGCAATACCGTGCGCCAGAACCTGTTCCGCGGCGGGCGCGCGGTGGGACAGCGGATGCGCGTCAACAACATCTCGTGCGACGTGATCGGCACGCTCTCGACCCGCGGGCAGGCGGGGTTCGGCGGCGATCAGGACGACGTCATCATCATGCCGATCAAGATGGTGCAGCGCCGCTTCACCGGCAATCGCGACATCCGGCTGATGCTGGTCGGCATCGACAGCGCCTATGACAGCGCGCAGGTCCAGTCCTCATTGAGCGACCTGCTGCGCGAGCGGCGGCGGATCGAGCCGGGGCAGGAGGATAATTTCAACATCTTCGACACCGCGCAGATCAGCGCGACGATGACTCAGAGCACCACCCTGCTGACCCGCATCGTCGCGGCGGTGGCGGCGATCAGCCTGATCGTCGGCGGCATCGGGATCATGAACATCATGCTCGTTTCGGTCACCGAGCGCACGCGCGAGATCGGCATCCGCCTTGCCATCGGCGCGATCGCGAGCGAGGTGCTGCTGCAGTTCCTGGTCGAGGCGATCGTGCTGTCGGTGCTGGGCGGGCTCATGGGGCTGGTGCTGGCGCAGGTCGCGATCGGCATCCTGACGCCGCTGATGCAGGTGCCGTGGATGTTCGATCTGCAGATCAACGTCATCGCCTTCCTGATCTCGGCGGTGATCGGCGTGGTGTTCGGCTTCTTCCCGGCGCGGCGCGCGGCGAGCCTCAACCCGATCGACGCGCTGCGGCACGAGTAACTAACCGAACTGGAGCAGCACCAGCCCGCCGGCGAGCGCGATGGCGGCGAGGATGCGACGTCGGCCCAGCCCTTCGCCCAGAAACCGCGTGCCGATCAGCGCGGCCCACACCACCGCGGTCTCGCGCAGCGCCGACACCTTCGCCACCTCGATCAGCGAATAGGCATAGAGCGCGGCGCCGAACGAGGCGATCGACAGCGCCCCCGCTGCCGCGCCGGTCCGCCACGTCTCGGCAACCGCGCGCCGAAGCTCGCGCCGCCGCAGGATCAGCGCGGTCGCGGTCACGCACACCGCATCAAGCATGAACAGCCAGACGATATAGGTGAAGGGATCGGGTGCCGCGCGCACCCCGCGCGCGTCGGTCATGTTGTAGAGCGCGACGCCGAGCGCAGTGGCGAGCGCCCAGCCCATCGCCGCCTTGTCGGGATGCGCGCGCAGCGCGACGCCGCGTGCCGGCAGCGCGAACGCCACCACTGCGCCGATGGCGATCAGCAATCCCGCCCAGGCAATCAAGGGCAGATGCTCGTGCAGCACGATCACCGCGAAGCCCGCGGTGAGCAGCGGCGCGGCGCCGCGCATGATCGGGAAGACGAGGCTCAGCTCGCCGCGCTGCATCGCCCGGATCAGGCAGATCTGGTAGAAGAAATGCGCCGGGATCGCCCAGACGAGCGCATGCCATGTCGCTGCGTTGGGCAGCGGCACGATCAGCGCGAACGGCGCGACGAGCAGCGCCGCGATCGACGACAGAACCGCGCGGCCGACCAGGATGTCCTGGCCCTTCTTCACCGCGGTATTGGCGAGCGCCAGCGTCAGCGCCGAGAACAGCCCCAGCGCGATCGCCAGCGCCTGGTCATCCATTGCGATTATCTGGCATGGATCAGCGTCGCCAGATCCTCGGGTGTGTCGATGTCCAGCAGCTCGGCGGGCGAGGTGACGACATGGTGCCCGTGCTTCACCAGCTCGCGCGCACCCATATCGCCCTCGCTGCGCAACAGCGCGTCGAAATGCATGCATCCGAACAATACGGGCGGGCGCGGGATCACCCCGTCGCTCGACGCCACGATCGCGTCCGGCCCTTCGGCGCGATCGAGCAGGCGGTAGATATGCGTCGCGGTGACGCGCGGCATGTCCGCAAGCGCGATCAGCACCGCTTCGGCGCCGGCTGCGCACGCGGCCTCCACCCCCAGCCGAAGCGACCGGCCCATGCCCGCGGCGGGATCGTCGTTATGGACGATGCGATAGCCGCACGCCGCCAGGTCGAGCGTCGTCTGCGAGACCACCGCGATCCGCTCGCGAAAAGGGACCGCCTCGAGCGCGACGACGACATGCAGCCCGAGCGGGCGGCCGAGATAGAGCTGGGTGAGCTTGTCGGAGCCGAAGCGTTCGGAACGGCCCCCGGCCAACAGCACCAGCGCGACTTGCTCAGCCTTGATCATGCAGGCTCCTCACCATTCCCGCGGCGATCGACAGCGCGATTTCCGCCGGGCCGATCGCGCCGATATCGATCCCGGCCGGCCCGTCGATCCCGTCGATCTGTCCGGTGGTAAGTCCGGCCGCCGCCAATCGTTCCCGCCGCGCCGCGTGGCTCTTGCGCGACCCCAGCGCCGCGACATAGCCCGCGCCCGCCTGCAGCGCCGCGATCAGCGCGGGGTCGTCGATCTTGGGATCATGGCTCAGCGTCACCACCGCGGTCGCACCGTCGGGCCGGTGCGCCGCCACCGCCTCGTCGGGCCAGCGATCGTCGAGCGCCACCCCGGGGAAGCGCTCGGGCGTCAGGAAGCGTCCGCGCGGATCGATCACCACGGTCGCGATCCCCAGCTCGCGCGCGAGGCCGGCCAGCACCTGGGCGATCTGCACCGCGCCCACGATCAGCAGGCGGCGCGGCGGCTCGTAGCGGTTGACGAAGACGTCCCCTGCCGCCGGCCCGACGCCGCTTCGCCCCGTCGAAAGGTCGGTGGAGACATCCAGTGTCCGGCCCTCGGCCCGCGCTGCCGCGATCATCCCGAACAGCGCCGGATCGAACCCGTCCTCCGCCACCGGCTGCACCATCACCTCGATCTCGCCGCCGCACGGAAGGCCGACCTTCCATGCCGCGGCATCGGCCACGCCATAGCGGCGCCGTTGGAATCCCGCGCCGCCGATCACCTCGGCGGCGATGGCCATGATATCGGCCTCGACGCAGCCGCCCGAGACCGATCCCTCGAACCGCCCCTCGCCATGCACCAGCAGGTGCGAGCCGCGCGGGCGTGGTGCCGAACCCCAGGTCGAGATGACGGTCGCGAGCGCCATCGGCTGCCCCGCCCAGGCTCGCGCTGCGGCAATTACACTGTCGTTGTCCGCCACACCTGCCTCTAGATTGTCATGCGAATCGACTAGCCGGTCCCGCTTTCACGAGGGAGATAGGGTGATGCCGGGCATGTGGCGAGCCGCGCTTGCACTGATTATGGTCGCGGCACCCGCGTTCGCACAGGAGGCCGCCATCCCGTCCAGACCGATCGTCATCGCGCATCGCGGCGCCAGCGGCGAGCGGCCGGAGCATACGCTTGCCTCCTACGAGCTGGCGATCGAGCAGGGGGCGGACTTCATCGAGCCCGATCTGGTGATGACCAAGGACGGCCAGCTCGTCGCGCGGCACGAGAACGACATCACCGACACCACCGACGTCGCATCGCGTCCCGAATTTCGGGCTCGCAGGACGAGCAAGGTGATCGACAGCACGAAGCATAGCGGCTGGTTCACCGAGGATTTTACCCTTGCCGAGCTCAGGACGCTGCGCGCGAAGGAGCGGCTGCCGCTGCTGCGCCGGGCCAACACCAGCTATGACGGCCAGTTCGCGGTGCCGACGCTGCGCGAGGTGATCGCGCTCGCCAAATCGGCCTCGGCGAAAACCGGGCGCACCATCGGCGTCTATCCGGAGACCAAGCACCCGACCTATTTCGCCTCGATCGGCCTGGCGATGGAGGCGGCGCTGGTCGCGGAGCTCAAGGCGGCGGGATGGGATCGCGCCGACGCTCCCGTCTTCATCCAGTCGTTCGAGGTGAACAATCTCAAGGCGCTCAAGCAGATGACGCGCGTGCCGCTGATCCAGCTGATCGATGCCGATGGCGCTCCCGCCGACGGCGCGCAGCCGAGCTATGCCGCGATGATCACCCCGGAGGGGCTGAAGTCGGTCGCTGCCTATGCCGCGGGCATCGGTCCCGCCAAGGCGATGGTGGTGAAGGGCGACGGCACCGTCACACCGCTGGTCGACGACGCGCATGCCGCCGGGCTCAAGGTGCATCCCTGGACCTTCCGCGCCGAGAACTTCTTTCTCCCCTCGGGCCTGCGCAACGGCATCAATCCCGCCGGCCACGGACGGCTGGGCGAGGAGATTTCGCGCCATCTCGCCGCCGGGGTGGATGGCTTCTTCACCGATTTCCCCTATCAGGGCGTGGAGGCGCGCGATCGGCATGCTCGCTGATCCGCCGGGAGAGAGCAGGATGCGCAAGGGTTTGATATTGGCGGTCGCCGCGCTGCCGCTGCTGGCCGGCGGCTGCCTGAGGACCGCGGCGAGCATCGTCACCGCGCCGGTCAAGGTGGTGGGCCAGACCGCCGACTGGGCGACCACCAGCCAGGACGAGGCCGACCGCAATGCCGGCCGCAAGCTGCGCAAGCAGGAAGCGCGCGAAGGCCGCGAGCGCAAGAAGCACGAGGAAGCCTGTCGCAAGGATCCCGACAATTGCGGGCCGTATCAGGGCTATCGCGCCGGCGATCCGGAGCCCGACAAGGACTAATGGCCCTCAATCCTCCCCCGCCAGGGGGAGGTGGCAGGCGCAGCCTGACGGAGGGGGCGGATGCCAGAACGCTTGCGATGCGCGTCCTCCCCCTCCGTCGCCTGTCACTCCCCCTGGCGGGGGAGGATGAAGGTCGATGCAGCTAGTTCGCGCCGCGCCCCAGCGTATCGGCGATGGCGCGCAGAACCTCGGGCTTCATCTGAACCCATAGATGCGAGCTGTCGACTTCGATCGACCGCGCATCGCCTTCTTCCGCTTCATGACAGCAGTCGCCATTGACCAGCCCGTCGCTGCGGCTCCAGATCGCGGTCGCCGGAACGGGCAGCGGCGTCGCCGCTTCCTCCAGGAACGCGCGCACCGTCGGATCGTCGGCGCGCTGGCCCGACGCCAGCTCGAACACGCGCCACACATTGGTCGCCTTGGGCAGGCCGGCAAAGGGCGAGCTCACGGTGATCACCTCGCGCACCAGCTCTGGATGCCGGTGCGCCGCGACCCGCGCCATGATCCCGCCCAGGCTGACGCCGATCAGCGTCACCTTCTCGCCCGTCTCGTCACGGATCGCGGCGATCCGCTTGAACAGCCGCTCGCCCTCCGTGCCGATCGCGCGCGGGCCGAAATTGCGGCCCAGCTCCCACGGGAGCGCGCGATAGCCCAGCGCATCAAGATAATGGCGCATGACGAAATTCGACAGGTCGCCATTGACCAGCCCCGGCAGCGTCAGCACCGGCCGCCCGTCGCCGCGTGGCGCCTGCATCAGATCGGGCCAGGCGAAGGGCAGGGTGGACAGGCCCCAGGCCGCCCGGGGCCATTCGGACAGCATCACCGCGATCGGCGGGGCTTCTGCATCAAGGTTCAATGCCATTCATCCCCCGACATAGGGTCCGGCGCGCCCGTTTCCAGCCCATGCTGCGGCGCAACCTGTTTCCGTCGTTACGATTGCCATGCTATGACCGGCATATGAGCAATAAAACCCATGTTCTCGACCGCCCGCCAGAGGGTGCGGCGGCCGACTGGACGATCCCGCAGAACTGGGAAGCCTTCACGGCGGAGGAGCATGCCGTGTGGGACACGCTGTTCGAGCGCCAGATCAAGCTGCTCCCCGGCCGTGCCTCGAAAGCGTATCTCCATGGCCTGGAGCTGCTCAAGCTGTCCGACGGCGGCATCCCGCGGTTCGAGGAATTGTCCGAGCGGCTCATGAAGCTGACCGGCTGGCAGGTGGTCGCAGTGCCCGGCCTCGTCCCCGACGACGTGTTCTTCGATCACATGGCCAATCGCCGCTTCGTCGCCGGCAATTTCATCCGCCGGTCCGACCAGCTCGACTATCTGCAGGAGCCGGACGTGTTCCACGACGTGTTCGGCCATGTCCCGATGCTCGCGGACCCGGTCTTCGCCGATTACATGGAGGCCTACGGCAGCGGCGGCGGCCGGGCGATGGAGCTCGGGGCGCTCAAGCAGCTCTCGCGCCTCTACTGGTACACGGTCGAGTTCGGGCTAATCGAGGAAGCCGGCGATCTGCGCATCTATGGCTCGGGCATCGTGTCGAGCTTCGGCGAGAGCCGCTTCGCGCTCGACAGCGACAGCCCCAACCGCATCGGCTTCGATCTCAAGCGCGTGATGCGCACCGAATACCGGATCGACGATTTCCAGCAGAACTACTTCGTCATCCCGGACTTCGACACGCTGCTCCGCGCGACGGTCGAGACCGATTTCGCGCCGCTCTACGCCGAGATCCTCGCCCAGCCCGACATCCCGATCGCGGAGATCGTGGAGGGTGATCGGGTGATCACGCACGGCACGCAGGACTATGCCCGCTCAAGGCCTGATCTCGGCATGCCCGAGCTGCATCCTATTCCCTAGGTTGTCGCAGGGGGCGACAATGACACAAAAGGAGCAGGGGCGCCGCGCTCTGATGACGGCGGCAGGGGGGCTGGCGATCGCGGGATTGTTCGACAGGCTGCTGGGGCGCGGTAGCGCTGCCGCTGCGGTGGACTCCGGCAGAAGCTATCCCACCAAGCTTGCCGATACGGAGATCGATGGGGTCTTCGAACGGGCTGAGGCCGAGCTTCGCCTCAAGACCGAGGGCCATAATGGAGTCTGGCGCACGGGGGAGAGCAGCTGGGACGTGGATCTCGAGGCGGGGCAGATCACCTTTCGCAACCCCAAGGGTTGGATCGTCACCGCGCCGGTGCAACTGATCGGGACGCTGGTTCCGGACAATGGCACGTGGCTGTGGGGCTGGGATCACCCGTCGGCGCCGGAACCCGTGCGCGCGCATGCGAAATTGGTCCATGCGTTCGGCAAGGCGCAGGGCTTGGATGCGCTGACCACGCGCCAGATCAATGCGAGCGAAGAGGATGCCTGGCAATTCACGGCGCTCGCCGCGCATCTCGCGGGCGCCAATGGCGGCTATCGCGGTCCGACTGGCCGGGCGCTTGTTTTCATGACTTTCGGTGAGATCGCTATCACTAAGCCTTGAGGCAGCGAAAGCGGCGATGGCGTTGCCCTTTTCGGGTCTGGAACCTACAGCTCCGGGCCGAGAGGAGAGGCGATGACCGGCGAGACTTATCCAGTTCCTGCGGAATGGGCACGCGAAGCACGTTACGATGCGGCGGGGTATGAGCGGCTCTACGGGCGCTCGCTTGCCGATCCCGGCAGCTTCTGGCTGGATCAGGCGCGTCGCCTTGACTGGATCAAGCGTCCGGAGTTGGCGGGGGACTGGTCGTTCGACGAGGGCGATTTCCGCATCGAATGGTTCGCGGACGGCAAGCTCAACGTCGCCGCCAACTGCATCGACCGGCATCTGGCGAGCCGCGGTGGCGATGTCGCGATCATCTGGGAGCCGGACGATCCCGCCGAGGAGCCGCGCCGCTTCACCTATCTCGAGCTGCACCAGCAGGTCTGCCGCTTCGCCAATGTGCTGAAGGGCCAGGGCGTCAGGAAGGGCGATCGCGTCACTATCTACATGCCGATGATCCCCGAGGCGGCGTTCGCGATCCTCGCCTGCGCGCGGATCGGCGCGATCCATTCGGTGGTGTTCGGCGGCTTCTCGCCCGAGGCGCTGGCCGGCCGCATCACCGATTGCGACAGCAAGGTAGTCATTACCGCCGACGAGGGCCGCCGCGGCGGCAAGCGCATCGCGCTCAAGGCCAATGTCGACGAGGCGGCAAAGCGCGCGCCCGCGCTCGAGACGGTGATCGTGGTCAAGGCGACCGGCGGTGACGTGGCGATGACCGAAGGCCGCGATCTCTGGTATCACGAGGCCGCGGCGAACGTCTCCGCCGACTGCCCGGCCGAGACGATGAACGCCGAGGATCCGCTGTTCATCCTCTACACCAGCGGCTCGACCGGCAAGCCCAAGGGCGTGCTCCACACCAGCGCGGGCTATCTGCTCTGGGCAAGCCTGACGCATGAGCTGTGCTTCGACTACAAGCCCGGCAACGTGTGGTGGTGCGCCGCCGATATCGGCTGGGTCACCGGCCACAGCTACATCCTCTACGGCCCGCTCGCCAACGGCGCGACGACCTTGATGTACGAGGGCCTGCCCAACTGGCCCGACGCCAGCCGCATCTGGCAGGTGGTCGATCGCCACAACGTCCACACCATCTTCACTGCGCCGACCGCACTGCGCGCGCTGATGAAGGATGGCGACGGCTTCGTCACCAGCACCAGCCGCAAATCCTTGAAGCTGCTCGGCACGGTCGGCGAGCCGATCAACCCCGAGGCGTGGCGCTGGTATCATGAGGTGGTGGGCGAGGGGCGCTGCCCGATCATCGACACCTGGTGGCAGACCGAGACCGGCGGGGCGATGATCGCGCCGATGCCGGGCGCCACGGCACTCAAGCCCGGCTCCGCCACCAAGCCGATGCCGGGCGTCGATCCCCAGCTGGTCGACAGCGAGGGCGCGGTGCTGCACGGCGCGACCGAGGGCAACCTCGTCATCGCGCGCAGCTGGCCGGGGCAGATGCGCACCGTCTGGGGCGATCACGAACGCTTCTTCCAGACCTATTTCACCACCTATCCAGGGAAATATTTCACAGGCGACGGCTGCCGCCGCGACGAGGACGGCTATTACTGGATCACCGGGCGGGTCGACGACGTGATCAACGTCAGCGGCCACCGCATGGGCACCGCCGAGGTCGAGAGCGCCCTGGTGCTCCACCCCAAGGTCGCCGAGGCCGCGGTCGTCGGCATGCCGCACGACGTCAAGGGCCAGGGCATCTACGCCTATGTCACGCTCAATGCCGGCTGCACCGCCGACGAGGGCTTGCGCGCCGAGCTGATCAAATGGGTCCGCACCGAGATCGGCCCGATCGCCACGCCCGACGCGCTACAGTTCGCGCCCGGCCTCCCCAAGACCCGCTCGGGCAAGATCATGCGCCGCATCCTGCGCAAGATCGCCGAGGGCGACACCTCGTCGCTGGGCGATACCTCCACGCTCGCCGATCCCTCCGTGGTCGACGACCTGGTGGCGAACCGGGTGCGATAAGTCATCCCCGGTACGGGGGGCATCGCGAAGCGATGACGGAGGGGCCGCCCCGAAGAGGGCGGAATTTGCCGAGCTGTGTCGGCCGTCTGCGCGGCCGCCCCTCCACCACCGCCTTCGGCGGCGGTCCCCCTCCCCCAGACAAGCTGGGGGAGGATTTAGTTAGACCGGCTTGGTCTCCAGATCCGGGCGCATGCCGGCCGCCTGGTTCTCCGCCAGCTCCGCCTCGCCCGCCAGGTCCTTGTCGTCCTTGAGCGTGTCGAGGTGCATCCAGCGCCGCACGATCGGGCTCAGCAGCAGCACCGCCACGCCGACGCCGATCGCGATCCACCCGAACAGGTCGTAGATGTCGAGCAGGCCGTCCTTGGTCATCTTGCCGTCATGGCCGCCGGTCGCCTCGCCGATCTTGCCCGCGACGAAATTGCCGACCGCGGTCATGTAGAACCACGCGCCCATGATCAGCGATGCGAGGAACTTGGGCGCGAGCCGGTTCATCGCCGACAGGCCGACCGGCGACAGGCACAGCTCGGCGGTGGTCGCGAAGAGATAATAGGCGAAGACCAGGATCACCGGCGTCATCACCTCGATGCCCCAGGCATGCGCGCCCCACACCAGTACCAGATTGGCAAAGCCCATCTGCAGCAGCGCCAGGCCGAACTTGGCCGGCGCCGACGGCTCCAGCCCGCGCTTGCCAAGAAACTGCCAGAGTGCGGCGAACAGCGGAGCAAGCAGGATGATATAGATCGGGTTGATCGACTGGAAGATTCCCGCGGGAACCCCGCCGCGATCGACGAACTCGTTGGTGAACAGGTTCATCGATCCGCCCGCCTGTTCGAACAGTCCCCAGAAGATCGGGTTGAGCGAGATCAGAAACAGGATCGCGAACATCCGGTCGCGTGGGTGGTTCTCGATCGTGAACTTCTCGAGCACCATCACGGCAAGGATAATCAGGAACCCGAACAGTGCGATCCACGCCGAACCGCTCAGGCCGAACGCCAGCGGGGCGCTGGCGAACGATAGTCCAAGCGCCAGCGTGATCGGCAGAATGAGCATCAGAGCAATGCCGCCCAACATCGCGTTAAGACGGCCCTGAGGGCTCGCCTTCAACGATCCGTAGGTCAGTTCGAAAGTGGCCTGGAGCGCCACATATCCGAGAAGAAGAATACCCGAGAAGATAAGCAACGTCTGGATGACGTCCTGATACTGGACCAGCGCCCAGATCACCGCGACCGAGGCGAGGCCGACACCGTACAGCATCATTTCCTTCGATCGCGTCAGCGGCGCCGGCGCCTCGCCCGCGCCGCGGAGCGACGCCTTGCCCAGCACGAACACGATCAGGCCGGCGAGCATGCCGATGCCGGCAAGGCCGAAGCCGTAACCCCAGCCGATCGTCTGCCCGAGATAGGCGACCAGGATGGTGCCGAGCGCGGCGCCCACGTTGATGCCCATGTAGAAGATCGTATAGGCCGCGTCGCGGCGCGTGTCGGTAAGGTTGTAGAGCTGCCCGACCATCACCGAGATGTTGGCCTTGAGGAAGCCCGAGCCGACGATGATGAAGGCGAGCGCGAGCCAGAAGACGTTGATCGTCGGATCATTCTGCCCGCCGGTGCCCTCGACCGCCATCAGCGAATGGCCCGCCGCGAGCAGCAGGCCGCCGAAGATCACCGCCTTGCGCTGGCCGAGATACCGGTCGGCGAGATAGCCGCCGAGCACCGGCGTGATGTAGACGAGGCTGGTATAGGCGCCATAGATCAGGTTCGACTTGCCGTCGCTGAACAGCCAGTGCTGGGTCAGGTAGAAGATCAGGATCGCCCGCATGCCGTAATAGGAGAAGCGCTCCCACATCTCGGCGAAGAACAGCATGTACAGGCCCTTGGGATGGCCCAGCGCTTCCGGCTCCTTCTTGGCCGCGATGGCCGCGCCTCCGGCCAGGAAAAGCCCGAAAATGACGAGCGCGATGACGACGATCCAGTCGCCTTCGGCCCAAGCTGACACCGGTTTCAATCCCATAACGGGCGTTCCTCTTGCATAGCGGCGCGCATCGCGCGGGCGCGCCTGTCATTGAATTGGGCGGCACCCTAGCGACGAAAACGCACTTGTGAAGTCGATTGTTGCCAACGGGTTGCGCCGTTATGCGACCCGCATGACTCTTAACGACACTTCGTCCGCGCTTTCGCTCCTCGAAACCCGCCGTTCCGGCAAGCCGAGAGGGCTCGCCGAGCCCGGACCCTCGCCCGCCGAGCTTGAACAAATCCTGACCATCGCGATGCGCGCGCCGGACCACGGCAAGATCGCGCCATGGCGCTTCGTCATTGTCG
>NZ_DASWTG010000047.1:0-8114 GCF_036402235.1 Sphingomonas sp. | reverse complement strand
CCTAAGGATCGGATCTGATCCTCCCCCGCCAGGGGGAGGTGGCGCCGAAGGCGTCGGAGGGGGCGGGCAGCGGCGCACCATCGGGGGATCATCGACGCCTCCCCCTCCGTCATGCTTCGCATGCCACCTCCCCCTGGCGGGGGAGGATTGATCAGCCAGCCCCCGCCATGCCGCGCACCGGCCGCAGATAGCCGACGACGAGCCGGGTCACCTCGTCGATCAGCGCGGCCGGCTCGATCATGTCGGGATGGCGCAGCACGGCCTCGTGCGTCAGCGTCTCGACCGTGGTGACGCAGATGAAGGTCGCGGTGTCGAGGTCGGCCACGCCGATCTCGTCCCGGCGCGCTTCGAGATAGGCGCGGATCAGCGCATAGGCCTCGCGATCGATCGCCTCGATCTCTTCGAGCTGGCCCATGCGCGGGATCTGCTCGTCGAAGATGCGGTGCAACGCGGGATCGACGCGATGCGCATCGACCATCGCGGCGATCAGCTCGCGCATCGCCGTCTCGAGATCGAGCGATTCGACCGCGGCCATCGCGTTGCGCAGCAAGTCGAGCATCTCGCGCGTGTGGCGCGTGATCAACGCCGCGACGATCGATTCCTTGTTGGGGAAATATTGGTAGAGCGAGCCGACGCTGACCCCGGCGACCGCGGCGATGCGGTTGGTGCTCGCACGGTCGTATCCCTCGCGCACCAGAATGCGAGCAGTCGCGTCGAGCAGCGCCTCGACCGTCGCCTGCGAGCGCTGCTGCGTCGCGATTTTCCGCGGGTTCATCGGGATCGGGCGGGCCATGGCGATCGGTTTCCGGCAATGCGAGTAGACAATGCGAGCGATAGCTCGCAAATTTTCGGCACGCAATCCAAACCCCGATCCAGCCCCAGACCAGCTCATGCGAGGACGACGATGCCGGCTTATCCCTATGACACGCTGATGCGGTACAAGCGCTGGGCGACCAACGGGCTGACCGCGACGATCGCGGCCAACCTCAGCCGGCTCGATGCGCGCGACCGGGTGCTGATCGTGCGGCTGCTCGACCATATCCAGCGCGTGGACGAGATGTTCGGCGACCATCTGGAGGGCCGCCCGCATCGCCGCCGCTCGCCGCGATCGTTCGAGCTGCCCGAGTTCGAGACGCTGGCGCGCAAGGCGATCGTGACCGCCGAATGGTATGTCTCCTATGCCGACCTGCTGACCAGGGCGCAGCGCGACGAGACGGTGGACTTTACCTTCTCCGACGGGACGCCGGGGCGGATGACGCGCGGCGACATGCTGCTGCACGTCGCGACGCACGGCACCTATCATCGCGGCAATATCGGCATCCTGCTGCAGAAGAACGGGATCGAGCCCCATGCGGACCGGCTGACCGATTTCCTGGCGGCGGAGCGGACGCTGGAAGCGGCGTGAAGCCGAGCAATCCTCCCCCTGGCGGGGGAGGTGGCGCGTAGCGCCGGAGGGGGCGGAAGCGAGCCGCTGATGTTTCGCCGTCCTCCCCCTCCGTCGCGCTACGCGCGCCACCTCCCCCTGGCGGGGGAGGATTTTGGGTTATGTGCGCCACGCCTCGGCCCTGGCAAGCGCGGGGGCGTCGTCGACGTCGAGCCAGTCAAGGTCGCTGCAATCGACGATGCGCGCGGCGCCCTGCTGGGCAAGGGCGCGCATGCCTTCGGTCAGCGAGGGCGCGTCGAGCGCATGGAGCGCGGCGAACAGCGCGGGGCCGATCGCGAACACGCCGGTGTCGTAGCAATCGTGCGGCTCCAGCCCCTTGCCGATCGCGACGATCGCGTCGCCTTGCGTCGCGACGCAGGTGACATCCTCCGGATCGACCCAGTCATGGCCGAGCCGCCGGTCGATGCCGAGCCGCGCCCCCTGCCCCGTTCCCGCCTCGGCAAGGCGGCGGTAGAGCGCGGGATCGACGAGATGGTCGCACATCGCCAGCACCGCCTCGCCCCCCGCGAGCAAGGGCTCGCCGGCGAGGAGCGAGCTGCCGTTGGGTTTCCGATAGTCTTCGACCCGCACGGTTTCGACGATGAGGGGCCAGTCATGCCCGGCGAGATACGCCTCGATCTCCGCCGCGCCATAGCCGAGCACGACGATCGCGCGCGCCATGCCGGCCTCCGCCAGGCCGTGCAGCGCGTGCGCGATCAGCGGGCGGCCGGCGACCGGGCAGAGCGGCTTGAAGGGCGCCGCGGAGCGAAGGCGGCTGCCCTCGCCCGCGGCGAGCAGGATCGCAGTGTCAATCATCAGTCCTGATTCCGCGGTGCCGGCCAGTTCCCCCGCCCGGCACCGTCTTCAGATCACGCGGCGGCGATGAACTTCTCGACCTCCAGCTGCGCGATATCGTCGGTCATCTGCGTGCGCGGGTGCTTGCAGAAATAGGCCGATGCGGCGTCGATCGGGCCGGCGAGGCCGCGGTCCTTGGCGAGCTTGGCGCAGCGGATCATGTCGATCGCGACGCCCGCCGAGTTCGGGCTGTCCTCGACCGACAGGCGCAGCTCCAGGTTCATCGGCACGCCGCCGAACATCGCGCCTTCCATGCGCAGGAAGCAGACCTTGTTGTCGTTCTGCCACGGCACATAGTCCGACGGGCCGATATGGACATTCTCGTCCTCCAGCCGCTCGGCCGCGACCGACTGCACCGCTTCGGTCTTCGACACCTTCTTGGAGGCGAGGCGGCGGTGGTTCGACATGTTGAGGAAGTCGGTGTTGCCGCCGGTATTGAGCTGATAGGTGCGCTCGAGCTTGACGCCGCGCTTGGCGAACAGGTCGGTGAGCACGCGGTGGACGATCGTCGCGCCGAGCTGGGCCTTGATGTCGTCGCCGATGATCGGAACGCCCGCATCGACGAAGCGCTGCGCCCATTCGGGATTGCTGGCGATGAACACGGGGATGTTGTTGACGAAGGCGACGCCCGCCTCGAGCGCGCATTCGGCGTAGAACTCGCTGGCCTCCTGCGAGCCCACGGGGAGGTAGTTCATCAGCACGTCGACCTTGGCGGCGCGCAGCGCGGCGACGACGTCGTCCTTGGTCGCCTCACGCTCCTTGGCGACGACGAAGGTGCGGTCGTCGGCATAATCCCCCATGTGATCGGCGACGCCGTCGAGGATGCGGCCCATCATCACCTTGGCGCCGGTCGGCTCGATCGATTCGCAGAAGATCGCGGTGCAGTTGGGCTTGGCGAAGATCGCGTCGGCGACGTCATGGCCGACCTTGCGCGCATCGACGTCCCAGGCGGCGACGACGCGGATGTCGCTGGGGCGGTAGCCGCCCAGGTCCCAGTGCATCAGGCCGATCGTGTCATTGGCCCCGTCCCGGTAATGGGAAAGGCCCTGAACGAGGGAGCTGGCGCAATTGCCGACGCCGACGATGGCGATGTTGATGCTCGACATTTACTTCACGTCCTTTGGGTGGGTGATTGGGAGGAAAGCGGCTGGATCGCCGTGCCGGCGAGCCGCGCTTCGACGGCGCGGTGCCAGATCAGGCCGATGACGAGGATGGCGGTGAGCGGGACCAGCTCGAACCACCAGAAGAGGCGCGGATTGCCGGCGAGGCAGGCGAGGAAGATCGCGAGCACGCGCATGTTCGCGCTGAGCAGCCGCATCAGGCCGAGCGGCCCGACCGCCGCCTCGCCATAGGCGGCGCCGAACGCGGCGGGATCGGGGTGGCGGCGCAGGCTGTCGTCGAACGTGCGGGCGAAGCGATCGGCCGCGTTCGCGACCGAATCGTACAGCAGCACCAGCGGGTTGCGGCTGCGCGCCGGCGGGGTGCCGGCATCGCCCTTGCAGCGGCGGTGGAAGCGCGCGCGCTCGCCCTCATAGAGGCTGGACTGCACGGCGTGCGCGACGCCGGCCGAGATGGCCAGCGCCCAGCCCTCGACCGTGCCGATCGAGCTGGCGAGGACGACATAGATCAGGACGAACACGCCATGATCGCACAGCCCGTCGAGGAAGCGGCCGAGCGCGCTGGCGGTGCCGGTGGCGCGTGCGATCATGCCGTCGAGCCCGTCGGCGATCAGCCACGCCACCGACAGCAGCAGCCCGGCAGCGGTCCAGCGCCAGTCGCTCCAGTTGGAATAGGCGAGGGCCGCGCCGGTGCCCAGCACGAGTCCCGCGACCGACACGGCGTTGGCCGATATGCCGCGGGCGACGAACCACGGCAGCAGGCCGCGGCCTGCCGGGTGGATGATCCAGAGGTTCGACGGATCCTCGATCCGGCGATCCCGCGACCGATCCGGCGGAGGAATTGTCATGGAGCTGTCACGTACAGCGCGAGGTGCCCACGCAGCAAGCGAATTAGATGGGGCACGGCGCGACGGCCCCTCGATCCGCCGCGCTCGTCTGGGCATGGCGGCCTAGAACACCGCAGCAACGAGCTGGCGGAAGGCATCGGCGCGGTGGCTCATCGCGTGCTTGGCGTCGGGGTCCATCTCGCCGAAGGTCTGGATATGGCCGTCGGGCAGGAACATCGGGTCATAGCCGAAGCCGTTCCTGCCGCGCGGCGGCCAGACGAGGATGCCGTCGACGCGGCCCTCGAACCATTCGACATGCCCGTCGGGCCAGGCGAGCGCGAGCGCGCAGACGAAATGCGCGTCGCGCGACGGCGCGGGCTGACCGTCGACCGCCTTGCCGGCGATGTTCCTCTCGACCAGCTCCATCGCCAGGCCGAAATCCCTGGACGGCCCCGCCCAGCGCGCGGAGAAGATGCCCGGCTCGCCGCCCAGCGCATCGACGCAGAGCCCCGAATCATCGGCCAGCGCGGGCAGGCCCGACAGGTCGGCCGCCTGCATCGCCTTGAGCTCGGCATTGGCGACGAAGGTGGTGCCGGTCTCGTCGGGCTCGGGCAGGCCGAGCGAGGCGGCGCTGACCGGCTCCATGCCATAGGGCGCGAGCAGCGCGCGGATCTCGCGCACCTTACCCTCATTATGGCTGGCGATGACGAGCTTGCCCGGGGCGAGCTTGCGGATCGCCTGCGGGTCGCGGCCCTCGCCGCTCACCGCCCGGTCGCCTTGAGCTGGGCCGCGAAGATGTCGTTGCAGCCGATGCGAGCGAGGCGGAGCAGGCGGAGCAGCCCTTCCTCATCATAGCAGGCGCCCTCGGCGGTCGCCTGCGCCTCGGCGATCTTGCCGTCGGAGAGCAGGACGAAATTGGCGTCGGCATCGGCCGCCGAATCCTCGTCATAATCGAGGTCGAGCACCGGATTGCCCTGATAGATGCCGCACGAGACGGCGGCGACCTGCGTGAGGATCGGATCGGCCGCCAGCGCGCCCGAGGCGAGCAGCTTGTCCACCGCGATGCGCAGCGCGACCCAGGCGCCCGAGATCGCCGCGGTGCGGGTGCCGCCATCGGCCTGGATCACGTCGCAGTCGAGCGTGATCTGGCGCTCGCCGAGCGCGGTGAGGTCGGTGACGGCGCGCAGCGAGCGGCCGATCAGGCGCTGGATCTCCTGCGTGCGGCCCGACTGCTTGCCCTTCGCCGCCTCGCGGCTGCCGCGGGTGTGGGTGGCGCGGGGGAGCATGCCGTATTCGGCGGTCACCCAGCCCTGCCCCTTGCCGCGCAGGAACGGAGGCACGCGCTCCTCGACGCTGGCGGTGACCAGCACCTTGGTGTTGCCGAACGCGATCAGCACCGACCCTTCGGCATGGATGGTGAAATTGGGCAGAATCGAGATCGCACGCATCTGATCGGGGGCGCGGCCGCTGGGGCGCATAACGGGAATCTCCTGTGGCTGTCGGTGCCGCACCTAAACCCAGGGAACCGAACGCGCCAGTGTTCGCTTCGCGATCCGTGGAGGATCATTGATGAAGCGTATCGTAATTGCACTGCTCGCTGTGGGGACAGCGGGATGCATTCCGCAGGTGACGCCGCCAGGGCGCGCCCCAGCCTCGACCACGGTGCCTCCGCGCGCGCCGGTCAGGCCCGAAGCGCATGCGCCGCAGGCGCCGCCGCCGGTGCGGCCGGTGACCAATGAGGCGATCGAGTATCAGACCGGCCCGTGCTTCGGGCGCTGCCCGGTCTATCGCTTCCAGGTGAGTCCCAACGGCATGGGCAGCTTCACCGGCATCCGCTTTACCGCGGTGACCGGACAGCGCAGCTTCCGCGCGACACCCGAACAGGCCGCGGCGCTGGCGCAGTCGCTCGCCCCCTGGCGCCCGGCAACCGGGCGGACGCGCCGCTATGCCCATGGCGAGCCGGGCTGCGAGCAGGCAGCGACCGACATGCCGAGCGCAGAGGTGCGCTGGCGCGGGCGGCGCAGCACCACGACGCTTTATTTCGACTTTGGCTGCGACCGCGACGCCAACCATGCGATGGCCGCGGCATTGGGAAATGCGCCCGACCTGATCCCTGCGCTCGCCCCGCTGATCGGTCCGCGCCCTTGAGCCGCGGCGCGGGGTTGCTACATGACTGGATTGTGACCACCCCGCCGATCACCGAGCTGACCGACCGCGCGCGCGACATTTTTCGCGTGGTGGTGGAATCGTATCTCGACGCCGGGCAGCCGGTGGGATCGCGGACGATCTCGCGCGTCGCGGGCCTCAACCTCTCGCCCGCCTCGATCCGCAACGTGATGCAGGACCTGGAGGAGTTCGGGCTGCTCGCCGCGCCGCATACCAGCGCGGGGCGGATGCCGACCGAGCTGGGCCTGCGCCTGTTCGTCGACGGGATGATGCGCGCGTCCGAGCCTTCGGCGGAGGAGCGCGCGGCGATCGAGGGGCGCGCCGGCGGCGGCGGGCCGGTCGAGGAAGCGCTGGCCAACACCACCGCGGCGCTATCCGGCCTGTCGGCCTGCGCGGGCCTGGTGCTGGTGCCCAAGGCCGAGCGCGTGCTGCGCCAGTTCGGCTTCGTGCCGCTGGGGCAGGACCGCGCGCTCGCCGTGCTGGTCGGCGAGGACGGATCGGTCGAGAACCGCGTGGTCGAGCTGCCGGCGGGGATGCCGGCAGGGGCGCTGGAGCAGGCGGCTAACTATCTGACCGCGACGCTGGGCGGGCTGACGCTCTCCGAGGCGCGGGCGAAGATCGAGCGCGAGCTGCGTGCCGAGCGCGCGGCGCTCGACGATGCGGCGCGCGCGCTGGTCGAGCGAGGGCTTGCCGTATGGTCGCAGGACGGGGACGACCGGCCGGTGCTGATCGTGCGCGGGCAGGCGCGACTGCTCGACGCGGCGGCGGCCGACGACCTCGACCGGGTGAGCCAGCTGCTCGACGAGCTGGAGGGCAAGGAGGAGATCGCCCGCCTGCTCGACAGCGCGCGCGAGGGCGAGGCGACGCGCATCTTCATCGGATCGGAGAACAAATTGTTCGCGCTGTCGGGGTCGTCGGTGATCGCGAAACCGGTGCGTTCGCTCGACGGGCGCGTGGTCGGCGTGGTCGGGGTGATCGGGCCGACACGGTTGAACTATGCCCGCGTCGTGCCCATGGTGGATTTCACCGCAGCGACACTCGCCAGATTGCTGACCTGAAACACGAAGAAATACAGGGATTATGACCGAAGAAGAAAAGACCGAAGCGACCGAGGACCTGCGCCACGAGACCGCGGAGGGAGCCCCCGAAGTCGCCGAGCATGACCGCGTCGCCGAGCTGGAAGCGCAGCTTGCCGAGGCGCAGTCCGCGACGCTCTATGCCCGCGCCGAGGCGCAGAATCTGCTGCGCCGCGCGCAAAAGGAGGCCGAGGATGCGCGCGCCTATGCCGCGACCGGCTTTGCCCGCGACATCCTGTCGGTGGCCGACAATCTCTCGCGCGCCCTGTCCGCCATTCCTGACGAGCTGCGGGCCGACGAGAAGATGAAAGGCCTGGTCACCGGCCTCGAGGCGACCGGGCGCGAGCTGGATTCGGTGTTCGCGCGGCACGGCGTGTCGAAGGTGTCGGCACTGGGCGAGGTGCTCGACCCCAATCGCCATCAGGCGATGATGGAGGTGCCGAGCGCCGATGCCGAACCGGGCACGATCGTGCAGGAGATCCAGACCGGCTACATGATCAAGGATCGCCTGCTGCGCCCGGCGCTGGTCGGGGTGGCGAAGAAGCCGGATTGAAGCCAAACCTGATCCTCCCCCGCCAGGGGGAGGTGTCGCCGCAGGCGACGGAGGGGGAGGAAGCGAAGGTCTCGCCGTCCGCCCCCACCCGCAATC